>CAYRSB010000001.1:0-138417 GCA_964426875.1 uncultured Atribacterota bacterium
GCAGTATGGGTTAGCTTAATATTGCCTCCACTTTTTCGGGAGAAGTCCAAAAGTGATGTTTCGAGGGAACATCGTGGAGATGGGAAGGGTGGAGGAGGTTCTTGACCATCCCCGCCACCCCTACACAAGGCTTCTTTTTGAATCTGTTCCCCAGCCTGACCCAGAACAAAGATTCACCGAACGTATTACCCTCTTGGAAGAGGAAGGAGAATACCTTAAAGGAAATTGCAAGTTTTCCGAGAGATGTCCCGGAGTCCTTGAGGTGTGTGCTGAGAGAGTTCCAGAGGAAATAGAGTTGGCAAGAGTTTTGGTGAAGTGCCACAAGTACACGAGAGAGGTGAAAAGAGAATGAGTCGGATTGATTGGTTCATTGGGGCTCGAATGGGGACGATACGCCCAAAAAGGCAACAAGCTCTATGCTCATATTTTAGTTGATGGCTTAGAGATTAAAGTGCTCCATCAACCTTGGAATGCAAAGGAGTACCTCGAAGATGCCTTTCTTGAGATTCCCTCTGTGCTCTTTGATGAAATCGACACTGTTGTTTAGTTGGGTATGGAGTAAGATTCTAAGGGATTTGAAATTATCTTAAGGGTGGTATAAGATATCGAAAGGGGGATTTGGCACTTCATGCCGGTTCATTGCCTCTTGGAGCTGAGCTCGGTCTCAAGGACTAGCCTGAATATGGTTAAAGAAGGAGGTGCATATGTATGACAAACAGTTATGGTATAAAAGCTATCCCGTACAAGTTTAAGTATGCGCCTATGAGCCTTGAGAAGCGTCGTGGGCTACTGCCGAGAAAAAGCGTGAGCAGCCTCTACCCAGCAAAAGCTGATATAGATGCTATGGTGACCGGAAATGGCAAACAGCGCATTCATATCACTGGTGATCCATACCACGAAAGGATCATCTACAAGCACGAACGAGCCATGGATATGAGATGGAAGGAAGCGCCTGATCCTCCTGACATTGCATATGTCATCCCGGAATGTAGAAAGTTGCTTTTGCAGGGTGAATTCGTCGAGGCTGCACAGTTCTTGGACAAAGCCGCAAAGGACGCCGGTTATGATAAGTTGATTGGCAGGAGGCCATTCGGGGTTGAATTTCCTCTTATGCATCCGAGGCTGCACGCAGTTATGGAACTGCTACTTGATTTCGATGAAACTGAGGGCAGCTACGATTACTTGCGTTATCTCGACATGATGTCCGGCGAAATCATAGTACGCTGCGACGATAACAAGGGTGGCATCATTCGCCGTTCTTTCGTTTCGTTCCCAAAGGACGTAGTTGTACATGAAATCAAGCGCCAAAATGGCGGCGAATTTGACGTGAACATGCGTTTCGTCGCGCCTGGCGGTTATGAAGCGGAAGATTATTTCCATGAACACGTTCTTATTGACTTTTTAGAAATGTACAAGATCAAAGGTAGTGACGTTGTTATCAATGCTACGCCGGATAGCTGTACGGTTTCTCTTGCGTATGATCCGCAGTTTGGCACGCGTGGCTATTGCTGTGCATCGGTAATTAAAACTGATGGCGAAGTGGTCTGCGGGGTAAATGGTTACATCGGCTATATTACCGTAGAAAACGCGACGAATGTCGTGATTTTGTCGCGCACCATCAAATATGAGGAGGGTTACAAACACGAGCTGTCCGACAAGGTGCTCGCAGACGTAAGGCTCATTACCGATTCTTACAAGGACATGCTTGAAGCCAACAGGATGCATCTACAGCCAATGATGGGACGTTCTGCCGTAAGCTTCGAAGGTGACTGGGCGCTTTCTGCTGAAGAGTTGCTGAACGAGCAGCGCAGCGGTGGTGAGCTCTGCCCAATGCTGTTAGAAAAGCTTTACGACATGGGTCGCTTCTACGTGATTACCCACACGGGTAACGATCCGCCATTTCTTTTCCAGCACAATATCAATACCAACCTGCAGGTATGTGCTGGTAACATGACCGGTTTGCACGAGGTCATGGAAACCTATTTCAGGTTCTTTGAGAGCAAATTTGACGATTTCCGTCTCAACGCGAAGCGCTTGTACGGTGCTCGCGGTGCGCTCGGCCCAGTACACTGTGATTACAACTCTGGCAAGCTCTACCAGTTCTCGATCGTATATCCTCATCACTGCTGGACGGGTATGCTGGGCTGGATTTACCATGAATTCTGGGATTACTATCTCGTGACCGGCGACAAGGAATTTTTGCGTAACCGTGTCATTCCTGGTCTTAAGGAGATCGCGCAGTTCTATCTGGACTACCTGACTGACACTGATGAAGACGGTAGGGTTATTTTTTACCTAAGCTATTCACCCGAAAATCCCTCAATGAACGACTATCATGTACCGTTCCCCAAAGACGTGCATGCTATAAATGTTAACGCGGTAATGGACATTATGATCTGCCGCGAAGTACTTGATAATCTCATAAAGGCCTGTAAGACACTTGACCTCGATGAGCCTGACTTCCCGAAGTGGGTGGAACTGCGTAAAAAATTGCCGAACTACCTGCTCGACGAAGACGGTGCTGTCAAGGAATGGTCCTTCAAGTATTCCGGCGAAAACTATAACCACAGGCACGTTTCACACCATTATGACGTGTGGCCAGGACGCGCCATTTCGCCTGAAAAGACGCCTGAGCTTGTAAGACCCTTCATTCTTTCAAATCGCAAGCGTGCACACCAGGATGACTCGGCACATGGTGTCATCCACAGGTATTTCACAGCTGTAAGGCTTAATGACCTTCCCGACGCGATGCACAACCTGCGTACACTCCTGGAACATGGCTACGTGACTCGTGCACTCACCACGGTTCACTACCCCTACCGTGTGTGGTGTCCCGACTTACTTGGCGCAATGCCCGCCATGGTGCTTGAGATGTTCGTGTACTCAGACGAAGGCTTTATAAAGCTGCTGCCGGCACTGCCGAAGGATTTAAGCAAGGGTTCGGTCAAAGGCATATGGCTCTACACGTTTGCTAAGATCGAGAAGATGGAGTGGGATATCGAAGCTGGAAAAGCGATGGCTGAGATTTCGTCAATCGTCGATCAGACAATTCAGTTTTTGTTCCCAATTGGATATAAGAAAGCTTTTGTGAACGGCAAATTATATAGTGAAAACAGCAACGGATTCGACGTTGCCCTGGGGAAGGGTTCTGTAACCAAATTGGAGTTTGAACTTTGATTAATCTATCTCATGCTCAAAAGTTCTGTTTTGACAAGGGGGTATTTCAACAGTTGATGTTGTGAAAGCGTGCCTTGAGAAAAGAGAGCATCCCTTCTGGTAAGGGAAAGGAGAACGCTCGGAAATATACGCATGTGATTATCTCAGGGAATACACCTACGCGGTAGAAGATGAAAAAGCCAGATAAAAAGAAAGGGAAGACCTCCACAAATTAGAGCCCTGCAGGGATTTCTTTTCAGCCGCAAGATGAGGCTTTCTTGGCCCTGAAGAGTGGGACAGTGGTACTCCTCGTGGACGAGATCGAAGAAGTGGTTTTTACGCACAGGCTCTTCCATGCATTCAAGGCTGGTTTCATGCTAGGGATGGTACAAAAACTATAATTATGAGGAGGAAGTCAGTCTCGAAACTGTGAGGGAACATCTCGAGCACTGGACCAAAGGGGTGTACAATAAAAGGAAATCTCACAGGAATAGGGGAAAGAAGCCCGGGTACCTAAAAGAAGAAGGACTACCCAGAGGTCTTGCCTTGTTGGGCTATCAACAGATGGCAATAACGAATAAGGTTGAGTATAATTAGAAAGGCATGAATATGGACGGACAGAAGGACGAAGGAGAAGTGAAAGAGTACCTTCGGATTTTTGGACTTCGACCTCTGCGGGGAGTGGTTGAAGCAGGAGGTTCGAAGAACGCTGCTTTGCCTGTTCTGGCAGCTACTCTTTTGAGTGATGCTCCCTCGATCATTCACAATGTACCGGATCTCCTTGATGTTTGCACCATGGTCATGGTTCTTGAGAGCTTAGGGGTTTCGATTGAACGGCTTGGGAAGCATTCCTACCGCGTTGTTCCTGCAGGTCTCTCTCGGTCAGAGCCTCCCTATGAGCTTATTCGAAAGATGCGAGCTTCTTTCTTGGTTACTGGTCCTCTGATTTCTCGTCTTGGAAGGGCTCAAGTTCCGCTTCCCGGGGGGTGTGCCATCGGGTCGCGTCCTATCGATCTCCACATTAAGGGGTTCACCCATCTTGGAGTCGAGGTTTCCATGCGTTCTGGGTATATCGAGGCCTGGTCAGGTAAACTCCATGGTGGAGAAGTGTACTTTGACTTTCCCAGTGTGGGGGCGACGGAAAATATTATGATGCTTGCTGCCACAGTAGAAGAGGAGACCATCATTGCCAACGCAGCCCGAGAACCAGAGGTAGTGGATCTTGCTCGATTTCTTACTCTCATGGGGGCTTCGGTCGAGGGGGCGGGTACCGATACGATTGTAGTGCGGGGGAGCAAACACCTCAAGGGTGGTGAGTACACCATCATGAATGACCGCATTGAAGCGGGGACCTTTTGTGTTGCTGCAGCTATCACCCGAGGAGACGTAGTAGTGAGAGGAATCGAAACCTCCCTTCTCCGCTCGGTACTGACGAAACTTGAGGAGATCGGGGCAGAGGTGGAGAAAGTGGGGGAGGATGCAGTGAGAGTCACAATGCAAAGACGGCCTAAGGCTACAAACATAAAAACCATGCCCTACCCCGGTTTTCCTACAGATATGCAGGCGCAGTTTATGTCCCTTCTTTGCCTTGCGGATGGAGTAAGTGTTATCACTGAGACTGTCTTTGAGAGTCGCTTTGCCCATGTGGGAGAGTTAGAGAGGATGGGAGCCAAAATCCAGGTAGAAGGGCGAAGTGCGGTGGTAGTGGGAGTGGAAAAGCTTACCGGTGCCCAAGTAACGGCCACAGACCTTCGGGCCGGAGCAGCTCTGGTACTTGCTGGTCTTGCTGCCGAGGGTACTACAGAGGTTAATGGTGTACACCACATTGACCGAGGGTATGAGGGTCTTGAATCAAAACTTCGAGCCTTGGGTGCCTCGGTGGAAAGAGTGCATAGTTGAGTGGGAGGAATAAGCATGTGGAACAAAAGATTGGGTATTGATCTTGGGACAGCCACGACCCTCATTTACCTTCACGGACGGGGAGTTGTACTCAATGAGCCCTCAGTGGTGGCTTTTGCCAAAGATTCGAACCAGGTTCTTGCAGTGGGGAGAGAAGCTTGGGAGATGATTGGGAAAACTCCCGAGCACATTGTGGCCCATCGACCTCTTCGAGATGGTGTCATCAGTAACTACGAAATCACCCGTAAGATGCTCACCTATTTCATCCAGCGAGTATGTGGTCGAAGTCTCTTTAAACCTGATGTGGTGATCTGTGTTCCTTCAGGAGGCACAGAAGTAGAAAAGCGGGCCGCCCTTGACGCAGCGTATCATGCCGGAGCTCGCAAGGCCTATCTCATCGATGAGCCGATGGCGGCAGCTTTGGGAGCCGGTCTTGATATTACTGGTCCTTCGGGTAACATGGTTATCGATATCGGAGGGGGGACGACAGACGTTGCCGTTTTGTCTTTGGGTGGGATCGTGGTGAGTCAGTCGGTGAGGGTGGCAGGAGATAAAATGGATGAGGCCATTGTCCGTCACCTTCGGAAGAAGTTCAATCTCCTCATTGGCGAAAAAACGGCTGAAATGATCAAAATTGAAATTGGTTGGGCTATTCCCCCTCAAGAGGACAAGGCAGTACGCGTGAAGGGGAGAGACCTTGTCTCTGGTCTTCCTAAGGAGATAGTTCTTACTGCTTCTGAAGTATATAAGTGTCTCACTGAACCCCTTTCCTCTATTGTTGAGGCAGCACGCGTGGTTTTGGAGCACACTCCTCCAGAGCTTGCTGCCGATATCGGGGAGAAGGGGATCTGCCTTACCGGTGGAGGGTCACTCCTTAGGGGAATCGACGAGATGCTCTCTAAGGCCTTGGGAACCCCGGTGTATGTGGCCGACGACCCTATATCCTGTGTTGCTCTTGGAGCAGGGAAAGTATTGGATTACCTCAAGTTCCTTCGAAATGGCTTCCTCTACACCAAAGGGAGGAATGCGTGACTTTTGTGGTGGCGTAAGGTTTCCCTTTTTGTAGGGTTTGCCCTCGTCCTTTTTGTTCTTGCTCCCCCCGTTCTGGGAGAGCAAATTTCCTATTTCCCCTTCTCTGGCATTCGTAAGGGCATGAAAGCGGTAGGCAAGACTGTTCTTTATGGAACCCGGGTTGAGGAATTCTCTCTCGAGGTTATCGATGTCGTTCAGGCTAAGGACATTACAGACAGTTACTTTGTGGTTCTTGTGACCGATGACAAGATAAAGAATCTGGGGGGTATTCTTGCTGGAATGAGTGGAAGTCCGGTGTACGTTAGGAACAGGATTGCCGGGGCTCTTTCCCACAGCTTTGAAACCCAGGATCACTTAGTAGGAGTGGTTACGCCGATTGAGGCAATGCTCAAGATATGGCAGGAGGAAGAAGCCCTTTTACCTCTTCAGGCTGGTGAAAAGTCAGTAGTGTTCCTGATAGGTATGGGAGAACGCGCGGGAAACCGTCTTGCCAGACGATTGGGTGGAAAGTATGCCCTGCGGAGGATTCTTTCTCTGCCACGTTTGTTCTCTGGAGGGGAATCGGAAGAAAAGAACGTTCCTCTTGAGGCAGGAAGTGCCATAGGGGTTCAGTTGGCAACTGGAGATGCAGAGGTTGTAAGTATCGGAACGCTCACCCTTCGGGACGGAGACCGCTTTTTGGCTCTCGGTCATCCCTTTCTCCATCGAGGGAGGGCGCGGTACTTTCTCTCCTCTGTTTACGTGAATTTCAGCCTTAAAGGGGATGAATTTCCCTTTAAGGTGGGTACTCCCCTTGGAATTGTGGGAGTCGTGGAGGAGGATCGGAGTGTGGGCATCGCAGGGCGCTTTGGGGTTTTTCCGGAGACCACAAGAGTCACCATAGGGGTGAAAGAGGGAACCAAAAAGAGAGAATTCCATTTTTCAGTTGTCCAGGACGAAGATATTCTCATGGACATCTTGCCCGACCTTGTTCTTGACGCCATCGATCGTACCATTGATCGTCAATCCCCGGGAAGCGTGGATGTCAAACTCAAAGTGGTGGGAGCAGACATGGACCTGAAGGAAGAATTCTTCTGGGTGGGAGAATCGGATATTGCCTCTCTGACCTCCGATTCCGTGCGGCGAGTTTTTGAAGCAATTCTTCACAATCCCCATCGTCGGATTCGATTGGAAGAGATTGTTCTTGACGTTGAGGTCTTCCCTGAAATACAGAGGGGATGGATTATCTCCTGTGATTTTCCTCGCCTTGTAAGAAGAGGAGGAGTCATCGAAGGGAAAGTGAGTATTTTCCTCTACCGCCAGGGGATAAGGGATATTTCGCTTGTGTTCACTCTTCCGCCCGATTTTCTTCCCGGGGAGGCTGAAGTTGCAGTGCGGGGAAGGGGAGGAGGGGAGGGAGGGGAGGAAAGCAAGTCGTTTGTTCCAGAGTTTGGAGAGCATCTCACTCGGAGAATCGATGAAGTTCGAAGTGATGGGGTAGAAGTCGAGGTTCTGGCGAAAGCCGAAAGCCTTAGAGGAACCACGTACACCAAAATTCATCTTTTCTTGCCTTTTGTCCTCGAAGGCAGTGCATCGGTGAAGACTTGGGTGAATTAACATGGTAGTGAGGAGAAAGATTTTTTGGATAGTTACTTTTTCTTTTCTTTTTGGTTTTCTTGTTCTTTTAGGGATGGGAAGATACCTCCTTAAGGAAGTCCTGAAGAGGATAGAGGAAGCTTCCTCACTGAGGGTTGAGGTGGAGAATACCACTTTTGTTCCCTTGGGTCTGCGTTTGGAGGGGGTTTCGGTGCAGGGGAGGGGTTTTGCGTTTTCATCTCCTTGTATCGTGGCTCGCTTGAGTTTCAGAGCAGGAGTCCATATTGTTGTGGAAGACGCAGAAGTTTCCATAGAAGAGTACGGGTTTTCTTTCCCTCTCGAGAATCTTCCCCCCTTTTTCTGTGAAGTTCGAAAAGGGCGCTTTGTGGGTACGAACCTTCCATCCTTTAAGGGAACGCTGTCTAAGGTAGAGGACAGGCTTTTATTTTCCTTCTCGGGAGACGGTTTTATTCTCTCGGGCTCGGCGAAGGAAGAGGAGTTAACTCTTGAGGGAAAGTACCGTTCCCTTCGCCTCCAGGGCTCCTTCGATCTCTCCACCGGTGCTTTTCGGGGAGAAGTTGGAGATACTTCTCTTCCCTTGGAGATGGACGGGATTGTCTCTCGAAAAGATGACCAATGGGTAATTTCTTCTTTTTCTCTGAGACAGAGAGGGCTCTCCATCTTTAGGGGAGAAATTTCTTTTTGTAAGGATTTCTCTTGCTTTTCTGTGAAGGGGACAACAGAAGCATTCAAGGAGGAAACGGAGATTGTTCTTCAGGGTGGATACCAACCTCCCTTTGTAGAGGGAATACTTGAAGGGAAAGGTCAATCGTCTCATATCCGAGGCCGCTTCCGTTATAGCTTAGAGGACGGTTCCCTTCTTTTCGATGCAGAACCTGGTTCTTCATGGCAAGGCATGGAATTTTCTGGGCGCCTAAGAAGAGAGGAAAAAGGAGGACTTTCCCTACATCTTGAAGATCTTTCAGTTTTTTGGGGCGAGAGATTCACTCTTTTCCCTTTGCGGGGTTCTGGTCGGCTGCGAGGTGACTTGAAAAGGGAAGGAAGGGAGTGGCGTGGAAATCTTATCTTTTCCTCGCCCTCTTGTGTCTTACAGGGGTGGGATCTCAAAAACATTGTCTTTGAGGCCTCTTTTGCCCAAAAGACGACAAGCTTTCAAGGAAAGGGAGAGTTTTGTGGGGGGTACATGGAAATATCTGGAACCTACAGGGAGGGAGAGATCAAGGCCTTAGGGAAGGCAGAAGGGCTCAAGGCGGAAGAAATTTTGGGGAGGGAGAACGTTCCCCTCTCGGGAGCTATTTTTGGGGAAATAAATGTGGAGGGGAAGAGTGGAGATTTTGTCGTTTCCCTTTCTCTCAAGGATGGTTCCTTATTCTGGCGAGGAGTAAATCTGGGAAGGATTTCTGGCGGGAAAGTTGCTTTTCGGGAGGGCAAGGTGGAGCTACAGGAACTTTTGATAACCCAGGGAGAAGGCTCTTTTGCGGGCAATCTGGTAAAGGATTCACAGGGATTAAGAGGGGAGGGCTTTTTCCAGAATTATTCCCTCCGATTGCCTTTAGAGGAAGAGAAAGATCTTCGTTGTACCCTTGAGGGGAAGATGGATTTTCAGTGGAATGAGGGGCTCTTCGAGGGCAAGCTTAATCTTATTGCTCCTTCTTGGTCTCTGGGAGAAATCAGAGGGTGGGATGGTGCCCTTTTGGGAAGTGTTCGAGGGAAAGAAGTCAACTTGCAATGCCTTGCCCTTTCTTGGGAAGGAGGAAAACTTGAGACCACAGGGAAAATGATCTTGGGTAGAGAGATACAGCTTGAGGGGGATATGGAGCATCTACGGCTTCCGGAGAATACTTTCCACTTGAGTGGGGAGATTAAAAGAGCTTATTTCTCTTTGTCTGGTCCTTGGGAAGAAGTACAGTGGGTCCTCCAAGGAGAGGGCTCCTCCCTTTTTCTCTTGGGAGAACCTCTGGGGGAATATGTCTCTTTAAAGCTTTCGGGAAAACTTTCTCCTTTGAAACTCTTTGGAGGGCAAGCCTCTTTTTTGGACATCGTAAGCCCTCAAGTCCTCAGGGAAGGAGAAATCATTGTACGAGGCATGAATCTGGCCCTTCTTGGGGGAAGTCTCTTTAAGAAAGGAAAGAGCGGGGGAAAAATGGACTTCACCCTTTTTCTCGACCCTCAGAAAAAGACTTGGTGCCTTGAGAGTGATAACGTCCTTCTCTCCTTTCCCCCTTACGGGGAACTGCAGGGAGTGGTTCGGGGGGTGTATGACGGGAAAATCGTTTCTCTCAATGCAATAGGTTTCTGGGAGAAAGGGGGTGTGAGTTTTCGAGGGAAGGGTTCTTTTGACGTTGCTCGAAAAACCTGGGATCTTCATATTGGAGTAGAAGGTAGTGCCTCCTTTGGGCTTTCAGAGAATCTTGATCTTTCCCTTCGAGGGAAGGGGGAGTTTCATCTGTGGGGAGATGCGGAGAAGATGTATCAAGAGGGGACCGTGGAGTTGGAGGATGTGCAGGTTTTTTGTGATGGCAAGGAGTGTCTTACCTTGCAAAGCGTATCTGGAAGGTTGTCTCAGGATACTTTTACCTTTTCTTCGAGGAAGGGGACTTTCTTGGGAGGGAGGCTTGAAGTGAAAGGAGAGTTTACCAAGGAACGAATCCTTGTCCGTGGTCATCTTCAAGGAGAAGGATTTCCTTTTGGAGCCTTTGGGGCTTTTCAGGGGCGATGGGAGGGAGACCTTGTTCTCGAGGGGAAAAAGGACAATTACGCCCTTTCGGGGACTATCTTGCTCTGTGATGCTTCCCTGGACACTCGTCACCGGAAGGGTTCTTGGGATTTTTCAACCTCCCTTTCCCAGGTTTTTGGAAACCTTCCCCTTTCGATAAAACTTGATCTTATTCTTTCAGATACTCTCAAGGTAAGGACTGATTTTCTCTACCTCGTACTTTCTGGAGGGGTATCTCTTACAGAGGAAAAGCAGGAAATTTTACTTTCAGGAAGGCTTAGGGTGGAAGAGGGGAAATACGACCTTATTGCTTGTGATGTGCCTCTTGAGGGATACATAGCCTTTACGGAGTTCGGTGGTTTTGAGCCTCAGCTCTACCTTGAAGGCCGAAGGAGGATACAGGGCTATGACATTGCTCTTCAGGTCAGGGGTCCCCTCAAGGAGTACTCTCTTTCCTTTTCTTCGGAGCCTTTCCTAACTCAGGAGGAAATTCTTTCTCTTCTTTTTTTAGGAGATAAGGATGCTTACGCTTCCCTTGAGAAGGTGAACTTTGGACCTGTTCTTCAAAAGATTGCTCATTTTCTTTTGACCAAGGACCTGAATCTGGAGATGGTTCCCCTTTTCGATGCTATCACTTTTGAAGGGGGCGATCTTTCAAAGATTACTTTGGAAAAAAGACTTGGTAAGAACGTCTCTTTCGGGTATACTCAGAACTTGAACGGAGGATCGGCCGTGGAGGTGGAAATCGACTTTAATGAGGAATGGTCCTTTCGACTTAGAAACGATGAAAAGGGCCAGATGGAGTGGATGCTTGAGTTTTCTACCAAGTTCTGAAATGGGAGGAGGAGAGAAGTTGTCTTTGCGTCGATTCCAGAGGCTCCCCTTTGTTGTTGTAATCATAGGAGTTGTGTTTTACAGTGTTTGGAGTTTCGGGCAACAAGTTTCCTTGCCTGTCGTGGCGATACGAGTGGAAGGGAACAAAAACGTCAACACGAACCTCATTCTTTCAGCTATATCCTTAGGGCTCAAGGAACCCTTGGATCTTGAAAAGGTCAAGCAGGATGTAAAGAGCATTTATGATCTTGGGTACTTTTCTAAGGTTTGGGTGGAGACTAAGCAGTATCCTGACGGGGTAGAGGTCATTTACAAGGTGGAAGAACTGCCTGTCATCCAGGGGATTGATATCCGGGGTAACACCGTCTTGGCTACCGAGGAAATTCGCCAGGCCATGATTGTGGCCCCTGGACAGGTCATGAACTGGCAAATTTTCCAGCGGGACCTTGAGCGTATCAAGGCTCTCTATAGTAATCGAGGTTTCCTTATGACCGCGGCGGAGAATATACAGTTTGACGAAGATGGAGTGCTTCATTTTATCATTCGGGAAGGCGTGGTGGAACGGATAGAGTTTGACGGTCTTCAGAAGACCAAGGAATATGTTCTCCGGCGAGAATTGAAATTCACACCACCAGCTGTCTTTGACTTTTCTAAGATCAAAGAAAGCATGAGAGCGATGTACAACCTTGGCTTTTTTGAAGACATCTCCATGAAGCTGGAGCCAGGAAGCGACCGGGATCACGTTGTAGTGCGAGTAAAGCTTGTGGAAAAAGCCACCGGTATGGCGGGTATCGGAGTAGGTTATAACAGTGAGAAGGGGTGGCTTGGGTTTGTCCGATATCAAGAGTCAAACTTCGGTGGGAATGCTCAAAAAATTGAACTCCGGTACGAGTTTGGCGCTCGAACACTTTATCGCATCTCTTTTGAGGAACCCTGGCTTTTTGGAGAGCCTGTATTCTTTGGAGTGGCACTCTACGACAGGATAGAGAGAAAGAAGAACTGGGTAGATCGTGAGGTTGTGGGAGAGTATGAGGAGGAGCGCCTTGGAGGTCAAGTGGCCTTGGGGGGGCGCATTGGGGGCGATTGGCAGTGGCGGGTACAGTATAAGTCGGAGGATGTAACCATCAATCCCCTTGAGGGGATACCTCCTGAAGGAGACGGCAAGATAACCTCTTTGACTCCGACCATAATTTACGATACTCGTGACGATGTTCTCAATCCTCACGAGGGTTGGTACTGTACGCTTCAGGCAGAGCTCGCGGGAGGATTCTTAGGGGGTGATTACGAGTATACAAAGTACATCCTCGATGTGCGAAACTACATCAATACTGGTGATGATGAAGTTTTGGCTCTTCGGATTGTGGGAGGTTTTGCCGACCGGGAGCTTCCCAGCTTTGAAAAATTCTCGGTGGGTGGAGCGAGTACTCTTCGGGGGTATGACCTTTTTGAGTTTCAAGGTGACAAAATGCTTGTGGCCAATCTCGAATACCGTTTTGAGGTGTCTAAGAATACCCAATTGGTGGTTTTTGGAGATACAGGGTATGCCTGGCCGCTTGACCAGCCCATGGATCTTGGAGATCTTAAGTTTGGTTATGGTGTGGGAATTCGTTTTGATACTCCTATTGGGCCGATTCGGTTGGATTACGGCATTGGAGAAGTGGGAAGTCAGACCTATGTAAGTATTGGGCAAACATTCTGAGGAAAGGCAGGAGAAACGCATGAAGAGGACATTTTTCGTCATCACTGTGGTCCTTGTGGTTGTCCTTTTGGGGGGTGCACTTTTTGCTCAAACGCAGACCAAGAAGACTTCCCAAGGGCAGGCAAGCAGTCAACCTGCACTTTCATCTTCAAATATTGGGATTGTGGACATCAACAAAGTTTTTGATGCTCACCCCAATACGGCGAAGATTGCCGAGGTAGAGAAGCAAATTGCTGATGAATTCCAGAAAAGGCAACAAGAACTCAATGAAAAGGGGAAAGGTAAGACCAGAGAAGAAGTCCAAAAACTCGAAGAAGAAATGAACGCGGCTTGGGCACCAGTGCGGGACGAGATGTTGAAAAAGCGTCAAGCCCTTGTCGAAGAGCGATACAGCGACGTTATTGCTGCTGTTCGTAAGGTGGCCGACTCTATGAAGCTCTCTCTTGTGATTCGTAGCGGGATTCGCATTCCAGTAAGTCAAAGAGAAGTGCTTGAAATGCCTCTCGTGCTCTATGGTGGGGTGGACATAACCGACCAGGTAATCAAAGAGCTTGAAAATATCGTTGCAGCGAGGGAGAAGAAGTGAGATTCCTTGCGGCTTGGTGACCTTGCGAGTGTTCTTGGGGGTTTTCTTCATGGAGACCCCGACTTTGTAATACGGAGTATTTCTGATCCCCGGGAGGCGGAAGAAGAAGATGTGGTGTTTCTCTTTGATCTCCGTCTCCTTTATGAGGTTCTTTCTTCCCGGGCCAGAGCGGTCGTAGTGGGAAGAGGGCAAGCGGAGCGTCTTTTGGACAAGTACAGTGTGGAGGTGGATAATCCCCGCTTAGCCTTTGCCCGTTTGCTTCCTCATTTTTTCCCCTCTTTTCGTCCCCCTCTGGGTGTTCATTCTTTGGCTTTCGTCCACCCCCGGGCTCTTCTGGGAGAAGGGGTTACGGTGGGTCCCTTTTCGGTTATAGAGGAGGGAGCAGAGGTTGGTGATCGAACCTGCGTTTTCCCTCAAGTCTATGTGGGCAGAGGTACTAAGATAGGGAGAGAGTGCATTCTCTATCCTCAGGTAGTGGTGCGGGAAAATTGCGTGATTGGGGATAGAGTCATCCTTCACAGTGGTGTTGTGATAGGGGCGGACGGTTTTGGGTATGAGTGGGACGGTGAAAGATACGAAAAGATACCCCATGTGGGTAGGGTTGTTATTGAGGATGACGTGGAGATTGGAGCGAATACCACAATCGATCGGGCTACCTTGGGGGTCACCCGTGTGGGGCGGGGGACGAAAATAGACAATCTTGTCACGGTGGCCCATAACGTTCACATTGGCAATCACGTCGTCATTGTTGCTCAGTGTGGTATTGCTGGGAGCAGCGAAGTCGGAGATGGGGTGGTTATGGGAGGTCAGGCAGGCATTGCTGACCACTGTCGGGTGGGTAGAGGAGCCCGCATCGCTGCCCGGGCAGGGGTGACAACCGAGGTGAAGGTGGGAGAAATGGTTTCAGGATTTCCGGCTCAGGAACACCATCGGGAGTTGAAAGAGCGAGCCCTCCTGCGGAAATTACCAGAAATGTGGCAGAAACTTAGAGACCTTGAAGCTCGTGTCACAAAGCTCTTTGGAGAATGAAGGGATTTACTTGGCAGAGAACAATCCGTCAACCTGTAGTGGTTGAAGGAAGGGGACTGCACGGTGGAAAAGAGAGTCGGGTGGTGCTTTGCCCTGCAGAGGTGGATCGAGGAATCGTTTTTCGGCTCAACTGGCAGGGAAAGGAAGCAGTCATTCCGGCTCGGGTTTCTCATGCCGTGCTGGGTTGTCGCTCCAGTGTCCTTCAGAATGACGAGATTACCCTCTCAACGGTGGAGCATTTCTTGGGAGCGTGCTGGGGCGTTGGGGTGGATAACCTTGAGGTGGTTGTGGAGGGGGAAGAACTTCCTGGGGGAGATGGTAGTGCTCTCCACTGGTGGGATGCTTTCTTGAAAGCCGGAGTACAAGAACAGGACGCCCTTCGAAAGGTCTTTGTCCTTCGGCGTCTTTTCCACGTGGAGAATGGGGTGGGACATCTTTTTGCATTCCCGGCGAAGACCCTTATTCTCACCTACGTTTTGGACTGTACTGAAAGGGGGGAGTTCCTTCAAAGTTTCACCTTTAGAGAGGAAGATTCCTTTGAGGCTGTTTGTAGTGCCCGAACGTTTGCTTTCGCTTGGGAGAGGGATGACATTGAAAGGCGAAGCCTGGGGATGGGAGTGAGAGAGGCGGCAGTACTCTTTGAACCCTCTGGAGTAGGAAATCGCTCCCTCCGTTTACCTTACGAAGCCTGTGCTCATAAGGTTCTCGATCTTCTTGGAGATTTGATGCTTCTTGGGGTGCGAATACAGGGAGGCTTTCTTGGACTTCGTTCTGGACATGCTTTGAATCAAAAAATGGTACGGTTGCTTTGGGAGGAAGTCGTCAATGCTTGTTGACCCGACTGCGAGAGTGGATACCCGAGCGCAACTTGGGGAGGACGTCGAGGTAGGACCATACGCCATAATTGGTGAACATGTGAAGATAGGTGAGGGAACGAAGATTGGAGCTTTTGTAGTGCTTGAAGGCCGGTTGGAAATTGGGCCATCTTGTTTCATTGGCCACCATTCGGTCATTGGTGCACCACCTCAGGATTTGGCCTTTCGGGGGGAGGCAAGCAAAGTCGTCGTAGGTGAGGGGACCGTTATTCGAGAGTTTGTGACGATTCATCGAGCTACGGGAGAGGGGAAGGTGACCCACATAGGAAAGGCTTGCTTCATCATGGCCTATTGCCATATTGCCCACAACTGTTTTGTAGGAGATGGAGTGACCATGGCTAACGGAGCAAGTTTGGCGGGATACGTGAAGGTGGAAGACTGGGCAGTTCTGAGTGGTTTTGTCGGGGTACACCAGTTCGTACGCATCGGAAGACTGGCCATGATCGGAGGACTCTCTAAGGTCGTTATGGATATTCCCCCTTATACTCTTGCTGATGGTCATCCTGCCCGTGTTTTTGGACTGAACAGGGTGGGAATGCGCCGCAGGGGGATTTCCCCTCAAAAACAAGGAGAAATCGCTCGGGTGTATCGTTTTCTTTTTCGGGGAGGCTTACCACTCCGGCAAGCCATGGAGGAGATTCACGGTCATGGTTTTGATCCGGAGGTGGTTGAAGAGATTCTCACCTTTTTGCGTGAGACCAAAAGGGGTATCACCCGGTGGGTATGGGAAGAAAAAGCTTATGGCCTTGAAGATGCTTCTTCTCTGTGGTGAAGGGATTCTTCCCGTCCTCACGAAAGGTAAAGCCCAGGAATCCTTGGAAGTGGTTACTGTCACTTGCAGTCTTTTTAAAGTTCATCCTTCTCTTAAACCCGACTATCTTTTGGATAGCTTCTCTCTTCGTTTCCTCTGGGACATCGTGAAGAAGGAAAATCCCTCATCGATTTGTTTCGTCGGGAAAATTCCTAAATCTTTCCTTTTCCACAGGGAAGCAATGGACCTTCTGACTTGGAATTTTCTTTCTTCTTTTGAGAGACTTGCTGACCGGGAAGTCTTGAAGGGCTTTTTTGATCTCTTCACCAAGGAAGGGATTGAGGTTGTCTCCCCCCTTGTTTTCCTCAAGGAGTGGGTGACTGAGGAAGGGTTACTCTTCGGAAGCCCCCCGACAAGTGGAGAGTGGCGTGATATTCTCTACGGTCAACAAATCGCGCGTTTCCTGGCCGACAAGGAGATTGGGCAGACAATAGTCATAGCCCGGGGAACGGTAGTGGCTCTCGAGGGAGCAGAAGGAACGGATGAGGCCATTCGCCGAGGACTTTCCCTCTCCCGAGGGGGAGTAGTGGTGAAAGTTGCCCGCAGTAACCAGGATTTCTTCATTGATATTCCCACCGCAGGGGCACAGACAGTCCGGATTGTTGGGGAGGGGGGAGGCAGGGTACTCGCTTTGGAGAGCAGGAAAACCCTCCTCCTTGACCGGGGGGAGGTAGCAAGGCTTTCAGAATTCTATGGGATTACCGTTTTAGGAATTCCTCCGTGAAGAAGACGGTCTTCCTCTCTTGTGGAGATCTCTCTGGAGATCGATGGGCTTCATATATAGTGAGACTCGTCAGGGAGAAGTTCCCGGACGTGGAGGTTGTAGCTCTGGGGGGGCGGGAAAGCGAGAAGGCTGGTGCTTTGCTCCTCGAAGACATTGTCTCTTCATCCACTGTGGGGCTTTGGGAAGTCGTGCGCAATCTTGGTTTTTGGAGAAATGTTTGGGAGAAGGCAAAGAATTTTCTTGTGACGGAGTGCCCCTCGGTTTTTTTGGCCATCGATAATCCTGGCTTAAATCTTCGCCTGAGTCGCCTCTCGAGTTCTCTGAAAATTCCAGTCGTCTACTTTGCTCCTCCTCAGGTATGGGCTTGGGGCCCATGGCGGGGGAAACAGGTATCCTCTTTCTCCGATTACGTGCTTCACCTTTTCCCCTGGGAAGGAGTGTATTTTGAAGGGGGGAAAGCAGAGGTAGAGTGGGTAGGACACCCCTTGAAGATTTGCATGGAAGGGAAAATCCCCTTTCATGTTTCTTCTCCTCGGGTTATTCTTTTGCTCCCTGGAAGCCGAAAGCATGAAGTTTTGGCGTTTCTTCCAGTTTTACAGGATTTCTTCAAGCGTTATGGGAATCGTTTTTCGGATTATCGTTTTGTTCTTGTTGCTGCTTCTCCTTCCTTGTACTCCTTTTTTGTCGCCTGTTTGGGTTCCCTTCCAGTAAAAGTAGTACCTTGGGAGGAGTTGTACCCCCTTCTTGGAGAGGCGGCTTTTGCCATATCCTCTTCCGGTACGGTGACCCTTGAGGTGGCCTTGGGTGGTGTTCCGCAGGTTATTGTTTATCGGACATCCTGGCCGACTTTTGTCTCTGCTGTTCTTCTCTTTCGGGGGTCTTTTATCGGTCTTCCCAACATCGTCTTGGGGCAGAAAGTCACTCCGGAACTACTTCAGGGACGGTTTAACGCCCAAGAGCTCTACCGAGTCATAAAGGATTCTCTCTCGGATCCTCTCTCCTTAGTGAAGGCGAGGGAGAGAGCAGAGGAGCTCTCCCAGAAACTCGGTGACGGAAGGACCTTTGAGCGGGTGGTGGAGGTGATGGCCCATTACCTCGCCTGAAGTGCCGCTTCTTTGTATCACGGTCAACAGTCCTGGGGAGATGTACTATTGGCTTTCTCCTCTTCTTGAGGTGCTTTCCGATTCTCCTTATCCTTTACGGGTTTGGGTTTTTGTTCCACCCTGCCAGTTTCGTTGTGGGCGAGAAGAAGAGATAATCCGAGAGTTACCCCTTGTGGAGAGAGTGTTTGGTCCTCGGGAGACCCTGAATTTTTGTTGTGGGAGAACTCAAATTTCTCTTCCTCTCAAGGGGTTAGTTCTCTTTATGGGGGGAGATCTTTTGTACGCCCGCATGCTGAAAAAGCGCAGTGGTTATCCTCTTTGGGTATACAACGGTTATCCTCGCCGCTTGAGGGGAGTAGACCTTTACTTTGCCCGCTTTCGGGAAGATTTTATCTCTAGTTCCTTCCCCAAAAAAGTATTCTTGGGAGACCTCCTCCGTTCTGCAGTCCTGCGCCCCCTTCGTTCCTTAGTGCTTCCTGAGGGGTCTTTACGGTTTCTTTTCCTTCCTGGAAGTCGTCTCTTTGCTTATCCCTATCTTCTCCCTTTTTTTGCCCTTTGTGCTGAGGCCCTGTCATTCCGCTTTCCAGAAGCTGTCTTTGTACTCTCCCTTCCCGGACACTTTAGACCTGAGGAGGTACCTCATTTTGAGGAAGTAGAGGAGCGTTTACATGTCTTTTTTGGCTTCACTTCAGAGCTTATTGCTTCTGCAGACTTTATTATCGCGGTTCCAGGGTCTAATAACCTTGAGATTCTGTACCGTAGGAAGCCTGGTATTGTGCTCTTACCCCTTTGGAAGGGCGTTGAAAAGGTTCCGATTATGGGAGTAGGGGAGATTTTGGGAAAAATCCCCTTTTGGGGTACAATAGTAAAGCGGACGATTATAAAAAGGATGGCGTGCTCGTCGCCTTTCATAGCTCTTCCCAACCGGGTCTTGGGAAGAGAGGTACTACCCGAGCTTCGGGGAGATATCAAGGTAGAAGAGGTTGTGGAGAGGGTGGTGGCTCTTTTGGGGAAATACGAGCCTTCCTTTAATGAAGAGGATTTTCCTCCTGATGCGGCACAGAAACTGATGGAGATCATTTTGGAGAAGTTCTATGGATAAAGTGCGTGAGCAGGGTATTTCCAGACTTTTCAAGTATCTTTTGCCCTACTGGAAATACATGCTTGGGGCAATGATTATGGCTCTTTTGGGTACTCTTTTGAACCTTGCTCTTCCCTGGCTTGTTCGGGAAACCATCGATCGGGCACTCATTGAGAAGAATTTGCGTCTTCTTGCCCTCATTGCCCTGGGCATAGTGGTGATTTTCTTTATCAAAGGGGTAGCCTCCTATGTACAGAGTTTTTGGGTTTCTCTTGCCGGCTTTGGAGTGATTACCCGATTGCGTTCAGAACTCTATCAGCATCTCCACACCCTTTCTGTAGCCTTTTTCCAGGAAAATCCCCCAGGGGAAATCATGTCCCGGATGACAAACGACATTGCCATTTTGCAGAACTTCTTCTCCAGTGCTTTTGTCACCATGTTCATGGATCTTTTGATCTTTATAGGATCGATCGTCTTTCTTTTCCTCATTCACTGGAAACTGGCTCTGCTTTCCGTGGTGGTTTTTCCTCTGGTGGGTATCTGCGTGGATTTTTTGGGGAAACGCATTCGGGGCTTTTCCTACCTTCTCCAAAGCCGCGTGGCTGTTTTGACCTCTCTTGTGGAACGGACTGTAACGGGCATCAAGGTCATCCAATCCTACGTAAGTGGGCATTATGAGGTGGAGAAGTTTGAGAAAGAGAACGAAATGAATTTCTATCTTGCCATGAAACAAGCTAAGGCCAAGGCTCTTTTCAATCCTTTGGTAGAACTTGTGGCCTCCTGTGGAGTGACGGCAGTCATCTGGTATGGGGGAAGGGAGGTGATAAGAGGCTTTCTTACCCCTGGGGAACTCATTGCCTTTTTGGGGTATCTCGCCATTGCCTCTTCTCCCCTCTCTCGCTTTTCTGCAGGGTTCCAGCTGTTTCAGCAAGGGCTGGCTTCTCTGGAGAGGGTTTTCGAGTTCCTTGATACTGCCTCTTTTGTGCCGGAGAAAGAGGAGGGGATGGAGGTTACTGAGTTTAAAGAGCGCATTTGTTTTCGAAATGTCTCCTTTTCTTATCGGGGTGAAAAAATTCTCAAGAACTTCTCCCTTGAGATTCGTAAGGGTGAGAAAGTGGGGATTGTGGGGCCGAGTGGAGCGGGCAAGAGTACCATCGTCAATTTGCTCCTTCGCTTCTATGATCCTGATGAGGGGGTCATCGAAATCGACGGAGTAGACATTCGGAAAATTACGTTCTCCTCTTTGCGAAATCTCATTGGAGTGGTACTGCAGGATGCTTTGGTTCTTGGTGGAACGGTGCGGGAGAACATCCTCTACGGGAACCTTAATGCTTCTGAGGAGGAGGTACAAAGGGCTTCTCAAAAGGCCAGGGCTCACGAGTTCATCCTCCAGCTTGAACATGGATACGATACTGATGTGGGAGAGGGAGGCTGTCGCCTCTCGGGAGGGCAGAGACAGAGAATTGCTATTGCTCGGGCTTTTCTCAAGAATTCGCCCATTCTTGTTTTCGACGAAGCCACCTCGAACCTTGACCCCGAGTCAGAACGCTATATCCTTGAAACTATCTCCCAGATAGAGGAGGATAAAACCGTTATCATTGTAGCCCACTCTCTGGCTATGGTGAAAGATCTCGATCGAATCGTTCTTGTGGTGGACGGAGAGGTGAAGGGAGAAGGTAAGCATGAAGCTCTTCTTTTTTCCAATCCTTTTTATCAAGGCTTGTTCGGATTCGAGGATAAAGCTGCAAGAGAAGCTCGGTAGAGTTCCCGGATTTTTCTGAGGATCGGGCGATAAGCTTCACTTTTGTAGTCAGGATAGGTATAGGGAAAGGGTTGGAAATCACCCTTTTCCCACCTGATGGTGGCTTCAGCGTATATACCCTTTCCAAGATAGACTCGATGCGAGAAGTTCTTGGTTGTAGCCAAGACGATTTTCCCTCCATCGAAGTATCCTGGGTCAAGATTGATGCGTCGGGGATGACCCTCCGTGGCGGTGCGCTTTTCGAGTTCATTGGTAAAGAGTTTGGCTTCTGGAAGAGTACCTGGGTCAACAAGAGGCTCAAAGACCAAAAATACTCTCATGAGGTTTTTCCCGATATTACGGTAGTAATCAGTGCAGGTAAAGGGGATTGGATCGCTTTTCCACTCTATGGCTCCGAACTGCTTCACCAAGGGTGGAATGACCATCTCAAGGACTTCGAGGTCTTCATAGAGGGTGGCTACAAAGAGCTTTACCGGCTGTGGTGGTCGAACTTCACCCATTTTGTCTCACCCCTGGAAAATGCTACAATAGGAAAGCATCCTTGGGAAGGGGTGAGGAGGGTGGTTTTTCGATTTTCTTCACAGGAAGTCCTCGGTATGGCAGTAGAACTTGAGAAGAAGGGTATAGCCTTCTATGAGAGTCTTACTCTTCGGACAAAAACCGAAGACGGAAGGAAGGTGTTTCGCTTTCTTGCCGAGGAAGAGAAGCAACACCTGGAACTTTTTTCCCGACTTCTTGGGGAAATAAGGGAGTTCGACTTTGGAGATAATGACGAGGTGGCCCGATATCTTGGGGCTATTGTGGAGGGGGGGATACTTGCAAAAGTCCTTGAAGGCGGGATCGACCCGGAGAGGCTTGATGTTTTGGGAGCTCTCGAGATAGGGATTCAGGTGGAGAAGGAAAGTATTCTCTTCTATCAGGGATTTTTGCCTCTTGTGCCCTCCACCCAGAGAAGCTGGGTGGAGAAGATTGTAGAGGAGGAAAAAAAGCACTTTCTGCGCCTTTCCGAGCTTAAGAAAACCTTTACAGGAGAGAAAGAGTGACATGGCTCGCCGAAGAATTATCATCCTTGTAGAGAATCAATATCAGGAACTGGAACTTTGGTACCCCCTTTTGAGACTCCAGGAGGAAGGGGTAGAGGCGAGACTCGTTGGTCCTGGAATCGAAGAGACTTTCCTGGGAAGACATGGCTTTCCGGCCAAAGCCGAAGTGGTCACTTCTTCCGTTGCTCCTCGAGACTTTGATGGGGTCATTATCCCGGGGGGATTCGCTCCTGATTACCTTCGTCGCCTTCCGGTGGTGACAAACCTCGTCAGAGAAATGTATCAACAGGGAAAGCTTGTTGGGGCACTCTCCCGAGGTCCATGGGTACTCGTCTCGGCAGACATCGTGCGGGGGAAGAGAATCACGGGCCTTATATCTCTTCGAGATGACGTGAACAACGCTGGTGGGGAATTCGTTGATGCTCCAGTAGTGGTGGATGGGAATATCATTACTGCTCGAGGACCGAATGAGCTTACTCTCTTCATGCGAGAAGTTCTCTCTTTTCTCTGGCGGGCGCGGCCTCGTCTCAACGAGCCTCTCCCGGATGGGTGGCTTGTGGACGGAGCAGGAAACGTTCTTTCCCTCTCCCAGATTCTGCATGGAAAGCCAGCGTTTGTGCTCTTCTTTGATTCTGATTTCAGTCCTCGGAGTATAAACTTTCTGCCCCATTACAATGAATGGGCAGAGGAAGTAGAGAGAAAAGGAGGAATGTTTGTGGGTATAAGTGCCGATAGTTTCTTTACCCACCGGGAGTTTCAAAGCCGCTTTCCTCTTCGTTTTCCTCTCTATAGCGATGTTTCTTTGGAACTCACCAAGGCCTTTGGAGTGCTTGGAGCCGGAGGACTTTCAGAATGGGCGGTTTTTCTTGTAGATGCCTATGGAATCTTGCGTTTTGGCGAACGCTGTCCAGGGGGGGATGTCAGGAATCTTCCAGGATTTCAGAGGAAGTTTGAGAGCCTCTTTGGGTAGGAGAAGGAAAGGAGGTAGAGAGCGTGTTTCTGGCAGAAAAGGATAGAAAGACCCTTGAGAGCTTTTTGGCCGATAATTTGGTTCATCCGGTGGTCCTTCGGTTTTTCACCCAGGAGGTGGAGTGCGAAACCTGTCGCGACGTACGGGCACTCCTCGAAGAAGTTGTGGCCCTGTCGCCCCTTCTGCGTCTTTCGGTGCACAATTTCCTTTTGGAGAAGGAAGTCGCTCTCTCCTTTCGCATTGATAAAATTCCTGCCTTTGCTGTGGAGGGAGACCGAGACTATGGAATCCGGTTTTTCGGTACCCCTTCTGGATATGAGTTTTCCAGTTTAATAGAAACTATAGTCTTTGTTTCTCAAAGAGTGACTGATCTTTCGGAGACTACAAAGGCTTTTCTTCGTTCTCTGAACCGTGATGTGCACATCCAGGTCTTTGTCACTCCCACCTGTCCTTTCTGTCCTCAGGCAGTAGTCTTGGGGCATAAAATGGCTTTGGAGGGTGAACGGGTGACCTCGAGCATGGTAGAGGTTGTAGAATTCCCGCACTTTGCTTACCGGTATGGAGTTCGAGCTGTCCCCAAGATCGTCGTTAATGACACTGTGGGTGTTGAGGGTGTTATACCTGAGGATTTCCTGGTGCAAAAAATTATGGAAGCGCTTGTCTGAAAGGGGGTTTTGTGTATGGCCAAGACCATGAAAGCTGCAGTCATGAAGGACATACGGCGTATCGAAATCGAAGAACTTCCCATCCCTGTTCCTCGAGAAAATGAGGTTCTCATCCGCATAAGAAGTGTCGGAATTTGCGGCTCGGACGTTCACTACTTCGTTGAGGGGAGAATCGGGGATTTTGTGGTGCATCCGCCCTTTATCTTGGGCCATGAATGTTCTGGAGAGGTAGTGGAGATAGGAAAGGGAGTGGGAAATCTTAAACCCGGAGACCGAGTGACTATGGAACCTGGCATTCCCTGCGGGAGGTGTGAATTCTGTCGTGCTGGAAGATATAACCTCTGTCCTGACGTTGTTTTCTGGGCTACTCCTCCCGTTGATGGAACTTTTTGTGAGTATGTAGCGCATCCCGCCCACTTTACCTATCCCATTGCACCACACGTGAGCTTTGAAGAGGCAGCCTTAGTGGAGCCTTTAGCGGTGGGAATGTATGCTACCTGGCGGGCTCAGGTCAGGCCGGGAGATTTGGCGATAGTGCTCGGTAGTGGTCCCATTGGACTTGTGACCCTTGAAGCCCTTCTGGCTCGGGGGGTAACAGAGGTCATTGCTGTCGACTTGGTGGAAAAGAGGTTGGAGAAGGCTAAAGAAATAGGAGCGCAGCACGTCATAAATGCTCAGAAAGAGGATATACGGGAAAAAGTGCTTTCCCTCACTCACGGGAGAGGAGCTGATGTTGTTTTCGAGACAGCGGGGAGCATCGTGACCGTGCAACTCACCGTGGAACTGGCCAAAAGAGGAGGGAAAGTGGTTCTCGTGGGTTTACCTTCGGTGACGCATTTTGACTTTGGCGTCATCAAAATCCTCGATAAAGAACTCGACGTTCTGGGAATTTTTCGGTATGCTAACATGTACAAAGGTTGTGTCGATCTTCTCAATGCGGGGCGAGTCAACCTGAAAACCCTCATTACTCATCGTTTTTCTCTGCGAGAAACGGAAAAGGCGCTTCTTTTCGCTCATGAACATAAGGCAGAATCCATTAAAGTTGTTATCAACCTCGAGGGAACTTGACAGGCAGGATATAATAAAGAAGAAGTGAATAGAGGAACCGGGGGAGCTCCTACGTGCGGGGCTGAGAGGAGGACGCAAGTCCTTGACCCATTGAACCTGATCTGGTTAATGCCAGCGTAGGGAGTTGGTGAAAAAAAGCCATCTGCCGTCCTGGCAGATGGCTTTTTTTGGAGGTGAGGAGGATGAAGGTTCATCTCAAGCCACTTTTGTACACCGGGCTTTTTGCGGCCCTGGCAATAGTGGCTTCCGGTTTTCACATACCCGTTGGTCCTGCAAAAGTCTTTCCTTTTCAACACGCCATTAATGTTTTGGCTGGCATCACTATTGGCCCTTGGTATGGTGCCCTTGCAGCTTGCATTGCCGGTATTGTCCGTATTCTTCTTGGAACCGGAACAATCTTTGCCCTGCCTGGGGGAATACCGGGAGTTGTGGTTGTCGGCATTTTGTACCGCTTTCTCCGACGTGATTGGGTAGGGTTTTTGGAACCCCTGGGAACGGGTCTGGTAGGAGCAGCACTCAGCGCGTACCTTGTTGCCCCTCTTGTAGGGAAAACAGGAACCTTCCTCTTTTTCCAAACAGCCTTTTTGGCAAGCAGTATTCCTGGGAGTATTGTGGGCTTTTTAGTACTCAAGGTTCTTCGTAAAACTGCCCATGTAGCGCCATTTTTGGAGGAAGCCCATCGATGACCGAAGATATTCAACCGATCCCAGAGAGCAAAAGACATCTCTTGGGGCTGGATTTCTTTCTTCTCTGGCTTGGGGCGGCAGTAGCTATATCGGAAGTGTGGGCTGGGAGTATCCTTGCCCCCCTTGGGCTTTTAGGGGGGATGATGGCTATCCTTTTAGGACATGTGGTGGGGAATACTCCCTTTGCCTTAGGGGGAGTTTTGGGAAGTGACCATGGAATTCCGGCAATGGTCTCGGTACGATTGGCCTTTGGGAGGTGGGGGTCATATTTTGCCTCCTTCCTTAATATTTTGCAACTCCTTGGCTGGACAGCTGTTATGGTCATCATTTGTGCCCGAGCTGGAGACCAGATTCTGCAGGTGCTCTTTGGTTTTTCAAGCCCCCGGCTTCTTCTTGTAGTGGCTGGTGTTTTCAGTACTTTTTGGGCCTTTCTTGAATCTCCATGGTGGAAATGGATGCAGAGGGTCGCTGTTGTGTCTCTGGCTGGCCTTTGTGCGGTTATGACTTTTGTGGCCCTGAGGGGCGTGTCTTTTTCGGAAATCTTGCGCCTCAGGGGCAGTGGCGCCTTACCCTGGGGAGTGGGGTTTGATCTTGTAGTTGCTATGCCCATTTCCTGGCTTCCCCTGGTGGCTGACTATTCTCGCTTTGCTCGAAGCACTAAGGGGGCTTTCTGGGGAACGTGGTGGGGCTACTTTTTAGGAAGTTCCTGGATGTATGCCGTGGGGCTCCTGAGTGCATTGGTCAGTGGGCAAATGGATCCCCTTCCCGCCATGACTGCCCTTGGCCTTGGGGTTTTTGCCCTGATTATTGTTCTTTTTTCAACCTTTACCACAACCTTTCTTGATATCTACTCTGCGGCTGTGTCTCTTCTCAACGTCTATCCCCGGATACAGGGGAAGACTGCCATCCTTCTTTTTGGAATCGGAGGGACGCTCCTTGCCCTTGTCTTCCCCATGGAGCAATACGAGAGTTTTCTGCTTCTTATCGGAGCAGTTTTTATCCCCCTTTTTGGAGTGGTGATAAGTGACTATTTTGTTCTCCGTCGGAAGAAGGTTCAACTCGAGAACTTTTACGAAAACTGTCCTCCTTTGGTATGGGAAGCGGTTATTTCCTGGACTTTTGGTGTGGGGGCATATGTCTTCTTTATAAAGGTCCTTCCCGAATTTGGAGGTTCTATCCCCAGTTTTCTTCTTCCTGCAGCTCTCTACTTCTTTTTGAAGAGAGTAAGGAGGAAAGAATGGTGACGTTGAACAGTTTTTGTGCCCAACTTCTCTGGGAAATTCGTAGAACTCGACCCCTCGTACATCACCTGACGAACATCGTTGTGGCTAACGACAATGCTAACACCATGCTCTCTTTGGGTGCTTTGCCGGTCATGGCGTATGCCAGAGAAGAAGTAGAAGAGATGGTTTCTCAGGCTGGGGCTCTGGTGGTGAATCTTGGAACCCTCACGAAGGAGTTAGTCGAGAGCGCTCTTCTGGCAGGGAAGAGAGCAAATGCTTTGGGAATTCCTGTTGTTCTTGATCCGGTGGGGGCAGGAGCGACACGCTTTCGAAAGGAGAGTGCCCTCCTTTTTCTGAGAGAGGTCAAAGTCGCCGTTCTGCGAGGGAATGTAGCAGAGATACGGAGCTTGCTTGATCTTCCCTCCCGTATGCGAGGAGTGGAATCAGGGGGCGATTATTGGGATTACCTCTCTGTAGCCCGTGAGGCAGCTCAACGGTTCGGTCTTGTGGTAGCTGTGACTGGAGTGGTGGACTATGTGAGCGATGAGTCAAGGGCAATTGCTGTTCATAATGGACATGTTCTTCTTACCCGGGTAACCGGCACGGGTTGTATGGCTACCTCGCTCTGTGGGGCTTTTGCTGCCCTGAAGAGGGATTTTCTTTTCTCCACGGCGGGAGCCTTGGGGTTTCTTGGGGTCTGTGCTGAAAAGTCTGCCCTCCACGCCCACGGTCCGGGGAGTTTCCGGGTGGCTCTTTTTGATGCCATGTACAGTTTACGAGAGGAAGAGTTTGAGAAAAGCCTGCGCCTTGAGGTGCTCGAAGAATGAAGGGTTTCTCTCTTTACGTCATCACTGACCGAAACATTCAGAAGCGGGATACCCTTGAAGTGGTTGAGGAGGCCATTCTTGGGGGGGCTTCAGTAATTCAGCTTCGAGAAAAGGACCTTCCCACCCGAGAGTTTCTGGACGAAGCTCTGCGTGTTCGGAAGTGTACGAAACGCTATGGAGTCCTTTTTATTGTGAACGACCGGGTGGATATAGCTTTGGCAAGCGAAGCTGATGGTGTCCACCTGGGGCCTGAGGATATGCCTTTGCGCTATGCCCACCGTATTGCTCCTCACTTGCTTTTGGGATACTCTTGCGATACGGTAGAAGAGGCGAAAAGGGCTGAGCAGGCTGGAGCCTCGTATCTTGGAGTAGGGACGGTTTTTCCCACGAAGACCAAAAAGGACGCAGGTGAGCCTATCGGCCTTGAACGTCTCCGGTTGGTTAAGGAAGCAGTACATATTCCTGTTGTGGCCGTCGGAGGCATAAATCTTGATAACCTTGAATCTGTTCTTGCTACAGGAGTGGATGGTGTGGCGGTGGTGTCGGCAATAGTAGGAGCGCCTTCGGTAAGGGATGCAACTTTGTCTTTTCGTGCAAAGATTGACGCTTTTTGGGAGAAACGCTGTGTACCTTCGTGACCTTGGAGAATTTGGGATTATAGCCCATATAAGGGGTATGTTTCCTTTTCAGAAAGCCCTTTTGGGTGTTGGAGATGATTGTGCGATTTTTGAAGGAAGAAAAGGCTTTTGGTCCTTGATCACTGTAGACAGTCAAGTAGAAGGGACTCACTTTTGTCTCTCCTTCGTTCCTCCCAAAACCTTGGGTCGTCGCCTCCTCCGGGTGAACTTGAGCGATGTTGCCGCTATGGGTGGCATTCCCCGTTATGCTTTGGCCTCTTTTGTCTTGCGGGAAGACGTGCAATTCGATTGGTTCAAGGAGGTCCTCGAGGGGATACGCGAGGAAGCCGAGAGCAATGGTATGGAAATCATCGGGGGAAACCTTGCCCGGACCCGTGGAGAAATGGTATTTGACATTGTCGTCCTGGGGGAAGTGGAACAGGACCGACCCCTTCTTCTCCGTCGCAACGCCCGCGCGGGAGATATTATCTTCGTCACCGGTTATCCTGGGGAAGCAAAAGCCGGCCTCCTTCTGGCTGAAAAAGGAAGCGACCCTGGTGTGTATCGTCCCCTTCTTGAGAGATTTCTTCTTCCAGAGCCCCGCCTTCAAGTTGGGAGATTCTTGGGTGAATTTGGGACAAGAATTGCCCTTATCGATATCTCTGATGGTTTCCTTCAAGATCTTGGGCATATTCTCGAGGAGAGTGGAATAGGAGCACTTCTTTTTAGAGGAAACATCCCGATTTCTTCCCTCCTCGCTCAATTCTGTAAGGCTGAACAGAAAAACCCCCTCGAATTTGTCTTTCAGGGAGGAGAGGATTTTGAACTCATTTTCACCGTTCCCAGGAATCTTGCTGATGTGGTGGAGAGAGATTTCAGGGGACGCTTGAACATTTCTCTGCACCGCGTGGGAGAAATCGTGGAGGGGAGGGGGATATTTCTTGAGGAAGATGGGCGGATTTCCCCGCTCAGCCTCAGGGGATGGGACCACTTTACCCCAAAAGGGGAGGCTTAGGGAGGCCAATGCGTAAGGTTCTTACCATCGCTGGTTCCGATTCGGGGGGTGGAGCGGGTATCCAGGCAGATCTCAAAACCTTCTGTGCTTTTGGAGTGTACGGCATGACAGTGATAACGGCTGTAACGGCACAAAACACAAAAGGAGTGGACGCTGTTTTTCCCCTACCTCCCTGGATGGTGGCCCAGCAAATCGAGAGCGTCATGGGGGATATAGGGGCGGATGCAGTCAAGACCGGGATGCTTTTTAGCCAAGATATCATAGGGGTTGTAGCCAGGGCTGTGGAGAAGTGGAATATCACAAAGCTTGTAGTGGACCCGGTGATGGTGGCCAAAAGCGGCGCTCCGTTGCTTCAGAAGGAGGCAGTTCAGGCGCTCTCTGAAGAACTTTTACCCTTGGCGTACATGGTGACTCCAAATCTTGAAGAAGCCTCGGTCCTCTGTGGCTTTAAGGTGAAGAACGTAGAAGATATGGAGCGGGCAGCCTATGTTATCTACAAAAAGGGTCCTCGTTGTGTCCTCATCAAGGGGGGGCATCTTCCTGGAGAAGAGGTAGTAGACCTGCTTTTTGATGGGGAGGAAGTGGTACACTTTTCCAGTCCCCGAATCTTTACTCCTCATACCCATGGCACAGGATGTACCTATTCGGCAGCTATTTGTGCTCTTTTTGCCTTGGGGCGTCCTCCCAAAAAGGCTGTTGAGGAAGCCAGGGATTACATGCATGCGGTTATTACCCATTCTCTGCCTCTTGGAGGGGGGGCTGGACCGACGAATCACCTGGCTCCTCTTTTTCTGAAGGCTGGTATTGACCCTAAGGAGGGTGGGAAATACTGGTGACAGTTCGTATTGGAACCTCGGGATGGATGTATGACCATTGGGAGGGGTCTTTTTACCCTCCGGGACTTTCCAAGAGAAACTGGTTAGTCTTCTATGCCCAATTCTTCGACACGGTGGAAATCAACTCTTCCTTTTACCACCTTCCCCGGAAGGAAACTTTCAAGAGATGGTATGAAGAAACTCCACCCTCTTTTCTCTTTGCCGTCAAAGCGAGCCGGTATATCACCCATATCAAGAAGCTTGGAGATGTGGCAGAGCCTCTAAAGCTTTTTTATGAAAGGGTGGAAATGCTTCGGGATAAGTGTGGTCCTCTCCTTTTCCAGCTCCCTCCCCGTTTGGCTTTCCAGGGAGAGGTCTTTCGTGAATTCTTGCATCGACTTTCCCCTTCTTTTCAACATGTTTTTGAGTTTCGCCATTCCAGTTTCTTCTGTGAAGAAGTTTACGAGCTCTTACAAGCTCGGGATATTGCTTTGTGTTTCGCCGATACTCCTTACTTTCCTTATGCTGAAGTTGGTACTGCTTCCTTTGTATACCTTCGTCTGCATGGCCACGGGAGTCTCTACACCCACTTTTACAGTGAAGAGGAGCTTCGTCTTTGGGCGAAAAAGGTCAATTCTTGGAAGAAAACCGGAAAGGTCTATTGCTATTTTGACAACGATTATCAGGCTTTCGCCGTACACAATGCCCGTATTTTGCGTCGTATGCTTTTTGAGTCTTAGTCAAGAAGAGTCGTGGTGATATTCTCTACCCCCTTTTTTAGGGTGTTCATCACTGTGCATGCCCGCTCTCCGGCGGCAAGAAGTCTCTCCTTTTCGGCCCGGGTGAGATTTCCGACAAGTTCTACCTCCATGGCGATGGAAGAGATGCGGGAGGGGGCTTGGGCAACCTCTCCTTTAAGGCGGACTACCACCTTTTCCAGAGGGAAGTCTTTCGTCTTAGCATAGGAGAAGACTGTTCCCGAAAAGCAGCTCCCTAAAGCGGCAAGTATGTACTCTGTGGGCCAATGACCTGCCTCGCTCTCTGCTCCGCTACTTTTGAAGAGAATGGCGTCTTCCCCGATTTTGGCCTCGATTTTCCCACGTTGTGCTACAAGTTCGACATGGGCCATCTTTCTTCCCCCCGGCTTGAGTATTCTTTTGAGGTAATGTAACATGGTACAAAAGGTAACTATTCCGGGAGGTTTCAAAGATGCGAAGGAAGGCTTTTTTGGGGATATGGATTATAGTTTTTTTAGCTTTCTTTCTGGGAGGATGTGCTCGAATAGAGTTGGCCATCCAGGTGGAGTCTGACGCCACCATCCCTCGCGCACGTATTGCCGTGTATGTGAAGGACTACACCGTTTTTACGCAGCTCAGGGGGGCGGCTCTTTCAGGATATCAAAAACTTTCCCCTGAAGAGCGGGAATATGTGGATATACAAATGCAAAGCGATACCCCTCCTTACGTTGTGGCCTGGCAGTGGCGTTTCTCGGATAAGGAGAAGGCTGAAGCCTTCACAAAACAATTCCTTGGAAAATCGGCTCGCCTTTACAAGGATCAAGATCTTATCATCCTTGAGGCCCACCTCCAAGGAGAGGAGCTCGAGAGTGCCCTGAACTCCTTGGGGGCTGACAAAGCCAAACCCTTTCTTGGGTCCATTACCCTTGTCTTGAAGGCGTATATGCCGGGGGAAATCGTAAGCTACTTAGATGGCAATATAGAGAAGAATAGAGTTTGGGAGCAGGAATTTAATCTGGGAGAGGTATACCAGAAAAAACCGACCATCGATATCGAGATAATCTCGAGGAGTGGTTCCTCATGACCCTGAAGGAAAGAGTCTATAAAGCGCTATCCTTTGAGAAAACAGATTTGGTCCCCTACCATGTGGATTTTACCATACTTGCCAGAGAAAAAGTGGCCCAGTGCTTAGGCGATCCTGATTTCCTGGGAAAAATTGGGAATCACCTGGCCTTTGTGAAGGCCGTACGTCCGGAAAGCTTTGTTGAGGTAGCCCCTGGCTTTGTTCGTGATGAATGGGGTGTGGTGTGGAATCGTACCATCGACCCCGATATTGGTAATCCCACCCCGGTTCTACGTCGTCCCACCCTTTTAGGATACCGTTTTCCAGACCCTTCGGACCCCTTACGTTTTCAACACATCCCTCAGTTCATGGAGGAACACGAGAACGAGTTTACCCTTCTGCGTGAGACCTATACACTTTTTGAACGAGCCTGGAGCCTTCGAGGGATGGAAGAATTTCTGAGTGACATGATTACGAATGAGGATTTCGTCCACGATCTTCTTAACGCTATAACGGCTTTTCATCTTGAGGTGATTGATAGGACGTTGGATCTGGGGTTTGACGGCGTGCTTTTTGGAGATGACTGGGGATGGCAGGGTGGGCTCATCATGGGGCCGAAACTCTGGCGAAAGTTTATGAAGCCTCGCATGGCCAAGATGATTGCTCTGGTACACAAAAAGGGCAAGAAAGCATTCCTTCACTGTTGTGGGAAGGTTGAAGAAATTTTCCCAGACCTTGTGGAGATAGGCTTGGATGTGTTCAATCCTTTTCAACCCGAGGTCATGGACATTTTTGCCCTCAAGCGGGAGTACGAAGGAAAACTCTCTTTCTGGGGTGGGATAAGCATTCAAAGACTCCTTCCCTTTGGGACTCCGGAGGAGATTCGACGGGAGATACAACAAATCCTTCGGGAATTTCAGGGTGGAGGGTACATTGCTGCCCCTTCTCACGCCCTTCCGAGGGATATTCCCTGCGAGAACATTCTGGCCATGCTCGACGTCCTCACGAACCAAAACTTTTAATGATTTCCTGAGCGAAGTCCCAGGGAACGAGATAGGTGTCTACAAAGTGGAGTGAAGGAGCCCCGTCGCGCTTTATCGAGGTTTCTACGGTGAGCCATCCCTCGTCGTCTTTTTCTTTCCTAAGGGAACGCATCTTTTGCGTAATAATAGTGGCCACTTCGTTTTCTTTCTCCCCCCATATTTCACATGTCAGTGTCTGGCCATTTGTGTAGGCTATGATGACTACGTTCTGCGAAGGGAAACGGAAACGCAGGTCCTTACTGCCGTAACTTACGGCAGCGTCAAGGCCGGGAGGAATATAGCTTGTTGCCTTGGAGTACCCCGAATGGGGATGGCGTTCAAGAATCTGTGCCTCAGTTCTCAAGAGGGCGTTAAAGAGGGTTGAGGCCACCTGGCATACACCCCCTCCGTATCCCGGGACAAGGTGACCATTGGCAAGAATCTGGGTTTCGCGGTATCCGTCTTCTTTGTCCGCCTTTCCCACTACAGTATTGAAGGAAAAAACTTCTCCCTTTTTGAGAAAGTACCCTGAGAGTGATTCTGCTGCCTTTTGGATGTTGAAGATGACATCTTCGTCTCTTCCTTCAAGGGAAGTTGTAAAAGAGATGAGAAGTGTTACGATTCCTCTTTCTCTAAGGACCTCTTCGGTATCGCGCTTTGGGGGTATGGATTCAAAAGTGTTGATGATGATGGAATCTTGCCAGGTTGAGAGTTCTTCTCTAAGCTTTTGTATAGCTTTTTCTGTATCGAGTCTTTCTCCTTTCCGGGCGGGGACAAAGCGATCCCTTTCCCAGGAAGCATCTTGAGAAGGAAGAAGGGTTTCTGCCTCAAGTGAAGCCAAAAATGCTCGTACTCTTTCTTCATCCCAGCGGGTGAGAAGGGGGACCTTTCCTTCAGTGAGAGCTTTTCGCTTCATAGCCTTGGTATTCCAGCGGATCCCCAAGGAATCCTTGGGGATTTCGAAGGATTTTCCCTGAACCTCAAGGATGAGCGGGGTCTCTCTCCAGCGCTTTTCAAGAACCTCGAAAAAAGGTATGAGGTCTCTTCGGCGAAGGGAGAAGTCTTCCCCCCTTAGGGTGAAAGTGACCACTCCTTGGAGGGAGAGAAAATACACCAAAATTCCAGCAAGGATTCCCAAGAGAGGGAGTAATCCCCTTCTCACTCCCTTTCCCCCTCGGTTGAGGCGTCCGAGGGCAAGGGCGTAGGCCCGGGGGTAGAGGGGGAGACTTCGAATTTCAAAGCCTCGGAAACAGTGATAGAACTCTTCTTCCGTAGCTCGGTCAGGAGGTGTTCCGTCTTTACTCTTTTTTGTTCAGCAAGGATTGTAGCTCTTATGGTTTCTTTGGTTTCCTCAAGGGATTGTACTACTTGGGGCTTCCATTCCAAAACCCGGTAAATGGCATAAGTACCATCCACTGCAAGAGGGGGGGTAACACTTCGGGGGTCTTCCTTTATCCTTTCCAGAGCTTCCCTGACTTCTTGAGGGAGTGCACTCTCCGAAACCCATCCTACGTCTCCACCCTTTTTGGCTGCTTCGTCGAGGGAGACCTCCTGGGCCACCTTGGCGAAATCTTCCCCGAGATATAGTCGGCGCAGGGCTTTCTCTGCGTCGTCTTTGGTCAAGAATGTCATCCTAAGGAGGTGGTACTGTGCCGGAGTGGAGAAGAGATCTTTGTGTTCCTCGTAGTACTTTGCTATTTCTTCGTGGGGGATGGGAAGGTCGGCTACGAGACTCTCGGTAAGTTTTTGGATCATGAGTTCTCGTCGTAAGGATTCCCGCAGGGCAGAGAGGGTAAGACCTTGGTATTCAAGGTAGCGGCGAAACTCTCCGTCAGAGGGAAACTGCGAGCGGATTTTCTCAAGCCCTGCCTCGATTTCCCGTGAAGAAACCTTTATTCTCCTTGTCTGAGCTTCCTGGTAGAGAAGCTCTTCGTTGATGAGATTTTCAAGCACCAGACGACGCAAAAGATCAAAAGTTTTCTCGTCCCAGGAACTTATGGTCTTTGAGTCGTACTGACTCAGGAGATCACGAAAAGCCTGGTCAAGAGCGTAGAAACTTATGGCTGTGTGGTTGACGGTTGCTGCTACGGCCTGTGCTATTCGACCTGAGCGACGATATGACCCATACCCATAGTAAATTGTTACGGCAAAGGCGACGACGACAATGATGAGGATAATATCCAGGTTCTTGCGGAGTGTTCTCATCATACAGTTTCCACCTCAGGCGTCCCTTTTTGAGGGATTTTCTTGCTACAATACTACTCGAGCGAGTCGTCCTTGTCAATTTCTCAGAGTTTCGGTAGAGTATTAAAAATGTTTTTGTGCGCTGGGGGTTGTGAAGAATGGAAATGGACGTGCGTAGAGTCCAGGAGATCCTTCCCCACCGTTTCCCTTTCCTTCTTGTGGATCGCATTGTTTCTCTTGAGAAAGGCAGAGTGGTGGGAATAAAGAATGTCACCGTGAACGAATGGTTTTTCCAGGGACATTTTCCGGGAAGGCCTGTTATGCCTGGGGTTTTAATCCTTGAAAGCATGGCACAAGTTGGAGCTACTATGATGATGTACATGGAAGAATTTCGAGGGTGCATTCCGTATTTCGCTTCTCTTGATGATGTTCGTTTCCGTCGCCCGGTAGTACCTGGAGATCAGCTCGTCATGGAGGTGATACTCCTCAAAAGAAGGGGTTGCGTGGGGAAACTCAAGGGAATAGCCAGGGTTGGGGAACACGTTGTGGCTGAAGCTGAGCTTGGATTTTCTCTGGTTTCTGCGGGAGCAAAGGAGGAAGAGTCTTGAAAAGACAGTGGGTGCGTATTCTGGGTACCGGATCGAGTGTCCCCGAAAGGGTGCTGACAAATCACGACCTTGAGGGTATGGTGGAGACGAGCGATGAATGGATCACAACTCGAACGGGTATCAAGGAGCGAAGGATTGCCTTTCCTTCTCAAACCACTTCAGAACTTGCTCTTGAGGCGTCTCGCAAAGCCCTTGAGGCGGCGGAGGTTAGGCCTCAAGAAATTGACTGTATCGTGGTGGGAACAGTAACTCCTGACATGCTCTTTCCCTCGACAGCTTGTCTCATCCAGCATGCTTTGGGTGCCAAAAATGCCTTTGCCTTTGACCTTGAGGCAGGATGTACCAGTTTTGTGTATGCCATGGCCATGGTGGAGAAATTTCTTCTTGCCGAGGGAAGAGGAAAGGCTCTTGTGGTTGGAGCAGAGACTCTCTCGAAGATTGTTGATTGGCAGGATAGGGCAACCTGTGTCCTTTTCGGAGACGGGGCAGGGGCGGCAGTTCTTGGCCTTGGGGAGACTCCGGGTATTTTAGCTACCTGTCTTGGAGCTGATGGAGGGGGAGCACATCTTCTTGAACTTCCGGCGGGGTGCTCCCGAATGCCAGCCTCTATCGAGACGGTCAACCAAAGATTGCACTATATAAAGATGAGTGGTAATGAGGTGTTCAAATTTGCTGTGCGCGTTGTGGAAGAGGCCTCCCTTGAGGTACTGAGGAAGGCTCAAAAAACCATTACAGAGGTTTCCCTTTTCATTCCCCATCAGGCCAATGTCAGGATAATACAGTCAGCAGCCAGGAGACTTGGCATCTCTGAGGAAAAGGTGTTTGTAAATGTGGAACGATATGGAAACACTTCTTCGGCCTCCATTCCCATTGCCCTTGATGAAGCTCAAGGATCTGGCCGGATTAAGCGAGGAGACCTTGTGCTCCTTGTAGGGTTTGGTGCGGGCCTGACATGGGGGGCTGCACTCATTCAGTGGTAAAGGGGGTTGGTCAATTGGCACGAAGGGTCGTTGTTACCGGTATTGGGGTCATCAGCCCTGTGGGTACCGGAAAGGACAAGTTTTGGCAGTCACTCCTTGAGGGAAAATCGGGAATCGATGTCATTCAAAGCTTTGATCCTACACCTTTCGAAAGTAGAGTTGCTGGAGAGGTGCGGGATTTTGACCCCGAGGGCTTTCTCTCCCGCAAAGAAGCACGGAGAATGGACCGTTTCTCACAATTTGCTGTCTGTGCTTCCCTTATGGCCTTGGAGGACGCAAGTCTTGACCTTGCAAAGGTTGATAGAGAAAGAGCAGGAGTCATTTTGGGGTCGGGGATTGGAGGAATTCGTACCTTTGAGGACCAGTATCGGGTACTTTTGGAGCGGGGCCCACAGAAGGTCAGCGCCTTTTTCATCCCCATGATGATTGTCAACATGGGAGCGGCAAACGTAGCGATACAGCTTGGTCTCAAAGGACCGAATAGTTGTGTTTCCACAGCCTGTGAGGCTTCTACGCATGCTTTGGGGGAGGCGCTCCGCATTATTCAGCGCGGTGAAGCGGATATTATGATTGCCGTTGGAGCAGAAGCCTCTATTACCCCTCTGGCAGTAGCAGGGTTTTGTGCCATGAAGGCCCTTTCTACTTGCAATGACGAACCAGAAAAAGCTTCCCGTCCCTTTGATCGAAGACGGGATGGATTTGTCATGGCAGAGGGGGCGTGTGCCCTGATCCTTGAGGCAGAGGAGGTAGCTCTTACACGAGGCGCCCGAATTTATGCCGAGCTTAAGGGGTATGCCTCAACCTGTGATGCCTACCATATCACTGCACCTGATCCCGAGGGGGAAGGAGCGGCACGGGCTATACGTTTAGCCCTTGAAGACAGTAACGTCTCTCCAGAGGAAGTGGACTACATCAATGCCCATGGAACTTCAACGCCTCTCAATGACAAGACAGAAACTCTGGCAATCAAGAAAGTCTTTGGAGAGCGGGCATATAAGATTAAAATCAGCTCCACAAAGTCCATGGTAGGTCATCTCCTTGGAGCGGCAGGTGCCCTGGAGGCCGCGGCGACGGTTCTCTCTGTTTACCATGGTATTATTCACCCTACTATAAATCTTGAAGAACCCGATCCGGAGTGCGACCTTGACTATACCCCGCACAAAGCTTGTCCTCTTTTCATCCGTAATGCCCTTTCGAACTCCTTTGGATTTGGGGGACATAACGGAACTCTTGTTTTTGGGAGGTATGAGGGGTGAGGCATAGTGGTAGTCTGGGTACTTCCTTTCAATTATCTTTTGGGGTCCCTACCCTGTGGGCTCATCATTACCTGGGCTTTTAAGAGGGTAGACCTTCGTCGGTTCGGAAGCGGTAACATTGGGGCCACCAATGTTTCAAGGGTGGCGGGATTTGTTCCCGCTCTTTTGGCTGGAGTGGGGGATGCTCTTAAGGGTTTCTTAGGGGCGTACCTCGCTTTTTACTTCTTAGGAGCCTTTCCGCTCTTGTTCTTCGTTGCTGCACTTCTTGTCGTTTTGGGACATGACTGGTCTTGCCTTTTAGGATTTAGAGGAGGCAAGGGTGTAGCTACAACCTTGGGGGTTCTCTTCTGTCTTTCCTGGCAAGTGGCTCTTTTGTGTCTTTTGGTATGGGTTGTGGTCGTTTTGGTGACACGGTATTCCTCCTTGGGGTCTTTGGGGGGAGCTCTGGCCATGCCCTTTTTGCTCTTTCTTCTTCACCGGCCTCCATCTTTTGTGTGGTGGGGAATATGCGCTGCCTTTCTTGTGTTTTTCAGGCACAAAGAAAATATCCGTCGGCTTGTAAAAGGAGAGGAGTTGAAAATCGGAAAGAAAGGGCGTGAGAAACATGGCCAAAGAGGTCTTGGAATTGAATGAAGAGAATTTTGTTACAGAAGTACTGCGGTCGGAAAAGCCTGTTATGGTAGATTTTTGGGCCACTTGGTGTATGCCTTGCCGCATGATGGCTCCGGTCATAGAGGAGATCGCCGAAAACTGGGCCGGTAGAGTTAAGGTGGGGAAAGTCAATACCGATGATGTTCCCTCCCTGGCAATGAAATTTGGCATTCATGCCATTCCTACCCTCCTTTTCTTCCAGGGTGGTAAGGAGATTGAACGAGTTGTGGGGTACGTTCCCAAAAGGGCTCTTGAAGAGAGACTCCGGCGTATTCTGGGCGAGAGAGAACTTTAAATTCTTGGTGTTCCTTCTTTTTGCTCCTCTTGAGGATTTGAGAAGCTTGAAAGTGAGGGTGACTCTCCTCTCTCTGCACATGGTACAGGTTATTTACCGAACCTTTAAGACTTTGGAAGGACGAAGGGTGTAAGTCCGTCTCCCCTTTCTCCTTGTTTTGAATGATGGAGCGCATCTTTTGGCCAAAAGAGTGGTCCTTACTTGAGAGAGCATTTGATGATTTTCGCGGAACCATTATGGTTGTGGCCCCTCCAGATCGGGGAAAGACGACCCTGGTGTATCTTCTTGTGCGTACTCTTGTGGGACGGGGGAAGCGAGTCGGATGGGTGGATGCAGATCTCGGACAGTCCCAGGTTGGTCCCCCCACGACGGTAGGTGCATGCATTCTTTTCGGTAGGGAAATGGGGTTGAGAGAACGTCTTTTTACCCCCCTTTTCCATTTCCTCGGCGATACCACTCCAGAGGAGGACATCGTCGCTTTGGCCGTGTACGCTTTTGATCTTGTACGCTCGGTGAAGAAGAAAACCGATGTAGTGATTCTCGATACCTGTGGACTCTTCCATTCTCCCTCGGGGTATCTTCTCAAAATGCTCAAAATCAGACTCATTGAGCCTGAAGTGGTTATAGCCTTGGGAGAAAGCAGAGAATTTATTCCCCTTTCGTCTCGACTTAAGGAGCGCCTTATTGTTCTTCCCATTCCTTCTTCTGTCTTAAGGAAACATTATGAGCACCGCCGCCTCCATCGTCAGAGGCTCTTTTCCCTCTATTTCTCTGTAGGAAAAGAGATGAGCTTGCCCCTTGAGACTCTTCGCTTCTCTCTGCCTCTTTACCCCTCCTTTTTTGACTTGAAAGTGCAAAAGAGAAAAGATGGAATACATTTTTCAAGTGTTTATGAAGATTTTCTCCTTATTCCAGAGGGAAAAGAGAGGGAGACGTTTCCTCATGCTTATCCTTGTGCTCTCCTTGAAGGACTTGTTTGTGGGCTCTTCACCTCAGAGGGAGGAGAAATCGGCCTTGGAATCCTTGAAGGCGTAAACTGCAAGGAAGGTTTGGTGAATCTTTGGGCGGTGCAGTGTAACTCTGGGAAAATTGCCTGTGTGGTTCCTGGGGCACTACGCCTTGAGAGAAGCGGGATAGAAAAGGGTCGCCTTGGGGTGCGTCTCTCTCCCTTTCGTTTGGCGAAGAAAAACATACCTGTATCTCTGTATGGTGAATGGTTGTCCCGAGAGTGAGCGAAAAAGCGTTAGGAGAAAGCCCTAACCCGCCTTTTTCCCATTACACCAGAATTTCACCGGTATAATAACAAAGGAGGTAAGGGGGCCCGTCTTTAACGTTCATCACGGCGGGAGGGAAGGGAGAATGTCTTTGGCCTGCCACCAACCGGCTCGTGAAACCCAAACAGTTTTTGATCCATAAAAGTGCTGCATTTTTCCGTCAAACCGTTGAGCGTATCCCTCCTCTCATGGGGAAGGAAAGTCTCCATTTAGTGGCTCTCAGAGGGTATGAGGCTGTGATTCGTTTCGAATTCCTTTTTCTTTTATCCTCTCGTCTTATTCTTGAACTGGAAGAAAAAGTACCGTTTCCTGCACTGGTCTTTTGGCGTCATATTTCTCTCCTTTTGATTTTTCTGGGAAGGTTGTTTTTGTCTTTCCCACTGGTTACTTCATCGGATAGGAACGGTTCTCTTTGCTTCTGGGGGGTTTACTGTGGAGGTTCTTGAGGGCTTGAGGCTATAGGAGAAACATCGGGTATTTCCTGTGAAGAAGGGACAACCTAACTGCGACAAGTTTTGGATGGAATGACGCGGGTTCCCAAGGAGCCTCGAAAAATATTACCTCCTGACGAGGAGGGCAACATGGTTTTAGGAGAACACGTGTCGTGGGAGGCAAAGGATGTATTCTCTGGAATAAGGAACCGGTTGCAAGACCTTTGATATTGATATAAAGGATGTTACTCTGGTGAAAGAGAGCGATGTAATCCTCGCGCCAAAAAGGTTGAGACATCCGTCGATTTCTTGGATTTCTAAGGGAGACAAACAAAGAGGGGTATCTGTAACATGGCGGAAATTCTTCCAGCTACTGAGGAGGCCATCGATAAGGGAGCCTCGCTTCTTCGAGAGGGGAAGCTTGTAGCGTTCCCCACTGAGACCGTCTATGGTCTTGGGGCCTGCGCCTTTCTTCCCCGAGCTGTGGCTCGTGTTTTTGAGGTGAAGGAGCGACCATTTTTCGACCCTTTGATTGTGCATGTAGCGGAGCCTGGAATGGCTGAGGAGCTCTGGGAAAGAGTGGACCCTCGGGCACGTTTGCTCATTGAATGCTTTTGGCCTGGTCCTCTGACCCTTGTACTTCCCAAAAGGCCTGTTGTTCCAGATATCGTCACTGCTGGTCTTCCTACCGTTGCGGTGCGGATGCCGGCCCATCCAGTGGCTCTTGCTCTTATTCGGAAGGCTCGAGTTCCTGTAGCGGCTCCCAGTGCGAATCTTTTTGGACGGCTCAGTCCCACACTGGCTCAGCATGTAGCAAAGCAAGTCGGGGGACAGATTGAGCTCATTATTGACGGGGGAAGGTGCCCCGTAGGGGTTGAGTCGACGGTTATTGAACTTGTGGAGGAAGCGGTTCTTTTGAGGCCGGGGGGAGTACCTCTTGAAGACATTGAGCGGGTGATTGGAAAGGTTCGGGTCGATTTTCAGGCAGCCTCTCCCCGTTCCCCCGGTCAGCTCCCCTCTCATTATGCTCCTTTGATTCCTTTGAAAATCGTTCCTTTGGAAACTCCTCCTCCCTTGGGACTGCGGGTTGGGTTTTTGGCTTTCCGTAGGGTGGAACATCCAGAGTGGTTTGAGACAGTAGAGATTCTCTCTCCATCAGGGGATTTGCAAGAGGCGGCAGCAAATTTCTTTGCTTGCCTTCATCGGTTGGAAGAAGCGCGTCTCGATCTTATTTATGTCGAGCCGGTACCGGAGGTAGGGCTGGGAAGGGCCATCATGGACCGTCTGAGAAAAGCTTCGAAAGCCTTAGAATACTGGAAGTGACAAGGTATCCTTGTGACGGACGACATGGCCTGAGAGGAATTCGGTTTTTGAACCTCGCTATGGCACGGAAGAAGGGCGAAACATGCCGTGTGGATTGGAAGAAGAAGTCACTTGACACGCACAGGTTATCTGGGAATCAGTCTACGGAACGTGAAGAGGAGGTGGAAGTATGGATTACGGTTTTGGACGATTTGAGCAAGTTCTTACGGTGAGTATTTTCCCAGGAGAGTATGTTCTTGAGAGTGTTGAGGAAGTCATAGGCAAGGAACACATTGAAAACGGTGTCATTCTTTCCGGATTTGGAACGTTCAGTGAAGTTCATCTTCATTGGGTGACGACCACGGGGCTCCCCCCGGTGGAACACTTTGAGCGCTATGAAGGCCCCTTTGAGCTTCTGTCTTTAAGTGGGGTTATTGCCAGTTCTGAACCTCACGTCCATGCCGTGATTTCGGATGTCCGAGGTGCGTACGGAGGACACTTAGAGCATGGGAGCCGTGTCCTCTACCTTTGTGAGATTGCCATTGGGGTTCTGTCTGGGATTTCCATGCGGCGAAGGTTGACACCTGAGGGTCTTAAACAGCTGAGGTTTGAGGAGCAGCTGTCCTAAGGTTGACACCTATCCCTGGGGAACATATAATTCTCAAGATGCTGGGGGGAGTTCTTGTGCATAGAGAAAGGTGGCAATAATCAATGATGGAGCTAAAGAGAGAAGAAAAGGAAAAGCACGTTTTGGAGTTTGAGGTTGAAATTGAGAAGGAGAGGGTGGACGAAGTCCTCGAGGAGGTCTATCGGGACCTTAACCGAAGGATTGCCGTTCCAGGTTTTCGCAAGGGTCGTACTCCACGAGCCATTCTGCGAGCCCGTCTGGGAAAGGAAGTCATAATCGACGAGCTTGTACATCGCCTGGTTCCTAAGGTAATCACAGAGGTTCTCGAGAAAGAGAACATGGAAATTGTTGATGAGCCCAACGTGGAGGTGCTCCATGTTGAAGAGGGAGAGCCTCTTCGTTTTCGCTTTCGAGTGGTAGAAAATCCCTCAGTGGTCTTGGCCCGTCCTGAGGAAATCGAAGTCCACCGATATCGTCTGGAGATACGAGAAAGCGATGTCGATGAGAGTGTTGAGAATTTCCGCAGGAGATTGGGAGAGTGGAAAGAGAAAGAAGGGCCAATCAAGCCGGGTGATATGGTGGTTGTGGAAGTAGAAGGGAAGAGATTCTCCCTGATAGCGGGGTACGATGACCGCTCTGTAGGCTCAGTTATTATCGGTACGAAGCGAGGAGAGAAGAGAACAGTCCCTCTTGAAGAGGGAGAAGAGAAGGAAGTGGAAATTCTTGCCGTTTTCGAGAGACACCTTCCAGCGCTCGATGGCGAATTCTTGGGAGCCTTGGGAGAACAGTATGCTTCACTTGAAGGTTTCCGAGCCGAGGTGCGGAAATCTCTTGAGGAGGGTGCTAAGGGTCTCGTGGAAGAGAGATTGCAAAAGGAGGCGATAGCGGCTCTCTGCCGCAATTCTCAGGTCGAGATTCCCAGCCCTCTTGTGGAAGAAGAGACGAGATCGGTTATTGAGAGTTTCAGGAAGCAACTCGAAGAGAGTGGTATGGCTCTCGAGCGCTATCTTGAGGTCACCGGTAAGGATTTTGCTGCCTTTGAGGAAGAGATGCGAAACATTGCCCGCTTAAGGCTTAAAAAGCAATTTGTGCTCGGACAATATGCTAAGGAATACGGTATCGAGTTGACCAGAGAGGAGCTGGAACATCTTGTCGCGGACATTGCTCAGCAGAGTGGGAAGTCTCCAGATAAGGTGGCAGAGAGTCTTTCAAAAAGAGAAGTCCTTCCTCGAATGGCAGCCCGCCTCTTTACCCACAAACTCGTTGCCGATCTTCTCTCGAGAGTGAAAGTGAAGGAGGTCGAAGAGCCTCTTAATCTTGACCAGTGGAGGGCTTTGGGAGATCCTGAAGAGGAGATGATTCACGAATGAACGTGAATGGACTGCGTCTCAGCTATCTTGTGCCTATTGTGGTGGAACAAACCCCAAGAGGTGAGCGGGCTTACGATATCTATTCTCGCCTTTTGCAAGATCGCATCGTCTTTTTGGGAACCGAAATAGATGACACTGTGGCAAACCTTGTCATTGCCCAGCTTCTCTTCCTTGAAGCCATGAACAAGGAAAAGGACATTAATCTCTATATTAATAGCCCTGGTGGTTCGGTGTCGGCAACTCTGGCTATTTATGATACCATTCAATACATAAAACCCGATGTGGCTACAATATGCATAGGCCAAGCAGCAAGTGGAGCAGCAGTGATTTTGGCTGCTGGAGCGCAGGGTAAGCGTATGGCTCTTCCTAACTCTCGTATTATGATCCATCAGCCTCTGGGTGGTGCCCAGGGTCAGGTAACGGACATCGAGATTCATGCCCGGGAGATGGTGAAAATTCGAGAAAAGCTTAACGAGATCCTTGCTCGCCATACCGGTCAATCCATTGAGAGAATCCGCAGAGATACGGAGAGGGACTTCTTCATGTCTCCTGAGGAAGCCCGGGAATACGGACTGATTGACCGGGTTCTCTATCCTGAAGAAAAGAGGAAAGAAGGAGCTATCCAGAATGTCGAGGTTTGAAGAGGAGAAGGTTAGGTTGCACTGTTCTTTCTGTGGCAAGGCCCAACAAGAGGTGAAGCGAATCATCGCTGGCCCGGGAGTATACATCTGTGACGAATGCGTAGAACTTTGCAACGAGATTCTCAAGGAAGATTCGCGGAAGAGCAAAAAAGATTTTGTTCTTGAAGAGCTGCCTTCCCCCCAAGAGATCAAGGCCTTTCTTGATCAGTACGTCATAGGACAGGAACGGGCAAAGGTTATCCTTTCTGTGGCAGTGTACAACCATTATAAGCGTGTCATGCAGCCGAAGGATTCAAAGGACGTGGAGATTGAAAAAAGCAACGTTCTGCTTCTTGGTCCCACCGGTTCTGGCAAGACTCTGTTAGCTAAGACTTTGGCGAAATTCCTTAACGTTCCCTTTGCTCTTGCTGATGCCACAACGCTTACCGAAGCAGGGTATGTGGGCGAAGACGTGGAAAATATCCTTTTGCGTCTCATTCAGAACGCCAACTTTGATATCAGAAGGGCGGAAAAGGGCATTGTCTACATTGATGAAATAGACAAGATAGCCCGAAAAGGTGAGAATCCCTCCATTACCCGGGATGTCTCTGGAGAAGGGGTACAACAGGCACTCCTCAAGATCCTCGAGGGTACCGTTGCTAACGTTCCTCCCCAAGGGGGAAGGAAACACCCTCACCAAGAGTTCATTCAGATCAATACTGAAAGCATCCTCTTCATCTGTGGGGGGGCTTTTGTGGGACTTGAGCGAATTATTGAGAACCGCTTGAAGGACCGTAAGATCGGCTTTGGGGCTCGAGAGAGCTTTTCGGAAAAAGAACTTTCCCGCAACATTCTCCATGAAATCCAACCAGAGGATCTTCTGAAATTCGGTATGATCCCTGAATTCGTCGGAAGGGTACCTGTTATTTGTGCTCTTGACCCTCTGACAGAGAACGATTTGGTGCGCATTCTCACCGAGCCCCGAAACAGCCTTGTCAAACAGTACCAAAAACTCCTTGAGATGGAAGGTGTGGAACTCATTTTCACCGAGGGGGCCCTGCGGCTTATTGCCAGGGAAGCACTCGCTAAGGGAACCGGAGCCCGGGGATTGCGCTCGATCATGGAACGCCTCATGACCGATCTCATGTTTGAGATTCCTTCTCGAAAAGACATTAAGAAAGTCATCATCAACGAAGCCTTTGTAAGAGGTGAAAATTACCTCTTTCTCAAGCAAGGCTGCGAGGAGAGGCCGGCGTAAGGAGGAAGTATGGAGAAGGATGTAGTCCTCTTGCCTGTTTTCGAGGCCCAGGCATCGGAGAGTAGGTGGTACGATTTTTGGGAGAAGAACAGATATTTCATCCCTTCCCCCGATCTTCAAAAACCTCCTTTTTCTATAGTGATTCCCCCTCCTAATGTCACAGGGCACCTCCATATGGGTCATGCTTTGAATCTGACCCTGCAAGACGTTGTAATCCGAGCCAAGCGTATGCAGGGTTACGCTGCTTTGTGGCTTCCGGGGACAGATCACGCCGGGATTGCTACTCAAAACGTTGTTGAGAGACATCTCGCGAAGGAAGGCCTACACCGTCATACCTTAGGGCGGGAGGCTTTTCTCGAGAAAGTTTGGGAATGGAAGGAGACCTACCACCGCAGAATTGTGGAACAGCTCAAAAGGATGGGAGCGTCCTGTGATTGGACGAGAGAACGTTTCACGATGGACGAAGGCTTATCCCGAGCAGTTCGGGAGGTCTTTGTACGCCTTTTTGAAGAGGGACTCATTTACCAGGGTGAATATATTGTTAACTGGTGTCCCCGCTGTGAGACGGCCTTGGCTGATGTTGAAGTGGAGTATCGTGAAACTTCGGGAAAGCTCTACTACATTCGTTATCCCTTCCTTGAGGAGGACGGGTTTCTGGTTGTAGCCACTACCCGTCCGGAGACCCTCCTTGGAGATGTAGCCTTGGCCGTTCACCCTGAGGATTCTCGTTACCGAAACGCCGTAGGGAAGAAGGTTGTTTTGCCCCTCCTCAGGCGAATTATTCCGGTCATTGCCGACTCTCGTATCGATCGGGGCTTTGGAACAGGTGTTCTCAAGGTTACCCCGGGCCACGCTCTCCTTGACTTCGAGATAGGAAGACAACACGATCTTCCCGTTGTGCAAGTCATCGATACTAAGGGTTTCATGACCGAAGCCGCTGGGTGCTTTGCCGGTCTCTCCCGCGAAGAGGCGAGGAAGAGTGTCCTTCTGGCCCTTGAAGAAGAAAGTCTTCTTGAGCGTGTAGAAGATCATCTCCATGCGGTGGGACACTGTTATCGCTGCGGAACAGTCATAGAGCCTCTTGTGTCCCGTCAGTGGTTTGTGCGGATGAAGGAATTAGCCGAACCTGCTATGCGGGCTGTTGCAGAAGGCAAGACAGTTTTTGTTCCGGAACGCTGGACAAAAGTGTACTTTGAGTGGATGGAAAATATTAAGGACTGGTGCATATCCCGCCAAATATGGTGGGGACACCGCATCCCGGTCTTCTACTGCCAGTCCTGTGGCTACACCTTTGCTCATCGGGATACCCCCGTATCCTGTCCGAAGTGCCAGGGAGAGATTCGACAGGATGAGGATGTGCTCGATACTTGGTTCAGCTCGGCTCTCTGGCCTTTTTCCACTTTGGGATGGCCGGAGAAGACTGAGGATTTAGCACGTTTTTACCCTACCTCGCTTCTGGTGACCGGTTTTGACATCATCTTTTTCTGGGTGGCCCGCATGATCATGATGGGTTTGAAATTCATGGGGGATGTTCCCTTTAAAAAGGTTTACATCACGCCTCTTGTACGGGATGAGGAAGGAAGAAAGATGAGTAAGTCTCTGGGAAATGCCATTGATCCCCTGGGAATTGTGGAACAGTATGGAAGCGATGCCCTGCGCTTTGCCCTTGCCTGGTTGACCATCCAAGGGAGAGACATACACCTCTCTTTAAAGAGAATTGAAGCGGCTCGTAGTTTTGTCAATAAGCTTTGGAATGCTGCCCGTTTTGTGCTTATGAATCTCGAGGGGTTTGCCTTCCTTTCTCTCACTGAGAATGCCCTTGACCTCAAGGACCGATGGATTCTCTCGCGTCTTAACAAGGTAATCCAGGAGGCCACGGTACAATTAGAGAACCTTGAATTTGGAGGCTTCGTGCAGCTTCTTTACGACTTCGTCTGGAGCGAGTACTGTGATTGGTATCTCGAGTGGAGCAAGAGAGACCTGTACCGAGGAACAGAAAGAGAGCGTCGAAAAACCCAGAATGTTCTTCTCACTATCTTGAGCCATCTTTTGCGCCTCCTTCACCCGGTTATTCCTTTTGTGACCGAGGAGATCTGGCAACATCTTCCTTTGCCCTATAAGGAGAGGGAGAGTATCATGGTCTCTTCCTGGCCTCAGGGGGATACTACCTGGACAGATAAAGAAGCGGAAAAAGATGTCGCTTTTCTCCAGGGGGTTGTCCGAGAGATACGATACTTACGGTCCGAACTCGGGGTTTCTCCCGCCTTTGAAGGTGTGGTATGGTTAAGTTGTACGGAGGCAGATCGGGTGGGGTTTCTCTCTGCAAAGAAAGAATACGTTGAGCAACTCACCAAATGTATCGTAGAGCGTGTAGGGGAGAATATTCCTCGTCCACCTCATGTAGCTTTGGGACGAGTGCAGGGTGTCGATGTATACTTCTTTGTGGAAGGCGTTGTAGATGTGGAAAAAGAAGAACGACGTCTGCTGAAGAAGATTGAGAACCTTAGCCGAGACCTTGAACGCATCACCAAGAAGCTCGAAGACGCTCGATTCCTTGCTCGGGCTCCCCTTGAGGTTGTCACGCAGGAGAAAGAGCGATATACTGAAATTAAAGAAGAGATTGCCCGTCTCAAGAGGCTTCTTGAGGGTATCTTATGAGGTTCTTTACTGTGAAAGGGAGAGATCCAGTAGAAGTTATCGTGACCCTTCTTGGGGCTTTGCTTGTAGTGGTCTTTTCCTTTTTTACGGCCCGAGGAGATCTCGATCGGTATACGAGACTCCTCCTCTCCAAGGAGGTTCCTCCTCTTATTCAGGTGGTAGAAGAAGAGGAATTTGTCCCCGTATCACCCTTTGAGGAATGGACTTGGGAGTTCCCTCAGGTTTCACCTCTTTTGGCAGAGGCGACTCCTTTGCCCTTGCCCTCTCCTGGGAAGGAAACGAAGGTTAAGGAAGAAGTCAAAGTGGTGGAGAAACCCAAGGTGACACCTTCTGTATCTCCACTCTTTCCTCGGGAAGGAGCTTTCTTACAGGCGGGAGCATTTTCTCAAGAGAAGAATGCTCAAGCAATGGTGGAGACTCTAAGGCGTTTCGGTTACGAAGCGGTTGCTGAGAATGTTTCGGGAATGTACCGGGTAAGGGTCTATGGATTTGCTTCTCTTGACGAAGCCAGGAAGGCGGCGGCAAAACTACGGTCTCAGGGCATAGAATGTTTCGTTGGGAAGTGAAAGAGGAACGAGTATGACCTTGAGGGAAGTCAAGGAAATTCTTAAAGCAGAAATCCTGGCAGGTGAGGAGTTGCTCGATCAACGGGAACCCAAATCGGCTTGTGGAAGCGACCTTTTAAGCGATGTTCTGGCTTTTACGAAGGATAATTCCCTCCTTCTTACCGGGCTTACCAATCCTCAGGTGATCCGCACAGCGGAGATGATCGATCTCATTGGGGTAGTGTTTGTGCGGGGAAAGCGGCCGGAACCCGCCACAGTTGAGTTGGCAGTGATAAAGAAAATCCCCCTCCTGGCCACGAGACTTCCTATGTATGAGGCCTGTGGAAGATTATATCTACACGGATTGAAGGGTTGTAGCGAGATAGAATGAGGGATGAACAACCCCTCATCGAGGTGGAACGAAGAATCCAAGGGGGAGACTTTCAAAGTGCCGGTGATGTGTCGAGCGAACTCAAAAGGATCCTGCAACAGATTGGTTTTCCTGCAGCTTTTACCCGTAGAGTGGTTATTGCAGCATATGAGGCAGAGATGAACGTTGTTATCCATGCTTGGCATGGGATTTTCAGAGCTCGGATCTTTCCCAGTTGGATTCACATCGAGGTGGATGACGAGGGTCCGGGAATTGCTGATCTTGAGCTTGCTTTCCAGGAAGGCTATTCCACTGCTCCGCCTCATATCCGGGAAATGGGTTTCGGAGCAGGGTATGGTCTCTCGAATATGAAGAAGTGCTCCGATCGTCTGGAAATCGACACCCGAATTGGAGAGGGTACAAAGGTCGTCATGGACTTTTTTCTCAGTCCGTGAGAAGAAGAAGGTAAAAAGATGCAAGAGACGTACCACTCTGTTCGTCTGGATGAAGAAAAGTGTAAAGGGTGCACTCACTGTATTCGTCGCTGCCCCACTGAAGCTATTCGAGTTAAAGGGGGCAAGGCTCGGATCGATGAAGAGCGATGCATTGATTGTGGGGAGTGTATAAGAACCTGTCCAAACCATGCGAAATATGCTCAAACCGATCCCCTTGAGGCCATTCAAAATTTTCGCTACACTGTAGCTCTCCCTGCACCAGCCTTCTATGCCCAGTTCAAGTTTACTATTCCCTTGGGGAAAGTGCTGAATGGTCTTTTGCATCTGGGGTTCAACGAGGTATTTGAAGTTGCCCGGGGAGCAGAGATCTTGGCTGAAGAGATAGTCCATTACCTGAGGAGGAAAGATCTCATTCTACCCCTGATCTCTTCTGCCTGTCCCGCGGTGGTTCGCCTGGTGGAAGTGAAGTTTCCCTCGCTTCTTGACAATCTTCTTCCTCTTGACTCTCCCTTAGGAGTGGCAGCAAAGATCGCCCGCCTTGGGGCCATGGAGAAGGGCTACAGACCCGAAGAAATAGGGGTTTTTTTCGTCACCCCTTGTCCGGCTAAGGTTACCGAAACTCGCCAAAGTGGAGAAGGGCTTGGACGGGTTGATGGAGCTATTTCTATGGCGAGTATCTACTCCCGTCTGGTCAACGAGTTGCACCTTGTAGAGGATGTTCCCGGACTTCAGGTTGCTGGATTCAAGGGGATTGGATGGGCCCGCTCCGGGGGAGAGCAGGAGTCCTTAGGAGAGGGAGAGTACATGGCGGTGGATGGAATCCATAATGTCATTTCGGTTTTCGAAAAAATAGAGATGGAAGAGCTAAAAGGTGTTGTCTATTGCGAAGCTCAGGCCTGTGTAGGGGGGTGCATTGGAGGAGTTTTGGCGGTGCAGAATCCCTTTATTGCCAAGGTGAATATCAATCATCTTCTCAAGAAGTACGGGATTTTTCGGCCTCCCATCCTGGAGGAGATGAAGGAATGGCACAAATTCAGGGTTTTCCTCCGGGAAAGAGCCTACGAAGCAAAGGAGGTTTTGAAACTCGATCGAAATCTCGAACGAGCCTTGGAGAAGTATCAAAAGATAGAAGAACTTTTGGAGTGTTTGCCGGGTCTTGATTGTGGAGCCTGTGGTTCCCCCACCTGCCGGGCTCTGGCCGAAGACGTGGTGCGTGGAAGAGCAGAGGAGATAGACTGTCCTTTCCTTTTGCGGGACAACATGCTTGAGTTGGCACGGGAGATATACGCCTTGGCAAGCAAGGTTCCCCAAACGATGTCAGAGAAAAGGAGGAAGGGAATTGAGCATAAAAATTCGTGACCTTGTCGAACCCCTTGAGGCCAGCGTAGTGGTTCCGGGAGATATAGAGAGGGCAGTGGATGGAGGGTACTGTGGGGATCTTCTGAGCGATTGCATTGCCAATGCTTCGGAAGGAAGTGTATGGGTTACGGTTCAATCACATCCCAATGTGGTAGCGGTGGCGGTTCTTGTGGGTATTCCCTGTGTAGTGGTGGTGAATAACGCTGAAATTAGTGAGCAGACCGTAGTTCGCGCTGAGAGTGAAGGTATTACCATACTTCGAACCCATTTAAGCGCCTTTGAGGCAGTTTCTCGTCTTGCTGCTCTGGGAATTCCGGGGAAGAGGCGGCGTGAATCTTGAGGTTCTTGTTGCTGACCTCCACATTCACAGCGTCCTCTCTCCCTGTGCCCGGCGAGATATGTTGCCTCAATGCATTGTCCTTGAAGCCTTAGAAAAAGGAATTGGTGCCATTGCTTTAACCGATCACAACGCCTGTGACAATGTAGCCGTAACTTTGGAGCTTGGAGAGCGATTTGGTCTCTGGGTAATCCCGGGAATCGAGATAGAGACTCGGGAAGAGATTCACCTTCTTTCTTATTTTCCCACCCTTGAACTTCTTGTCTCGTTTAATCGTGTAGTGGAAGAATATCTCCTTTCCATCCCTCTTGAGAGAGATGTCTGGGGAGAAGAGTGGGTGATCGATGAAGAAGGAAATGTTCGGGAGAAGAAGACAAACCTTCTTACCGTTTCTCTTTCTTTGTCCCTTGAAGAGGTGGTACGAGAGGTAGAGTGCCGTGAGGGAGTGATTGTACCGGCCCATGTGGATAGGAAATCCTATAGCATTATCTCTCAACTTGGTTTTATCCCTCCAGGCCTTTCTCTCAGAGCTTTGGAGGTCTCTTCATTTAAGGAGATCGGAAAAATGGATCCTTCACTGAGGAGGTATGCTCTCCTTTCTTTTTCCGATGCTCACACCCTCGAAGAGGTCGGGTACCGTACCACCTCGTTTTTCGTGGCTTCTCGAAGTTTTGACGAATTTCTTCTTGCTCTTTCCGGCGAGAAAGAACGCAAAGTTTTGTCTTTCTAAAACGTTTGTTCAATTCCTCTCTCTCCCGTAGTGTAGTAAAGTGGTTTTAAGTGGGGAAAAGGGGTAGAAGGGGGAGGAAGATGTTCGCCGGGCAGTACTCTCACACCGTGGACGAAAAGGGACGTATCATTGTTCCCAGTGTCTTTCGGGAGAAACTCCAGGGTACCCTTTATCTTTCCCGAGGAATTGAACAGTGTATTTTCCTCTACCCTGAGGATTCCTGGCAGATACTCTACGAGAAAATTGCTTCCCTTTCCCTTACCCGGAGAGAAACAAGAGATTTTGCCCGCCTCTTTCTTTCTACGGTTGCTACGGTCGCCTTGGATTCCCAAGGTCGCATTGCTCTTCCTCCTTACCTTAGGAACTATGCCAAGATCGAGCGGAAGGTTGTGCTTGTGGGCGTGGGGACGAGAATTGAAATCTGGGAAGAGGAGATTTGGAAGGCTTATGTGAGCACTGCCGAAAAACGGTTTGCCGAAATCTCAGAACATATTGTGGACACAGGAATATGAAAGAAACTGTGTTCCATGAACCAGTAATGGTTGAGGAAGTATGTCGTTTTTTGCTTCAGGGAGAGGGAGTGTATGTGGATGCCACAGTTGGAGGGGGAGGACATGCCTGTGCTCTCCTTGAGCGTTTGGGGGAGTTCTCAGTTCTTGTGGGCATCGACCGGGACGAGGAAGCTCTCAGGGAGGCTCGAGAAAAACTTAAACCCTTTGCCTCGAGAGTACGCCTTCTGCACGGATGCTTTTCTCGTCTTTCAGAACTCCTTTTTTCCCTGGGAGTGGAGCGTGTACGAGGCATTCTTTTTGATCTTGGGGTCTCGTCGTGGCAACTTGAAGAGAGTAGGCGAGGATTTAGCTTTGAAAGAGAAGGTCCTCTGGACATGAGAATGGATACTTCTCAGAAGCGCACGGCCTTTGATCTCATCCATACCCTTTCTGAGAAAGAACTCACCGCGATGCTTCGTGAACTTGGAGAGGAAAGGTATGCCCGTCATATCGCTCGGGTTATTGTACACTATCGTAAACAAAGACCCATCACCACTACGACGGAGCTTTCTTCACTTATAGCACAGGTAGTACCTAGAAAAGGGAAAATACATCCTGCTACAAAGACCTTTATGGCTCTCCGTATTGCGGTGAATGAGGAACTCAAAGAACTTTCTCAAGCCCTTTCCCAGGTTCCCTCTCTTCTTGAAACAGGAGGTAGGGTGGTGGTCTTGAGCTACCATTCCCTTGAGGATCGTATCGTGAAGAACTTTTTTCGCGATTGTCCGAAACTCCAGGCTTTGACCAAAAAGCCCTTGATGCCGCTTCCTGGGGAAATTAAGAGGAATCCCCGGGCACGTAGTGCCCGAATGCGGGTGGCAGAAAGAGTTTCTTTGGGGGGAGACGTATGAAACGGGTAAGGTGGCTTTTGGGGGGAGCACTGTTTTTCTTTTTCTTTGTGGCAATGCTGTATTTGGGGATGCAGGCCCTGGTTCTTGAGAAGAGTTTCCACGTAGCCCAAAAGAAAGCTCTACTTGAAGGTCTTTTGGCAGAAAAGGAGAGACTTGAAATTGAAGTGGCAACTTTGTCTTCTCTTGAGCGCATTCGCACTCTTGCCGAGGAACGTCTGGGCATGGTATCTCCAACACGAGTTGTCTATGTGGTTATGGGAAGAGGGGTTCTGGGAAAGAGCGAGACCGAAACGCAGGTTGCCCTTCATTCGGGATTGAGAAAAAGCAACCAAGAGTAGGACCGTGCTTGCAAGGAGCTTCACGAAAAGGGCGGACGGTTTAGCCTTTTTGCTTTTTCTCGGCCTCGTTGTAGTTGGCTTACGCCTTTTCGGATTACAGGTTCTCAACCACCGTTTCTACCGAGAGGAAGTTATTTCCCGTTTGGCTCTGAGTGAGCTTGTTGCTTCCCGAGGAGAGATTTTTGACCGCAATGGGGAAGTGCTGGCCAAGGATATCGAAACTCTCTCAATCTATGCCTGTCCAAAGATCATTCGTAACCCTGAGGAAGTAGCTTCCTGTCTTTCCCCGATTCTTTCCCTGGATGAAATGAAACTTCGAGAACAACTCAAAAACAGTTCTTCTTTCATCGTTTTGAAAACAGGGGTTCCTTCATTGGTAGGTGAGGCTTTGAAGAAGAAACGCCTGGACGGGGTATACTGGGTGAAGGAGACACAGAGATTCTATCCGAAGGCTCCTCTTTTAAGTTCAGTCCTTGGATTTGTGGGGAGGGATCGTCAGGGACTTGAGGGGCTGGAGTATACCTTTGACAGTTTCCTGCAAGGTGAGAATGGTTACGTCACTTTTGAACGAGATGCTTTAGGACAAGAAATTCCTACCACTATAAGAGTCCATTCTCCAAAAAAAGGTAAAAGCCTCTACCTTACCATCGATGCTACCATCCAGTTTTTTGCCGAAAAAGCTCTTGACGGGGCGATGGAGCGGACGAAGGCTAAAAGAGGTGTGGTGATTGTCAACGATCCTAAAACAGGGGAAATCCTTGCTCTGGCTTCCCGTCCAAGCTTTGACAACCGTCGCTTCAACAGCTTCCCTCCTGAATCATGGAGAAACTATGCCGTCAACATGGTTATTGAACCGGGGTCGACGGTAAAGCCTCTGATTATGGCAGCAGCCCTTGAGGAGAAAGTGGTATCTTTGGGAGATGGCTTTTTCTGTTCTGGGAGCATTACTGTCCACAATCACCGGGTGCGCTGTATTAAAGCCCATGGCCAGGAGAAACTACAGGACGTGTTGATAAACTCCTGTAACGTTGGTATCATCTCCATAGCGCAGAGGTTAGGGAAGGAAAAGCTTTACCGGTATCTCAAGGAATTCGGTCTCGGGGCAAAAACGGGTATCTCCCTCCCAGGGGAGGAAGAAGGCCTTTTGCGACCGCCGGAGAGATGGTCACTTCTTTCTCTGGGAGCGGTGCCCATCGGACAGGAGATGATGGTGACGCCGTTGCAACTCCTTTGTGCCATTTCGACCATTGCAAATAAGGGAGTGTTTGTCCCTCCACGGCTTATAGGAAGGGTAGTAGATGCTTCGGGAAGGGTTTTGCAGGATTTCTCTTCTTCGGGGGTCAAGAGAGTGATTTCGGAGAAAACTGCTACTCTCGTTCTTTCCATGATGGAGAAAGTGGTCACAGAAGGTACGGGAAAGAAGGCCCAAGTGGAAGGATATAGAATTGCAGGGAAGACAGGTACCGGGCAGAAAGTAGGCCCGAGAGGCCGGTACATGCCCGGAGTGTATTACTCTGCCTTTGTAGGTTTTTTCCCTTTGCCTGAACCACGTTTTGGGGTCCTTGTGGTTCTTGACGAGCCTGAGGGGGAATACTACGGAGGTGCCATTGCTGCCCCTGTTTTTCAAGAGGTAGCGGAGAAAATACTCCATTACCGAGGGGTCATTTCTGAGGGAGCAGAGGTGGAAACTTTTTGAGGATCAGGGAATTTTTGCAGACCTTCTCCTTCAGAGAAGAGGGAATTATCGGGTGGGAGGACGAAGTATGTGATATTGCCCTTGATTCCCGGGAGGTTCGTCCGGGGAGCGTCTTTTTTGCGCTGGTGGGTTCTTTGCTCGATGGGCACCTGTTTTTGGGAGAAGCAGTTGAAAAGGGCGCAAAACTTTTAGTGGTGGAGAAGAAGGAAGCCGTTTCTCCTTGGAATGGCAAGGTATCCTGGGTAGTGGTGGAAAGCACAAGAAAGGCTTTGGCCTTGGCTTCATGTGCTTTTTTCGGTCATCCTTCCTCCGGGATGTGGGTTGCCGGTGTGACCGGTACGAATGGAAAAACCACAACTTGCTTCCTTCTGCACAGCATCCTTGAGCGAAGCGGTATTCCTTGTGGTCTTCTCACCACAGCTAGAAACGTCATAGGCCCTTTGGAGTGGGAACCACCCAATACTACCATGGAATCCCTCTTTCTTGCCCGTTCGCTGTATACGATGCGTTCCTTGGGAATTCGTCACGCTGTTTTAGAAGTTTCTTCCCATGGTCTTGCTCTGGGGAGGGTCGAGGGAATCTTCTTTGACGCGGCGGTTTTCACGAATATCGTTCCTGAGCACTTGGAATTTCATAAAACCTTCACCCATTATTGGGAGAGTAAAAAGAAGTTAGCCGAAATGATAGAAAAGAACCTTCAAAAACCTTTTCCTCGAGTCCTTGCAGTTAATGGAGAAGACGAGAATCTTCTTGCTATAGCCCGTGCCGTAGGAGTTCCCTTTTTGCGGTTTGGATGCGTCGAGGGGGTTGATGTGCAGGCGAAAAACATTGTCTGGCAACATTGTTCCTCATACTTCGAGATTGCGACGCCTTGGGGAAATTTTTCGGTACATCTCCCCCTTTCCGGGAAACACAATGTGTGTAACGCCCTGGGAGCATCGGCCATCGCGCTGTACCTGGGAGTGGACAAGGAAATGGTAAGAGTGGGACTGGAGAGGTGTCGGAGAGTTCCAGGAAGGTGGGAGATCATTGAGGCTCCCTCGGGCTTTAAAGTTATAGTGGATTTTGCGCACAACTGGCACGGTCTTGAGAATGCCTTAAAAACGGCTCGGAGCCTGACCCAAGGGCGCCTTATAACTGTCTTCGGTTGTGGGGGAGAACGAGATCGCAGTAAGCGCCCTCAGATGGGAAAGGTAGTAGCAAATTTGAGCGACGTATGCATTGTCACCACCGATAATCCTCGGGGGGAAGACCCCATGCAGACTGCTTCCGACGCTCTTTTGGGCATTCAAGAAGTCGCTTTGGGGAAGCCTGTAGAATGGTTCGTGGTACTTGACCGGGTGGAGGCAATTCGTCTGGCCCTTTCCCTTGCTCAGAGAGGAGATATAGTCTTTCTTGCCGGTAAGGGTCCAGAGCGTTTCCAAGTTTACGCTCATAAAATCCTTCCCCATAATGATTACGAGGTGGCTCTCCGATTACTTCAAGAGAGAGGTGGATGTGGTGGAGTTTACCCTTGGGGAGATACAGAAAGCTACTGAAGCCGACGTCCTCAAAAGGGGACCGGAGAATTTTCGGGGAGTAAGTATAGACAGTCGTACCTGCAGGGAAGGACAGCTTTTTGTAGCGCTTCGAGGAAAGCGTACCGATGGGCACCACTTTGTTTTTGAGGCCTTAGGCCGTGGTGCCCATGGAGCAATGGTTGAGAGATGGGATGAGAAAAAACACTTCCTGGCCACCCTCTTTGTCGTTCCCGATACTTACCTTGCTCTTATTCGTCTGGGAAAATATGCCTCTTTCCGTCTTCGAGGGAAGAGGATAGGCGTCGCCGGGGCGGCGGGTAAAACAACCTGCAAACATGTCGTGTCGTATCTTTTGGGAAGGTGCTTCAAAGTGGCCATGACTCCTCAGAGTTTTAATACTCCCCTGGGTGTCTCTCTGAGTTTTGCAAACTTTCTGGAGGATGCATCCTTCATCGTTGCTGAGGCGGGGATTAACACTAAAGGAGAGATGGAAATGCTTTCCTCCCTCATTCGTCCTGAAGTGGTGATTTTCACTGCCTTTGGAGAGGAACACCTGGAGGGTCTCGGGTCAAAAAGAGGGGCTCTTGAAGAGGAATTGAAGCTCCTTTGGGAGGGTACAGAACGGGTGTATGTCAACGTCGATGGCGACGTTCCTGAGAGAGACGAGATTCAAAAGTATTCTCCCCGGGCTTCAGTCATACCCTTTGGGTGTTCAGAAAAGGCCTTTTTGCGTCTTTTATCTTTCCATCTTAATCCTACACACCTTACTTCAAGATTTCGTATAGTTGTAGGAGAAAAAATCCTTTCCTTGGAAGCACCGATTCTCGCTCCTGAAACGGCGCTTTTGACTCTTCCGGCCGTACATCTGTCCTTTGAGGCAGGTTTACCCTGGAGGGAAATAGAAGGGGCTCTAAAAGCCCTTAGAGAACTTCCTGGAAGAGGGGGATTCTTTCGTTGGGGGAATGGGGTTGTTATCGACGACACCTACAATGCCAACCCCCTTTCCTGTCAAAAAGCGATACGGCTTCTTTCGAGATTTGCTTCGGGTGGGTACAGGACCTGTCTTGTTTTGGGAGATATGCTTGAGCTTGGGGACGCGACCGATAGGGCTCATCGGGAAATTTTGCGAAGCGTGCGACGTTCTCCTATAGAGAGGGTTCTTCTCCTCGGTCCATCTTTAGAGGAGGCGGCTCGAAAGGAGTTCTGTAGCTTGTGGGAGGAACGGTTCCTCATTCTTGCTTCTCCTGAAGAGGGTAAGACATTTCTGAGAAATTTTGCCGTCTCTTTAGAAAGGTGGGCTGTGCTTTTAAAAGGATCTCGAGGAATGGGACTTGAGACCGTTATGCCTGAAGAGTGGAGGGAAGAGATCGGTGGCTGATTTGGTAAAGGAGGCGACCCTCAGAATTCTTGTAGCCTGGATAGTGGGGATGCTACTCTTTCCTCCTTTTATCCGCTGGCAAAGGCAAATGTCCCTTGGACAGAAGATTAAAAAAGAGGGGCCAGCAATGCATCTCCACAAGGAAGATACCCCAACTATGGGAGGAGTGGTGGTCCTTTTTTCAGCTTTATTGACTCATCTTCTTGGACATTCGATAGTTTCCTTCTCTTTACCCCTCTTGGCTCTTTTAGGATTTTTCCTTTTAGGGTCTCTCGACGATTACTGGAAGAGTGTTCTTGGGCGCCCATGGGGGCTCAAGGCACGCTATCGTTTTGCGATCGAGGCACTTCTCGCAGGGGGGATCATGTGGTGGGGGAAAAGTTTCTTCCCTCCTTACATCATTTTGCCCTTTACAGGGAAAGTGTTGCCCCTGGGAGGCATTGTTTTTTTCCTATACGGGATGTTTGTTCTTTTGGCCTCCTGTAATGCCTTTAACATTACCGATGGGCTTGACGGTCTTGCCGCCGGGTGTGGGATTCTCACCCTCGCTTTCTGGGGAGTAGTTCTTGCTCTGAGGGGACACACTTCTTTTACCTTGCTCTCCTTTGCCTTCGTGGGTGGACTCTTGGCCTTCCTCTGGTTCAACACCTGGCCGGCGGAGGTCTTCTTAGGAGACTCTGGGTCTTTATTTCTTGGCGCTCTGATAGGGGTACTCGCCCTTTCTTCGGGACAATCGCTTCTTCTCCTGTTTTCGGGTATAGTTTTTGTAGTGGACACGCTTTCAGTTATCATTCAGGTTGTAAGTTTTCGTTTTTTGGGTCGGAGGATGTTTCTCATGAGCCCACTTCACCATCACTTTGAACTCCGGGGAGAAAAAGAGGCACGGGTGACGACTCGTTTTTGGTTGTTACAGGCTCTGGGAGTGCTTTTGGCCTTTTCGGGGATGGTGAGGTAGATTGTACTTTGTGATGGGATTGGGAAGAACAGGCCTTTCTGTGACCCGCTTTCTTCTCCGCCAGGGGGAAAAAGTCGTAGGTTGTGACGATAAACTCAGAAAAGAAAACATTCCTTCTTGGGCAGCACTAAGTCCTCTCTTTACCTTCCTTTCCCCAGAAGAGGTGGAGATCGTCCTGTCTGAAGTCAAAGAATGCGTGGTCAGTCCGGGTGTGCATCCGAGGCATCCCGTCATTAAACTCCTTGAGGAGCGTGGGATTCCGATTATAAGTGAAATTGAGCTGGCCTCCCGATATGTTTCCTTTCCTCTGGTAGGTATTACTGGGTCCTGTGGCAAGAGTACCACCGTTTCTCTTTTGGGGAGAATTTTTGAAAAGGCGGGGTATAGGACCTTTGTGGGAGGTAACTTAGGAACACCTTTGGTTGAGAGCTTAGAGGGGGACTCTCCCCAAATTGGGGTGGTAGAGCTTAGCAGTTTCCAGCTTGAGCGGGTGTACACGACGCGTTTCGTGGTTGCGGCGGTGACGAATCTTTATCCCAACCATCTCGACTACCACAGTAGTATGGAGGAATACTTTAAGGCAAAGGGAAGGATATTTCTGAATCAGCACTTTGAGGATTGGGCTCTTTTCCTTTTCTCTCGTTCCCCTTGGCAGGCACGGTGGTGTAGGATGGCTCGGGGGAAGGTCCTTCCTCTTGGTGTGGGGGTGCATCTTTTTGAGGGGCTCTACGCGAAAGAAAAAGCGGTGTGGAAGGGAGGGATACCGCCTCGGCGGCTTGTATCCTTTGAGGAAAGCCTCCTTTGGGGTACTCATAATGTGGAGAACATACTTGTGGCGACGGCCGTAGCCTACGTTCTTGGGGTGGATAGTGCTGTCGTAGAGGAGGCGATAGGAACCTTTCGAGGTTTACCCCACCGTCTTGAATGGGTGGGTAGATGGTGTGGGGTGGATTACTACAATGATTCCAAATCCACTACACCTTCCTCGACAAAGGCAGCTATAGAAGCACTCCCTGGTCCCCTTATCGTTATTCTTGGTGGAAAGGCGAAGCTTGACGATTTCAGTGAATTGGTGCAGGCTCTTACCCTGGAGAAGGTGAAGTGTGTAGTGCTTTATGGTACTTCTCGAAAAGTTATAGAGGGTTTTCTTCCTTCCTGGGTAAAGAAATACTCGGTGGAGTCCCTAAAAGAAGCTGTTTACACGGCCTGGAAGGAAGCAAAGGAAGGAGACAAAGTGCTCCTTTCTCCTGCCTGCACGAGTTGGGATGCCTATGAGAATTTTGAGGCTCGCGGGGAACATTTCAGAGAACTTGTCCGTACTCTGGGGGAGGGCACGTCTTCGTAGCCTTTTTGAGGCCTATGAAACCCGACTCCGGAGGGTGAAGTGGTGGTGGGAGATCGACCCATTCCTCTTTTGGGCAGTGGTCTCTTTATCCCTCTTTGGAACGATTATGGTCTTCAGTGCCAGTATGACCACGGCACTTTATGCTTACGGAGACGTGTTTCACTTCCTTAAGCGACACCTTCTTGCCCTTACTCTTGGATTTGGAGGATGTTTGCTGGGTACCTTTGTTTCCTTGGAACACCTTCGCAAGATGAGCAAGGCTTTTCTTGTTTTCACCTTCTTTCTTCTCTTCCTGGTTTTTCTTCCCGGGGTTGGAAGGGCAGGAGGTGGTGCGTATCGCTGGATCGATCTTGGTCCCCTCAACTTCCAGCCTTCAGAACTTGCCAAATTCGTCATCATCCTCTATATGGCTGATGCCTTAACCACTTACCGAAGCCGGGTGCAAGATTTCTGGCGGGGAGTGGTGCCTTTCCTTATCCTCGTGGGGACGATGTGTGTGGTTGTGCTTCTTGAGCCAGATATGGGAACAGCACTCTTTCTTCTCTTTCTGGCCATAGTCATGATCTTCTTAGGTGGGGCAAATATCAAACACCTGGCTCTCGTCTTTCTGGTTCTTCTTCCTGTCTGCTTTTTTCTTCTTCTTGTAGGGAGGCAATACTGGTGGAATCGTATTTTGGGGTTCTTAAATCCCTGGAGTGACCCTCGGGGAAAAGGTTTCCATGTTCTTCAGTCTCTCGTGGCTCTGGGGTCGGGAGGGATCTGGGGGAGAGGGCTGGGGGAGAGTCGCCAGAAGTTCTTCTTTCTCCCTGACAGACACACGGACTTTATCTATGCCATAATCGGAGAAGAGCTTGGCTTTGCTGGTACTATTCTTGTTGTAGTACTTCTTGGTATCATTCTCTGGCGGGGATGGTGTATAGCTACCAGGAGCGATGATGATTTTTTGGGGCTCCTTGTCATGGGCATTGTGGTCAGTATGCTTTCTCAAGCCCTTGTCAATATGGGAGCGGTGCTGAGGCTCCTTCCGGTCACGGGGATTACACTCCCCTTGGTGAGCTATGGAAGTTCGTCACTTTTTATTGCCTTGGTCGAGGTAGGGATTCTCTTTAATGTGGCCCGGAGAAGGCGGAGGAAGGAGTAGATTGCGTATTTTCATAGGAGCTGGGGGAACAGGAGGACATGTCTTTCCTTCCCTGTGTATTGCCCGAAAGCTTCAGGAAGTTGGAGAATGCGAGGTGTTTTTCCTGGGAACCCGCCGGGGATTGGAAAGGAAAGTGATCGAAAGTTTCGGTTTTCCGGTGCTTTATCTCTCTGCCCGAGGATGGGACAGGAGATTCAGCTGGAAGACGATGCAAATGCTCGGAGAGAATTTTCTGGGCCTTATTCTTGCGGGTTTTTACTTTTTCCGTTACCGTCCTTCTCTCTTTTTGGCCATGGGGAGCTATCTTTCTCTCCTTGGTGCTCTCTGGGCGAAAATTTTCCGTATCCCTATTTACCTCCACGAGCAAAATGTCTATCCTGGTCTTGCCAATCGTGTCATCACAAAGTGGGCGAAGAAGGTTTTCCTCTCCTTCGAGGAGACAAAGGAGTACCTTCCCCGCTTTGATGGGGAAGTCGTAGTTACAGGTAATCCCCTTCGTGAGGAAACCATTGCCTGGAAGGGAAAAAGAGATGAAGCTTGTCGTATCTTGGGTCTTTACCCTTCCTTGAAGACTATTCTCGTTATGGGGGGGAGTCGAGGGTCCTCGGCTGTGAACCGTGTCTTTTTGGAAGCACTTGAATACATGCCCCGAGAGGGATTTCAGGTGATTCACATCACTGGAGAAGAGGATTTTACGCGAGTGGCGGAGGAGGCAAAAAGAAGGGATTTTCCATACCTTGTTTTTCCTTTCTTTGAATCTATGGGGTTGGTATATGCGGCAAGTAATGTGGCTTTATGCCGGGCAGGGGCAAACACCGTCGCTGAGCTCTATTTTTTTGGAATTCCTGGCATCCTTGTTCCTTACAGCAAAGCTACGGAGAATCATCAGCTCTATAACGCCCGATGGTTGGAGAAAAAGCGATTGGCGGTCGTCGTCGAGGAAGGAGAACTGAGGGCACCGTTTTTAGCGGAGAAGCTTCTCGAGCTTCTCCGTTTCGAAGGCCATCACAACACGGAAGAGGGAACTTTTCTCACTGGAGCAGCTTCATGTATTGCTCAGGAGATCCTCAGGGAATGGGGGAGGAAGGAGCATTGAACGGAGCCTCAAACGAGAGAACCTTACCCCGTCGGTTACACTTCATTGGTATCGGCGGAACAGGCATGAGTGGTCTTGCCCTTTTGGCCCATGAGCGGGGGTATATTGTGAGTGGTTCGGATATCGTGGAAAATGAGGCTGTACGCCGTCTTCGTTGCAAGGGGATAGAGGTCTTCATTGGACATCGTCCAGAACAGGTGGAAGGTAAAGAAGCAGTAATCGTCTCTTCAGCTATTCCTCCTTGCAACGAAGAGCTTTTGGCAGCTCGTCGCCTGGGGATTGAAGTGGTGCACCGGGGTGATGTTCTGGCCTTCCTCTTGAACCCCAAAAAGGGTGTCGCCATAGCGGGGACGCATGGTAAAACCACGACGACCTCTATGATCTCTCTTCTTCTCGAGACTTCGGGATTTGACCCTACGGTGCTCATCGGAGGGGAACTTGAGGATATTGGAGGGAATGCCAAGGCGGGACAGGGAGAGTTTTTCGTCGCTGAAACCGATGAGAGTGACGGGTCGTTTTTGAAACTTCATCCCTTCTGTGCAGTGGTGACGAATATCGACGACGATCATTTGGAATTCTATGGTGATATGGAAGCGGAAAAGGAAGCCTTTTTGAGATTTCTTAGCAATGTGAAGGATGGAGGCTTAAGAATTTTGTGTTTCGATCATCCCAACGTTCGGGACATTCTTGGACGAGTTCCTCCTCCTTTTGTGACCTATGGAATGGTGGAAGACGCCGATTACCGGGGTCACATAGTGCAGAAGAGCAAAGAAGGGTCCCTTTTTGAGGTTTCTTTTCGAGGAGAAAAGATTGCTACCTTCTCTTTGCGTATTCCTGGAGATCACAACGTGAGTAATGCTTTGGCTTGCGTGGCTTTGGGAATGGAGTTTGGAATTCCTCTTGCGTATATCACTGAGGCATTGTGCGTCTTCCGGGGGGCTAAGAGAAGGTTTGAGCATGTGGGAAAAGTTCACGGGACCATCGTCGTCGATGACTATGCGCACCACCCTACAGAGATGCGAGTGGTTTTCGAGACGGCCCGCAGTTATGTTTCAGGAAGGGTTATTGTCGTCTTTCAGCCCCACCGCTATACCCGCACTCGAAGACTCTATCGGGAGATGGCCTACGCTCTGTGCCTTACAGACTATGTGGTCCTTCTTCCCATCTACTCGGCGGGAGAGAGGGAAGTTCCTGAGGTTTCCTCGGAGCTCATCCATAGGGAACTCCTAACGCGAGGCTTTGACCGGGTAGCTTTGGTGAACTCTTTTGAAGAAGCTGCCGAGCGCTGTCTTTTTGTAGTTCGTCCTGGAGATCTTCTCATCACCATGGGTGCAGGGGATGTATGGAAGGTTGGAGCGATGCTTGTCGAGAAAAACAAAGGAATGTAGAGAAACTTTTGCGTTTATGTTCGGGAATCCGATGGTTTAGAGACCCCGACATGAGAGCCCTAACCACTTGGAGGATAGGGGGTAGGGCTTTAGCTCTCTTTGATGTAGCGAATGAGGAGGAATTGACTACTGTCCTTTCCCTTTGCAGGGAATTCGAGATTCCTTGGCGCATTTTAGGAAGAGGGTCGAATATTTTGGTGGGTGATCAGGGATTCCCGGGGGTAGTGGTACGCCTTGTGGGACAGCTGGCCGAATGCCGTCTTCTTGAGGGCAACAGGGTAGAAGTTGGAGGAGGAGCGACCCTTGGTCGATTCATTTGTTTTGCGGTAGAACAGGGCCTTGGAGGGTGTGAGTTTCTCGTGGGAGTCCCTGGAACTGTTGGAGGTGCCGTGGTCCTCAACGCGGGATGTTTTGGAGGAGAAGTAGGAGAGTTTGTCGAACGGGTACTCGTGTGGGAGAGGGGAAATTGTTCAGCATGGAAAGGAAGAGAAGAACTCTCTTTTTCCTATCGGTCGTCTAACCTTAGAGGAAGTAACGCAGTGGTTCTCAAGGTCGTTTTTCGGCTTTCTCCTGAGTCAAGGGAATCCGCCGAGGAAAAAATCCAATATTTTTCCTTTTTGAGGAGGCATTCTCAACCCCTTGATTTTCCTTCGGCAGGAAGCGTTTTCCGTAATCCTCCAGGGGAGTACGCTGCCCGTCTCATAGAAATGCTTGGTCTTAAGGGTCTTCGTCTTGGACAGGCACAGATTTCTCCAAAGCATTCAAACTTCATCGTTAACTTGGGGGGAGCAAAGGCCTGGCAGGTAGAATATCTTATGGAGTGGGTTCGAAAGGAGGTCTTTCGCCAGACGGGAATATGGCTTGAGAACGAGGTGGAATTGTGGAAATGATGCAAAGAAGAACCTTGACCTTTCTTGAAATCTTTTTTTTTACCTCATTGTAGGCTTCTGTTCTTTCGGATTTTTTGCCGTTCTCTTTCGTAGCCCTCTTTTTCAGATTCGCACCATTGAGATTTTAGGGAGTCAGCTTGTTTCTGAGGAGACCATCCGGAAGGCAGTAGGTGTTGAGGAAGGGAAAGCAAACATGTTTGCCGTAAGGGGTTGGGAAATTGAAAGGCGTATCGAAAGAATCCCTCAGATCAGGAGGGTGCGGGTGGAAAAGGTTTTTCCTCATGCTCTTCGAATCATTGTGGAGGAGAGAAAACCGGAAGTTTTGGTGGAAGGAAAAGATACACCTTTCTGCGTGGATAGGGAGGGGGTTAAGGTTCCCTGTTCTTTGGTACCTAAGGAGGGCCTTGTGCGTGTTATCCTTCGCATTCCTGAGGGTGGGTTACTCTCTGAGACTTTAGACATTATTGAGACTTGGCAGAAGAGTTTCGATACGCCCCTCAGGGAGATTGAAGCGGTAAATGAGAGATTGTTTATTTTGCGTCTTCGAAATGGTATAGTTGTTAAATGCGAAGGGGTTATAAACTTGCAGAAAAAGTCTACGCTCCTCCGACCTTATCTGAGAGATGTACGGATCAAATCCCTCAAAGTAGGGGGATTTGATCTTCGCCCAGGGGAAGACATGGTTATTGCACCGGGTGAGGGTGAGGGATTTTGAGAGCATGGCGCAGAGCACCAAGGAGCTCTCCCCTTGTGGGAGCAGTAGATGTTGGGACGAGTAAGGTTTGCACGCTTATCGGCAAGAAGAGAGGATCGTCCTTGGAAATTTTGGGGGTGGGTCTTTGCAGTTCTCAAGGCATCAGAAAGGGTCGTATTGTGGACATTGGCAAAGTGGCAAAGGCTCTCCGGGATTCCTTTTTTGCTGCCTTGGAAGTGGCCAAGATCCCTCCGGATATTGTGTATGCTGGCATGGCAGGAGATTGCGTGACCTCCTTTAACCTGGAAGGAGAGATCTTTTTGGGTAAAGGAGGGCGGGAGGTTACCGAGAGAGACGCCGAAAAGGTGGTAGAGAGTACAAAATCCAAGGTAAGCCTTGAAGCACAGAAAATCCTTCACCTTTTGCCTCAGGAGTTCATTGTGGATGATCAAAGGGATGTGGCGGATCCTGTGGGCATGGTGGCAACACAACTTAAAGTACGGACTCACCTTGTACTTGCCCAAGAGAACCACTTCCACAACTTCATGAAGAGTTTCCAGCAGGCAGGGATAGAAGTTATGCGAATTGCTTTTCAGCCCTTTGCTTCGTCTCTGGCAGTTCTTTCCCCTACGGAAAAGGAGATCGGCGTAGCCTTGGTTGACATAGGTGGGGGTACGACAGATATCACGATATTCTATGGGGGAAGCCTTCGGTACTCCAAAGTTTTGCCCGTTGGGGGAGAACATATCACTCAAGATCTTGCCATTGGTCTGCGAACTTCCCGGGATGAGGCTGAGCGAATCAAGGTACATTATGGGAGTGCTTTCAGCCGACACATTCCTGGGGATGAAACCGTGGAAGTACGGGACCTCGGGGGAGCATCGCTTCAAGCGGCGCGACGAAAGTATGTCTGTGAGATTATTGAAGCAAGGGTGAGGGAAATTTTCACCCTTCTTGTGCAGGAACTCAGAGCCTCGGGGTGGGGGAAGTTTTTGCGAGGAGGGATGGTTTTGACCGGGGGAACGGCGTTGCTTGATGGAATTGCCGAATTTGCCTCATCCTTTCTTAAAGTTCCTGTGCGAGTGGGGTATCCCGAGAGCACAAATTACGTTGGTATGGTGCAGACTGTTTCTAATCCTATTTTTTCCACTGTCTGTGGTCTTTTGCAGCTGGCGATTTTTGAAATCTCGCAAAAGAGGCAACCAAATCTTTTCGATGGCTTGAATCGGACGGGTTTGTGGATTGTGGAGCGTCTTAAGGATTACTTTATGATGGAATGAGGAGGACGGAGGTTGGGGGAGATGACATCAAAGAGGAGTCATTCTACGGATGGTGAAGTGAAGATAGAGGTTATCGGCATAGGTGGGGGAGGAGGCAACGCCGTTAATCGAATGATTGAGGCAGGTCTTCAGGGGGTTACTTTTATAGCCATCAATACTGATCTTCAGGTTTTGCGCCGCTCCTGGGCGGATATAAAACTCCAGATAGGGGCGAGGCTCACCCGAGGGTTAGGAGCGGGGGCAAATCCTGAAATCGGGAGAAAGGCCGCTGAGGAGGACCAAGAAAAGATTTTCGAGGTTCTTGAAGGAGCGGACATGGTTTTTATCGCTGCCGGAATGGGTGGAGGTACCGGGACGGGAGGAGCCCCGGTGGTGGCACGCATTGCTAAGGAGCTTGGTATCCTGACCGTGGCGGTGGTAACCAAGCCCTTTTCTTTTGAGGGTCCCAAAAGGATGCGACAAGCCGAAGAGGGTATCGCCCTTTTGCGTCAGAATGTTGATGCTCTCATCATTGTCCCGAATGACCGATTGCTGAAAGTGGCCACGGGCTCAACTTCTCTTCAAGAAGCCTTTCGCATTGTGGACAACGTTCTTCTTCAAGGAGTTAAGGGTATAGCCGATCTCATAACGATTCCGGGTATTGTGAATCTTGATTTTGCTGATGTGCGGGCGGTTCTTGAAAATGCCGGTATGTCTCTCATGGGTGTCGGAAAGGCAACCGGTGAACGCAAAGCCGAAGAGGCAGCCCGCATGGCGGTAGAGAGTCCTCTTCTCGAGACTCCTTTTCAAGGAGCAAAGGGTATCCTCTTCAACGTGACGGGGGGACCGAGCCTCACCCTTTGGGAAGTCAGTCGGGTGGCAGAAGTCATTGGGAGTGCTGCATCGGAGGGTACGAATATCATCTTTGGAGCAGTGATCGACGAACGTTTAAAAGACGAGGTGGAGATAACAGTCATTGCCACAGGCTTTGGTGATGCTGCTGGAGAAGGGAAGAGCGAGACCCTCGAGATGTCTGATGCCTTTTCCTTAGGAGACCTTGATGTACCGACTTTCCTGCGCCAGACAGACCGAAAAAAGGGGAAGTGATGGATTCTTGGTGAAGGAGAGGGGTCTTTGCCTTGCCAGGAGGGGACAGCATTCGATAGCTTTATGTTTTCCCGGGCCGTATGCTCTGGGAATGGCTCACCTTGGTTTTCAATCCCTGGTGCGCATTGTGTGGGAAATTCCTAACTTCTGGGGTGATCGATTTTTTGCTGATACCGGTCCTTCTTCTTTGGCCTTTTCCCTCTCCCTTTCTACCTTTCATGTAGTAGCCTTTTCTCTGTCTTTCGAGCTCGATATCTTTTCCTTTCTCTTCATGCTCAAAGAAGGTGGTGTACCTCTTCTTGCCAGTGAGAGAACTGAAGAGGATCCTTTTGTGCTTGTTGGAGGACCAGTGGTTACGTTGAATCCAGAAGTGGTAGCACCTTTTGTGGATTGTGCGGTTATCGGGGAAGGAGAAGTGGTTCTCCCTGCTTTTTTCCTCCTCTGGAGTTGCCTAAGGGGGAGAGGGGCTTCAAAGCAGGAGATCAAAGAGGCTTTGTTGTCTCTTCCCGGGGTATATGTTCCTGAGTACTGTACCCCTCAGTATCGAGGGAATGTTATAAAAGGTTGGGAGATAGGGCGGAGGGTAACTCTTCCTGTAAAACGTCAGTGGGGAGACCTTGAAAATTTTGAAACTCGTACCTTCATTTATACTCCTTCCTCTCACTTTAAGGATACGACTCTTGTGGAGCTCAATAGAGGCTGCCGGTATCGCTGTCGCTTTTGTGCTGGAAGCTGCATATATTCTCCCCTCCGACAGAGATCTTTCCCCCTTGTCCTTCGCATGCTTGGCGCGGTGTGTGAGTGGTCAGGTAAGGTTGGTCTTGTGGGTTCTGATGTTTTGAGTTATCCCGCCTTAGAGGAAGTGATCGGATTTTTGAGACGACGGGGGAGGAAGTTGACAATTTCCTCGCTTTCCGGCAGGGATCTCTTTGAGCGAGAGTATCTTTTACGCCTTCTCCGGGAGGGAGGGTTAGAGACCGTCACCCTGGCTCCGGAGAGTGGTGACCCTTCGGTTCGCCTCTTTTTGGGTAAGGGCCTCGCAAATGATGACTGGATCGAGCTTGTCCTTGAGTGCCTCCGAAGGAATTTCCGTCGAGTCAAACTCTATTTTATGTTGGGGAAACCCCGGGTTGGAGTGGAGGAAGACCTTAATTTTCTCTGTCGTCTTGTGAAGAAGGTTCAAAATCCCTCTCGCCTTTTCGTTTCTTACAGCTTTCTTGTACCGAAGCCGCACACATTTCTTGAGGATTTAGAGACAGCTTCCTTGGATACTTGGAAAAAGGAGAAGGAGGTTTTTGAGCGGGGACTTCGGAAGATGAAAATTCCCTTCTCCGGCGAAAGCCCTCGTCTGTCATGGATAGAACTTGTGCTGGCCCGGGGGGATAGAAAAGTAGGCCTTTGTCTTTTGGAACTTTTGGAGAGTCGAGGGTTCACCGCTTTACCTTCTTGGCGGAAGGTCCTTGCCCAATTGGGAAGGGATATAGAGGATTGGCCCAGAATGCCCTGGAAGGAAGGGTTGAAGCCCTGGAGTGTGGTAAATGTTGGTGTTTGGGATGGTGGGAGGTCTTTGGGGTCGGATGAATGGTGGCCTGCGGGAGAGACTCAAGAGAGTGCGAGAAGTCATTGCCTTAGCCTGTGAGAAGGCTCGAAGGGATCCTCGTGAAGTCACGGTTGTAGCGGTGACGAAGGGTGTGGGAGTAGACTTAATGCGAGAAGCCTTGGAATGCGGTATCCGCATTTTCGGTGAGAACCGGCTTCAAGAGGCTTTGTCCAAAATACCCTTTTTTGGAAAAGAAGAAGTAGAGTGGCACTTCGTAGGCCGTATTCAGAGTAACAAGATCAAAAGAATCGTGGAGAATTTTCACTGTGTCCATTCCCTTGATCGGGTCGACCATGGAAGGGAAATGGAAAAGAGACTCAAAGAAAGAGGTATGGTAGGATATCCCGTTTTTGTGGAGGTGAATTTAACCGAGAAAGAAACCCAGGGAGGAGTGAGGGAGGAAAAACTTCTCGATCTTGTAGAGGAGCTTGGGGAGATGCAATCCCTTCGAGTTGTGGGGCTTATGACCATTGCTCCCTTGGGAGGCAAGGAGGAAGAGATTCGCAGGGTTTTTCATCGTCTCCGAGAGCTTAAAGAGAAGATAAACGCAAAGAACATCCCTGGAATCCGTATCACTGAACTCTCCATGGGGATGAGCGATGATTATCCTCTGGCCGTTCTTGAAGGAGCTACCATAGTACGCCTCGGGCGAGCGATCTTTGGTGAAAGGGGAGGAATATGAAGGACGATATCCTTTTTGTGGGATGCGGTAACATGGGCAGTGCAATGGTTCGGGGACTTGTGCGAGATGGGTGGCACAAAAAATACTGTTTCTATCTTTTTGACCGGATAGAGGAGAAGGCACAAAATCTTTCTGATTCCTTAGGTCTTTGCTGGATTCAAGACCCTCTTCTGTGTTCCCCGAAATTCATTTTCTTTGCGGTGAAGCTAAAGGACGTGCCAGAGGCAGCGAAATCACTTTCCAGCCTTAAGGAGGGGGTACTTGTTTCGGTTGTGGCTGGGGTGAAAACAGAGGAGCTTCAGAAATATTTCCCTCTCCATAAGATCGTGCGTATTATGCCCAATCTCTGTGTAGAGGTGGGGGAAGGCGTTATTCCAGTGCATTTTGGAAGAGATATGGAAGAAAGCCATCGTGAGGATTTGCTCTTTCTCTTAGCTTCCTTAGGATGGGTTTTTGAGGCAAGCGAAGAGGAAATGGAGGTTTTGACAGCCCTGAGTGGGAGTGGTCCTGGTCTCATAGCCCTATTTATTGAGGGAATGATGGACGGTGGGGTGAAAATTGGTCTGCCTTGGGAGAAAAGCCTACGTGTTGTGGTGCAGACGGTTTTGGGAACGGCGTTGCTCCTTAAGGAGAGAGGGATGCATCCAGGGATGTTCAAGAATCTTGTTGCCTCTCCGGCGGGTACAACGATTGCAGGAATAAAGGTACTCGAGAGGTCCGGTTTTCGAGGTATCCTTATGGAAAGTGTTGAAGCTACCTATGAGAGGGTTCAGGAGCTTACAAAGAGAGGAAGGTGAGGGTGGTGGCACTGAGGCCTGAGGATATTGCCGAGGCAGAGTTCGGTCGATCCTTTCGGGGATATAATGAAGAGGAAGTACGAGAGTTCCTTGAGGAGGTGGCTACACAGTTTGCCCTTCTTCTGGAAGAGCGAGATAAAATTCTTCAGGAGAATCGAGAGCTTCGGCGAAGGTTGGTAGATCAGGAGGAATACTTGAAGAAGGTTCAAAGTCAGGTTGAAGAATGGAAAAAGCAAGCTGAAGTGGAAAAAGAACTCGCCAGAAGGGAGTCATCGATGATTATAAAGGAGGCTCAGCTCCGAGCACAAAAGATTGTGGACGAGGCTTTGGAAAGGATAAAAGAAGCTGAGGCCGCTTATCGGGGAATCTTTGAGAAGTATCGTCTCTTTCAAATTCGTTTTAAATCACTCCTTCAGACCTTTATGGAGAGCATAGAGAAGGAGGATTGGAGAAGGGAGACAGAGGGGACAAAAGAGGAAGTTTCCCTCGAGGAGGATGGTGAAAGCACCGATGTGGTTCGCTTTTCTTTCAAGGATTTGCGAAACGAAGAGAAGACGGGAAAATAGAGAGAATGGGGAAGGTTCTCTTCTGGTTGCTCTGGCTTTTGGGAGTTTTGGTAGACCAGGGGACAAAGTGGTGGGCAGAAAAAACTCTCAAGGAGCAAGTCATTCTGCTGATACCCTCAGTTCTTGAGCTTCGTCTGCGGCGAAATTTTGCCAGCGCCTTTGGCTTTCAGTTTCTCAACCAACCGCAGCATCTTGTTCTCACTGTGGGTGTTACCCTCTTTTTCCTTGTGTTCCTTTTCTGGCGGAAAAGAAATGAAGTCCCATTACTCTATTTGGGAAGCTCTCTCTATCTTGCCGGAGCTTGGGGGAATCTTCTCGATCGTTTGTGGCGTGGGTATGTGGTGGATTTCATTGAACCCTCCTTTTGGGCTACTTTTAATGTAGCTGACGTTTTGATCGTCTCTGGTGTTTTGGTTATTGTTTGGGGATTCCTCCGTCATGAGAAGGGAAAAAATCCTCGTCTATGACGGTTTTTCAAGAGTCGACGTCTGGCTTAAAGAGCACTTCCCTCAGCTCTCTCGCTCCTTTTTGGCCAAAATGGTCAAGGAAGGTCGAGTCTTGCTCAACAAGAGCATCCTTCAAAAACCGAGCGTCTTTGTACGCCCGGGAGATCTTTTAGAAATTCTTTGGCCTGAAGAAAGCATTTTTCTCGTTCCCCCCGAAGATCTTCCTCTCCACATCGTATATCAAGATGAGCACATTCTCCTCGTGAACAAGGATGCAGGGGTGCCGGTACACCCTGTTTCCCCCTTTCAGAAAGGGACTCTTATTAACGCTTTGGTGTATCGGGGCATCTCTCTCCCACAACAGGGTGCACCTCTGCGGCCTGGGATTGTACATCGCCTGGACAAGGACACGTCTGGTATTATGGTGGTGGCTAAGTCTCCCCTTGCCTATGTGGAATTAGTGAGGGCTTTTCGAAATCGTCAGGTTGAGAAGACCTATCTTGCCATTGTTGAAGGGTCCCTGGGTAGAGCTCAGGTGGTAAATTGGCCGATTGGACGGAACGTAAGAAATCCTCTACGGATGGCGGTGAGGGGTGTAGGAAAGACGGCTCAGACAGAGATCGTGCCCCTTGCCGAGAAGGAAGACTTTTCCCTCCTTCTGGTAAAACCCCGTACCGGCCGAACCCATCAAATACGGGTCCATCTCGGTGTGTTAGGGCTCCCTATTGTCGGGGATAGGCTCTATGGAAGTCGGAAAGGGCAAGAATTTTTTCTTCGTCACGCTCTTCATGCCTTTACCCTCTCTTTCATCCATCCGTTTTCAGGGCAATGGATGTCTTTTTGCGCCGCCCTTCCTCAGGATATGCGGAGTTTTATCGAGAGCCACTTTGGGGAGAAATTGCGGTGAGATCCTGGGGAAGTAAAGGCTCGACGACAAGGGTCTCCTCTTTTCTATAGAGAATTTTCCCCTCTTCTCTTCCGCTGACAGGGCGTAAGTATTTTACCTGGGTTGAGACAACTTCAACCCTGGACTCAAGTCTTCCCGAGGAAAAATAGGCTGCCAGCCGGGCCGCTCGTTGAGCATCCTCTTCAAAAGCTTCAGGATGAAAGACTTTCAAGAGGACATGGGCTCCGGGGAAGTTTCGAGAGTGGAACCAGTAATCGTTTCGGGAAGCCAGACGTACGAGAAGGCGATTGGCTTTGGCGTTTTTCCCCATCCATACTTCGTTCCCCGAGGGTGTAAGGAACCGAGCAATGCCGACAGAGCTTTCTAAGGGCCGCAAGGAATCCCCCCGGGTTTTCATAAGAACTTGGTTGTCTATTCCTATTTTTGCAAGCCTCTCCTCGAGTTCCTGTTTCTTTCTAAGCAATTTCTCCCTTCGAGTTTTGAGCTTACGATATTCCCGAAAGTATGCCTGCATATTTTCGCTCAAGGAGAGGGAAGCACGGAGAGGTATGAACACTTCTTGGGGAAGCGGGCTCAAGGAGTTCCGGACCAAGACCCCCTCTTCGTTTCTCTCTATAACCTCCACTTGAGGGAACGCCTTAAGAAGTTCTCCCCGAAGACGTGCCGTTGCAATATCCTCTTCCCTTGGTATGAGGGTTTCAATTTTGTGTATTTCCTCGATGAGGAACTTTATGTCTTCTCGTGTTTCCCTTTCTTGCTTCTTTCTTAAGGCTTCCTCTACAAGGTAATCCCGTAGGGCTAAGATGAGGAAAGCCATGGCTTCGTTGAGAGAGCGGAATTCGTAAGTGTGAGCAGAGGCAAAAGAAGGGGTCTGTTCCCAGAAGACTCCGAGGGGTTGGCCATCGTCGGAGAGAAAAACAAAAAAGGGGCACTCTGTAGAAAAGAGCGGACGAAGCACTCTCTGGAGGGCTTCAACGGGGTCTTTATTCTCTTGGAGAAGAGAAGAAAAGAATCCCGCTATGAAAGGGCCAAACCCATCGAGGTGCTCTATGCACCATTTTGTAAAATCCACCTTCTTCTCGAGGAAAAGGTCGGGGTGCAAAGAAGACAAGGGGTTGAGCTTTGCTTTTTGGGGAGGGAGGGTATAAGATAGGCCGGGAAGAATGCTCCGAAATCGGTTCTCATGAGGAGTCACCTGACGAAGGGCCCCTAAGATGGTTTTTTGTGGGTCATTTCGGGTCAGAATGAGATTTGCATTCCTTCCGGTAAGTTCTATAAAGAGAAGAAATTGGGTTTCCCTTTCCCAGAGATTAGGATTGTCAACGACCAGACATGCTACCCGATCCCATCCAACTTGTTCAAGAGATACGACCCTTCCTCCCACTAAATACTTGTCGAGGAGTTTCTGCCATGCGCTCCTTGGGGGTTGCCCCTTTTCCAAAGAAGGCAAAAGGGCGAAGGCACTGAGCTCGGGGTGACAGAGAATCAGAAGTTCTCTGGGGCTGGAGGCAGTAAATATTTCGATACTTACCTCTTCTTCCCCAGGGAAGGTAACTCTCTGGATCCTTCCTCCCACAAGGTCCCTCTCAATTTCTTGAATCAATCTCCGAAGAGCAAGGCCTTCTAAGGTTTTCATTGTTCCTCGTTGACAGAGCAAAATGGTATCCAATAATATAGTGGCAAGTGTCTTCCCTGTAAAGGAGTATCTCTCTATGCAGAGCATGACTGGTTTCGGATATGCCGAAGGAGAAGGAGCTTTAGGATTCTATCGGGTGTACGTGAAAAGCCTCAATCACAGATTCCTCGAAGTTTCTCTCCGTCTTCCCCGAGAGCTTACCCTCTGGGAGGAGAGGGTGAATGCTTTGGTGCGTCAGAGTATATCCCGGGGAAAAGTAGAATTGCGGGTGGACTTTGAGCCCCGCGAAGCTGCCTTTACTTTTGAGGTGAACATTGCCTTAGCTCGTTCCTACTTTTTGGCGTTGCAGAAGCTCTCTGAGGCTTTGTCTCTTCCTTTTGAGCCCAAGATAGAATGGTTCCTGGAGTTGGGGGATCTCGTGGAACTCAGAAAAGACACTGAGATGTGGATGGAGGAGTGGGGACGTTTTGTTCCTATTCTTGAACGAGCTCTTTCGCTCTTTCTCGAGTGTCGAAAAACGGAAGGGCAAAAGCTTCGGAAGGATCTTGAGGCTCGTCTTGCTGAGGTCGAACGCACGGTGCAGGAAATAGAAAGAAGAGCTGGAGAAGTACGGGATTACTATGAAAAAAAGCTTCGGAAACGCCTTGAAGAGGCTACGCCTCAGGGCAAAATCGATGAGATCCTCCTTGCTCAAGAAGTTCTCTTTTATGTCGACCGAAGCGATATCCATGAAGAGATTGTTCGTCTTCAGGCCCATATTACTCGAGCTCATGAACTCCTTGCAAAAAACGGTGGGGTCGTTGGTAGGGAACTCGAATTTCTTTTGCAAGAGGTCCATCGTGAGGTGAATACCATTGGGTCGAAGTCGTCTTCGGTGAGTATCTCTTCCCTTGTGGTGGATATGAAGACCACGCTGGAACGAATGTGGGAACAGGCCCACAATGTGGAGTGAACGATGGCGGGTTTGCTTTTTGTTATCTCTGGACCTTCAGGAGTGGGAAAGAGTACCTTGAGAAAAGAGGTTATGCGACGGTGTAAAGGACTGAGGTACTCGGTTTCTTGCACTACCAGGCTGCCTCGCCCTGGAGAACAGGAAGGAGTGGATTATTACTTTGTTGCCCCGGAGATCTTTGAGAGGATGAAAGAGGCGGGGGAATTTATTGAGTGGGCGAGGGTCCATGGGAATTACTATGGTACTCCTCGTCGGTCCCTTGAAGAGTGGTGGAAGGAAGGCTATGATGTCATTCTGGAGATCGATGTTCAGGGGGCTCGTCAGGTCAAAGAGAATTATCCTCAAGGGATTTTTGTTTTCATTGCTCCTCCATCCCTTCGAGTGCTTGAGGAGCGATTGCGGAGGAGAAACGCCGATCCAGAGGACGAGATTCTTCTACGGATGACCAATGCCAACCTTGAGATGCAATCTATAAGGGATTACAATTATCTTGTGGTGAATGATGTCTTTGAAGAAGCTGTGCAGTGCTTGTGTGCCATCATCATTGCCGAGCGCTGCCGGATTCGGGAGAGGTGAGAAGAAGTGTTCTCCATCGACCAACTTGTTGAAAAAACGAAGAATGCCTACATTCTTTCTCTGGTTGTGGCAAGGCGTATCCGCCAGCTCAATGAAGGGGTTCATCCGCTTGTAGAGCTTAGAGAACCTCATAAGCCCCTTTTCATTGCCCTTCAGGAAGTCTTGGAGGACAAGATCCAATTTGAGTTCGTTGAGGAATGACAGTCTACCATCCTTCTTCTTTTTTTAAGGGCAGGAAGATTCTTCTTGGGATCACCGGTGGAATAGCAGCGGTAAAGGTCGTGAGCCTGGCGCGATATCTGGCCGAGAAGGGCGCTCAGGTGATGACCTGCATGACCCGACATGCCCTCAAGATTGTGGGAAAAGCTTCCTTTGAGGCAGTCACAGGAAACAAAGCGTACTTTGATCTCTTTGAGAGTGAAGGGGGTGTTACCCACATTTCCCTGGCACGAGGGAGCGATTGCATTCTTGTTGCCCCTGCCACGGCAAACATTATTGGGAAGATGGCTTATGGCATAGCGGACGACCTTTTGAGCACTCTCCTTCTTGTAGAACCTCAGAAGGTTATCCTTGCCCCGGCTATGAATGTGAGTATGTGGAAGAATCCGGTGGTGCAGGATAATATCCGGATACTCAGGGGGCGGGGAGTACGAGTCATTCCTCCCCAGACAGGAATTTTGGCCTGTGGAGAGGAAGGCGAAGGGCGTCTTCCAGAAGTTGAGGAAATCGTGGAAGCCCTTTTCCATTTTCTCTATCCCTCTCCTGCCCTCAGAGGAAGGAAGGTTCTGGTGACTGTGGGAGCAACGAGGGAATGGATTGACCCGGTACGCTTTCTCTCCAATCCCTCGAGCGGTCTTATGGGGTGTGCCTTAGCTAGTGTTTTTCGTGCTTTTGGAGCAGAAGTGAGGCTTATTGCCGGAAGTACTTCGGTCCGCTTGCCCTTTGGGGTGGATATTATCAGAGTGGACACGGCTTTGGAAATGTACGAGGTTCTTTGTGAAACCTTTCCATGGTGCGATATCCTTGTCATGAGTGCAGCAGTGTCCGATTTTCGGCCCGCTTGCTTTTCTCCTTCCAAGATAAAAAGGGGGAAAGAGCCTCTCTCTCTTTCTCTTGTCCCCAACCCCGACATCTTGCAGCAGGTGGGAAGAGAGAAAGGGCATAGGATCATCGTGGGGTTCTGTGCCGAGACCGAGAGAGTTCTTGAGGAGGCCAAAAAGAAACTCAAAGCCAAAAACATGGACATGATCGTAGCGAACCTTGTAGGGAGCAAAGAGAGCGGTTTTGCTGCACCCACAAACAAGGCCTGGATCGTAGATAGAAAAGGAAATGAATTGGAATTCCCCCTTCTTGAAAAGGTGGATTTGGCCGAAAAAATCGTTGAACATCTTGTCAGCTTTTTCCCTTCATGAAAACCATTGTGCAGGTTGCCCTCCCTGTGCCCCTCTTTCGGGCCTTTTCTTACAGTGTCCCTCCCGAGCTTCTTGGGAGCGTTCGTCCGGGGAGTGCAGTGGAGGTAGATTTCCATCATCGCCTTATGCGGGGATGGGTGATAGAGTGGGGGGGTGAGGAGGCTCCGGGTCTTAAGGATATCGGTAGCGTTCTTCCCCTCCCACCCCTTTCTTCTTCTGTGCTTTGTTTTATGCGAAGGCTTTCTTTGCTTTATCTTGTTCCTCTTGGCATGGTCATCGATTCCTTTTTCCCATCCCTGGGAAAGATTCCAAGGAGGTACATGGGCTTTAAGGTCTTTGAGGGAGAGGGAGCTGCTCTTTTTCGGGAGCAGTTTGGAGCCCTACCTTCGCAGGGTATGAACCTTTTTCTCTTCCGGGAAAAATTCCGTCTTCCCGAGAGGACCTTTCGAGAGTTCCTTGAAAAAGGTGTGCTCTCTCTACAAGAAGAGAAATGGGGGCAGGAAGGAATGCCTTCAGGGAAAGGAGAATTCTGGTTTTGGGAAATTCCCTACGCAAAAGAGCGACAGGCTTTCGTCCTTGAGCTTTTGGAAAGGCTCAAGAACGAGAACAAAAAAGCCCTGCTTCTTTTTCCGGACTTCAGAAGCGAAGACAACTTTATTTCTTTTCTCTCTGCCCTTCTTCCTTCCTCGGCTCTTGTGCGCTATGATAGCCGATTGAGTCTCAAGGAGAGGGTTTGCGCCTTTTTGAGAATTATTGAAGGGGACTTTCAGGTCATAGTAGGGACACGCCTTGCCGTTTTTACCTTGCCTTGCCAAGACCTTGCATATTCGGTTCTCTTCGATCCTGAAGAAAAAGGTTACATTTCGGACAAAAGCCCCCATTACGATGCTGGAGAGGTTTTGAGAGAGCGGGTAAAGCACTTTGGGGGAAGAATGGACGTCGTGTGTGCTGTACCCTCCCTCCGGATGTATTTTTATTGGACTTCAGGGACATTCCAAAAGGGTGAAAGACCCAAACGTTGGGGGAAAAGAAAACAGGCCATTCAGGGTGTTGTTGCCAAGAGAGAGTGGAAGAAATTTGCCCTTTTTCCACCCACTCGCAAAGCCATGGCCTCGATTGCGCGATCGGGAGGAGTAGCAATCGTATGGGTGCAGAAGACCGGCTATGCAACGGCGTTGGGTTGTAGAGAGTGTGGGTTTTATTTCCGTTGTCCCTCCTGTGAGGTCGCTTTGCGATATCACCGGGATGAGATGCTCCTCCTTTGTCCTCTCTGCGGTTTTAAGAGGATGCCTGAAAGCACCTGTCCTTCGTGTGGGGGAATTCAGTGGGAAAACTGGGGTCAGGGGGTAGAGAGGGTTTTTGAGGAGACCAAGGCCCTCTTCCCCGAGGTAAAGGTAGAGCGAGTCGACCCGGAGGTGCAAGAAGAGGGATGGAGGGGAGAGCTTGTAGCGCCTTCCTTCCTTGTGGGAACCAACGCGCTTTTGCAAGAGGAGGCCTTACAAAGAAGTCAACTCTTTGTCATTCACTCTCTCGATGAGTGGCTCTGTCTTCTTGAGGCCGATGCTTGGGAAGAATTCTATCTTCGATTTCAAAAAGTTCTTTGCTTTCTTCCCGAGGACGCCCTGGTTCTCGTTCAGGGAAGCCGGAAAAGTCTCCAAAGTGTTCGAGATTTCCTCAGACCTTGGGATGATTTCTACAAGGTTTCTCTGGAAAAGAGGAGAGAACTCATGTATCCTCCTTTTACACGGCTTTTGCGCATTGTGGTTCGTTCCCGGAATAAAGAATGTCTCTATAAGGTTCTTTCTAACCTGAGGTCTTCTTTTGCAGCTCGGGGCGTAGAGGTCATGGGGCCCTTTCCAAGTATTGTGCCCCGGCGGGGTAGGGCCCAGAGTGGAGAGATCCTCGTGAGATATAGAGAGGAAGACCTCGAGAAGGTCTTTCTCTCTTGCGAGGAGACTTTTCCGCTTCCGGCAGGAATGGGCTGGTCCCTTGAGTTTTTGGCTTAGAGGAGGGATGTCTTTTGGCGGTGCGTAAGCTTGAAATATATGGGAGTCCCGTGTTGCGTGAGAGGGCAAAGCCTGTGGCAGAAATTAATGGTTCAGTTGTAGCCCTGGCCCAAGACATGCGGGAAACCATGCACGCCTTCTCGGGTGTTGGACTCGCTGGAAATCAGGTAGGAGTGCTTTTACGTATTATTACTGTCTTGCACCCGGAGAAAAAAGAAGATCTCGTGGTGATCAATCCGGAAATCGCTTTCGCCGGAGAGGAGAAGGAGATAGGGGAAGAGGGGTGTTTGAGTATTCCTGAGATCTACGGCAAGGTGGAGAGAGCGCGTCAGATTCTTGTTCGGGGAATGGATCTCAAGGGAAGGGAGGTAGAAATTCTGGCAGAGGGTCTTTTCGCCAGAATACTGCAGCATGAGATAGACCATCTCGATGGGGTTCTTTTCGTGGATCGTCTCCATCCGGCCAAGAGACTCCTTTTGAGTGGAAAACTCAAGAAACTCGTCCGGGGAGGGGTGGCGCAGACCTGAAAGTCCTTTTTATGGGTACCCCCCTTTTTGGGGTCAGGGTACTTGAGACTCTGGCAAAGATGGAGAAAATCTGTATCGTGGGTGTGGTGACTCGTCCCCATCGACCTGCGGGAAGAGGTCTGCGTCTTACTCCTTCCCCCGTATACCAGGTAGCCGAAAAGTTGGGATTACCCGTGTGGCAACCTCAGAAAGTCAACAACCCCGATTTTGTGGATTTCTTGCGTGGTCTTGGGTGTGACGTTTTTGTGATAGCAGCTTACGGGCAGATTCTGAAAAAAGACCTTCTTTGCCTTCCTCCTTTGGGATGTCTCAACGTCCATGCTTCCCTTTTGCCTCGTTTTCGTGGCCCTGATCCCATTCGTTGGGCAATTCTTGAGGGAGATGAAGTTACAGGGGTTACCATCATGCTCATGGATGAAGGAGTAGATACCGGCCCGATCCTTGCGCAACGAGTCATTCCCATTACTCCTCAAGACAACTATCTCTCCCTTGTGGAAAAGCTTGGAGATCTGGGGGGAAAACTTCTGTGTGACATTCTTCCTTCTTGGAAGGAAGGAAAAATCACTCCCCGGTCTCAGGAGGGGGAACCTTCATATGCCCCTTTTGTGAACAAAGGAGAAGCCAAAATTCGTTGGGAAGAACCGGCTTCGTACATTGTGCGCCGTGTTCGGGCCTTTTATCCTTCACCGGGGGCTTACACTATCTTTCGGGGGAAGCGTCTCAGAATCCTTGAGGCCTGTTGGGAGGAAAAGGAAAATGGAACTTCTTGTCTTCCTGGCACTATTTATCGTATAGAGAGGAAAGGGGGGATTGCGGTGTGTGCTGGTGGAGGATTGGTCGTGCTTTTGCAGGTGCAGCCTGAGGGGAAAAGGGTCATGTCGGCGTGGGAGTTTGTTTGTGGTTATCGGCTCTCAGAAGGACAGAGAATGAATGAGGGAGGTGAAGAAAATGTTCTTTTTTGACCCCACTTTTCTGCTCCTTATTCCTGCTCTTTTTCTTGCCATCTACGCCCATACCCGGGTTACCCAGACGTATACCCTCCTTTCACGGAGGAGGGCGCGGGTAGGGCTTTCCGGTTGGGAGGTGGCAGAAAACCTTATAAGAAATCTTGGAGTTGGAGTGGGACTCGAAGAGATTCCTGGGGCACTCACCGATCACTACGATCCGGGACAAGAAACCCTACGTCTTTCTCGGGCAGTAGCGCGAGGGAGGTCCATAGCAGACCTTGCCATTGTAGCTCATGAGGTGGGGCACGTTCTTCAAAAGAGAGAGGGCTATTCTCCTTTTAAGCTACGGAGTACTCTTGTTCCTGTGGCTGGATTCGGCTCGCAATTAGCTCTTCCACTTTTCTTTCTCGGTTTCCTTTTCGCCTTTCGACCACTGATGGACCTTGGTATCCTCTTTTTCAGTGTTGCCGTGCTTTTTCAGCTTACTACTCTTCCTGTAGAGTTTGACGCCAGCCGCCGGGCCTATAAGGTTTTAGAACGTTCCTCGCTTGTGGCAGAGGAAGAAAAACCTCTGGTTCGGAAGATGCTTCAGGCAGCAGCTTTGACCTATGTGGCTGCTACGGCCGTGGCAGCCCTGCAGCTTGTGAGACTTTTTCTTTTACGACAGAGTAGGGATTGAAGCACTTGGTTGACCGTTACCGCCTAAACGCACTTTCGATTTTGACCCGTCTTGAGGAAGGCAAGGCTCTCTTTCTGGACCGAGAGTACAATCGTTCTTTTGGGAAGTATTCCCTTCATGAACGGGATACTCTGGTGAGTCTTGTGAGAGGAGTGGTGAAGTTTCGCAAAAGTCTTGACGGAGTGGCCCGAGCGTACCTTCCAAAGTGGGAGAAACTGCCCTCCTTGGTCCACAATGCCTTGCGTCTTGGCATTTTCCAGCTTCTTTTCCATACTCATGTCCCCCCCTTTGCTGTCGTTCATGAGTGGGTTGAAGCAATAAAGTCCCTTCAAGGAACAGCCTTTGTCCCACTCGTTAATGCCGTGCTTCGAAACGTGGAGCGAAATCTCAAGGAACACAGAGAAAATGCCTCCCTTTGGGGAGTGGACCTTCCTCCTTGGCTTGAAAGAGAGTGGCAAGAAATACTTGGAGACGAAGACCTCTGGGACCTCAAACGTTCTCTCGCCCTCCCTCCCTCCCTTTTTGTGCGGGTGAATACCTTGAAAACAAAGGAGAGGGACCTTGAAAGCCTTTTCTTCCGGTGGAGGATACAGAGTGAAAAAACCGTCTTACCCGGGGCTCTGAGGGTTTTTTCCAGTTACTCTGGTCTTTTGAGCCTTCCAGAAGAAGTGCAGGGGCTTTTCTATCCTCAGGACTTGGGTTCGCAAATGGTAGGACATCTTTTTGGTCCCCTTCCTGGAGAGAAAGTGGTGGATGCTTGCTGTGGTGTGGGAGGGAAGTCATTTCTTATAGCACAGCTAATGGAGAACCGTGGTCTTGTTCGAGCCTGGGATAGGAGCAAAAGACGGATTGGTACCCTCCTGAGGATTGCCCAAAAAAGCGGCATATCCATAATCCAACCGGAAGTTTTGGACTGCCTTGCAATCCCCTCGGTCTATTTCGAAACGGCCGATCGCCTGCTTCTTGACGCCCCCTGTTCGAATCTTGGGACTATAAGGCGTAATCCTGAGGTTTTGTGGAGAGTGAACGAGGAAGAGGTGCGAAAGCTTGCCAAAAAGCAACTCGAGCTCCTTTTCTCGGTGTTCCAAGTGGTCAAAAAAGGAGGGGTCATGGTATACTCTGTTTGCACCTTGACCCGAGAAGAAACTATTTCCGTGGTTGAGGCTTTCGAGAGAGTAAAGGGTCAAGCGGTGACCCGCTTGACCCTTTCTTTAGGGGATTTCGGAGTACATTCGGAGAAAGAAGGATGGGCCTTTCTCTGGCCTCATTGTCTGGGGTGTGACGGGTTTTTTGTAGTTGCTTGGAGGAAGAGGGAATGAAAGAGGAGAGGGAGAGTAGGGAATCCCGTCTGGTTCTATTTTTGGGAAGGGTTTTTGGAGCCACTTTTTTCTTTGGCCTGGGTCTTTTTTTGAGCTTTTATCTTGGTTTCGTCTTTTTTGAGAATTACGTGATGGGGGGGGATGTGGTAGTACCTGACTTTAAAAAGATGAACCTCGTTGAGGTCCTCAATCGTTCTGCTCGGTTGGGTTTGCGTCTCGAGGTAAGAGGGGTAGGAGAAAGCCCCGATCTTCCCCCCCTGACTGTTCTTGAACAAGACCCGCCTCCTGGGGCGAGGATGAAGAAGAACGCTCGTCTGCGAGTAGTGGTGAACGGTGGAACATTGTCTTCTTCCGGGATTCCGGTGGTTTCTCAAGGGAGATACCTTCTCCTCCCCGATGTGAGGGGGAAGAGCGTGGAGGAAGCTCGAAGCATCCTTGAAAGTCAGGGGCTCAAGGTGGGAAGAGTGGTGGAGGTGAGCCATAGTAACCTTCCTCGGGGGTACGTCATTTCTCAGAATCCCCAACCCCAAACAGAAGTCGCCTTAGGGGGCTCAGTGCATCTTCTCGTTTCGGCGGGTAGGGGGAGCGAACCGGAAGAAGTGAGTGTTCCTGATGTTGTGGGTCTTCGTTTGGAGGAAGCCCGGGAAGTTTTGGCCCGCAGTGGTCTTGTGGTAGGGGAAATCGAGGAAGTGACCTCTCCGAATAGACCTACAGGAGTTGTGATAGAACAGAGCCCAGACGCTCAAGAACTTCTATCTCGGGGAGGGAGTGTGCGCCTCAAGGTGGTGAAAGCTCGGGAAACTGTTCTACCCGAGGAAGGAACAAAATCCTTAACCTTGAGATTCATTCTTCCCTCTTCTCGGTCTCCTATAGCCGTGCAGATCGTGGTACAAGATGAAGCGGGCGAGCGGGTAGTATATGAGAAGGAACACCAGGGGGAAGACTTGGTCGAAATCTCCACTCCTACCAAGGGAAAGGGGAAAGTGACCATATTCCTTAACGGGTACTACTACTGGGAGAAAGCTTTCTGACTTAGGAAGGGGGGTTCCTATGGCAAAGCTCGCCCCATCTATTCTCTCCTGCGATTTTTCCCGTCTTCGAGAACAGCTCCTCGAGGCTTGGGAAGGGGGAGCAGAAATTATTCATGTGGACGTTATGGACGGGCATTTTGTGCCCAACCTCACCTTTGGTCCTTTGATAGTGGAGGCGGTACGTAATATCCTTCCCCAGGCTTTTATTGATGTTCATCTTATGATGGATAATCCTCGTGCTTTTGTGGCAGATTTTGTCCAAGCGGGAGCGGATCTTGTGAGTTTTCATGCCGAGGCGGTGCGCGATTTCGACGCTGTTTTGAAGGATATGGAGAGAATGGGTATAAGGAGTGGCTTGGCCCTCTGCCCGGGAACTCCTCTCTCTATCCTTGATTATGTGCTTCCCAGGCTTTCTTTGGTACTTCTCATGACTGTGAACCCTGGCTTTGGGGGCCAGAAATTTATCCCCGGCATGGAGGAAAAGATTCGGATGTTGCAGAGAAGGATTCAGGAAAAAGGCCTCCACGTGGACATAGAGATTGACGGAGGAGTGAAGGAGGAAAATGTCGAATTTCTTGCCTCCTGTGGAGCTTCCATCATTGTTGCTGGGTCTTTGGTATTTTCTGCTTCCGATATTCGCAGACAGGTGCGCCGCCTTGTGGATATGATACGGGTATACTAAGCTTAGGCCCGAAAATTAGTTCCTTCGGGCCTAAGCTTTTTGTACTTTTCCCGCCTTCAGGCAGGAAGTACACACGTAGAGTCGCTTCACCTTGCCCTCCCAGAGAACCCGCACGCGTTGCACGTTTGGGCGCCATAAACGGCGGCTTACCCGGTGAGAGTGACTGATCTGATGTCCAAAAACGCTTCTCTTGCCACAAATTTCGCACTTTGCCATGCTTATCCCTGCTTTCTCTTTGTGTGTCGATCACAATATAGCAATTTTCTCTGGGTACTGCAAGAGTAAATGTGAGGGTCATTTGCAAGAAAGAGGTAGGAAAATATGGTTGTGTCAACAATCTTGTGTAATGCGGTCAACTCTTTTCCTTTACGCATTGTTTCCTCCTTGAAGCTCAAAAGCTTCTCCCTTAAAAGAGAAATGAGGGAGCGTCTCTTTGGCATATTTCTTGTTTTGTTCTATAAAGACAGGGGGGAAGAGCTTCTCCTTTAGCCGAGGATTGAGGAAAACTCTTTGGCTTTGCTTCCTTGATACAGGCTTCCTGGGTATTGGGAGTGGGGATGGAGCTCTAAAAAGTTTTGGGTAACAGAGAGGTAGAGAGAGGGAAGGCTCCTCTCTCCATGTACTCGTTTCTCTTTCACCTTCTGAGTATCACCCCACCCACAAAGAGGATGGATACCATTTCTTGTACCTTCTCCTCTCCCAAGCTCCTCATCCGGGAAACCCATCCCGGAGAGTGTCTCTCCTTTCCAAGGGCTTTAAGGGTACGGGCAGTCTCTTTTGGAACACCCTCCTCTCGTACATGGCTACTACCAGTGCGTCCTCTTTCTTCCTTCTGTGATAGGATTTCAATCTCCTCTTTCAGAGTCTCAGTCATGGTCTCTGAAACACTTACCTTGTGGGTCATTGGTGTTTTGGGCTTTTGCCTCTCCATTTTCCCTATTAGGGGGTATTTCTCTCTTGGCGTTCTCCCTTTTACACAAAATAGAGTACACTACCGAAAAGGTAAGATAAAATGAGACAAAAGGATGAAAGGGGTGCAATTCACGAGGGAAAGTACACCTCTTTTTGAACTTGTTCTCCACAAACTTAAGGAAATAGGAGCACGGCCCTCAGCCTCGGAAAAAGAACGAACCTTCCTTGAATTTCTCAAAGACGTGCTCCTTTCTCTCAATCTTTCCGTGGATTGGGAAACCTTTCCGGCTCTCTCCACCTACACTTGGCCCTATCTTCTCCTCTGGGGTGGATTCGTCCAGGCTGGTCTTTTGCTTCGGTGGGCACCTCTTTGGTCTTTAGTCACAGGCCTTATCGTGCCTTTTGTAGAGTACTGGGAGCTTTCCACCCTTCCCTTTTTCAGCTCGCTTTTCCGGCGACGTTCCTCCCACAACCTCATAGGCAAAAATGGAAATGAACCGGAGGTTGTACTCCTTGCCCATGTTGACTCCGCCACTCCCTCTATCTTTTTTCATCCCCACTTTGTAGTCCATCCCCGGCTGTCTTTGGTATGTGTCGTTGGTTCCTCACTTCTTGTTGTGATCCTGTCAGGGCTTTGGATTCTTATCCCCAATAACGTGTGGTGGTGGATAGCACTTGTGCCCTCTTCGTATCTCCTCTTTATCGCTTTAGGGCACGTGCACAGGGAATTCCTTATAAAGCCTTCTCCAGGAGGCAATGACAATGGGAGTGGAGTGGCAGTGGCTTTAGAACTTGCTCGAGTCTTAAAGGAAAAGAATTTCCCTTTTTGGGTAGTCTTCACTGGGGCAGAAGAGTCAGGAACGTGGGGTGCCTTGCACCTTGCTCGAAAGCACGAAGGCGTGTTACGCAAAACACCCATCATCAACCTCGACAACCTGGGTGTAGGGAGGCTTACTTTGGCAACTCGGGAGGGGATGTGGAGGATATACGATGCGGATGCCGCTCTTCTTGAGAGGCTCGGGCGCATTGGCCGTAGTCTATCCTTTTCTCTTCGACCATATCTTGGTCTCTCCACCGATGCCACCCCTCTCTTAGCCCGGGGTTTCAGGGCAGTAACAATCATCGCTTTGGGCGAGAAAGGCATTCCTGTCAACTGGCACTGGTATACCGACACGGTCGATACAATCGACCGGAAGAACCTGGAAAAGGCTGTGAAGCTTGTGCAATGTTTCATGGAGGAGCATTGTGATGAACATCCTGCGAAGTCTTGATGTTCTCCTTGCTCTTCAGAGCGTTTCTTCCCCATTTCTTGACGTGGTGATGCGGGGTCTTTCCTTTTTGGGGAGCGAGTTCTTCTATTTTGCCATTCTCGTTCTCCTTTATTGGAGGGTGAATCGGAGGTTATCCATCCAACTGGCTACGGTTACCCTTCTTTCCCTCTACCTCAACTTTCTCTTGAAGGACTTTTTTGCCTTTCCCCGACCGGAAGGACCGGGTTTGCGTATCCTTGAGAAAACTTCTGATTTCTCTTTCCCCAGTGGTCATGCGCAATCGGTCACTTCCTTTTTCTTTTTTCTGGCCTTGTCCTTGAAGCGGTCTTCACTTTTTGTTCTTGCTGGAGTTTTAGCTTTTCTCGTGTCACTCTCAAGGCTCTACCTTGGGGTCCACTATGTACAAGATGTTTTGGGAGGGGTGGCTCTGGGCTTTGCCTTCGCTCTGGGATTTTGGTTGCTCTTTCGAAACCTTTTTCTAAAAGCCTTCTCCCCTCTTTTCGGTCTTTTGGTGCTCATTCCCGCAGGTTATGCCCTCTTTTTCTTTGCCTCATCGCATCTTGGTCTTGTTGTGGCTGGGTCTTTGACTGGAGCTTTAGCAGGACACCTTCTGAGTTTGTGGATTGGTCTTGAAGAGAGGATATTCAAGGCTACGACATACCTTTTAGGGATTGCAGGGCTTGTCATTCTCTATCTCGTTGGGAAGAGAATGGCCCCTCCCTCTGATTTCTGGCTTTTCTTTCGATACCTCCTTTTGAACCTCTTTGCCACCTTTGGTTTCCCCCTTCTGGCCTCTTTTGGAGAGAGGTGAGGATTAAAGAAAATGAGAAGGGCGTGATACAATAAGCGGAGAGAAGTCGTCCCGGAGGGGGCGAACATGGCCCGATGTGCGAAAGATGTGGTTTTGCGGATTATAGAGCAGGAAAAGAAGAGGCTTGACAACACTTCTGTTTTCGGTGGTTTTCATCGCTTCCTGAAGAATTGGCTTTTGGGAGAAAGTGATCCAAAGAAGGAGTGGTTGGAAAAACTCGACATCTATGAGATGCTCCCACCGAAAGAAAAGAAGGAACTCCTCCTTTACATCGAAAGGGCTCTCAGGGGGGAGAGTCTCCCTTCTCCCCCCAGACGTCGAGAGATTACCATAAGTCTTTCTCAACCGATACGGTACCTCAAAGGTGTTGGACCGTCTCTTGAGAAAAGGCTGAATCGCTTGGGGATTTTCACCGTGGAGGATCTCCTCTTCTTCTTCCCCCGAACATACCGTGATCGGGGGGAAAGGAAGCTTATTCGAGACTTACAAGGGGAAGGCATTGAGACGATCGCCGGGAGGGTGGTGCAGCACAAGGTAGAGAGGACCCGGAGAGGTCCACTTCTTAAAATTGTGGTGAGTGATGACACAGGTCGGGTACACCTTGTGTGCTTCAATCGGGGGTATCTCTCCCAAGTCCTGCGGAAAGGTCTTCGGGTACGTATCTCTGGAAATTTTCGGCGCTCTTTCGGAGTTTGGGAGACGGCCACATTTGATTACGAGCCGAATGGGGGAGAAGAGGAAAGTTTTGAGAGAATCATCCCGGTTTATCCTCTTACCGAGGGTTTAAGTCCTAAGAAGCTCCGTTCCCTCATTCTCCTGGTTTTGGAGCACTGCCTTCCGGAGGTCCCCGAAGTTCTACCCCCTTCTTTGAGGGAACGTCTTGGGCTTCTCTCTAAAAAAGAGGCCATTCGAGAACTTCATGTACCTCTTGTTTCTGCTGTGGAAGTCCTTGGAAATCGAAGAAGCCAGGCTCATCTTACCCTCATTTTTGAAGAATTTCTGCTCTTCGCCCTGAGCCTTAAGATTCGTAAGCAGACCATCAAGAGTTTCGAAATTCCCCCTTGTCCTCTGGAGTCTTTATTGGTGGAAAGGTTCATCCAGTCTCTTCCCTTTTCTCTTACCGAGGCCCAGAAAAGGGTTTGTCTTGAGATCGCCCGAGATCTGGCAAGCGGAAAGGTCATGAATCGCCTGGTACAGGGAGACGTGGGATCGGGGAAAACCATCGTGGCCATTACTGCTGCCCTTCGGGTAGTGGAAAGTGGGCGACAGGCGGCTTTTATGGTCCCGACTGAAATCCTTGCTGAGCAACATTATTCTCGTTTTCGAGATCCTCTTGCCCGGTTGGGAGTGAGGGTGGGTCTTCTCAAGGGGGGGCAGAATAAGGAAAAATTCAAACTTCTTGAGGCTATAAAAAATAAGGAAGTGGATATTGTCGTTGGAACCCACGCACTCATAGAGGAAAAGGTCGTTTTTGCAGACCTTGGTCTTGTGATTGTGGATGAACAGCATCGTTTCGGTGTCCTCCAGAGGGCAAGACTTAAAGAAAAAGCTTCTATTCCCCATACCCTTGTGATGACGGCGACCCCCATTCCTCGAACACTTGCCCTTACGCTTTATGGCGATCTTGATGTGTCTATTGTTGATGAAAAGCCGGCGGGTCGAAGACCTACGAAGACAATCTGTTTCCCCCTCGAAGAACGTTTTAAGGCTTACAGTCGGGTCCGAAAGCTCCTGAAGGAAGGAAGACAAGCCTATGTGGTCTGTCCGGCCATTGAAGAGAGCGAGGAGGAAATCGCCAGTGTGGAGGAGGTTTTTGAGAATCTCAAAAGAGAGTGGCTTTCCGGTTTTCATATTGAGGTGATCCATGGAAAGCTTCCCTCTCGTGACAAAGAGGATATCATGCACCGTTTTGCGCAGGGTGAGATTGATGTTCTCGTGGCGACTTCAGTGATCGAGGTGGGGATTGACGTTCCCCGGGCAAGTATCATGGTGGTTGAGAATGCCGAGCGTTTTGGATTGGCTCAACTACACCAGTTGCGGGGGAGAATAGGGCGGGGAGATAAGGAGGGAGTCTGTATTTTCCTTGCTTCTTTACAGGGGGAAGAATCCAAGCGACGTATGGCTGTCATCACTTCTACCGATGACGGCTTCAGGATTGCCGAGGAAGACCTTCGTCTTAGAGGTCCAGGAGAGTTCTACGGGATTCGCCAACACGGTGTTCCAGAGTTTCACCTTGCTGATCCTTTTGCCGACTGGTCTATCCTTGAGGTAGCTCACAAAGAAGCGGAAAAAATCTTAGAGGAGGACCCTCTCCTTGGGAGTTTGTGGTATCGTTCCCTCAGGGTGGAAATAGAGCGACGTTTTGGACGTTATCTCCAGTTTGGGGAGGTTGGTTAATGGGGTATATTCACATTGTGGGAGGAGCGAGAAAGGGCAAAAAGATCGTCGTACCTAAGGGATGTGATGTTCGTCCCATACAGGGTTTTGTTCGGAAGGCAATGTTTGAAATTTTAGGAGCAGATCTTGAGGGAAGTGTAGTGTATGACATCTTTGCCGGTAGTGGATCTTTGGGGCTTGAGGCTCTGAGTCGAGGAGCGAAAAAGGCTTACTTTTTTGAGAAAGACCCTCGAGCCTGCCAGTACATCAGACGCAACGTTACCCTTTGTGGTTATGAGGCTCAGGCACAGGTTGTGCGCTGGGATTTTTGGCAAGCCAAAAAATTTCCGACTTTCCCTGAAAAACCCGACATTGTCTTTTTAGACCCCCCCTCCACCTATGATATTTTACGGGTTTTGGAAAAGTTGTATAATTTCAGAGTTGTTATCAGCAACGCTTTTTTGGTGGTGCGATGTTTTGAAAAGCTGGAGAAGCTCGAGAGGCTTACCTTCTTAGACATTGAAGACATACGGAGATACGGAAGGAGTGTTCTCCTTTTTGGCAGGCTCAAGAGAACGGAGGGACGAGAGTGTCTGTAGCGATATATCCGGGAAGTTTTGACCCTATCACTAACGGACATCTTGACGTCATCGATCGAGGAAGAAGGATTTTCGATCGCCTCATTGTGGCAGTGCTTCGAAATCCCAGCAAAGCCCCTCTTTTCACCGTAGAAGAGCGTAAAATCATGATTGAGGAGACCGTTCGGGATTTTCCCAATGTAGAGGTGGAGGTGTTTGACGGACTTCTTGTGGCTTTTGCCCGCTCCAGAAATTGCAGGGTAATTCTGCGAGGGTTGCGGGCCATTTCCGACTATGAGTATGAAACGCAGATTGCCCTGATCAACCGGAAAATGGCGCCTGAAGTTGAGACTATCTTTCTTCCTACAAGTACAGAGTACTCTTATCTTAACTCCACCATGGTGAAGGAGATCGCCCGTTTCGGGGGATGCGTCCAGGGCCTTGTTCCACCCGGAGTGGAGAAGAGACTGCGCGAGAAGTTCAAATCTTGGGCATAAAAGGGGGAATACATCATGGATATTCTCTTTCGCATTCGGGAGAAGGCTCGAAGCCTCAAGAAAAGAATTGCCCTCCCAGAGGGGAATGACGATCGGGTACTTCGGGCTGCAAGTATCGCTACCCGAGAAGGGATTGCTTCCATCGTACTTTTGGGAGACGAGGAAGAAATCCAAAAACGTGCCCAAACGATGGGTCTTTCTCTTGAAGGAGTGGAGATACGGAACCATCTTAGAGATTTAAGAAGGAGTGACTATGTGCAGTCTTTCTATGAGCTTCGCAAGGCTAAGGGGGTAACTCCTGAGGTAGCTGAGAGTATTTTGCAGAATACCATGTACTATGCCTGTATGATGCTTCTTCATGGGGAAGTAGATGGGGTGGTGGGAGGTGCGGTGTTCACAAGTCCCGACGTCATTCGCCCTGCTCTGCAGATCATCAAGACTGCTCCAGGAGTAAAGCTTGCCTCGAGTTGCTTTCTCATGGTCTTTCCCAACGCTCGCTATGGGGAGAATGGGATCTTTCTCTTTGCTGATTGTGGTTTTAATCCTGACCCGACGGCTGAAGAACTTGCTCACATCGCCATCACTACTGCTCGCACATTCCAGCTCCTTGTAGGTGCAGAACCCAGAGTGGCCATGCTCTCTTTCTCGACCAAGGGCAGTGCCAAGCATGAGCGGGTGGCAAAGGTGCAGGAAGCAACCCGCATTGCCCGTTCCCTCGCCCCCGATCTTATCCTTGATGGGGAACTTCAAGGTGACGCGGCTTTGGTGCCAGAGGTGGCAGAAAGAAAGGCACCGGGAAGCCCGGTGGGAGGTAGGGCTAATGTTCTCGTCTTTCCAGACCTTGATGCTGGAAACATCTGTTACAAACTTACAGAGCGGCTTGCCGGGGGAACGGCCATTGGTCCGATCCTCCAGGGCTTAGCGAAACCTGTGAATGATCTTTCTCGGGGTTGTAGGGCTGAAGACATTGTGGATCAGATTGCAGTCACTATTCTCCAAACTCAGTTTTAAAAGAGGGTGGTAGCCTTGAATATTCTTGTGGTGAACTGTGGGAGTTCTACGGTTAAGTATCAGCTCTTCCGGATGGAAGATGAGGATCGCCATGAGGTCTTGGCGAAGGGCATTGTAGAAAGAATAGGAATTCCTGGATCACGCCTCGAGTGCAACCATTCAGGCACATTGCACATTGAAGAGAGAAGTGTTCCCAATCATCGGGTGGCTTTGGAGTGGGTGGTTCAGGTACTTACCGGGGGGGAAACCCGGGTTCTCGGAAGTATAAAAGAAATTGAGGCAGTGGGACATCGAGTGGTGCATGGAGGAGAAAAGTTTACCGGTTCTGTTGTCATTGACGAAGAGGTTCTTCAGGTCATTCGTGCCTGTGCTGATCTTGCCCCGTTGCACAATCCTCCCAACATTCTGGGCATTGAAGCCTGTCGAGACCTCATGCCTGAGGTACCTCAGGTGGCCGTTTTTGATACGGCCTTCCACGGGACCCTTCCTGAATATGCCTATATCTATGCCATTCCCTATGAGTACTACGAGAAGTATCGCATACGACGTTACGGCTTTCATGGAACCTCCCACCGGTATGTGACAGAGCGAGCGGCAAAGATGATGGGTAGGGACGTGAAGGAGTTGCGTCTCATTACCTGTCACATGGGGAGCGGGGTAAGTTTTACCGCTGTGCTCCACGGTAAATCCATCGATACCTCCATGGGGTTCACCCCTCTTGAGGGTCTTGTCATGGGAACACGTTGTGGAGATATTGATCCTGCTATAGTTTTTTCTCTCATGAAGAAGGAGGGACTATCGGCGGAGCAGGTTGAGGAAATCCTTAACAAGAGGAGTGGAGTTCTGGGGATATCGGGAATAAGCAGCGATACCCGGGATATCGAAGATGCAGCACCCCACAACCACCGGGCTCGCCTCACCCTCGAAGTCATCGCCTATCGGGCGAAGAAATATATCGGAGCCTACTATGCCATTCTTGGAGGGCTTGATGGCCTTGTTTTTACCGCAGGGATTGGAGAGAATTCTTCCTATATCAGAAAGTCTATCTGTACGGGTCTCGAACATCTGGGAATTTTTATCGATGATGAGCGGAATACGGTACGAAGGAAGGAGGCTTTCATCAGCCGTGATGATTCTCCGGTCAAGGTGATGGTGATACCTACCGATGAGGAACTCATGATCGCCCGGGATACGTGGCGATTGGTACGGGAAACGAGGTGAGAAGTGTGCAACTGTACATCGGGGAGGTCAAAAGGAGCGTAGGGAGCGTGTTTTTTGACCTCCAGGAGGAAGTTTTTCCTGCGGTGCGTCTTGGGACGGATAAGGTCCTTTTTACCCAGCCCGTTCGAGTTTCTGCACACCTCACGAACTGCGGATCAGAGATTCTTGTTGAAGGGCAACTCACAACGGCCTTGCTTCTTTTTTGTGCCCGTTGTCTTGAGCCCTTCCTCCATCCCATGAACATACCCTTTCGTCTTGAACTTCGCAATGCAAGCCGTCTCACCCGTCCCTCAGATATTGAGGCAGAGGCGGAGGAGGGAGACGAGATCCGGTACTTCACTGAGGAGGAAAACTATGTGGACATCACCCGGGAAGTTCGGGAGATCATTCTTATCAACATCCCTATGAAGCCTTTGTGTCGCCCTGACTGTAAGGGTTTGTGTCCGGTTTGCGGAGCAAATCGTAACGAGATACAGTGCCTCTGTGGAGTAGGGGAAGTCGATCCTCGTCTGGTGGTTCTGAAAAACTGGAGACCTCTTTGAGGGATGTTTGCAAAGAAAAGGGAGTTGGTCTATACTATCCTACACCTTGAATTCGCAGAATAGAGGGGGTATCGGAAGATGGCGAACCTGGCGAACAAAACTTCACGTTGTCGGAGGAACAAAAGAAGAACCCATTGGGTCATCCACCCGCCTCACCTTGTGAGCTGCCCTCACTGCCATGCGCTCAAGCTTCCCCACCGTGTTTGCCCAAGCTGTGGATATTATAAAGGAAGGCAAGTTTTGAAAGTTGAGGAGTAGAGTGGGGGAAGAGAATGAAAATCGCGGTCGATGTGTGGGGTGGTGATTTTGCTCCTCTCGAGGTCGCCAAGGGTTTGAAAGAAGCTTCCTCTCCTGAGTATACCCTTGTTGCTCTTGGTCCTCGCCAGGAACTCCTTGCGCTCTATGAACGCCTGGATATGCGTGAGGAGGACTTTCCCATTGAGGATGCTCCCCAAGTTATAGAGATGCGGGAGCATCCTACCGAGGCGGTCAAGAAGAAACCCCGCTCGAGTATTTGCCAGGGGATAAGGCTTTTGGCTCAAAAGGAGGTAGATGCTTTCATCTCAGCAGGGAATAGTGGAGCCGTTATGGCAGCAGCATGGCTTGGTCTTGGACGGATTGCCGAAGTAGAGCGTCCAGCGATTACTGCTCTCATTCCCAATACCTGTTCTTATTGTGTTCTTCTGGACGTGGGGGCAAATGTGGATTGTAAGCCTAAGCACCTTTTCCACTTTGGGGTTATGGGGGCGGAATATGCCAAAATCGTTCTCGGTGTGCCTCGTCCTCGGGTGGGGATTTTGAGCATCGGGGAGGAAGAGGGAAAGGGCAACGAAGTCGTGAAAGTAGCATACCAGCTCTTTAAGGAACGAAGGGATGTTCTGAATTTTGAATTTGTGGGTAACGCTGAGGGGCAAAACATCGTTGATGGCAGCATAGATGTGGTTGTGTGTGACGGATTTACGGGGAACGCCCTCTTGAAGTTCGGTGAGGGACTGATAGAGCTTATTGCCTATTTTTTAGAGCAGGAAATCCAGAGTCCGGATTTCCGGGAAAAGCTTAGAGTCCTTTGGAAGAAACTCGATCGTAGTGAGTACGGTGGTGCGCCTCTCCTTGGGGTTGAAGGAGTGTGTCTCATTTGCCATGGGAAATCCAAATCCAGAGATATCAAAAGTGCCATTCTGCGGGCAAAGGAGCTTGTTGAGCGAGGAATCCTGGAGAAAATCCGAGAGCGGCTGTCCCATCTCTCCCTTGAGGACTGAAAAGAGGTTACGGTTGAAAACAAGGATTACGGAGCTTTTGGGCATAGAGTATCCCATCCTTCAGGGAGGTATGGCTTGGGTATCGACTGCCCCTCTTGTAGCTGCAGTGTCTTTGGCCGGTGGTCTTGGCATTATCGGTTCGGGCGGGATGACCGGAGAGGAGCTTCAAGAAGAAATCCGACGGGTTCGCTCCCTTACCGATCGCCCCTTTGGGGTTAACTTGATGCTTCTTTCTCCTCACATTGAGGATCAAATCCAGGTGGTCAAGGAAGAACGAGTTCCGGTAGTAACAACTGGTGCGGGTAACCCTGGGCCCTTGGTAGAGGACTTTGCTCACCTTGGGATTCTTGTCATTCCGGTTGTTGCTTCAGTAGCTTTGGCCAAAAGACTTGAGCGGCATGGAATTCAGGCCATAATTGCCGAAGGAAGTGAGTCGGGAGGACACGTGGGTGAGGTGAGTACACTGTGCCTTGTACCTCAGGTGGTGGATGCGGTGACCGTTCCTGTCATTGCTGCTGGGGGAATTGGGGACGGAAGAGGTATGGCTGCCTGTTTTGCTTTAGGAGCTGAGGGAGTACAGCTGGGAACCCGCTTTATCTGTACACAGGAGTGTACTGTACATTCTGCTTACAAGGAGGCTATTCTCAAAGCCCACGATCGTTCAACGGTTGTGACTGGCCTTACCACTGGACATCCGGTGCGGTGTTTACGAAACCGCTTGACGCGAAAATTCGAAGAGCTCGAGTTCAGCGGAGCCTCCCGCCAAGACGTTGAGGCCCTGGGTGTAGGGAAATTGAAAGAAGCAGCAGTTTGTGGAAATGTAGAAGAAGGGTCTGTCATGTGTGGAGAAATAGCTGGTCTCATCCGAGATATAAAGCCTGTTCGTGAGGTCATAGAGACCATCATGACAGAGTTTTGGATAACCCTTGAGAAACTTCAAAGGGTGAGAGAGGAATGAGGTTAGCCTTCCTTTTCCCCGGACAGGGCTCTCAAAAAGTGAACATGCTTCGGGAGTGGACGGAGGAAGACTTTCAAGGTGTAAGGACATTATTTGAGAGAGCAAGCCGTGTTTGTGGGGTGGACCTTTTGAGCTTGAGTCTTGAGGGTCCCGAAGAGGAGCTCAACCTTACTGAGAATAGTCAGCCAGCCATCGTGACCTTTTCTGCTTTTCTCCTCACGAAAATCCCTCTTACTCCGGATGTGGTAGCCGGTCATAGCCTTGGTGAATACTCGGCTCTCTTTTGTGCCGGAAGTCTTGACTTTGAGGAGGTTGTGTACCTTGTACGCAAGCGAGGAGAGATCATGCAAGAGGCCTCTCCCCTTGGAGAAGGAACAATGGTGGCGGTTGTCGGCCTTTCCCCCAAGGAGGTCGAGGATGTTGTGGCTTTTTTGGGTAAGGAGGGGAGAGTTGAAATCGCTAATGTCAACTCCTCAGAGCAAGTGGTTTTATCCTTGGAGAAGGCCTTACTCGAGAGGGTTCTTGAAGAAATTGAAAGGAGAGGGGCGAAGAAGGCGCTGGAACTGAGGGTGAGTGCCCCGTTCCATTCAAGTTTCATGGAAAAAGCAAAGGAGTCCTTCGCCCGGATTTTGCAAGGTGTTTCTTTGCGGCGGCCTCGGTACCCTTACATAAGTAATGTTACGGCTTCCTTTGTTTCTGACCCTGGGGAGATTCGAGCACTTCTTGTAGAGCAACTTACTTCCCCAGTGCAGTGGAAGGGCATAATGGACGTCCTGGTAGAAAGGGGCTTACGAGTCGCTTTTGAGGTGGGGCCGGGGATGGTATTGACGAAGCTCTTTGAGCGGGAATATCCAGGGGTGAGGATTTTCCCCACGTTTTCTCCTCAACGCCTTGGGAAAGCCTTAAGCGAGGTGGGTGGAGCACGATGAGTTTTGAGGGGAAGGTAGCACTTGTAACTGGAGCGCGACGCGGAATTGGTTTTGCCATTGCCAAAGCTTTGGGGAAAGGCGGGGCCAAAGTGGCTATAAATGACGTAGTCTCTCCGGAGGAAATGAGTGAAGCGGTGGAGTCGCTTCGCAAGGAAGGAATCGATGCCCTGGGTTATGTGGTGGATGTGACGACTCGGGGTAAGATCAGGGAAATGGTAGAGGACATCATCAAGCGGTGGGGGCACATTGATATTTTGGTGAACAATGCTGGAATAACGAGAGACGCTCTCTTTGTGCGCATGAAAGACGAGGATTGGAAGGCAGTTCTTGATGTTTGTGTACAAGGTACATACAATTGTACCAAGGAAGTCCTCCGCTACATGATGAAACAGCGGTATGGTCGGATCATTAATATTTCCTCGGTCGTTGGGGTTATGGGAAACGCAGGGCAGACAAATTATTCAACGGCGAAGGCTGCCCTTCTTGGGTTTACTAAATCTTTGGCCAGAGAAGTGGCATCTCTGGGGGTTACGGTGAATGCCATTGCTCCTGGCTTCATCGACACAGAGATGACGCGGAGACTTCCCGAGGATGTACGAGCGATATGGTTGCAACAAGTACCGATGAGGAGGTGGGGCGAGCCAGAAGAAGTAGCTCAGCTTGTGGCCTTCTTGGCCTCTCAGGCTGCAGGATATATTACAGGTCAGACCATTCACATTAATGGTGGACTTTTTATGGCTTGAGAAAAAACTTTTTGGGAGGTGTCAGAAATGGACGTTTTCTCTAAGGTGAAAGAAATCATCGTGGATCAGTTGGGAGTTGATGAAGAAGACGTGACCTCCGATGCTTCCTTCATTGATGACCTTGGAGCCGATTCCCTTGACATCGTAGAGCTCATCATGGCCTTTGAGGAAGAATTTGATATTGAAATTCCTGACGAAGACGCTGAGAAGATCACCACAGTTGGAGAAGCCGTCGAGTACATCGAATCGAAGTTGAGTTAGCGTTTCTCGATGTCTCTGCCGGAAAGAGATCTTTCAGAGTTGGAGAAACGGATCCGATATCCCTTCCGGGATCGGGAGATTCTTTACACTGCCCTCCGGCACAAATCAGCTTTGGAGGGCAAGGCCGGAGCCTGTAACGATAAGCTTGAGTGGTTAGGTGATGCAGTTATTGGTCTTTTCATCGCTGACTATCTCTTCCGAAACTACGACCGCCCCCGGAGCTGGCTTTCCCTTATGAAAGCAAAGTGGGCGAGTGAGGAATGTTTAGCCTATCTTGCTCGAAAGATCGGTCTTGAACGTTTTATCGAGCTTGGCCGAGGGGAAGAGCGCAACGGGGGTCGAGAAAAGGATTCCATTCTTTCCAGTGCTTTTGAAGCACTCATTGGTGCAGTGTTTGTTGATTCAACGTCGTACGAGCGAACCCGGGAGGTTTTAGAAGCAGTTTTTTGCCAGGATGGGGGGGTAGAGTTTGCTTTTCTTTCGGTGAACTACAAAGGACTTTTGCAGCGGTGGTGTTTGCAATATTGTGCTTGTCTTCCCGAATATGAAATGATATGTTCTAGCGAGGACTCTTTCTATGAAGTTGCAGTGAAGATTAGGGGACGAGTAATTGCCAAGGGTGAAGGAAAGAACAAAAAGAGAGCGGAACAGGAAGCGGCAAGACGAGCTTGGGAACGGATCATGGGTGAAAGCAAAAGGACTCTGGGATGATCAATGTACCTTAAGAGCGTTACCCTCTGTGGCTTTAAGTCCTTTGCGCGTCCCACCACAGTAGAATTTGTGCAAGGTTTCAACGTTATAGTTGGTCCCAATGGAGCTGGGAAGAGCAATCTTATCGATGCTCTTCGATGGGTCTTAGGTGAACGACGCGACACAAGGGGAAGCGGGGGGCAAAAGATTATCTTTTACGGTTCGGCGAAGCACCCCCCGGTAGGCATGGCTTCTGTGGAGCTTCTTTTAGAAAGGAATGGTGTTTCTCCCTTTCGTATTGAGAAGCGGACCTTTACTTCGGGCGAGACCGAATATTTTCTCGAAGGAATAAAGGTTCGTTTAAGGGATTTACGCAGGAAACTTCTTGAGTGGGACGCCTCCTTAGGACGTATCGAGGTGACTTTCGTCACCAGTAAAGATCTTCACGAGGTTTCCGATCTTTGCCCCTTAGAGCGTCTTCGCTGGCTTGAGGAGATAAGCGGTGTTTCGGAGAAGAAGGCTCATCTCTCTGCGTTCTCTGAACTCCTCGAGGGGATCAAGAGGAAAAGAGAGCGTTTTGAAGAGCGATTGAAAGAACTCGCTTTGCAGAGAGAGAGGATTTTCGAATGGGCCAGAAAGGAAGAAACTTACCTTCACCGAAAGAGGCGCTGGCAGGCTGCTAAGAGGGCGTATCTTCTCGAAGTTTTGGCCCGGAGAAGAAGGGAATTGCAGCGTATCTCTTCTTTGAGAACGCTTCTTGATGAAGAGCTCTGTCACTTGGAGTCGTCGCAGGAAGGGGAAAGCCTTGTGGAAAAGGAGAGGCGTCTTTCCCTCCTCTTGGAAGACTTAAAGCTTTGGAGTTCCAAGGTTGTGAAGAAGCGGAAGGAGGTAGAAGAGGAGGAGGAGAAACTTTATCATCTTCTCACTCAGATAAGAGAACGTAAGAAAGCAGGTCTTTTACTCGAGACAAAGTGTCGCAGGCTGCTTCAAAAAATTAACGATCTTGAAAAGGAGAGAAATAATCTTGGAATTTTTCCCTCCCTGGTTTTTGACAAACTGAGGAAAACCGAGGAGGTTATTGCTCTCTTTCTTCGGGAGAGAGAAAGACGTCTCCAGACTCTCGATGCCCAAAGGGGACGCTTAAGGGAAGAACTTGCCCGTCTTGAGGCAGCCATAGGAAGGCTGAGGAGGGAAAAGGAGCGACTCTCTCTCAAGCTTGCGCGAACGCATGAGGAGATCATTCGGATTGAAGAATCTCTTGAGCGGGAGAGTGTTTATCTCGTGAAGCTTGGAGAGAAAAGAGTAGAACTTTGTAGAAGGGAAGAAGAATTCTTAGAAAAGGGTGTCCGTCTGAGGGCGGTGCTTAAGCGGGTAAGAGAAAAGATGGGAAGTATCGAAACGAAAGTGACACAATTGAGAGACTCTGAGGAAATACGTCGTCTTCTCCTTGAGAAGGGTTGGTCCCAGAGGGCTACAAATGCCCTTCTGGGTTTTCTGGAGAAAATCAGGATTGTGGTTGCCAAAGAGGACCTTTCCTCTTGTGAGGGAGAGTGGATGACCCGCCTCTCTTTTTTGCCCCCTTTTTCTTCGACTTGGGATGAGGAGAGAGAAGAAAGGATTCTTGAGGCTTTCTTTTCAAACCAGGAGATTTCTTCAAATCTTGTGGCTTTTGATGGAAGTTGCCTCTTTCTGAGGGGAGGTTTTCTCGTCTTTCCCAAGAGGCTTGTTGCCGGAAGGCGCTTTGTAAAAAACTGGGAGAAGAGGAGGGTTCGCCTTGAGGAAGCCCTCTCTGAACTTGAAGGGAAGATAAGGGAAGTGGTAGAAGAGAGAAAAGAGATGGAGCGGATTGCCAGAGAAAAAGAACTCCAATTGGTCAAAGAGCAGGAAAACCTCCGCCAGAAGGAGGAAACAAAGAAAGAAACCGAGGAAATGCTTCTTTGCCTCGAGGAAGATCTTAAATCCCTTGAAGGGCGGGCAGATAAAGTACAGGCGGAGATCCTTGAACTTGAGGGGATGATGCAAGAAGAAAGGAAGATATGTGCTCGTTCTGAGCGAAGTCTCAAAAAGGTAGGGGAGCAGAGAAAAAGAGAAGAGGAAAAAAAGAAGTCTTGGGAGAAGTTTATCCTTGAAGTCCAGAGGGTACAGGAAGAAGGGAGAGAGCTCCTTGAGGCTTTCCAGGGGAACAAGGAGGACCTTCTTTTCCTCAACGGGGAACTCCTTCAAATAGCGGAGAGTGCGGGACGGGGATTCAAGGAACTCAAGGATGAGGAAAGGGTCCTCCACCAGTGCAAGAGGGAGAAAGAAGCGCTTGAGGAGGAGATTCGCTTACAGCAAGAAGAAGTAAGGACTTTCGAGCAACGGCGGGAAAAACTCCTCCGTGAGAGGGAACGTCTTCTCTTCCAGGAGGAGAAAATCCTTGAGAGCCTCGAGTATACAGAGCGGGAAATGCGAACCCTTCCAGAGATTTCCTTTCCAGAGTTCCAGAACCTTGATCTCAAAGAACTTGAGGCATTTGTGCAACAAGAAGAGGAAGCTCTCTCTCGTGAGGAGATCCGTCAAGGAGCCATCGAGGAGTATAGGGAACTCAGCGCCCGGGAAGAAAATCTGCGGGCAAAGAGTGACTTTTTGGGTGGGCTTCTTCTTTATGCCGAGGGAAAACTCAAGAGCCTTGAAGGAGAAATTCGCCGATCCTTTACTTCTTTCTTTGAGGAAGCAAAAGAGGCTTTTTCTTACTACTTTGGACGAATTTTTGAGGGTGGGGAGGCTTCTTTAAGGGTTCAGGAAGGAGTACATCTTGAGGTTCAGCTTCCAGGAAAGAAAAAGCAGGTTTTGGTTGGCCTTTCTTCTGGGGAAAGAACGATTGTGGCTCTATGTTTTCTCTGTGCTATTCTTGAGGCAGCCTGCCTCACAGTGTGCTTTTTCGACGAAATTGACGCCAATCTTGACCATACAAACAGCGTTCTTTTAGCTCAGGTTTTGAAGGAGTTCTCCCGTTCCCGACAAGTAGTTTTAGTAACCCATAAAGAGGAAGTGATGGAAGTGGCCGACCGGGTGATCGGCATTACCATGGGTGAGCCTGGGGTTTCGCAGGTACTTCTTTGCGAAGAAGATGTGGGGAGGCTCACCGTGAGAGGATGATGGAGATGGAGCGAGGATTGTGGAAGAAGTGGTTAGAGGGGATGGGAAGAATCAAGGAAGGAATCAAAGAGCACTTCACCCAACTCTGGTTGCGAAAGGATACGCAACCTGAGGACTGGGAAAGGCTCGAAGAGATGCTCATTCAGGCAGACATTGGTCCTTTGCTTGCTACCGAGCTTGTAGAGGAATTCCACCATCTTAAGGAAATGTCAAGAGAAGGTGCGGGCTGGCAAGAATGGCTCTACGAGAGGCTCATTTCCTTCTTTCAGGAAAAGGAGTATGTCCTTTTCCCTTCAGCAGATCCCCAAAAGCTCAAGGCTCTCATTCTTGTAGGCATAAACGGGGTAGGGAAGACGACCACTGCTGGGAAGCTGGCCTACATGGCTCGGATTCAGGGAGAAAAGGTCCTTTTAGTCAGTGCGGATACCTTCCGGGCAGCGGCTAACGAACAGCTTGAAATCTGGGCTCGTCGTGCCCAGTGCCGGTATTTTCGTGGGTCCCGGGGAGGAGATCCGGCAGCAGTCATTTACGATGGATTACAGTTGGCACAGAAGGAAGAAGATACACTTGCCATCATCGATACTGCGGGTCGTTCTCACGTGAATCGGAACCTTCTTGCCGAACTTGAAAAGGTAGCCCGAGTGGTTCGTCGACTGCTTCCTGAAGGGCAAATAGAAACCCTTCTTGTAATCGATGCCCTGACTGGGCAGAACGCTTTCTCTCAGGTAGAATCCATTGCCAAGGTCGTGCCTATTTCTGGTATCGTTTTGAGCAAGTGGGACAGTCAGGCCAAGGGGGGCATCGTCTTTCGTATTCGAAGAGAGCTTGGTTTCCCTGTGAAGTATATCGGTGTAGGAGAAAATCTTGAAGACCTTATTCCCTTCGATGCCGGGGAATTCGTTCGTGCCCTTGTATACTGAGTATTTTTCTTGACACATCACGAAGTCGTGGATATCATCTCCGTGTGTCCTCGTACAGGATAAAGGAGTGGAAAGGGTGTTTGAACAGTTAGCAGAAAAATTTGCCGGAATCTTCAAAAAGTTGCGAAGCAAAGGTCGTCTGACCGAAGAAGACGTGGACGCTGTTTTACGAGATCTGCGTCTTGTACTTCTTGAGTCCGACGTGCACTACAAGGTAGTGAAGGACCTCATCGCCTGGGTCCGGGAACGGGCGGTGGGTAAGGAAGTTTTAGAGAGTGTCACCCCTGGGGAGATGGTAATAAAGATTCTTTGGGACGAGATCAGAAAGATTTTAGGGGGTGAAGCCCAAGACCTCCGTGTTCCTTCGGTAACACCGGCTCTTTTTCTCCTTGTAGGGTTACAGGGCTCGGGAAAGACAACAACCTGTGGGAAGCTTGGACTCTTTCTGAAAGAGCGTCATTATTTCCCAGTCCTTGTCTCGGTGGATACCCGCCGACCGGCGGCAAGGGAGCAGTTACGCGTCCTTGCTTCTATGGCGGGGCTTGACTTTTTCGACTTCCCCTCAGCACAGCACCCTCTTCAGGTGGTCCAAGCGGCTCGTCAGTACGCGAGAGAGCGAAGTAAAGATATCATCATTGTGGATACGGCTGGAAGACTTCATGTGGAAGAGGAGCTTTTGAGAGAGCTCCAAGAGCTTACCAAGGGCGAGGAGTTTCACGAGATATTTCTTGTGCTCGATGCTACGACGGGACAAGAAGCGGTGAAGGTTGCCGAGAGATTCCGGGAATGGGTGGAGCCTACCGGGATCATTCTCACCAAAGTTGATACTGATGCTCGTGCCGGAGCAGTGCTCTCCATTGTTTCCCAGACAGGTTGGCCGGTGAAACTTGTGGGAGTGGGAGAAAAGCTCAATCAATTCGAAATCTTTCGCCCGGAACGAGTGGCCAGCCGTATCCTTGGTATGGGGGACACCCTGAGCCTCGTGGAGAAAATCGGACGGGCTATCAGTGAAGAAGAGAGGAAGAAACTTGAAAAGAAGGTAGAAAAAGCAGGGTTCGATTTTGAAGATTTTCTCGAAGAGCTGCGGCGAGTTCGTCGGGTGAGTTCCTTTGAGGAGATTCTTGGGATGCTTCCTGCTCCTTTAAAGGGGGCACTTTCGCGGGTAGACGGAGAAAGAAGTTTTAAACGAATTGAGGCCATTATCCTCTCCATGACCAGAGAGGAACGGAAAAACCCTGCAATGATCAATGCCTCTCGGAAGAGGCGTATTGCCCAGGGAAGTGGGACGAGTGTACAAGAAGTAAACCGTCTTTTGCGAGAGTTTGAAGAGATTCGAAGGGTCTGGAAAAAAATGAGAAAGGGACAAGCCCTACCCTTTCAGAGAAAAAAGGGATTTTTTGATTTTGGATTCTGAGAGACGAAAGGAGTGTCAAAAATGGCTGTACGGATTCGTCTGATGCGTATAGGGAGAAGTCATTTACCCCAGTATCGCATTGTAGCGGCTGATTCTCGGGAAGCCCAGAATGGAAAGCCTCTTGAGGTTTTGGGGAACTACTGTCCTCTCACTGAGCCTCCGTTACAGGGCGTGAGATGGGACCGGGTCGAGTACTGGATTTCCCAAGGGGCCGAAGTTTCCTGCAAAGTTCGAGCACTATTCAGGAGAGCAAAGAGAGCCGAGGGAGCGGAAACCCTGTGAAGGAGTTCGTCGAATTTCTGATTCGTGCTCTTGTGGACGAGCCGGACAAAGTGGAGGTCAGGGAAGTTAAGGGAGAACGATCTGTGGTGTATGAGGTTCGGGTTGCTCCTTCTGATACTGGCAAAATCATTGGGCGACAGGGGAGGATTGCCAAGGCCCTGCGTACTTTAGTAAAGGCTGCCTCGGCTAAAAGCGGAACGAAAGCCGTGGTGGAGATTTTAGAGTAAGGAGGAAGCACTTTGTCCCACCGTATCGAGAGGGTAGTGGTGGGAAGAATCATTGCTCCCCATGGACTGAAAGGGTGGGTACGGGTTCTCCCGCTTACCGATTTTGTAGACCGTTTTGTCAGAGGTGCGGTTTTTTTCGTTGGTTCCTTTGAAAGCACCTTTGTGGAGCGAGTTGTGGAGGAGGTAGCTTGGCGGGGGAACTTTCTCCTTCTCCGGTTCTACGGTGTTTCCTCCCGTCGAGAGGCGGAAGCTCTGCGCAGTCTTTTCATCACCATTTCTCGAAAGGATGTTCTGCCCCTTCCCCCAGGTCACTTTTACCACTTTGAGCTTATTGGCCTTTCGGTGAGGGAAGGGGGGAAAGAGCAAGGTGTGGTGGATGCAGTCATCCCTATGTTGGCATATGACTACCTCGTGGTGAAGGATGCCTGGGGTAAGGAATTTTTCCTTCCTTTTGTGACGGCCTTTGTGACGAAGGTTCGTCCCGAGGAGGGTTTCCTCGAGGTGCGCTGCCCTGAGGGGTTTTGGGAATGAAGTTACGGGTAGACATCGTCACCCTCTTTCCAGAGGCCATTCGTTTCTATCTTGGAACCTCAGTTCTGGGTAAGGCTCGGGAGAAAGGAATTGTCTTCATCAAAGTCCACAATCTTCGCAGTTTCACCCAAGACAGGTATCGAACGGTAGATGATTATCCCTTTGGGGGTGGTCCGGGGATGGTGTTGAAGCCCGAGCCTCTTGTGAGGGCGGTACGTTTTATAGCGGCATACACAGGAAGTACACCTTTGGTTATTGTCACAAGTCCTCAGGGAGAACTTTTTACTCAGAAAAAGGTCCGGGAATTGTCGGAAAAACGTCACATCCTCATCCTCTGTGGCCGGTACCAAGGCATCGATGAGCGGGTGATAGAACTTACCGGTGCTCAAGAGATTTCTATTGGGGATTACGTGCTTTCTGGGGGAGAGCTTCCGGCCCTGGTTATTGTGGAAGCAGTTGTCCGGTTGATTCCTGGTGTTTTAGGGGATGAAGAGTCTCTTCGGTATGATTCCTTCTCGGAATATCTCTTCGGTCCTCCTCAATATACCCGGCCCCGGGTATTCTGCGGTCTTGGGGTTCCGGAGGTCCTTCTTTCGGGGGACCACGCCCTTATTGAGAAGTGGCGCCGGGAAAAGGCCCTGGAGAAAGTACAAAGAGTGCGACCGGAGCTTTTTGGTGTTGCGCACGGCAAGGAGTAATGATATAGTATTTCGGGATTTTTCTTTGGTTTTTAGGAGGAGGTTCACATGGACAAAGCAAGAGTTCTCAAAGCGGTGGAAGGAAGTTTTCTCAGGGATGAGACGCAGATTCCCCAAGTTGCCCCAGGAGACCTGGTCCGAGTGTACTTTAAGGTCATTGAAGGAGAGAAAGAACGCATTCAGCCCTTTGAGGGTCTCGTCATTGCCGCGCGGGGAGCAGGGGTCAATCGGACCTTTACGGTGCGGAAGGTGTCCTTTGGTGTCGGAGTAGAACGGATTTTCCCTCTGCATTCTCCTCGGATTGAGCGCATCGAGGTTTTGCGACATGGAAAGGTGAGAAGAGCAAAACTTTACTACCTGAGAGAGAAAAGTGCCAAAGAATCTCGACTCGAAGAAAAGCGCGAAGCCTAAAAAGAGTGCCTTGCGAGAGCTTGTAGAAACTGTCCTCTGGGCTTTGGTTATTGCCCTTTGTGTGCGGTACTTCGTTGTTGAGGGTTACTATATTCCCAGTACGTCTATGGAGCCGACCCTTGTTCCAGGAGAAAGGGTACTCGTGGCAAAGTTCCTGTACCGTTTTAGTGAACCTCACCGAGGGGACATTGTGGTATTTCGTTACCCCATCGATAATCGTAAAAACCTCATAAAACGTGTTGTGGGGCTTCCTGGCGAGAAAATTGAAATCACCCAAGGCAGAGTTTTCGTTAATGGGGAGCCCCTGGTGGGGGAACTATTCCAGCGCACATACTATGATATCGGATACTATGGACAGGGTGCACATGTGGTTCCGGAAGGGCATTACTTCGTCTTAGGTGATAACAGCGAAAACAGCGATGATAGCCGCTTCTGGGGTTATGTTCCCCGCAAAAATATTCTGGGAAGGGCGTTCCTGGTGTACTGGCCTCCTCACCACATCCGTATCCTTCGCTGATGCGCATTGAGGACGAACTCTGGCAGAAAGGGTATCATTACATTGGAGGAGTCGATGAAGCAGGGCGGGGCCCCTTGGCCGGTCCATTGGTGGCAGTTTGTGTAGTTCTTACTCCTTCCTTCCCTCTCAGGGAAGTTCCTGATTCCAAGCGTCTTTCTCCAAAAAAGAGGGAAACTCTTTTCAAAATCATATGTCAGAACGCAGAATTTGTAGGTCTCAGTGTGGTGGGAGAGCGCTTTATAGACCTTTTGGGCATTCAGAAAGCCAATGAATTTGCCCTCTATGAGGCAGCATGGAGGGCCCTTTTTTCTGGACATCTGGAGTATCTTGTAGTTGATTGGGTAAAGATTTCCTGGTCCTTTTCCCCCGTCGTTTCCTTCCCTAAGGCTGAGGGCAAGAGTCTTTCTGTGGCCTGTGCTTCGATTGTAGCTAAGGTTTTTCGAGACACCCTCATGAGGGAATGGTATGAGCCCTCCTTTGCAGGATACGGACTGGCCAAGCACAAAGGATATGGGACTTCTTTCCACTTTGAAAGAATCAGGGCCTTGGGTCTTGCGCCGTGTCATCGGAGGTCTTTCTGTGAGAGGTACGCACCTGAGCAATAAAGGATCGAAGGGTGAAGCTTTAGCGGAGCGATGGCTCAGGAAACGGCTGAGAGCCGAAATTCTTGAAAAGAACTTTTACTCTCCCTTTGGTGAAATCGATCTTGTGGTTCGCCTGGGGGAGTGTCTTGTCTTTGTGGAAGTGAAGACGAGAGAAAGTGTATCCTGGGGGTCTCCCGAAGAGTCTATCACCGAAACAAAAAAGGAACGTCTCCGGAAGAGTGCTCTCTTCTATTTGATGCGGCAAGGCTACGATCCTGAGAGGACTTCCTTTCGCTTTGATGTGGTGGCAGTACGCTTGCGTGGGGGGAAGACGGAGATCAGGCACTATCCTTCGGCTTTTTAAGGAGGGAGAAAAAGTGTTGTCCAAGATTTTCAGCGCCACGAGTTTTGGCATCGAAGCCCGTTTTGTAGAGGTTGAAGTGGACGTGGGAACAGGCATGCCTTCCTTCCACATTGTAGGATTGCCCGATACGGCCGTTCAAGAATCCCGGGAACGGGTCCGCAGTGCCTTGAAAAACTGTGGTTTTTCCTTTCCTCCTCAGCGGGTGACGGTCAATCTTGCCCCGGCTTTTCTCAAAAAGACTGGGAGCGACTTTGATCTTCCCATTGCCTTGGGGATTCTTCTGGCCACGGGGCAGCTCCGTGTCCCTTTGGGGAACGTTGTAGCTGTTGGAGAACTTTCTCTCTCCGGGGAGCTCAAGCCGGTGAATGGGGTTTTCCCTATTGCTCATTTTCTCTCTCTTCAGGATAAACTTTACCGGCTGCTTCTTCCTCTGGGGAATGCTCGGGAGAGTGCCGTGGTGGAGGGTGTGGAAGTTTTTGGGTTTCGAAATCTCAACGAGGTGTGTGATTTTTTAGAAGGAAAGATTCTTCGGGAACCTCTTTCCTCCTCTTGGGAGGAGTACTTTGATGCCTCGATGTTGGAAGAGGACCTGGCGGAGGTCAAGGGGCAAAGAGGAGGGAAGAGGGCTTTGGAGATTGCTGCAGCAGGGGGACATCATCTTCTCTTCGTAGGACCTCCAGGGTCGGGCAAAACGATGCTAGCGCGGAAACTCCCCTCTATTCTTCCTCCCCTCACGGTAGAGCAAGCCATAGAGGTGACAAAAATTCACAGTGTTGCTGGCTTGCTTTCTGAAAGCCGCCCCTTTGTAACCACTCCGCCTTTTCGTGCGCCACATCACACCATTTCTGACGTAGCTCTTATTGGTGGAGGTCAATGGCCCCGTCCAGGGGAGATAAGTCTTGCCCACCATGGGGTACTTTTTCTTGACGAAGTGCTTGAATTCCGCCGAAACGTTCTCGAGGCCTTACGAGAACCCTTAGAGACAGGGATGATTACTGTCAGTAGGGTAAACGCCACTATCACCTATCCTGCCTGTTTTACTCTGGTTCTGGCCTGCAACCCCTGCCCCTGTGGATACCTTGGAGATGCCAAAAGACCCTGTACTTGTTCATATCAGCAAATCCTTCGTTATCGGAGCAAGCTCTCCGGTCCTCTTCTTGACCGGATCGACCTTCAGGTAGAAATTCCTCGCCTTGAGGTAGGTGAAATCCTTTCTGAGAGAGAGGAGGAGTCCTCGAAAGAGGTGCGCCAGAGAGTGGAAAGAGCAAGGAATATTCAGAAGGAACGTTTTCAGGGTGAAAAAATTTTGGTGAACGGGGAGATGAAGGCTCGCCATATAAAGAAGTTCTGTGGGGTGGAGGGAGAGACAAAAAAGTTTCTTGAGGTTTCTCTGAAGAAGCTTTCCCTGAGTGCCCGAGCATACCACAGGGTTTTGAAAGTAGCTCGTACCATTGCCGACCTTGAGGAGAGAGAGAAAATCGAGGTTTCTCACGTAGCTGAAGCCATTCAGTACCGCTTTCTCGATCGACGCTACGAGGGATGACGACGAAAGAACTTCCTTTCTTTGTGGCTTTCAGCCACATTAAGGGCATTGGACCGGTGCGTTTTCGAAAGCTTCTTGATGTTTTTGGCAGTGCATTTTCTGCCTGGAGCGCTCCTTTCTTAGATCTTCAGGAGGTACTCGGGGAAGGTCTTGCCCGGCAGCTTGTCTCCTTTCGGGAGAGGACGGATCCTGAAAAACTCTGCAGCGGTATTTTTCAAGAGGGGATCCGGGTCATTACCTGGGAAGACGAAGGGTATCCTCCTCTTTTGCGCACTATCTCCTATCCCCCTTTCCTTCTCTACGTAGAAGGAGACCTTTCTTTCCTCAACTACGAATTCTATGTGGCCGTCGTGGGAACGCGTCGCCCCACCCCGTATGGTAAGAGGGCGGCGCGCTTCTTTGCCCAGGGTTTGGCACAAGAAGGGTGGATAGTAGTGAGTGGTCTTGCTTTGGGGATAGACGGGGAAGCGCAAAGGAGCGTGGTGGAGGAGGGATATCCCACTGTGGCCGTTTTGGGGAGTGGGCTCAGAAGAGTGTACCCCAGAGCTCATCTCTCTCTTTCCCGGGAGATTCTCAAGAAGGGAGGAGCCATCGTCAGTGAATATCCGCCCTTTACAGAACCTCGTCCAGAACATTTCCCTCTCCGGAATCGGATTATCGCCGGCCTGAGCCTCGGGGTTTTGGTCATCGAGGCTCCCCGGGAAAGTGGAGCCCTGATCACCGCTGATTTTGCCCTTGAGGGAGGGCGTGAGGTTATGGCCGTTCCTGGCCCGATTTTTTCGCCCCAGAGTGAGGGGGCGAATGCCCTCATTGCTCAGGGAGCGAGACTCGTACAAAGTGCGACCGATGTTCTCGAGGCCTTTGGTATTTTGAAAAGTGGAATTCAACCTGAAGAGAAAAAGCTTCCTCTCAGTAAAGAGGAAGAAGCCCTTCTCTCCCTCGTTGATTATATCGGGGTTTTCAAAGAGGAGCTTCTTGAGAAAACCGGATGGGGAGAGGGGGAATTTTTCAAGGTTCTCCTTGCTCTCGAGATGAAGGGGCTCATCGAGGAAATCCCTGGAGGGAAGGTGGCAAGGAGGTAGGGCTTCTAACCGTTGACACCCCCTTCTCCATCACCTATAATGGTTATACTTTGAAGCAGGGGAGGAATACAAGTGACCGAGGTCCGTATTGGTCAGGGGGAGAGCCTTGACGAGGCATTGCGGCGTTTCAAAAAGAAGTGTCAGAGAAATGGTATTATTTCTGAGATGAAACGCCATGAACATTATGAGAAGCCGAGTGAGCGGAGGAGGAAACGGGAGCAAGCCCGGAAAAGGAAGAGAAGATGACAGAGGGTTTCCCTGATACTAAGCGTCGTCTTCAGGAGGCAATGAAGGTGGCCTTGAAAGCGAAAGACGTTGTACGCCTTGATACTGTGCGTCTTCTCCTCGCTGAAATTCGCAATGCTGAGATCGAAAAGCGTGCTCCCCTCGAGGAAAGAGAAATCTACACTCTTTTGCGCAAGAATATCAGAAAGCGAGAGGAAAGTCTTGTATACTTTAGACAGGGTCATCGGGAGGACTTGGTAGAGAGGGCAGAGAGGGAAATCGAGGTCATTAAAGAATTTCTGCCTCCACCTCTTACCGAAAAGGAGATTTTTACTATTGTACGAGAGACTCTTTCTGCCTTTTCCCAAAAACCTGCTTTTGGAGATCTCATGAAGGAGGTCATGCGTCAGGTGGAAGGAAGGGCAGAGGGTAAGGTTGTGTCGGAAGTTGTAAGGAAGGTTCTGGAAGTGGGGTGATAGAAAAACTTGTCTCCTGAAGTGTCACTCAAAGAGGGAGAGCTTCGGTTGACGCTTCCCGGTGGTGTGCGGGAAGCAAGGCAGTTTTTTGGTTTTCTCGATGCCAATGTACGGGTGATAGAAAGTGTTTTTCAGGTCGATGTGAATGTTGAGAGTGACGCTGTCGTTGTTCGAAAGAAGGGCAAGGAGGACCTTGCCCTTGTGGAGCGTTTTCTCACCGAACTTGTAGACTTCCTCAGAGAGGGAGTCGAGCCCACGCCTGAAGATTTGCGCCGCATGGCTACTAGTTTCCGCGAAACTCAAAAAGTCTGGTGGAAGGACGAGGAAACCATCTTCGTCACCTCTTCCCATAAGCCCATAAAGGCGAAAACCCCCGGGCAACTCCACTATGTTCAGGCAGTACGCAGCTCAGATATCACCTTCTGTATAGGTCCGGCAGGAACTGGCAAGACATATCTTGCTATGGCCATGGCCTGTGCCGCCCTCCAGAAGAAAGAGGTTAGTCGTATCGTTCTTGTCCGCCCAGCTGTAGAAGCGGGAGAAAGCCTGGGTTATCTTCCTGGAGATCTCAAAGAGAAGATTGAACCATACCTCCGTCCCCTGTACGATGCCCTTTACGAAATGCTCTCCCCAGAGAGATTCCAACGTTACTCTGAACGGGGGATTATTGAAGTAGCACCTCTGGCCTACATGCGAGGGAGAACTCTCAATGACTCTTTTATCGTCCTTGACGAGGCACAAAATACGACTTCGGAACAGATGAAGATGTTCCTCACCCGGATGGGTTTCGGCTCCAAAGTGGTGGTCACCGGTGACATTACCCAAGTCGATCTCCCTCTGGGCAAGCGCTCCGGGCTTGTAGTGGTGCAGGAGATTCTTCGTGCTATTCCGGGCATCACCTTCGTATATTTAACCGAGAAAGACGTTGTACGGCATCATCTCGTGCAGAAAATCATCCTTGCCTATGAGCACTTCGAAACGAATATGGCCCGGCGGTAGTCTCCCCCTCTCTCCTTCTTTCCTAAGTTTTTTGGCTTACGGGGTGCTCCTCTTCGTCCTCCTGGGGTTGCCACTCCTTTTGGGAGGAGTAGAAATCCAGGAGGGATGGGTAGCTTTACAGGATATTGTGGCTCCCGAGACTGTGGAGATTGTAGATACTCTGGCCACGGAGAAAAGAAGGGGGAAAGTCCTGGATAATCTCCCCCCGGTGTATCGGGTCGATGAGGAGGTCGTGCAGGAGACACAAAGAGAGCTGGAACAGTTCTTTTCAACCTTTGAGGAAATCCGAGCCCATACCTTGCCTTCCCTCCCAGAAACGGTTGAGAGCCTTTCTCGAAAATGGAATGTCACTAAGAGGACTGTCCTTTGGCTCCTTGAGGCTCCTGATGAGGTCTACAGACAGGTCAGGAGTTTTATCCACGATCTTTTCGCCACTCGGTTTTTTTCTCGGCCTCTTCGCCGGGAAGACCTATCCCAGGTCCTGCTTGAAGTCAACACTTCTTTAGAGGAATCTGGGTTGTCTGAAGGGGCCGTGTGGGTTTTGAGTCTTCTGGTTACCCGTTTCTTGCGTCCCAATGCCGTAGTGGACGAATTACAGACCCAAAAGATAAGGACGCAAATCTTGCAATCTCTTGAACCGGTACGGCGAGTCGTCCGCCGGGGGGAAATCCTTGTTCAGAAAGGGGATATAGTCACTCGAGAACAGATGCAGGCTCTGGAAGCTTTAGGACTTGTGGGCAGGGGAAAACGACGGTCTTTGGCTCTCGTTCTTTGCATTCTTTTGGGAGGAGTACTTCTTCTTGAGTATCTGTATCTGCAGCGCTTTGCCCCTCGTTTCCTCAGAGACAAGCTTTCTCCCCTGGTACGTCTTTTCGCGGTTGGAGGAGTCATCGCTTTGAATATTTTCACCCTCCGCATTTCTCCCTTTTTCTTTGTTATTGGAGCTCTCCCTCTTGTGCTTTCGGTCCTCTTCGGGAGAGAAGTGGCTCTGGGAGGGTCTCTCCTTCTTTTTCCGCTTCTTCTTTGGATATGGAGAACAGGCGTTCCGGGAGGAGTTTTGTTGTACCTTCACCTTATCTTTCCGCTCTTCCTTTTTGGAAGAAGGATGCAGCGAAAGGACTTCGTCCGTATGGGAGGAATACTTTCCCTTTCCAGTGCTTCCTTGGGAATCTTGTTTTCTCTCTACGAGGGTCTTTCTTTGCCTTCAGCCCTTGGGATTATACTCTATGGAGCGGCGGGAGGCATCACATCTTCGGTAGTTGCTTTGGGAAACGTGTCTCTTTTTGAAAGCATTTTTCACCTTACTACTGACTTTCGTCTCATGGAACTTCTCAATCCCACGCATCCACTTCTCAAAAGACTCATGATGGAAGCTCCTGGCACTTATAGTCATAGCCTTGTAGTGGCGAACCTCGCCGAGGTAGCAGCAGAGGAAATCGGAGGCAACGTATTGCTGGCCCGGGTTGGAGCGTATTATCACGATGTCGGAAAGCTCAAGCGACCCTACTGTTTCATCGAAAACCAAGTTCATGAAGAACGCAACATCCATGATCGATTGTCTCCATATCTCAGCGCTTTGGTCATCACGAGTCACGTGCGGGATGGAGTGGAGATTGCTCAATCCTTTCATCTTCCGAGAGAAGTCCAGAGTATCATCCGTTCCCATCACGGTCGGAGTGTCATTCGCTACTTCTATGAAAAAGCCCGGCTTCTGGAAGGTGAAAGCGTCGAGAGGGATGCTTTCCGTTACCCCGGTCCCCTCCCCCGGACTCCGGAGGAGGCCATTGTGTTTCTGGCTGACAGTGTTGAAGCAGCAGTGCGGAGTATGAAAGACCCCACTCCACGCCGGGTGGAAATGACGGTGCGCAGCATTATTCGGATGTATCTTGAGGATGGACAACTCGATGAGTCCTCTCTAACTCTCCGTGACCTTAACCGTATTGCTTCGCGGTTTGTCGTGTTCTTAAGTGGAATGGTCCATGCTCGGGTTCCTTACCCAAGTTTAGAGAAGGAGGGCGTTCATGAGAAGGGTTGAGGTCACCAATGCCACGAAAACTCATGTCCTTTCCCGCTCTTTTATTGAGAATCTCACGAGTTTTGTTTTAACAGAAGAGGGAAAAGACTTTAAAGGAACTTTGAGCGCGGCCTTTGTAGATGAGGAAGGTATGCGAGAAGTGAAGAAGCGTTTTTTTGGAGAGGATACACTGGGAGATGTGGTTTCCTTTTTCTACGGGGAAGATTCCGATAGAGTGTGGGGCGAGGTCATAATTTGCGTACCCGTGGCAGAAAAACAAAGCAGAGAGGTTGGTACTCCCTTCAAGGAGGAGTTAGCACTTCTTTTAGTCCATGGACTTTTGCACCTTCTCGGCTATGAGGATTCGACAGAGGAAGAACGAGCGAGAATGATGGAGCGGGCCTTGGCACTTCTTGCAAGGTACAAAGAAGAGGAGAGGCGAAGGATGCTTCTCAAGAGAGCCGAGAGGGCGCGAACCTTTGCCTATGCTCCGTATTCTCGTCTCCGGGTGGGAGCAGCGCTTTTGGCGAACGACGGCAGGATTTTCACCGGCTGCAACGTGGAGAATGCCTCCTTTGGAGTGACCCTCTGCGCCGAGCGGGTAGCTCTTGGCAAGGCGATTTCCGAAGGAGCCCGAGAGTTTCTGGCCATTGCTATTATCTCGGATGATGAATCCTTTTGTTTTCCCTGTGGTGTGTGTCGTCAGGCTCTTGCGGAATTCAGTCTTGAGATTGAAATTTTGGCAGGGAGAAGGGACGGAAGCTATGCGAGGGCTTTGCTTCGGGAGCTTTTGCCTTCAAGTTTTACCCTGAAAAGGGATGAGTGAGGCGTGGCCTTTCGAGCTGGATTTGTAACCCTTTGGGGAAGACCGAATGTGGGGAAATCCACTTTTCTCAACAAAGTCGTTGGGCAAAAGGTGGCCATAGTCTCTGATAAACCCCAGACCACCCGACGCGTCATAAAGGGCATCCTCAATCTTGATCAAGCTCAGGTTGTCTTTTTAGATACTCCGGGGCTTCACGCTCCCAAGGACCGTTTAGGGGAAGTCATGATGCAGGAAATAGAAGAATCCCTCTCCGACATCGACATCCTCTGCTACATGACCGATCCTTTCTTCAGGGAAGAGGAAGAGAGGGAGTACTTCAAGAAGCTCGTGTCTTTCTCGCGCCCTGTTTTTCTCATTCTCAACAAGAAGGACCTCCTCTCTAAGGAGGAGGCAATCTCTCTTTTGGAGCGCCTGGGAAGGTATTACCCCTTTGCTGAGTGTTTGAGCATTTCCTGTTCTACCGGTGAGGGCGTTGACGAGCTCCTCAGGAGGATTATAGCTTATCTTCCTGAGAATCCTCCCTATTACGACCAGAGTATTGTTTCGGACTCTCCTTTGAGCGAGATATTGTGGCAGAGATCGTCCGGGAAAAGGTTTTCTGGTATGTGCATCAGGAGGTCCCCTATGGAGTTGAGGTACGGGTGGAAGAGTTTAAAAGGAAAGATTCTGTGCTCTATATTCGGGCCACGATATATGTGGAGAGGGAATCGCACAAGAAAATCATCATTGGAAAAGGGGGAAAAATGATCAAAAAATTGGGGAAGAGGCTCGCCGAGATATTGAAGCCCACTGGGGGGAGAGGGTATACCTTGACCTGTGGGTAAAGGTGGAAAAGACTGGCGCAAGCGTGACGAGATTCTGCGGCGATGGGGATATAGAGTCAAGTGAATCGATACACCCTTGATGAAGGCATTGTCTTGCAGTCCAGGGAATTCGGAGAAATCGACCGCCTGGTTACCCTTTTTACCAGAGGAAGGGGCAAACTCCAGGTGCTTGCCAAGGGAGCAAGAAAAGTGGGAAACCGCTTTGGAGCCTCTTTGGACCTTTTTTCTCTTTCGGAATTCCTCTTTTATACTGCCTCAGGTATGCCCCTTGTGGTGCAAGGGAAAATTCGGCGCGCCTTTCGAGATCTTTTGCGTTCTCCTCTTCGGTGGATGGCAGGGGAATACCTTTTACTTGTGGTGGAGAAGTCTTTTCCTCTGGAAAGAAGGGAAGAGAGAATCCTTGACGAGGTTCTCTCACTTTGGGAGACGTTTCTTGAAGACGAAAAGGCCATAAAGCCGCTTCTTCTGCGCTTTTATTTCGATATTGCCTGGGCCTTGGGAATATTCCCTGAGCTTAGGGAATGCGTCCGGTGTCGGAAAACGTTAAAAGGAGAAGGGCATCTTTTTAGTATACCTTTGGGAGGGTTCGTGTGTACATCTTGTGGCCATGCCCTGAGAGAAGCCACTCTTCTTCCCTCCTCGGCCGTTTGTGTCCTTCTTAGTCTTGTTGGAGCCCCCTTAGAGAATGTAGCACATACCCCTCTGGAGGAAGAGGACTTCAAAAGCCTCGACATCCTTTGTGCTGAGTATCTCTCGTACCATGGGGAACACCGAATCCCTGGTTTTGTTTCTTTCGTCAGACGCGGGGTGATGCCATCGTGGTGATAGGGTGGATTGAAAGGACTCTTCCCGGTAATGGTCTGGGAATCACTGTGTGGAACAACGTCGTGCCCGTGGGGGATGCCAAGTTATTCTTCTCCTCTCTTAAAGCTTTCTACTCGCCTAAGAAGGGCTCTGAAAACCTCTTCCCGATTACTTTGGTTGAGGAGAAGGCGTTCCGTTACCCCTTTTCGCAGAAGCTCTTTGACCTGTAGGAGTTCTGGAAGACACGACGTGGCAAGGACGAATAATGCTTCCTTCCAGATTGTTTCAGTGAGTTCTGCAAAGCGGAGGGAGTAAAGCTCCATTTTTCCTATTTCATCCAAGAGAATCGGGGCTTTGTGCTTCAGGGCTTCTTCAAGTTCTGGGAGGACAAGACGTTCGAATTCTTCTACAAAGACACGGTACGACCCTATCCGAAAGGGGGAATTTCCCTCTTTGGCGGCAAGCGTTCCCAGCTTTCCGGAGAGGGTGATGATGCGGAAACCGAATCTCTGTGTCCCGTGACGGATTTCTTCGGTATAGAATCCCTGAAAAAATCCGGGAAAGCGCCCTACAAGAAGCTTCACCAGAGTCGTTTTCCCCGTTCCCGGCCTTCCCAAGACAATCACGCGCATTGTCTTTACCTTCCTCCTCTTTTTCTGTATAGTACTCCCTGATGAGGGGCTTCATCAAGTTTTTGGGAACAGCAGGAGCGCGTTTTGTGGTGATGAGGCAACTCCGGGCTTCAGGGGGAGTGTGGATTTCGTACGAGGGTTTTTCCCTTCATCTTGACCCCGGTCCTGGAGCACTTGTTCGAGCCCTTTCCAGTCGGCCCTCTCTCGATCCAGCATCTTTATCTGGTGTTCTTCTTTCCCATCGACACCTCGACCACGCCAACGACGTTAACATCATCATTGAAGCTATGACTCAGGGAGCGACAAAAGTTCGCGGTCATCTTTTCCTCCCCCAGGATGCCTTAGAGGGGGAACCGGTGGTTTTTCGATACCTTCGAGAACATCTTGAAGAGATTCATATCCTCGTTGAGGGAGGGGAATATACCCTGGGTTCTTTTTCTTTCTCTACTCCCTGGCGTCACATCCATGGAGCGGAAACCTATGGTTTTCGCTTTCGTTTCCCCCAGGGGATTGTTTCCTTCATCACAGATACCCAGTTTTCGGAGGACATCTACAGGGCGTATGAGGGGAGTGACGTTCTGGTAATTCATGTAGTGCGTCTTGAGCGGAGCGATCTCCCCGACCTCTTGCACCTGAGTGTTCCTGAAGTCGAGCTCATTGTTACCCGCATTCGTCCTCGTTTGGCAATACTCACCCACTTTGGCATGACCATTCTGCGGGCCAAACCTTGGGAGGTGGCTCAACGTTTATCGGAGAAAGCCGGGATTCCCGTTGTTGCCGCCTCTGACGGACTCACCCTCGATTTTGAGGACCTTTTCAGTAGCGAGTGAGTCTAAGATAGAATCGCCCAAGGAGTACGGAGAGATAGGAGAGGATTGTCCCTCCAAGAAGGGTGTTAAGTATTATTCCAAAGAATGACGCGAAACCGAAGACCCAAAAGAGGAGATATCCCACCACAAGGAGGAACAATGCCACTACTGCGAGGGTGAAACATTCTCCTGGATTCCCAATAGCGAGCTGAAAGCTGTGGCGTATTCCTGAGAAGGGGTCGTACCCCTCAACCACAACTGCTGGAATGGTGAGCATGAGGAGGAATCCGAAAACGAGCCCCGGAAAGAAGAACCACAGAGAAAAGAACCCCACGAGGAATCCTACTATCAGGGAAGCAAAGAGAATTTCCAGGAAGCGACGAGAGAACATCCGAAAAGCCCGGTACAAGTCTATTTCTCCCCGGACCTCTTTGTCCCATACCAAAAAGACCACGAGGCTCAGGGCGAGGAGGGCAAGGAAAAAACCCAAAAGAACAAAGAAGATGCTTGTACCCCACTGGAAAAAGAGGGTGAACCGGGAGAGGCTTCGATCCCACACCAGAAAGTTTGCCACGCTGAGAAGAAAAGCCGGTGCAAGGGTTACCAGAAGAATCTGGGGGTACTGGAAGAGGGTATCAAGACTTTTTCGCATCTCTCGCCAGAGGTCAAGTGTTCCCATAGGCATCCCTTCCTTGTTTTCCCATATCTTACCCTCTTTCTCAAAGTGAGGCAAGAGTTACACCCTTTCTTCTCTTGTGCGTTTAGGTTAGAATGGAGAAAACTCTTGGAGGAGGGGGACGATGGGAACCTTTCTAAAGGTCGTGGGTGTTATTGTGATGTGTGGAGGGGTAGTTTTTGCAGTTTTTGTGGTTTTTGGAGCGAGAGGCTGGATGCATTTTTTGGGACAGTCCTCTCTTGCTCCTGAGGAAACGCTACCCTTTGGACCCTTAAGTGGCTTTGTTTGGGCTGGAGGGCTGGGGGGAATTTTGGGGGGCTTCGGGATGGTGGTGGGAGGAGCGGCGCTTTTCTGTCTTGGAACTATTTACAACGAGGTGAAGTCCTTACGAGGTCAATAAAGGAGTGAGAGCATGGGAAAGAGAGTAGTCATAATCGGTGGTGTAGCTGCAGGCCCGAAGGTGGCAGCCAAACTCCGTCGGCTTGATTGGGAAGCAGAAATAACTGTTTTGGAGCGAGGAAAGTTTCTTTCTTATGCCGGATGTGGACTCCCTTACTATGTGAGTGGGGAGGTCAAGGAGTATAGGGAACTTATGGAGACCCCGGTAGGAGTACTACGGGATCCGGACTTCTTTGAAAAGTCGAAAGGAGTTAAGGTTTTCAATCGAACCGAAGTCGTTCGTATCGACCGAGAGAAGAAAGTCGTGGAGGCCCGCAATCTTGACACCGGTAAAGCTCTCTCTTTCTCCTACGATTACCTTGTTTTGGCTACAGGTTCTCGACCGACATTTCCACCGGTGAAAGCGACAGACCTTGATCATCCTGAGACCTCGATAAGTGGTAAGGATTTAGGACATGTGTATACCCTGCATGGGATTGAAGATGCCGAGGCCATTCGCTGGACGATAAAGGAAAAACTCGCTAAGAAAGCGGTGATCGTTGGCGGTGGACTTATCGGTATGGAGATGACCGAGAGCCTTGTCAAGAGTGGTCTTGAAGTCACGGTTATCGAGGTACTTCCTGAAATCCTTCCTATCCTCGATGAGGATATGGGGATTTTAGTTCGTCGCTACTGCCAATCTCAAGGCGTAACGGTGCGAGTAGGGGAGAAGGTAGAAGTCCTTGAGGGGCAGGGAGGTGTAGTCAAGAGGGTTATAACCGACAAAGGAACCTATGAGGCAGATATTGTTGTCGTGGCTACAGGCTTCAGACCTAACACTGATCTTGCCCAACGAGCAGGGTTGGCTCTGGGAGAAACTGGAGGTATAAAGGTTGATTGCTTCATGCGTACGAGTGACCCCTGTATTTTTGCGGTAGGAGACTGTGTAGAAGTGGAAAACCTGGTGTGTGGGAAACCCGCCTACATGCCCATGGGCTCCTTAGCCAATAAAGAGGGAAGGGTGGCAGCCATAAACATTGCTGGAGGGACGGAAGTCTTTCGAGGGGCTTTGAGTTCGGTAATCTTTAAGCTTTTCGATTACACTGTTGCTCGTACTGGCCTTACCGTGCACCAGGCACGCGATTTGGGGTATGATACGGAGTATGCCCTTATTCCCGCTCCGGACAGAGCTCATTATTTCCCTGGAACCAAGCAGGTCATAACGAAACTCATAGCTGATCGCCGAAGTGGAAGGATTTTAGGAGCCCAGATCATCGGGAAGGGAGATGTCCCCAAAGGCATTTATACCATTGCTACTGTTCTGTACTATGGCGGTGTGGTGGAAGATCTCTCCAATATGGACCTTCCGTATGCTCCTCCCTATGCTTCAGCCATAGATTATGTCTGTGTGGCGGCAAATGTGTTGCGAAATAAACTCGAGGGGAAAATGGTGGGAATTCCTCCACATGAGGTAGAACGGAAGCGCAAAAGGGGCGACGATTTTGTCCTTCTTGATGTACGTACCCCTAAGGAGTATGAAAAAATGCGTATTCCTGGAAGTACTCTGGTGCCCCTTGGAGCCCTGCCCCAGAGGTTACACGAGCTTCCTAAAGATAAAGAGATCGTGGTCTTCTGCGCTGTAGGTCTTAGAGGATACGAGGCGTCGCTCATTCTCAAAAGCGCTGGTTTCTCAAACGTTAAAGTTATGGATGGGGGAATTGCCTGCTGGCCCTATGAACTTGAGTCATAGGTGGCTCTGGATTCTCGTTTTTTTGGGGGCAGGGTTTGGGATGGTATTTTTCCTCCTTTCCCTGCCTCGGCCTTCTCCTCCGGAGGAAGAGGTTGAGGCCCAGCCAGAAGAAGTGGTGGAGCCGACCTCTTTTCCTATTATCACTGAGAAAGTCCGTGTGCGGGGGTGGGAGAAGGGTAGGCTTTATTTTTTGCTCGAAGCCGAGGCGATGGAGCTTGATAAAGAGGGGACTGTGGGAAAATGCTTGGGTGGTGTCCGTCTTCTGGTCTTTGAAGACGATGGTCAGGTCCGGGCAACCTTGCACGGTGACACTGCTCTTTTAAACCTTACGCATAGAAACGTGAGACTTCAAGGGAAGGTCGAAGTTGTGTCCTCTTCTGGGGATCGTCTTGAGACGGAGGAGCTTTTCTACCTCAATGCCAAGCAAACGATCCAAACTGGTGCCTTGGTGAGAGCATACTTTAACGGGAACGAGGTAGAGAGCGAAGGTTTCCAGAGTGACGTTGACTTGAGTAACCCGGAGTTTTTCCGAGTTACTCGAGGCATATTTCGTTTGAAATCTTCTTCGCCGTGAAGAGTGCCGTTGAAGTGAGCATCCCCTCCCGGTATCGGCAGAAACGAGGAGGGTTCCTTTGCAGGGTGGCAAGCAAAGCATCGGTGATGTGCCAGGCCTCCCGAATGAAAGCGGAGTCCGGGAAGAGTGTCCGGTCTCTGTGGAGAAAGTCATAGAGTATTTTCTCATAGGCTTGGGGAGTGTTTGCCTTGAACGTTCCAGAGTAACTGAAGTTTAGGGTAACTGGAGAGGAACCCAGGACAAGCTCAGGGGTCCGTACGTGGACGATAAGGTCTATGCGCTCTTCAGGCTGAATTTCTATGATCAGCCGATTTGGAGAGGGAGTAGTAGAGGAGAAAAGAACCTCAATAAACGAACGTTTTTCGGCCATCCTTTTCCCACTGGCAAGATAGAAAGGCACTCCCCTCCAACGTTCCGTTTCAAGGAAAAGGGGTAAGAAGAAGAAAGTTTCCCTCAGGGAATAGGGATTGCCTGTTTCCCTTCGGTATCCCTCATATTGTCCCAGCTGTACGTCCTCTCCTTTGGGAAGGCGTATCCGGGAAAGAAGGGCAGCCTTTCTTTTGGCCATTTTGCTTAAAAAAGCGGTACACTCTCTCTGGTCTTCCTCGCAAAGGGGAGGGATGTCTACGGTAAGGAGGGAAAGAAGCTGCAAAAGATGGTTTTGAAAGATGTCCTTGATGGCTCCAGTTTCCTCATAGAATGTCCCTCGTTCGCCCACCCCTTCCTCTTCAAAAACGGCGATGCGCACTTCTTCTACGAATTCTCGCGAGAGCAGTCGCTCCACAAAGAGGTTCTCCGCTTTGAGGACGATGAGATTTTGCACCGTGGCCTTTCCCAAGTAATGGTCGACATAAAAGACGTGGTCTTCGGGGAAGACGTGTTTCAGGTCCTCTTCAAGGAGGAGAAAATCTTTGCCACTTTGGCCGAAGGGTTTCTCAAGGGCAACACAAAGGCTTTCGGGAGCCATTTCTTGACAGAGTTGGGCTACAAGGTGCAAGGCCGGACGGTAGAGAGAAGGGAGGGTGGAGAGGTAGAAATAGAGGTAATCCCTTGGGGAGAAAAGGTGAGAAAGCCGACCCGCCAAGTCTTTCTCGAGTATATCCCCTCGAACATAGGTGACGCGCTCGAGGAAGGGAAGAAGCACATCTTGAGGAAATAAAGGGCAAAGAAGGGTTGCAATGAAACTGCAATATGAAGAAGTGTCTTCAAAACGACGGCCAATGGCTAACACCCTGAATGTCTCGCCCAGGCTGGAGAGCGAGACCAGAGCAGGTAGAATTTTGCGGGTGAAAAGGTTACCGGTGGCACCGAAAAACACGAGGGTTCGCATGGAACCTCACCCCTGCAAAAGGATTGCCCGGGCTGGAGCCCCGTCCCCTCCTCGGATTTTGAGAGGGAGGACGATGAAGAAGTAGAGCCCCGGTTCAACATCCTGCAGAGCCAACCCCTCAACTATCACCATACCACTCTCAAGGAGTATTTTGTGTGTGGGATGCCCGGGTTGGTCTCGCTCGATACCTAAGGCATCTGTGCCCACTCCCTTGAGTTTTTTGCCCGCCAGAAATCGGGCAGCGCGTTCTGTAAGGTACACAAAGTCCTCCCGAGAAAGGTCGCTGAAGGAGTTATCGGTTTTGAATATTACAAAGTGATTGGGGAAAAAGAGTGGTTCAAAGGGTCTCAGATCCTCTTCGTCAATAGCAGAACGATGACGAAATTCAAGAACCATCGCATGACCCATGTACTGGGTCACAGGGATACGGTCGATGGAGGTTGGAGAGTCCAGTATATGGAGGGGAGCATCGACGTGAGTCCCAGTGTGGCTGTCGAAAGAGATTTTCGTTTCGTTCGCTCCCTCTCTGAGAGTTCGAATGCGCTCAATACTGGGTTTTCGTTCTTTTTTCCCCCGATAGGTGGGCATATCTTCCGCAATGTCCAGGGAGACATCAAACACTTTCATCGTTTTCCTCCTTTCAGGGAACATAAATCATTTTGGCGGTCATACCGCCATCTACAATGATGTTTGTTCCGGTTATGAATTCCGAGGACGGTGAGGCGAGAAAGAGGCAAAGGGTGGCAATATCCTCGGGTGTTCCCACCCGTCCTACGGGGTGCTGAAGGTGATCGATGGGGCGAAGAGAAGGTTCTCGACGAAGGGATCGTTTTTTCCAACGGGATGTTTCAATCCATCCCGGGCTTATGGCGTTGACCCGGATTTTCCGTGAGCTCAAAGAGATGGCCAGAGCATGTGTTATGGCCACCACCCCTCCCTTAGAGGCTGAGTATGCCTCAGTGTGAGGTTCAGACATTAAGGCCCTTGTTGAGGCAATATTCACAATTGCGCCTCCTTCCCGGAAGAGGGGAAGGAGATGTTTAGTCACGAGGAATATACTCTTTAAATTGACTCCAAGGACGCTATCCCATTCCTCCTCGGTGAGGTCTTCAAGGGGTTTTTCGATGAAGATTCCGGCATTGTTTACCAAAACGTCCACACGGTCGACACAAAAACGGATTTCTTCCTGGGCTCTCCGTACCTCTTCCTCCTTTGCCACATCACAGGCTATGGGGAAACATCGATCTTTCCAGTTTATCCACTCTTCTTTGAGTTCTATAAGGGCTTCTTCATCCACGTCCCACACAAAGACCAAGGCTCCGGCCTCAAGGAAGGCTTTTGATATCGCCTTTCCGATACCCTGTGCACCGCCGGTGACGACCACGCTTCTTCCGCCAAAATCATGCATGCTTATCCTCTCCTCCAAGTAGCGTCTTCATTTCCAAAGCATTCCGTACCGCGAAATCCCGGTAACAATTGTTGAACATGAGAAACACGTCTCCTTCCTTAAGGAGTTTGGCAAAAATTCTATCTCTCCATTCTTGGAGCTCGTCCGTGCTGTAGAGATAGCGAAATTTTTCTACCACAGGAATGTTTTTGGCCTGCCAGGCCTCCCTGTTTCTCCCGTGGAAGCGAACGATCGCCACGTTACTCGTCCACTCAAATAAGGGCGGAATGGTCCAGGGAAGACCCGGCTCATCTACACAGACAAGGGGACACCGGAGGTCTTTAAGAAATTTCAAGGTGTGGGAGAGAGTTTGGGGCATAACCCAGCTTCGGTGGCGAAACTCCAAGGCAATGGTAAAATCCTCGGTGTTTTCTTTCAGCCATTCAAGGTAGGAAAAATTGTGTGTTTCCCGACGGAACCACGGTGGGAACTGGAAAAGTATATACCCAATCTTTTTGGCCTCTTTGAGGGGGCGAAGAGCAGAGAGAAACGAAAGAAGGGCTTCCCGAAGCCAGGAAAGAGGAAAATCGGAGGTCGAGAGACACTCTTTTTCTCTTAAGGATTCGTTCAGGTCCCTTTGGAGGAGGGGAGGGATGGCTTTCAAGGCCGTCCGATGGAAGGTGAAGAGGGAAAGAACTTTGATGTTGAAGAGAAAGTGTGGCGGTGTTCTTTCCACCCAGAGAAGAGCATTTCTCTCGGAAGGAAAGGCATAAAAGGTTGAGTCGACTTCGACGGTGTCAAAATGCTGGGCATAAAAGCGAAGACGTTCTTCAGCGGTTTTCACATTCTGGGGATAAAAGTCACTCTCTTCAATGAGAGTTCTGTCTGTCCAGGAACAGGTTCCTACATGGAACACCTCTTTCACCTCTTTGTAGAGAGTATAGTTTTTTATTTTCTCTTCGACAATCCTAACGTGGTAGAATGAAGCTGTATGAAAGGGGGTTGAAATTCTTGGGTCGAGAGAGTATTTCCAATCTTCCCCGCAAGATGAAAGCTGTGGTGAACTATGCACCTCACGATCTTCGTTTTGAGGAGGTGGATGTGCCGGAAATTGGCCCGGGGGAGGTTCTCATCCGGGTTGGGGGATGTGGAATATGCGCGGGAGATGTAAAGACCTTCCACGGGAATGCACGAGTATGGGGAGGAAATGGCCATCCTCCTGCTATTACTGCCCCAGTCATTCCGGGACATGAATTTTTCGGGCGGGTTGTAGCTTTGGGAGAGGGGGCCAAAGAGAAGTATGGTATTTCTCTTGGAGATTGGGTGGTCTCTGAGCAGATTATTCCCTGTGGAGTCTGTCGTTTCTGCAGGGAGGGTAATTACTGGATGTGTGAGCGGCATTACATCTTTGGCTTCAGACGCAAGGAAGCGGAGGGAGCTTTTGCCGAGTATATGCGCCTTCCCCAAAATGCCTTGAACTACAAGCTTCCAGAAGATTTTCCCCTTCGAGTGGCTCCTTATGTTGAGCCTTTAGCCTGTGCCATCCACGCTGTGGATCGAGCTGAGATCGGGTTTCAGGATGTGGTGGTTGTAGCTGGAATGGGTGCTATCGGCCTTGGAATGCTTCAGGTGGCTCGACTCCGCAATCCCCGTCTTCTTATAGCCATCGATATCGTTGAAAAGCGCCTCAGTCTGGCGAGAAAGCTTGGAGCCGATCTTGCCCTCAATCCCAAGGTGGCAGATGTGGTGGAAGAGGTCAAGCGTCTGACCGGTGGTTACGGCTGCGATGTGTACATCCACGCCAGCGGCAACCCACAGGGCGTCATTCAAGGTTTGCAAATACTTCGTCGTCTTGGCCGTTACGTAGAATTCAGCGTCTTCAATGCTCCAACGACTGTGGACTGGAGTATCATCGGAGATGTCAAAGAGCTTGATGTCCGGGGAGCACACCTGAGTCCCTGGACGTACCCGGTGGCCATTCGCCTTTTGCATGAAGGTCTTGTCAAAGCGGATGAGATTGTCACCCATGAGTTACCCCTTGAAGAATTCAAAAAGGGTTTTGAGCTGGCAGAGCGAGGAGACGAAGCCATCCGGGTCGTTTTGAAGCCCTGAGGAGTGGGGGAGTTGCGAAGGCAGACAAGAGATCTCGCTTTGATATGTGAGGCAGCAAAGCTTTACTACTATGAGGACCTCACCCAGGACCAAATTGGTGAGGTCCTCGGACTTTCAAGACAGAAAGTTTCACGGCTTTTACGACAGGCCAAAGAGGAGGGGCTTGTTCAGATTCGAGTGCTTGAAGTAGGAGAGGAAAGGAAGGAGCTTGAAGAAAAAGTCAAAGCGCGCTTCGGCCTTAAAGAAGTGCGAGTGGCTCTGACTTTTACGAACGATCATCAACATGTTATGAGGCGTATCGCTCAGGTTGCAGCTTCCTATCTTCGCAATGTGGTTGAGCCCCACATGTCTCTGGGAGTGGCTTACGGGAAAACGCTCTTCGCCATGACGCATTTCCTCGTCCCCAAGACCGTCCCTGGCCTTGAAGTGGTGCAGATTATGGGGGGATATGGAAAACTCAAGGGGAATGTGGTGGCTGTAGAACTTGCCCGAGCCATCGCCCACAATTTTGGGGGGAATGTGACATATCTCCTGGCTCCGGCCTTTGCCAAAGATGCCGAGACACGATTGGTGCTCCTCAGGGATGAGCGTATAGCCCGGGTTCTTGAGCTTGCTCGGGAAGTAGACATGGCCCTGGTAGGGGTTGGAGGTGTGACCTCGGGTTCAACGCTTCTTGATACTGGAGATATCTATCTCCAAGAGGTTGAGGAGCTTGTGCATCGTGGGGCAGTGGGAAATATTTGTGGCAACTTCTATGACGAAGCTGGAGAGGTGGTCCACTGCCAGGTCGATGAGCGGAGAATTTCCCTTCCCCTAGAAGACCTTGTGAAGATTCCTAAGGTCGTGGGAGTTGCAGGAGGGGAGGGAAAACTCAAGTCCATTTTCGGAGCCCTACGAGGAAAGTTTATCAACGTCCTCATTACTGATGACGTGACCGCTTCAGCACTCCTTGAGAGAAGGTAGTACGCTGCTTGGGTCATTTGAGGGTCAAGGGGTAGTTTTTCTTGAAGCCGGTAATCTGGGAAAAGAACAACCACCCCCCACGAAGTAGGCTCCTTCGCTATCCGGTTTTTTTCTCCTCTCAGAAGATGTACTCTCGCACTTCTGTGTGAATCTCTGTCTCTCCGAAAGAGCACTCCCAAGAGGCGATCGGTCTCCTTTTGTCTTTGCTCCTTCCTGGCTCCATCCTCGTGAGGTAGATGTTGAGGCTCTGGGAAAGGGTAAAGGTTTCCTTCGGTGCTCTGCTTCTTTGAAGAAAGACGACCTTGTTGTCCACCCTGGCAATACACTCAACTGCAAGCTCAACGATGAAGAGAGGCCTAAGAGGATGGAGATAATCTCTCCCAGCACAAAGGTAGTTTTCTTGGCAAAGACCACGGTGAATGTATCTTTCTCTGCCTCCTTGACTTATCTTCCAAGACCAATCTCGCGAAGCCAGACCCACACTTTTTCCTGGGCTTTTTCCACCTCTTGTCCGTAGACCGCGAGTCCTTTCAAGAGAGTTGCCCCAGGGCAGAGTTTAGCGATTTCTCTTTCGATTCTTCCCATTCCTCCTCCCCCATGAGTAACAAAAGGTACCACAGTTTTTCCCGACCAGTCATGTGCCGAGAGAAAGGTCGCAATAGGAGGAGCGATAGTACTCCACCAATTTGGAGAACCGACAAATACGATGCTATATGGCTTGAGGGAATCCAGGTTTCTCTGTAGAGGCGGTTTGTATCCAGCTTGTATCTCTTTCTTTGCTTGTTGCACTGTCACGGCGTAGGAAGAAGGGTAAGGGTCTTGCGGTTCTACCTCGAAAAGCTCTCCCTTTACAGCTTCCTGAACGAGTAGAGCCAGGTGGCGAGTCTTTCCCGACCAACTGTAGTAGGCGATGAGGACTTTTTCTTCCATGGCTGTCCCCCTTTGAATTTCCTCATTAGATGTTTTCATTCTATCACTTTTAAAGAGGTTGGATTTTGGAACACTAAATGCTTTTTCGACTGCATTGTGATACCATGGAGAAAAGAGTAAGCAAGGAGGGAAAAGTATGCGTTCTGTGCCATTTTTGGTCATCCTCGTGTGCTTTGGTGTTCTCTTTCTTAGTGCTTTTGGTCTTGGTGCCCAGGAGGTGCGCCTTTCGGCAAGCACCTTCTCTTCAAATGGGGACCTCATCCAGGGATGGTACTGGCTGAGAGACCCAGAATTCAAGCAGATTGCTGAGTGGGTTTTTACCAGCGTTCCTCCGGGAGAAGAAGACCTCGTTTTGGACTGGGAAGTGTTAGCCACCGACCGGGTAAATGGTCCGCGAGGCGTGGATGCGCATTTTTTCATCTCTTACGGTATTCCCCCTTTGCAAGGCCGAGGAGGGCTTATTGTTGGGGTGCAAGAGGTTTTTCTTCCTAACGTTTCGCCACCCCATGACCCGGTGGGATACCTCTGTCGGGGGAGAATAACCATACCCCGTGAGCATCTTGAGAACGCCTCTTCGGTATGGATACGGGCTCACCGAACCCCGCATCCGGAAAACCCACAAAGAGAAACACCCTCAAGAGTTCACGTTGCCTTTAACGAAAAGAGCGTCGTGCTCCTTGTGGGGGGGACGGTAACTGGTGGAGAGAGCGGAGAGACCCCTGAAGAGGCAGCCGATAGTGATGTGCGCTGGGAAGCAATAGGTATCAGAGAGGGGAGTATTTCAGGAAGCTTTGGAGGATTGCAACCAGGTGGCCTTGTTGATTCTGAAGACTGGTATTTTTTCCCTGCTTCTTTGGGACAGATTATCAATCTTTCTCTCGTGATGCCGCAAAATGCCAGCTTTTCCTTGAGTTTGTATCCTCCGTACTCAGCAAGTAGCGTGGGGACACAAGAAAGACAAGGAAGCGTGCGTACCCTTTGCTATGTTGCTGGAGAAAGTGGTGACTGGTACGTGCGGGTGGGTCGGAATAGTGGAAGAGGGGAATATACTCTTTCTCTTTCGCTCGCCGAACAGAACGATGCAGGGAGTGGTAGAGATGCCGGGAATGTGCGCTGGAAGGCGCTTTCGATTTCTCCGGGTACTTGGAAGGGGTTTTTAAAGGCAGCCGATTCTGAAGACTGGTACACTTTTCCAGTAGAGGGAGGGCAAAGGATTGATGTTTCCCTCACTATGCCGCAGGGAGCTTCTTTCTCTTGCGCTCTGTATCCTCCGCGATCAAGTAGTAGCGTGGGAAATATCACGGCAATGGGAAACACTCGTTCTCTGCATTGCCTTTCTACCGGTGCCGGCAACTGGTATCTGCGAGTAGGTCGGAATAGCGGAGAAGGAGAATACACCGTGCAGTTACAAGTAGGAGGAACTGGAGCTTCTGTTACTCCTTCTCCTTCACCCCAGGCAACAGCAACGCCATTTACCACTCCCTCACCCACACCCTTTGTGACCCCTTCACCATCGCCTCTTGTGGCTGTTACTCTCCCTCCCGACTTCTCGACGCCTCCACCGTTTGCAGGGTACAAAGTTATCATCACCACAGGGAACATGGACGGGGCAGGTACCGATGCCAACGTCTATCTTACCCTGTATGGGACTCAGGGAACTTCGCGGGAGATTTTCTTGGACGACCCCGATCGCAATGATTTTGAGCGCGGTCAGACTGATGAATTCCTCCTTTCTCCCCAGGAAGTACCAGATTTGGGAGTAATCAACCGCGTCTATTTACGTCATGATAATTCGGGTATCCGGCCGGGATGGTTTGTCGTTTCGGTAACGGTGGTGAATCGCTCTACCGGTCAGGAGTACGTTTTCGTCTTCAATCGCTGGTTAGCTCAAGATGAGGGTGACAGGGCACTCGGTGCTTTTCGAAATCGGACCATAAACCCGGTGAAGCGCTTTGAGCCTCCCTATTCAGGGACACGAGTGTGGACCCATGAATTAGGAGGGGCAGAAGCAGAGGCTTATGCCAATGAAGCTTCCGGTGGTATTGGTCTCTACCTTGATTCCTACGCCGGTGGAGCTACTGCCACGGCAGGACAACCAATCTGGGTGAATGCCCCGGAAGCGGTAAATCTCACCGTCAGTGCCTTGGTACGCTATGTTGGTGGAACGGTCAATTTCGCCTTTGCTTCCTTTTCAGAGTTAGAGCTTTTCTGGGAAACCAATGGGAATCTATCGCGTCGAAAGATTTCCCCTGCTTTCAGCGGACCGGTAGTCTTAGACAAAATCCTCTCCTTAGCTCTTTTAGGAGTACCAGGAGTCCTTGGAGAGCTTAGAGAGGGAGCAGCCGTTCTGAGTGTGGCAGAGAAGCTCAGGCGAGCAAAGGAGATTGTGGAAGTCATCGGCGTTGTATACAACCTCTATCAACTTGGTGACGCTTTATCCAGACTTGAGAGTGCCGGAAACCTCAAAACAGAGCGTCTGAATTTTACCTTCCGCACCCAACCGGGTTGGAATAAGATTTCTATAGGTCTGCGAGGAAACGTTTCAGGATTGGTAACTGGTGCTTCCTTTGTCATCGTTGGGGGACAGGTACAGTGGATTGAGGTGGTAGGACTGCCGTAGGAGCGTATTTGAGTGATGGCTTTGTTCCCTCGGAAGTGGTATACTGAAGTTCGAGAAGGTTGTTCCGGGGAGGGGAAAGGGTGTTAAAGCCGTTTCTTTTTGTACTAAAAACCGTGTTCCTTGCCATACTTTTTCTTCTCTTTCAGGGAATTGCTTCTTCTTTGAGCAGGATTCCGGTTTCCTCGGAAGGCGAAGCTCGTATAATGTTGCCTCTTTTCTTTGTGTATCTCGCACAGGCAGGGATAGTGGGCTACTTTGTGGTTCGGTCCTTTTTGAGAGGATGGAAGCTCTGCGTTTTGGTTTTCGTGATTCTTTTTGGGGTTACCACCTTTTTGACCCAAATAGAGACTTTGGTTTTTCTGCGCTATCTTGTTGCATCGGTACCGAAGGAAATTGTGCCTCGCCTTTTCTTGCAAGGATTTCTTGCCGCGCTCTTTTTTGCTCCTTGCGTCGTAGCAGTACATGGTAAGCTCAAAGGAAAGGAAGAATCGCCTCCTTTGGTTTTAGAGCTTTCTGGGAGATGGTTGGTTACGTTTGTGGTGTTGTCTTTTGTGTACGTTCTTGTGTACCTTGGCTTCGGGTCTTTGGTGTTTCGACCCCTGGCGGGAAGGGCATTTGAAGAGTACTATGCAGGGTTGAGACTTCCTTCGTGGGTTCTTCTTCTGCAGATTGGTCGAGGGTTTGTCTTTGTGCTTTTGGGGTTTTTGGTTGTGCGTTCTCTTAAAGTGCAGCGCTGGGAAAAGAGTCTTGTGGTAGCACTCCCTTTTTCAATCCTCATGGGGTTTTTGCTCCTTCTTCCGAATCCCTATATGCCTGAGGTGATTCGTCTTTCTCATTTTGTGGGGGTGACATTGTCGAATTTCTTGTTTGGATGGATTGCAGGATGGTGGTTGAGTGTTTGAAGGGGTTGCCTAATCTTTTGTGCGAAAGGAATGGGTTTTGGGAAGGGTAGGGAGGTAAAGGTGATATGCTCGATCGGCATTGATTTGGGAGGAACAAAAGTGGCCGGAGCACTTGTGGCCTTTGAGGGTGAGAGGGTAGAGGTTCTCGCTTATGAAAAGGTCCCCGTAAGCCCTGAGCAACGGGTAGAGCAAGTGCTTAAAGACATCGAAGAGCTCGTACATTCGCTCCTTGGGCAGTTAGAGAGGAAAGAAAAACTTTTGGGGGTTGGGATCGCTTGTCCTGGGGTGGTTGACGTTGAACGAGGGGTTATAGTGTATTCGGAAAACCTGAACTGGCAAAATGTAGAGGTAGCCTCGACACTCTCCTTAAGGCTTCATTTTCCCCTTTTTGTGGAGCACGATGTCCGCAGTGGAGCTATTGCCGAGGTATTCTTTGGAGCAGGGAGACCGTATCGAAATCTTGTGTACTTGAGTGTGGGGACAGGTATTGGAGGGACACTCGTTTGGGAACGCCATGTCATTCGAGGAACACGAGGTATTTCTGCCGAACTTGGACACATGGTTATTGCTCCGGATGGTCCTTTGTGTCGCTGTGGAAACGTGGGTTGCCTTGAGACCCTTGCTTCAGGACATGCTATGGAACGGGAAGCTTATCACGTGCTGCGTGCAGCCGTCGATGGGGTAACGATCGTGGAGCGAGCAAAAGAGGGGATAGAACCGTTTTTTCGGATTGTAGACCGTGCTGCTTTCTACTTGGGTGTTGGTTTGGCGAACATTGCCCAAATCTTTGATCCAGAAGTGATCATCATTGGGGGAGGGGTGGCCGAAGCGGGCGATTTCTGGCTTGGGCGGGTGCGTTCGTACTACCACACTCACCAGTTTTGGTCTTTTCCCCTACCTGAGCTTATCTTGGGTCGATTCCTTGGTCGGGCGAGCACGGTTGGTGCAGCAGGGTTACCACTTTTGAGGGGGAAGAAGTCTTTTTAGGGAACGACTTCGATCACGCCTGAGACCATCCCCATCCAGCAGGTAAATTTGAACCTACCGGTTCTTGTAGGCGTGAACTCTTTGACGGTGGTAATTCCGCGGACGATTTTTATCTCTTCTGGGAAGAGACCAGGGACGATAATGGCGTCGGTACATCGACTCACGCCGCGGTCAATTATTTCCCACCGAACAGGTGTGCTCACTTTGACTTTGAAAGTGTTAGGGATGTATCGAAAAGCAGATGTTTCCATGGTAATGACCTGCTTGTCCCTTTCGAGAAAAGCCAATGAAGTCTTTTCTCGAGAAGTGAAGAAGGTAGGAGATACTGCGTTGCCTGGGCTTTTGATCCCCCACACGTTGAGCTGGGCATGAATGGTGAAGAAGGCAAAAAAGATAACCATGACACCGGCGGCCTTGAGTGCTATGCGGGAAAGGCGAGGGTGACGAAAAACGGTTGTGCTTGAAAAACCGATGATCCAAAGAGCGGGAAAGGTGCCCAAGGCAAAGAACCCCATTATGAGACTTCCCCGGGGAGCGTTTGCAGACATCAGGGCTACACTTTGGGCCGTCATTGTGAAGCCGCAGGGTAGAATGACCGTGGCTACTCCTTTCAAAAAAGAGGCTGGTAAAGAAGGAGCTCTACCTGCTTGTACTGTCCTCAGAATAGGGATTTTAGAAAAAAATGCAAAAGGAGAGAAAACATTGGTTACTCCCATCATGTGAAGCCCTGAAAAGAAGAGCCCTATTGAAACTACAGTAACCACAATGGTGAAGAAAGATTGGGAAAGTGCGAGGAGATTGCCCACTGCTCCAAGGAGACCTCCAAAGGCAAAGAAAACGAGGAGTCGTCCGCTGTGAAAGAGGAGTTGGTGGAGAAGGTTGGCTTTTCTCTCTGGGACTTTTCTGCCCATTCTCTTGCAAGGGCAATGATGAGACTCCCTACAAGGGCTGCGCAGTTTGAAGTTCCTGCGATCGCACCGAAAAGGAAGAGTGCCCATAGGGAAGGCTGGGAGTGCATGCTCAAAGATTTGCCCCAAGGAACTTTTTGCCAGAAAAGAAAAAGCCCCACAAAAAGTGCCGCAATGGCTATAGAAAGAAGAGAGTCTTTGGGTCTTAGGGGGAGAGAGGAATCAGGGAAAGTGTACCCTTCTTCTTGAAAGAGAGCATTGAGCTCTTGGGGAGTGAAAGGATTTTCTCTGTATTGCACGGTGAGGATTTTTTGGTTGAGGTTGACAAAAGCAGCGATCACGTTTTCGCGAGTAGTAAGTTTTCCCTCAATAAGCAGCGCACAACTTGGACAGTGTATTTCCTGCACCTTATAAACCTTTGTGGTTGGCATGTGCTCGGCCTCCTTTGGAGTAGGCCTTCTTGACCTAAGAATATTAATCTGATAAAATTAATAGAAAATATAGAATTGATGGATATATTCATATCGGAAAAGAATTCGTTTGTCAAGGGCTTGAAGGGAAGGGAATACGACGTGGCAAAAGAGCGAATCACCTTGAGCATTGAGACGGGTGTGCATCGTCAAGACTCCTTCGAGGGTATCGAAGAGACCCTCAGGAAACTCCCGGGTGTCTACGAAGTTGTGGTCTCTCAAGAGGACGAAAAGATCACTGTGGTTTTCGATCCTCAAAAGACGTCTCAAGAAGAGTTGATCCGTACAATTGAGAGATTAGGGTCCGCAGAGAAAAGGGAAAGTGCTCCATCTCCGCAGAGGGTATCTTTCCGCATCTTGGGTATGCACTGCACGGCATGCGCCATGCTCATTGAGCGGGAGCTCAAAAAGCAAAAAGGGGTTAAGGAAGCCCAGGTGAGTTTTGCTTCTGAGAAAGCCCAGGTCGTCTTTGATCCTCGCTCTATTCGGGTAGGGCAGTTGATTCAAACCATAGAACGTATAGGGTACAAAGCTTCGTTGGCCGACGAGGAAAGTTCTCGCTTTTTCCAGGAGGAACAAATACGAAAGTTTGCCACCGGTTTCTGGATGAGCGTCTTTTTAAGTCTTCCCTTGGCCTATTTTATGTTCCTTGATTTTATTCCTCGCCTGCCGGGAGGGTCTTTTCTTCCTCCTCTTGTAGCTTTGCTCTCCCTCCTTTGTGCTACTCCCATTCAATTTTGGTTGGGATGGCCTTTCTATCGGGGAATGTGGTCGAACCTTCGCTTAAAATCTTTTAACCACGACAGTCTTATTGCCATCGGAACCTCGGTAGCCTACGGGTACAGCCTCTATAACTTCGTGCGTTACATCGTTGTGTATCGGTCTCCTGTGGGGATAGGGGGAACAAAAATTCACGAAATTTACTTCGAGGTCTCTGCTTTTCTTATCACCTTTGTGCTCTTAGGGAAGTGGCTTGAGGCAAAAACCAAGGGTAGGACTTCTGAGGCCATCGAAAGGCTCCTCAGTCTCCAGGCAAAGACAGCCCGGGTGAGAAGGAATGGGGTGTTACTTGACATTCCTCTTGAAGAGGTACAAGTGGGGGATGTGGTGGCAGTCCGCCCTGGGGAAAAGATTCCGGTTGATGGGGAGGTAATTGAAGGATATTCGGCGGTGGATGAGTCACTTCTTACAGGGGAAAGTATCCCGGTGGAGAAGAAACCCGGTGACATGGTGGTGGGGTCAACGCTCAACAGAACTGGGAGTCTGACCATTGTTGCCACACGGGTGGGAAAAGACACGGTGTTCGCACGAATAATTCAGTTGGTAGAAGAAGCACAAAACTCCAAAGCTCCAATTCAGGCATTTGCGGATCGGGTGGCCCGTATTTTTGTTCCTCTTGTCTTGGGAGTATCTGTATTGACTTTTGGAGTATGGTACCTTGTGATAGGTGCTTCTCTTTCTTTCTCACTCTTGGCCTCTGTCTCGGTTCTTGTCATTGCTTGTCCTTGTGCTCTGGGTTTAGCCACGCCAACGGCCTTGATGGTGGGCACAGGCAAGGGAGCAGAGCATGGTGTCCTGATCAAAGGAGGCGAGGCACTCGAGAAAGCACAGGGCATTCAGGTTGTTGTCTTTGACAAGACGGGTACCCTCACCTATGGACGACCTCAGGTGACAGATGTGGTAGCGCTTTCTTTGCCTTCTGAGGAGATACTCTGCATTGCCGCTGCTGTGGAGCAGGCCTCGGAACATCCCCTGGCGGAAGCCATCGTTGAGGAAGCCCAAAAGAGGGGACTTTCTTTGAGTACTGTTTCAGAATTCCGAGCCCTTCCTGGACAGGGTGTGGAGGGGGTAGTGGACGGAGAACGGTACTTTTTGGGTAGCCATCGCTTTATTGTGGAGAAAACCCACGTAGCTACGGCCCAGGTGGAGGAAATCGTTGAAGAATTGGAAAAACAGGGCAAAACGGTTGTCCTCCTTGCGAAGGTTGAAACGGTGCTTGGAGTGATAGGAATTGCCGATATCCTGAAAGAATCGGTTCCTTTGGTGGTCCAAGCTTTGAAGAAAAGGGGGAAAGCGGTGTACATGCTCACTGGCGACGGTCGGCGGGTTGCCAAGGCCGTCGCTCATCAGGCGGGTATCGACAAGGTTTTAGCTGAGGTTCTTCCTGAAGGAAAAGTGGATGAAGTGAAACGATTGCAAGCCCAGGGGAAAAAGGTAGCCTTTGTAGGGGACGGTGTCAACGATGCTCCTGCACTGGCCCAGGCCGATCTTGGCATTGCCATGGCCAGGGGAGCCGATGTAGCTCTGGAAGCCGGAGATATCATTCTTGCTCACGATGACCCACAAGGAGTTGTAACGGCTTTTGAGCTTGCTGAGAAGACTCTGGGAAAAATCCGACAGAATTTCTTCTTTGCTTTCTTCTATAACCTCTTAGGTATTCCGGTAGCGGCTCGGGTATTTGCCCACTTTGGCCTTGTACTCAAACCCGAACTCGCGGGATTGGCCATGGCTTTGAGTTCAGTGTCGGTGGTGACGAATTCGCTCCTTCTTCGGAGATTCCGTCCGGGGAGACGAGATGTCATCTCAACTCTTGCTCCTCTTTTTATGGCCATCATCTTTACCCTACTCTTTTTTGGCTTTGCCCGTTTCAGCTCCGTCATGGAACACATGGTGCCCCTTTCTGCTCTGTCTACATGGCGAGAAGCTGGTGTGTATATGGCTGAAAATGTAGCTCGAGTCAGTTTTACTCCTTCTGGGCAACCAAGGTTCTTTTTGGGTGTGGTGACTATAGACTATCCTCTTTTTGAGGCTCAGGAGGGGGCATTGAATCTTCTTCCTGGAGAAATGATTTTGGGTTTTGAAGAAGCTCGCATGATGCGCAAAGAAAAACTTTTCAAGAGAGTTGGTGACGTACTTTTGGATTTCTTCGGCCTTCCTCAGGTGAAGATTGTAGGAGTACTTCGACCTACTGGCACAATGCTCGACCACTATCATTTTGTGCGTCTTGAAACCTTGATGCGGCTTCGTACGGTAGCGAGGGTGCAGGTACTTTTGGGAGAGGAATTTCCGGCTTTTTTCTATGTGGTGAGAGAGGAGAGTTTACCTCACCAGCTCCCGGGACTCTCTCTTTCGGATTTTGCCCGACGTGATTCTTACTATCCCATGTACCTCGGTTTTGTTGAGGCAGAGATGATGAAACGGAAGGGATCTTTCCGTCGAGTTGGAGATCGATTAGAGAATTTCTTCGGTCGCCAAGTGATCGTAGCAGGTATTCTCCCTCGGACTCAGACGATGCTCGATTATTTCCGCTTTGTGAGCGAGGAATTCTTCACAGAATAGAAGGGGGACTTGAGGCGTTCTTTTTCGAACGCTTCATGTATATAAGTTCAACACCGCTGAGACCCTTGAGGTACCCCCCTCTTTCGTACTCCCAGAGACTTCTGTATCCACGGTAGAAGGTATTTTGGGCAACGCTGTGCTCTTTTGGGTGGTGGCCAAAGAGTACCTCCCGACAAACTCGAGGACCTCAAAACCAGTTGTTTCAGGGCAGAGGGGAAGGGTACCACAATGGTTGAGGAACGCTCTCTCAAGAAGGAGGACAAACTTCCCTCTCCTCTTATAGGGCCTCTCATTCTTTTTCTCCGTCCTGAGTGTTTCGTTTCTCTCCGAGACTACACAGAGGCCGCGAAGCCCCGCGTTACCCGGTTACAGAGGTTTTTTTGTGTACAGATCTCTTGAGAATTCTTTCTTGTCGTGCCTGGATAAAGGAGGTGGTCTTGCGGAGGTGCCACAAAGATGGCCAAAGGATATAATCACTGGTAGGGGAGTCGTCCAGGATTATACTGCTCTGTATATGAGGAGGGCGATCATCGTATGGCTTACTATGACGGTCGGGAAATGGAAAAGAGGGTCGAAAGAGTAAGGGAAATACTCGAAAAGTATAATCTTGATTTTGTTCTCGTGTACTACGACGAGTTCAACCTGGCAAACGCCTGGTATCTCACCGCGTGGTGTCCCCAGTTTGAGAATGGAGCAGTCCTGGTACCCCGAGAAGGAAACCTGATGATACTGGGTGGACCGGAGAGTGAGCCCTTTGCCAGAATGGACAGTGC
>CAYRSB010000001.1:138517-293654 GCA_964426875.1 uncultured Atribacterota bacterium
GTTATGGTGGGGTTATCTCCCCGATGGAAGGGATACTGTGGGTGTGTTGGCAATACCCTACCGGTGAGTGGAGAGTTCACAAAAGAACAGAGGGAATGCATAAAACACTTGCAAGAAGCGATGTTCCTTGCCCGCGAGCAGCTCAAGCCTGGGAAGGTGGGGAAGGAAATAGATGCACCGGTCAGAACTTACTTTGGGAGAATAGGCTATTTCAGGTATCTTGTATGTCCCTTCGTGCACTCCATAGGCCTGAGCGAGGCTGAGCAACCTTTCTTTGGTCCTCACAGTATCGATGTTCTGGAGCCGGGGATAACCGTGTGTATCGATGTAAGCTTCTTTGGACATCCGGATTTCTACGGAGCCAGGATAGAGACCGGGTATGAAATAACCGAGTCTGGTGCTATACCCCTCAGCGAGGAGACAGAGAGGATGCTCCTTGGAGAAGTGTGAAAGAGGCAAGCCTCTTTTTCCTTGCTCTTTTAGCCTTTCACCGAGGCTGGGGACTGGTACTTGCGCAACGTGGTTTTTGCCCTAAGGTATCTGAGAAGACCCTTCTTTTAACGGGCTCGGGAGGGTTTTCCTTTATCGTTTCGCCAATCCTCAGGCATATTCTCTACTGAATTGTGTACCCCCCATCGATGACCAGGGTTTCCCCAGTAATCATGTTTGCAGCATCAGAGGCAAGAAAGAGCACTGCAGCAGCAATTTCCTGGGGAAGAGCAAAGCGCCCGATGGGAATTTTCTTCTTCATCGCTTCTCCTACCTCTCCTGCCCAGGCTTTCTCGGCCATCTCAGTAAGAACAACGGTGGGGGCAATAGCGTTCACGGTGACGCCAAACTCTCCCCACTCAAGGGCCAACACCTTCGTCATACTGATGAGGCCAGCTTTGCTCACGCAGTAGGCGACATGCTTGTCAAGGGCCACGATCCCTGCCTGGGAAGCGATGTTGATGATCTTCCCACTCCGTCTTTTGATCATCTCTCTCCCCACAAGCTGGGAGAGCAGAAAAGGGGCTTTCAGATTCACGGCTAGGGTCTTGTCCCAATACTCTTCTGGAAGATTCTCGGCGTCGTCAAGGAAAGAAATGCCAGCATTGTTGACCAGGACGTCGATAGTACCGAAGACCTCAAGCACCTTTGACACCACCTGGGGAAGGTGGTGGAAATCCGTGAGGTCAGCCACGATAGGGAGAGCTCTGCACCCAAAATTTTCCACTTCTTTGGCTACTTGTTCTACCTCCTTTTTGAGGTCCAAGAGAGCAAGATCGGCCCCCTTTTCAGCAAAAAGAAGGGCAATGGCCCTTCCGATTCCCCGTGCTGCTCCGGTAACCAAAGCAACCTTTCCAGAAAGAGAGAAATCAAAAGGCATGCAACAACCCTCCTTTCTGCGAGAAGTATAGCACGGGTGTTCTGTTTTGGATTGATCCTAACACAATCTTTAGTGTTGAAAAACGGGGAGACTCAATCAAGCTTCTCAAGGATATTTTTTTACTCCTTATGGGGATAGGGTAAGTTAAGTCCTCAAAACCATAAGTGACACTTCAGGTGTGGACCGGGGAGGCTTACACAACACCAAAAGACCTTACAGGGAAAGGATACAGGAATTCTGGGACTATAAAAGGAGAAGGATTGCTCCAAGCGTCTGGCCGTGTTGAACCTATACACTCCTCAAGAGCTTCTGCCCCAATCTCTGGAGGATTCCTGGACTGTTCCCCGCGGTTCCCTTTGTGATGTTGCTCTGAGCCCTGTGAGGTAGGATTTTATCTTCTCGGGGATTGTCCCTTTTTGTCTTTTCCTCTTGCTGGACGGTGGTACAGTTGGGGCTCGGCCGGATGGAGAAAGCGGAGAGCTTTCCGATGTGGGTGTCAGAGGTCCTTTTCAAGTCGCCCGGGGCCGTCACGGTTGCATCCTCACCTGGAATCTCCTTTACCGAAAGAGCTTCCCCAGCATCCTCCCGGCGATCTTCCCAAAGTCCTCCGAGCAACTCTTTTAGTCCAAGCTTCCGGTCCCCGGCTTAGGGCTTCAAGGTCTCCCAATGCTCGGGCAGTTTTGTAGAGCGTTCCTCGCACTCGAGAGATACCTGTCTTTCTCTTGGCCATCCTCGCCCCCTCCGAAGAAGATTCTACCATAGGGGGAAGAAATTAGGGTCTGAGCAAGAAGGAAGTCCCTGGGGGAAAGCACCTTATTCCCCTAAAAACGTCAGGGCTAAAAGAAAATCGCTGCGTGTCAGGGATAACAGACCCAGGGTTTTGGAGGGAGCAGGAAAAGCTGGAAGAATGGCTCTGGTTTTATAGAAATCCTGGTGCCGAAGGCGGGAGTCGAACCCGCATGGACTTTCCGCCCACTGGAGCCTGATTCCAGCGCGTCTGCCAATTCCGCCACTTCGGCACAGGCAGTATAACAATAAGGTATCCTCCCCTCTCTTGTCAAGAAGCTCCCGACCAGGCGGAATGGTATAATATCCAGGGAGTGATGGTCATTCCGGTACCCAAAGGAAAAATCTTTCGTCTGTACATTGAGGAGCACTATCCCTTTGGAGAATTTGCCCTCATTCGGGTGCGAGGTGACAGGGCTGAAGTGGGCTTTGTTCTGGCTGATGAGGACATAGCAAGGTATCCTCTTCTACAAAAGCAGGCCTTAGGAATGGCAGAGTACCTTGGAAAGAGGCTCAAGGAAGAGGGGCTTTGGAACATCGCCGTGCCCAGTGTAGGGAAGGACCTTGATTTTGTCACCGTTTCCCTCATTGTGGACCTCTCGGGATTTGAGGAAGAGAAAATCGGGCAAGTAGCAGACCGCGTGATGCGGCTTCTGAGTGAAATCAATCCTTACAGAGAGGAGGAGAAGAAATGAGCGAAAAAGTTGGATTTGTAGCTATGGGAGAAACCAAGGGGGTCGGGGGAGAAATTCCTGAAATCGGAGTAGGCATGCTCGGGTATGCCTTTATGGGTAAAGCCCACACCAATGCCTATAAGAAATATCCCTATATCTTCTGGCCTCCGGTGGCCATTCCAAAGCTTGTGGCCATATGTGGGAGAAACGAGGCCGCGGTAAAAGAAGCCATGATCCGCTATGGGTACAAAAAGTACTATACCGACTGGAAAGCCATGATTGAAGACCCTGAAGTTCAAATTCTTGACAACGGCGGACCAAATTCTCTGCATGTCGAGCCTTCGGTGACTGCCCTCAAGGCGGGGAAACACGTTTTCTGTGAAAAACCTCTTGCCGGTACTGCAGAAGAAGCCAGAGTCATGTGGGAGGTGGCCAGGATTTCTTCGGCCAAGGCCATGGTTTGTTTCAACTATCGATTCGTTCCGGCACTGCGCCTGGCTCGAGACCTCATAGCTTCAGGAGAGCTTGGAGAGATTTACCACTTCCGAGCACGGTATCTCCAAGAATGGATTATGGACCCCAATTTTCCTGCGGTGTGGAGGCTGGATAAAAACGTTGCCGGTTCTGGGGCCCTAGGGGATCTGGGGTCACACATCATCGATTTGGCCCGATTCCTGGTGGGAGAAATTTCTGCGGTGAACGCCGTTACTCGTACCTTCGTCAAAGAGCGTCCTTCGCTGGAAGACCCTTCCAGAAAGGTCCCAGTGACGGTGGATGATGCCTTTGCGGCGGTGGTGGAATTTGCCAACGGGGCTATTGGAACCCTTGAGGCTTCCCGTTTTTGCGCTGGGCGGAAGAACCACCAGGTCGTTGAAATCAATGGTTCCAAGGGGACCATTGTTTTTAATCTGGAGCGCTTGAATGAACTTGAAATCTATCGGGTAGGAGAAGAGCCAAAAGTCATTCAGGGCTTCCACAATGTCCTGGTGACTGAAAGCTACCATCCTTTCTGGGAGAACTGGTGGCCCCATGGGCACATTATAGGCTGGGAACACACCTTTATTCATGCCATCGCCCACTTCCTTGAGGCCATCATCCAGGGGAAAGATATCGCTCCCTATGGAGCAACCTTTGAAGATGGTTATCGTTGCGCGGTCGTTTGCGACACCATTCTCCGATCGGCTGCCTCGGGGAAGAGAGAAGAGATTCGTTACGAGTGAAGGAGATAGAGGATGCGCTACTGTGGAAAGATTACGGTGACATTGAAGCCCGGGGTGTTCGATCCCCAGGGAGTGACGATCCGTAATGCTCTTCATGCTCTCTCCTATAGGGAAGTGGAAGAGGTGGAAACAGGGAAGTACTTCCGGGTGACTCTTGAAGCTGAAACAAAGGAAGAGGCTGCCTTGAGGATTAAGGAAATGTGCGATCAGCTTTTAGCCAACCCGGTAATCGAGCGATACAGTTTTGAGATCGAAGAAACGTAGGAGACATTATGCGTTTTGGAGTTGTTGTCTTTCCAGGGTCGAATTGTGATTACGATTGTTTCTACGTTCTCAAGAATGTGCTCCACCAAGATGTTGTTTTCCTTTGGCACCAGGAAGAAGACCTCCGTGGATGCGATTGCATCATCCTTCCCGGGGGGTTCAGTTATGGGGATTACCTTCGCACCGGAGCTATTGCCCGTTTTTCGCCCATCATGCGAGTAGTGCAGGATTTTACTCTCCGCGGGGGGATTGTGCTTGGGATATGCAATGGTTTTCAGATTCTCTTAGAGGGAGGACTTTTACCCGGGGCTCTTCTTCCCAATCGAGATGGACGCTTCGTCTGCCGTTATGTCTCTCTTCGGGTTGAAAACACTAATACACCCTTTACACTCCTTTTCTCTCCGGGAGAGGTTATCCACATTCCCATTGCTCATTATCAGGGTAACTTTTTCCTACCCCCGGAAGAACTCGAGCGGGTTCGAGACAATCAACAGGTAATTTTCCGCTACTGTGGACCCTTGGGGGAGGTAACCCCTGCCTTCAATCCTAATGGTTCGGTGGACAACATTGCAGGTATTGCCTCTTCGAATCTTCGGGTTGTGGGCATGATGCCACATCCGGAACGAGCCTCAGAGGAGCTCCTCGGTTCTTCAGATGGGCAGAAAATTTTTCTCTCTGTTGTCAAGTGGTGGGAGGAGAAAAGTCATGCATCTTCTTGAGCTTGAAACAGTTGCCAGAAGCCTTGGCCTGAGAGAGGAAGAATACCGGCGTATCCTTGAAGCTCTCGGCCGTTCTCCTACTCTTACAGAAATTGCCATGTTCTCGGTGGAGTGGTCGGAACACTGTGGCTATCTGCACTCTCGAGAGTGGCTCGAACTTCTCCCGCGGGAGGGGTACTTTGAGGTCCTCGTTGGAGAGGATGCGGGAGGCATAGTGTACGATGACATTGTCATCGTCTTCAAGATGGAAAGCCACAACCACCCTTCGCAGATTGAACCCAAGCAGGGGGCAGCCACAGGGATTGGGGGTATCATCCGAGATATCCTGGGGAGTGGGGCCCGTCCCATTGCCTGTCTTGATTCTCTCCATTTTGGTCCCCTTGAAGATCCCCGTTCTCGGCATGTCATCAGGGGCGTGGTGGAAGGCATTGCCTTCTATGGGAACTGTGTAGGAGTCCCGACTGTTGCCGGAGAAACCTGGTTTTATCCTGCGTTTCGGGGAAATTGCCTGGTAAACGTCATGTGTGTGGGGATTGCTCCTCGGGGGAAACTCGCCCGGGCAGTGGCCAGAGGGGTTGGGAACGCTGTCATATACGTGGGAAACCGAACCGGCCGGGATGGCATTGGAGGATGCAGTACTCTTGCTTCTCAGGAATTTGCTGAGAACGAGGAGAAGCGCCCGAGTGTTCAAATTGCAGACCCCTTCGCGGAGAAATGTCTCATCGAAGCCACCCTCGAAGCACTAGATACGGGCTTTGTCGTGGGTATAAAGGATATGGGGGCGGCGGGACTCACTTGTTCTTCAAGTGAAATGGCTGCCTCAGGGGGCAGCGGGATAGAAATTGACCTTGATCGGGTCCCGATGCGAGAGGAAGGCATGGAAGCCTGGGAGATCATGATGTCGGAGTCTCAGGAGCGAATGCTCCTTTGCGTGGAGAAGGGTCACGAGAGGGAAGTTCAGGATATCTTCAAGAAATGGGGCCTTGAGGCTGAGGTTGTGGGGAGGGTGACGGATACCGGTAGGGTGACGATTCGGTATCGGGGGGAGGTGGTAGCTGACATCCCCGCTTTGGAACTCGTGCGACCCCCGGTGTACACCCCACAGAGAAAACGACCGGATTATCTTGACGAGGTGAACACCCTTCACCTTGAGGATATACCTCTTGTTGAGAACCTTCAGGAAGCCTTCCTGAAACTTCTTGGTTCTCCAAACCTGGCCTCGAAAAGATGGATTTTTGAGCAATACGACCACATGGTGCAGACAAATACCGTTGTCCTTCCCGGAAGGGGGACGGTGGTTTTGCGGGTTAAAGGAAAACCATGGGGTATTGCTGTGACTGCAGACTGCAATCCCTTCTATTGCTACCTCGACCCATATAGGGGAGCGCAAATTGCTGTGGCAGAAGCGGCGAGGAATCTTGCCTCCTGTGGAGCTTATCCGGCAGGAGTTACAGACTGTCTCAACTTTGGCAACCCTGAAAAACCAGATCGGTACTGGCAGTTTGTGGAGGCCATTCGGGGTTTGAGCGATGCCTGTCGCTTTTTTAGAATTCCGGTAGTCAGCGGAAATGTGTCTTTCTACAATGAAAGTCCTCTTGGGGCAGTGTATCCTACGCCAACCATAGGCATGGTGGGGATTGTAGAGAATGTTACGAAAGTCATACGGGCTCACTTTGTTGAGAAAGAAAGCCTCCTTGTCCTCTTTGGGGAAACAAGAGCAGAACTTGGAGGAAGTGAGTATCTTCGAGTGGTGCACGGACTTGAGCTTGGTCCTCCTCCAGAGATCGATCTCTTCTTTGAGAAACGGCTTCAGGAGTTCCTCATCGAGTGTGTGGAGGAGGAACTTTTCCTCTCCTCGATGGACGTGAGTGAAGGAGGATTAGCTATAGCCCTGGCCGAGGCAGCTTTGTCAGGAGAGGAGCCCCTGGGCTGCGTGGTAGACCTTACTCCTCTGGGGGGCCTGCGAGAGGACGTCGTGCTCTTTGGGGAAAGCTGTGGTCGAGCCCTTGCAAGTGTCAAACCCTCAAAGATTAGGGAAGTCACCGAAAAAGCGAGGGACAGAGGGATCCCCTTTGTTGTTTTGGGGAGAGTGGAGGGGGATGAGCTTGTTTTTTGCAAAGGAGAGAAGACCCTCTTTTCCCTTTCTCTTGACAGAGCACGGGAAATCTGGGAAGGGGCAATAGCAGGGTATGTGTGAGAAGTGTGGAATCTTTGGAGTCTATGGTCTTCAAGACGCTTCGGAAGTAACGTACCTTGGTCTTTTTTCTCTTCAACATCGAGGACAAGAGAGTGCAGGAATTGTGGTCTCAGATGGGGGAAACTTCCGTGAGCACAAGGGTATGGGTCTTGTTTCTGAGGTCTTTAACGGGGAGGTTTTGGGGAGGCTCTCTGGAGTTATTGCCCTGGGGCATATAAGGTACTCTACGACCGGGTCTTCTTCTTTGCGGAACGCTCAACCCTTCGTGGGAGAATGCCGCTTTGGGCCTCTGGCCATTGCCCACAATGGGAACCTCACGAACACCCTTACCCTCTCAAGGTATCTTGCCAAGAGGGGTACGGTTTTCCAGTCTACCATGGATACAGAGCTCATCCTTCATCTTGTTGCTCAGAGTCGTTTTGATAATCTCGAGGATGCTCTGAAGGATGCTCTCTGGCACATACGAGGGGCTTTTTCTTTGGGTGTTATGGCCAAGAATGTCCTTGTGGCTGCTCGAGACCCCTGGGGATTTCGACCGTTGTGTTTGGGGAAGTTGCACGAGGGGTATCTCATAAGTTCGGAAAGCTGTGCCTTTGATGTTTTGGGAGCAGAATTTTTGCGAGAGATAGAACCAGGAGAAATGCTCATCATCGATGAGAACGGCCCTCGTTCTTTCTTTTATGCCTATTCCTCCAAGAAGGCTTTCTGTGTTTTTGAACTCATCTATTTTGCCCGACCGGATAGTTTCATTTTTAGGAATAGCGTTTGCGAAGCCCGAAAGAAAATGGGAATGATGCTTGCTCAAGGCGAAACCTGTGAGGCTGACATGGTGGTTCCCGTGCCCGATTCAGGTCTTTTTGCTGCTCTGGGATTCTCTCAGACTTCGGGAATACCCCTTGAGTTTGCCTTGGTGCGGAACCCCTATGTAGGTCGTACTTTCATAGAGCCTATCCAGAACATTCGGGACCTTGCAGTGCGTTTGAAACTCAATCCCCTAAAAGGCCTTATTCAGGGGAAACGCATCATTGTTATTGAGGATTCCATTGTGCGGGGAAGTACCTCCCTGAAAAGAATTTCCACTCTCAAAGAGGCGGGAGCCAGGGAAGTCCACATGCGGGTGAGTTCTCCTCCCCATCGCTTTCCCTGTTTCTATGGCATTGATTTCTCCACCAAAGAGGAGCTCCTTGCCTCTCGCATGAATATCGAGGAAATTCGTCGATTCCTCGGTCTTGATAGTCTCCGGTACATTACTCTGGAGGAACTCAAAGAGAGCCTTGTTCCACCCTCGGAACGGTACTGTTTCGCCTGTTTTGATGGGGAGTATCCGGTTCCCCTGGAAGAGGGTCTAGGGAAGTCAGCTCTTGAAGAGACTCGTGCGGTTTTTAGGCGTTGATCTGGCATGGGGCTTTCGGAAGCCTTCCTGGGTATGCACCCTGGTTGCAGAAGAAGAGTTTCGATGGCAGGGTTTCTCTTTTTTTGTTACTCTTGAAGAGTGGGAAGAGCATCTCTTGTCCCTTTCTCCTCCTCTTATTGTAGCCTTTGATGCTCCTTTGAAGGTGTCCGTGACCTATGGCATCCGGAGAGCAGAAAAAGAACTCCTTCCCTGGCTTCGCCAAAGGGGGTACGGTATTCTTCCCATAAATCGAGAGATTGCTCAGAGATTCTATCCTGCTCTTTTCCCCTTTTGGGAGAGTGTGGAGCGCCTCCTTACTGTGGGTCTTGACTTTTCTCTCCCGCGCCGTTATGCCGTGGAGGTCTTTCCACCCCTTTCGGTGTTGGGATTTTTTGGAAAAGAAGGTCTTCACCTATATAAGGAGGGGAAGTTCGAGCCCTTAGGGAAGTATTTCGAAAGCCCCCTTTCTCCCTTTGCCATTCAGAATCTCTCAGAGTGCCTCAGGGTGAGTCTTGAAGGACGAGGATACAAAGACCGTTTTGACGCCTTTCTCTGTGCCTGTACTGCCCTTTTTGCCTACACGAGAGGGAGAAGGAATCTGCGAATTTTTGGGGACGAGGGGGAGGGCATCATTCTCCCCCTCTGGAGTACAGAGCTTTAGCGAGTTTTGAGAGTGCTTGGGCATATGCCTTGCAGTCTTCTTCGGCTCGCTTGTCGAACTCTTCGATGGCTACCGGGCCGTAGTGGCTCCCTTCGACCATTCCCTGTACAATCATTCCGTGAATGAGAAGGGCCTCAAGAATGGAAAGGACTGTCGTCTCGTTTCCTCCCGCCGGATTGCCCGAGGAGGTAAAGGCTCCACCGATTTTCCCCTTCAGGTCTCCATGAAAACGCACGCTTTCATCGAGGAATTTTTTGACCTCTGCGGCCATTGTTCCATAGTAGGTTGGAGAACCCACGACAATGAGGTCATAGGAAGGCAGGGTTGTGAGAGAAAAATTCTCAACAGAGAAGAGGTCAGTAGGAATTCCTTCATCCCTTAGGGTGGAGGCAATGGTTTCAGCCATTTTCCCCGTGACACCTGTTCGGGTGTAGTAGATTACAAGAGCCTTCATTGCATTTCCCTCCTTCTATTTTTCCTTAATATACCATTCTCCGGCCTGTACTTGAAATCCCTCTCAGGAATTCAGGCCAGGGGAATCTCATATGTAGGTTCGGATGGAAAGGAACACTTGGGGTAGACGAAAAGACAAGGGGTCTGTATCCCAGAAGATGAGAAACACCAAAATGGGAAGGAAGAACCTGCAACCGTAGGAAGAGGAGAGATAAAACCTTTGTAGTATCCTTCCCCCCTCTACTCTGAAGAAACTGGCTCAAGCGAGTGGATGCTTGAAGAAGGTTGAACTCCCTCTTGAAGTCCTCAAGTTTACCAAAAGGTACCTTGTGGCCACTCGGTCAAAAAGGTTCAATCCAAGAATCTCAGAAGTCTCAAAGACCGAGAGAAGTCTGAGGGCACCTGAGGAGGGGACTCCTCGAGTGTCTCAAATGTGTTGAACCTGTACTTTCCTTGCCAAGGGTTACCTCTTCTGGTAATATATTTCCCGACTTTTGCTTCGGGGGTTTGGATCATGATCGAAGAAGTCATAGAGCGTATTCGAAGACTTGAAGCGGAGAAGGAGCAGGAACTCAGGGAGGCTGAGCGGGAAGCAACAAGGATTTTGGGTCAGACAGAAGAAGAAATTGTTGCCATGCGTAAGAAAATCTTTGAAGAGGCAGAAGAGCGTGCCCAGAAACTCTGTGATGCTATTCTTGAGGAAGCCAAAAAGGAGGAAGAGAAAATACGGAAGGATTTTGCAAACAAGGCTCAACGCTTGCAAGAAGCCTTAACAAAGAGAATTGGGGAAATTCTCCCTGACCTTGCAAGGAAGGTGCGAGAGGAGTATGCCAGTCAGTAGGATGCAGCGGGTGAGCATTGTGGCTCACCGTCGGAAAGAATCCGATGTTGTTACCCTCCTCCAAGACCTTGGAGTGATGGAAATCGATGTCGAAAGGAGTATCTCCTATGGTCCAGAGGAGTCTCCTATTTCTACTGAGGAAGTGGAACGTGTTCTTACAGAGATACGCTATTGCTTAGATTTTGTGGGGAGATATCGGAGAGAAAAGCCTTCTTTCCTTGAATCATTTTTTCCCGCTCCGGTTGAAGTCTCCAGAGAGGAATTTCTTCGCTGTCGTTTTAACCACATTCCGGTGTATCGTGCTTGTTCTTCGATTGAGGAACGTCTCAATAACCTTCGTACCATGATCAACAGATTAGTTGCTAATATTGATTTTCTCTCAAGACTTGAGAGTGTTCCTCTTCCTCTTGAGGATATTGGAGAAACCCGCCATACTCGAAGCGTTCTTCTGGAAGTTCCCAGTGAGAAAAAGATGTCTTTGAAGCAGAGGCTTTCCGAACGAGGATCCTTGTGGTGTCTTGCAGAGTTTCCTTCTCGGGAACAAAGTGTTATTGTTTTTCTTTTGGTGCACAAGGATTTTGTGCCCGCTCTTGAAACAACTCTGCAGGAGGTCGGGGTTACTCCAGTGGCTTTTCCTCAAGCCTTCGAGGGGACCCCTAAGGAGGCGAAAGAGAGGCTCCGTATCAAAATTGAGACTCTTTCCACTGAGCGGGACATGCTTCTTGAGAAGGCCTCTTCTTACGTTCGTTTTGAACGGGATCTCAAGCTTGCCCACGATTACTATGTTTCGCTTCTCGAGCGAAGGAAAAAAGAACAGGAAATCCTGAGGACTAGAGAAACTATTGTTGTCAGCGGATGGGCAAAGGCGGAGGACATTCCCAAGATCGAGCAGTCTCTTAAGGCTTTGGGAAATGAATGGATTCTTTTCCGCCGAGACCCCCGCCCGGGGGAGAATGTCCCCATAGAACTTGTGAATAACTCTTGGATGAAGAACTTTGAAGTTTTAACCAGGCTCTATGGACTTCCGAATTACTGGGAACTCGACCCCACACCTTTTCTTGCTCCCTTCTTTTTCCTCTTTTTTGGAATCTGTCTTGGGGACGTCATCTACGGTCTTATTCTTGCCCTTTTAGGTTTTCTTGCCCCAAAGTTTATGAAGATTCCAGAAGGAACCCGGCGTTTCTTCCGCATGCTTGGATGGGGTGGAGTAGCCTCAATCATTGTGGGAATGGGAACTGGTTCCTGGCTGGGGGATACCCTTGATTATCTTCCAGGGTTTTTAAGTACCTTTACGCATCTTAAGCGGGCGCTCACCATCATAGACCCCATAACCAACCCCCTGCCGATGCTTGTTTTCTCTCTTGCCCTGGGTTTTATACAGGTTGTAGTAGGGCTTTTGGTGAGTTTTGTAAAGGAGTGGCGGAGAAAGAATTACGCTTCTGCAATCATGGACCATTTGGGATGGGTAGCTTTTCTTCTCGCCATTGTTCTTTACCTTGGTGCCACACAGATACCTTCCCTTAAGCCTTTGGCTACACCGCTTCTTTTAGGTACAGCGCTCTTTCTTGTAGCTACTCAGGGTAGGCAGAAGAAGAATCCCATCATGAAAGTTCTCTCAGGTATCATGAGTCTTTATGGGGTTATCTCATATATGGGAGATGTCCTCTCGTATTCTCGACTTTTTGCCCTTGGCCTTTCGAGCTCTATCATTGCCATTCTGGCCCGAACACTGGGAGCTCTCTTTGGGACTTCACCATACATCGGTTGGCTTGTAGGGCTTTTAGTGGCCCTTCTTTTCAACGTCTTTAACTTGGTCATGAGTAGCCTTGGGGCCTTTGTACACTCGGCTCGTTTGCAATATGTAGAGTTTTTCACCAAGTTCTATGAAAACGGAGGGAAAGAGTTCCGACCCTTCGGCTATAAAACGAAGTATGTCAGAGTACAGTAAGGGAGGTTGTTGCTCGTGGTTGTAGACGGACTGGTCTTTGCACTTTTGGGTTCAGCACTCGCCATCGGTCTTGCGGGAACCGGTTCAGCAATCGGTGTAGGGATTGCCGGTCAAGTCGGTGCTGGAGTAATGACAGAGGACCCGGGAAAATTTGGTCAGGTTCTCCTTCTCCAGGCCTTGCCGGGAACGCAAGGAATCTATGGACTTCTGGCAGGATTTTGGGTGCTTATAAAACTTGGCCTTTTTGGGGGGACGCCAACTGCGGTGACCGTGGCTCAGGGCATGCAGATCATGTTTGCCTGTTTGCCCATAGCCATTGTAGGGCTTCTTTCAGCCATTGCTCAGGGAAAGACGGCTGCTGCTTCCATTGGCCTTATCGCCCGTCGTCCTGAAGAAACAGGGAAGGCCATCATCCTTCCCGCCATGGTAGAAACCTACGCCGTTTTGTCGCTCCTTGCCACCATTCTTCTCCTCAATTCCATAAAGCTCTGAGGGGTGGGTGTATGTCTCTGGAAGACATTTTGAAGCGGATTGAGGAAGAAGCCGCTTCTCGGAAGATGCTTATTCTTGAGAATGCCCATAGAGAGGCTGCTCTTCGCAGAGAAAAGGCCAGAGAAGTCATCGAACGGGAAGCCGAGGCCTTTGTGGAGAGAAGAAAGAGGGAGATAGAACTCAAAGTTCAGAGAATGCTTGCCGAGGCCAGGCTTTGGGGAAGAAACGAACTCAGTAGAGTCAAGTGGGAAGCTTTGAGAACATTACGGAAAGAACTCGAGAGCCTTCTTCTTCAGGCCATAGAAAAACAGTATGTTCTATGGTGGAAAGGGGTACTCCTCAAGGCTGTGGAGAGTGGGGAAGAAGAAGTGTGGATGTTTCCTCAAGAAGCCGAACGGCTTGGTCCTCGTTTTCTTGAGGATATTAACGCTTCTTTGGGATATCGTCTCTCTTTTGGAGGTGTTCTTGGGGACTCTCCTGAGCGGGGTTTCCTCCTCAAAAAGGGTGGTATGACAGTGGATGTGAGCCTCAGAGCTATTCTCGATGGATTCTTTCGCCAAAACGAACGTGAGATTTTGGAGACACTTTTTCAGGGTGTTGAGGTATGAAGGCTAATTCAGACTATGCCTATCTCGTCGGTAGAGTTCGAGCCTTAGAACGGAGTCTTCTTGAACCAAAGACCTTTGATGCCCTTTTGCGGGCTGAGGATCTGGATCAGGCCCTTCGAATAGTGGCTGAAATCCCCTACCTTGGTGAATCTTTCCAGAACATTTCTCCTACCCCTAAAACGATCGACAGAGTTCTCACTGGACACTTCTTTGGTATCGTGAGTGATTTTGCCAAGAGTCAGGGAGGAGAAGAGGTAACTGCCTTTTTTCTTCTGGGGTTTGATGTTACTGCTTTGAAGCTTGCTGTAAAGCATTTCATGGCCAGAAGGCCCTTTGAATGGACCTATCCGGGTTTCCTTGATCCCCGTCGGGTTCTTCGCTTTTTGAGTGGGGAGACCGAGTACTTTTCTGATCCCCTTGCTCAGGCTCTTTGGGAAGTGCAGGAACTTTTAGAAGCCCGTCCCGGGTATGCTCAGGGAGTGGAGTTTCTCCTCGATCGCTTTTTCTTGAAGCAAGTGTACAACCTTGCCGAACGCACCGAGGGACCCCTTAAAAAGTGGTATCAAGCCTTTGTGGTCTTTTCCTACCTTCGGGGGACCTTCAGGGCTCGTTATGAAGAAAGAAAGCCTGACGCTCTTCGTCTCCTTTATTTTGCGAACCCTCTTATTCGGGAGAAAGACCTTTTAGAGCTTCTCTCCCTTCCTGAGGACAAAGTTCCAGATTACCTTGAGTACCTGGGTTTTGCCTTTGTCCTTCCGGAAAAAGAGATTTTTCGAGACGACCCGTACTATCTTGCCGAGATGGAAAAGAGAATGGATAACGAGCTCCTTTTCTGGGTCCGAAAGTATCGTCGAGAGACCTTTGGTCCTGAACCGGTTTTCGGTTTTCTTTTTGCCAAATCGATTGACGTGAAGAACCTCCGAATCCTTCTTGATGGTAAGTATTTCTATATCGAGGGAGATATTCTACGACGAAAGCTTCGGGAGTGTTACTATGAGCAGTAAGACATATTTCGCCTTTGTAGGAGGAGAGGAAAGAGCACTTTGCTTTCGGGGGATGGGGTTTGACGTTTTCCCTGCTCGTACTGTCGAAGAGCTCTTTCCCTTGCTACCCATTCTTCGACGTAATCAGTACGCCATTATTTTCACTGAATGGCGATTTTATAACGCTGTAAAGGAACATTTTGAAGACCTGCGCAGCGAGGCCTTGCCCGTCATCTGTGCTATTCCCACAAGTACCCGCGAGGTGGGTAGAGGCGGTGACATTATGCGAAGACTTGTCGAGATGGCTATTGGAAGCAGTATTCTCATTCGGGGAGAGGAAAAGCAGTGATGGAGCGAAAGGGAATGATTCTCAGCGTTAACGGTCCGGTTGTTGTGGCGGTAGACCTTCCGGGTGCAAAGATGTACGACATGGTGAAAGTAGGAGAGAAGCGGTTGGTCGGAGAGATCATCGGCATTCACAACGACAAAGTAACCATTCAGGTTTATGAAGAGACGGCCGGACTTCGCCCCGGAGAGCCTGTAGAGTCCACTTACGAACCGCTGAGTGTAGAACTCGGCCCGGGTCTCATTGGACGCATCTTTGATGGGACCCAGAGGCCTCTTGAGTTTATTCGTGAGAGAGCCGGTGATTTTATTGCCCGAGGGATGGAGCTCCCCGCTCTCGATCGGGAGAAGAAGTGGGACTTCAAACCTCTTGTTAATGCGGACGATTCTGTAGAGGGAGGAGACATACTGGGGGTGGTACAGGAGTCGAAAACCGTTACCCATAGAGTCATGGTTCCTCCCAGAATTTCTGGACGAGTGAAAGAAATACGAAGCGGGTCCTTTACCGTAGAAGAAGTTGTTGCGATTATTGAAGACGAGAGGGGCGAGGAGGTTCCTCTGACTCTCATGCAGCGTTGGCCGGTACGAACACCTCGTCCGTATCGTCGAAAGATGGAGCTTGACGAGCCACTCATCACCGGGCAGCGGGTGATCGATACCTTTTTCCCCATTGCTAAGGGGGGAGTAGCCTGTATCCCCGGGCCCTTCGGAAGCGGGAAAACGGTAGTGCAGCACCAACTTTCCAAGTGGTCTGATGCCGATGTCATCATCTTCATCGGTTGCGGGGAACGAGGAAACGAGATGACTGATGTTCTTATGGAATTTCCTGAACTCGTCGACCCCTATACCGGGGAGCCCCTTATGCAGCGGACGGTGCTCGTCGCCAACACCTCCAACATGCCTGTAGCAGCTCGAGAGGCCTCGGTCTACACGGGAATCACCATCGCAGAGTACTTCCGAGACATGGGGTACAAAGTAGCCCTTATGGCTGACTCTACCTCCCGGTGGGCCGAAGCAATGCGGGAAATCTCAGGGCGCCTTGAGGAAATGCCGGGAGACGAGGGATTCCCTGCCTATTTAGGGAGCCGTATTGCCAGCTTCTACGAACGATCTGGAAAGGTGGAGTGCTTGGGAAAGGACGGTCGAGTGGGTTCCTTGAGCGTTATTGGAGCAGTGTCTCCCCCCGGGGGGGACCTTTCTGAGCCCGTAACGCAGAATACTTTGCGAGTGGTGCAGGTGTTCTGGGGGCTTGAAGACCGTCTGGCCTACAAAAGGCACTTCCCGGCCATTAACTGGCTTCTTAGCTACTCCCTGTACCTGAAACATCTTGAGGATTTCTTGAGAAAGAACGTAGCTCCTGACTTCTCTGAAAACAGGGCTCTGGCCATGCGTATTTTGCAGCAAGAAGCAGAACTTGAAGAGGTCGTCCGCCTTGTGGGCGTAGAGTCTCTCTCCTTTAGAGAGCGCTTCATTCTTGAAGTAGCCCGTTCCATTCGAGAGGACTTTCTGCAGCAGAATGCTTTTCATGAAGTCGATACCTTTACTTCTTTGCGAAAGCAGTATTTGATGCTTCGAGTCATCCTCACGTACTATCACGAGGGCCTCAAGGCTTTGGAAAAGGGCCTTGCACTGCGGGATATTCTGAGCATTTCTGCTCGAGAGAGAATAGGAAGGATGAAGTACGTTCCGGAATCAGAGCTTGAGAGGATAGAGGGGCTTGAAGAAGAAATTAGAGAGGAACTCAGTGCGAAGATAAGAGGAGAGGTCGAGACCAATGTATAAGGAGTTTGTGACCATCTCTGAGGTAGCAGGGCCACTCCTCACCGTGGAGCAGGTGGAGGACGCCCGCTATATGGAAATTGTAGAGATCGAGCTTCAAGACGGAACCCAGCGCCGTGGTCAGGTCCTCATGACAAGTAGAGGCAAGGCCCTGGTGCAGGTCTTTGAGGGTACGGAAGGCATCGGTATTGGTCAGAGCAAAGTGAGATTTTTGGGTAGGGTGATGGAGCTCCCCGTTTCCCCCGACATTCTGGGGCGAGTTTTCAGTGGTTCGGGTGTTCCTCTTGATGGAGGACCAGAAATCGTTCCGGAAGAGCGACTCGATATTAACGGTAACCCTATCAATCCTGTGGCTCGGGATTACCCTACTGACTTTATCCAAACAGGAATTTCGGCCATTGACGGCCTGAATACCCTGGTACGAGGACAAAAGCTTCCCATTTTCTCGGGCTCGGGGCTTCCCCACGCCCGTCTGGCAGCTCAAATCGCCCGACAGGCAAGGGTGCTCAAGGGGGAAGAGAAATTTGCCGTGGTTTTTGGAGCTTTGGGTATTACTTTTGAAGAAGCCAATTACTTCATATCCGAGCTTCGCAATACCGGAGCCATTGAGCGCTCGGTTCTTTTCGTGAACCTGGCCAGTGACCCGGCGGTTGAGCGGATCATTACTCCCCGCATGGCCCTAACGGCGGCAGAATTCCTGGCCTTTGAGATGGACATGCACGTTCTCGTTATCCTCACTGACATGACGAATTACTGTGAAGCTCTGCGAGAGATATCGGCAGCTCGAAGAGAGGTTCCAGGAAGACGAGGATACCCTGGCTATCTCTATACGGATCTTGCGACCATGTACGAACGAGCTGGGCGCATTCGGGGGAAGAAGGGTTCCATCACCCAGATACCTATCCTCACCATGCCCGAAGATGATAAGACCCATCCTATTCCCGACCTTACCGGCTATATTACCGAGGGGCAGATTATACTGAGCCGTCAACTCTATCGAAAAGGAATCTATCCCCCCATTGATGTTTTGCCTTCGCTCTCCCGTTTGCGAGACAAAGGGATCGGTCCAGGAAAAACACGGGAGGATCATGCCGATGTGGCGAATCAACTCTTCGCTGCCTATGCCCGTGGTCGGGAAGCAGAGGAATTGGCCACCATCCTTGGAGAAGCTTCGCTTACCGAGCTCGATCGTCTCTACATGAAGTTTGCTGATCAATTTGAAGAACGGTTTGTACAACAGGGAGAGTACGAAAATCGGAGTATTGGGGAAACTTTGGAGATCGGTTGGGACCTCTTGCGTATGCTACCCCGAGAGGAGCTCAAAAGAATTCGCGACGAGTACCTTGAACGTTTTTACGGCAGGAAGACTGGGGAAGAAGGCTGATGGTCTCGTGAGACTCAACGTTAACCCTAACCGCATGGAGCTTATGAAGCTCAAGAACCGTCTGGCTATGGCCCGGAGGGGGTATAAACTCCTCAAGGACAAGCTTGATGCTCTTGTCCAAGATTTTGTTCGTATTGTGCGGGAGAATGCCAACCTTCGCCAGGAGATAGAGCAGGAAATTGTAAAGGCCTTTGAGGCCCAGAACGTTGCCTCCCTCATGCTTTCTGAGGCTGATAAGGACCTTGTCACCCTTGTGTCTCAACAGCGTCTTCTTCTTGAAGTTCGAACCCGCTACCTTACCGGTGTCCGGGTACCTCACTTTGAGGTAAAAGTCGAAGGGGACCCCTTTGCATACGGCGTTGTGAATACTCCTGCCGAGATCGACGCTGCTTTCCGATCCTTCTTCCGGGTTTTGCCCCTCATGGTTCGTCTGGCAGAGGCAGAGAAGACAATAGAGCTCCTTGCAGTAGAGATAGAGAAAACCCGCCGAAGGGTGAATGCTCTGGAGTACGTCCTCATTCCCAATCTTGAGGAGACCATAAAGTACATTCAGCTCAAGCTCGAAGAGCTTGTTCGCTTCTCTATCACGAGTATCATGCGGATAAAGGGGTCGATGCGCTAAAATTGCGAGTGGCCATTTTCTCTGATATTCATGGAAATTTCGATGCTTTGCGAGTAGTTTCCCAGGAACTCGCGGAGGATGACTTCCTTATCGTTTTGGGTGACGTCGTTGGGTACGGGGCGGAGCCTGAGCTCTGTGTTCAATGGGTGAAGGAAAGGAAAGCTCAGGTCATTTTGGGAAACCATGAGGCCTGTCTTTTGGGGAAAATGCCCCTTTCCTGGTTTAACCCGGCTGCAGCGCAGGCCATTATGTGGACGAAGGAACACCTAAGTGGAGGGAGTCTTTCCTTTCTCGAGGGCCTTCCCTCTTTTTTGACCTTCCCGGATTACCTTTGTGTTCACGGTAGCCCCCGGGAGCCAACCGAGGAGTACATTGTGGATCCCTGGCAAGCCCGGGAGATTTTTGAGGAACGGAAAGATTTCTCCCTGTGCTTTTTCGGCCATACCCACGTTGCCGAAGGGTATTTGTGGGGGAAAAACAGGGTTGGGCGAGTCTCCTTTTTGAAAGGAGGGGTGATCTCTCTCGAACCGGGGTTTCGATATCTCATAAACTGTGGAAGCGTGGGGCAGCCGAGGGATGGAAATCCTCAGGCAAGTTTTGGCTTCTTCTTTGTGGAAGAGAGACGCATTGAGATCCGAAGGATAGAGTATGACGTTGAGGCTGCCATGCAGAAGATTCTTGACGCCAGGCTTCCCGAGGTTTTAGCCTATCGTCTTGGAGTGGGAAGGTGAGAATCTCCTTGACAAAAGGAGAAACAAGGTGATACTTTTAGCCTATCAAAGCTCTCTAAAGAAGGAGGAATGGTTGTGAAAAAATTTCTTTTTGTTGCCTTCTTGTGTGTAGGTCTTGTTCTGGGGAGTGTGGCTTTTGCAGAAGAGGAAGTTGTCCGTGTCGGGGCAAATCTTGAGATGACCGGAGCGGTAGCAGCTTATGGACAGATGATCTGGGAGGGAATCAATCTCGTCCGGGAAATCATTGGTGATGTGGTAGCAGGCAAAAAATTGGAGCTTGTCCTCGTGGACAACAAGAGCGACAAGGTAGAGGCAGCTAATGCCACGACCCGCCTCATCGACAAGGAGAAGATTGTAGCTATCATCGGTCCAGCCATAAGTGGAAATATGCTCGCTGCAGGGCCAATCTGCGAGGAAAGGCAGGTTCCCATTATTTCTGCTACGGCTACAAATCCTCTTGTGACTCAAGGAAAGAAATTTGTCTTCCGAGCCTGCTTCCTGGACCCCTACCAGGCGGCGGCGGCAGCTGAGTTTGCCCGCAAGGACCTCAAGGCAGAGACGGTGGCCATTCTTTCTGACATTGCTCAGGACTACTGTGTGGCCTTAGGAAACTTTTTCAAAGAGGAGTTTGAGAAGCGGGGCGGGAAGGTCGTTGTAGAGCAAAACTGTAAGACTGGAGACCAGGATTTCTCTGCGCAGCTCACTACAATCATCAATGCCAACCCTGATCTCCTCTATGTTCCTAACTACTATACGGAGATCGCTCTCATCTGCCGTCAAGCCCGGGACTTGGGGTATGAAGGTATCATTCTCTCTGCCGACGGGGCCGACGCCCCGGAACTCTTCAGTGTGGGTGGAGATGCGGTAGAAGGACTCTATCACACTGCCATCTGGGATGCCACCAAGGGTTTGAATGATATCGGACAGAAGTACATTGACCTCTATAAGCAGAAGTTTGGGAAGGACCCCAACATGTTCGGTGCACTAGGAGCCGATGCTTACCTCATTCTTGTAAACGCCATTGAGCGAGCAGGATCCCTCGATTCGGTGAAAATCCGAGAGGCTATCGAGGACACCGAAAACCTCGACGTGGTCACCGGGAAGGTGACGATTGAAAACGGTGATGCTATAAAACCTGTGGTGGTAAGGAAAGTTGAGGGTGGTAATTTCGTCTTTGTCAAGACGGTGGCGGTGGAGTAGCATAAAGGAGGGCCGGGACTCCCGGCCCTCCTTGTCTTTCGAGGGGATTGCGATGCACTGGACGGCCTTTTTCCAACAGCTTATGAATGGGGTATCAGTAGGGAGTCTGTATGCTCTCTTGGCCATTGGATACACCCTTGTCTACGGAATCCTGGGGCTCATCAACTTTGCCCACAGCGACGTCTTTATGTTGGGGACATACTTTGCCTTCTTCATGATTGCCGTTTTTCTTCTTCCCTGGTGGCTTTCGGTTATTATCGGTATGGTTCTGTGTTCTTTGGTGGGGATGAGTATTGAACGGGTAGCATATCGACCTCTGCGTAACGCCCCTCGGATATCGGCCCTCATTACTGCGGTGGGGGTGTCTTTTTTCATTGAGAATCTCGGTCTTGTTACTGTAGGAGCACGGCCAAAGGGATTTCCTCGTCCGGCACTCATGAAAAACGTCTACACTCTTTTAGGTGCCCGCATTCAGGGGGTGACTTTCTGGGTTCCGGTAATAAGCATTGCCATTCTTCTTGCTCTCTTTTACATCGTATACCGCACAAAGGTGGGTATGGCCATGCGGGCCGTTTCCCGGGACATGGAAACCACACGCCTTATGGGAGTCAATGTGGACCGTGTTATTCTTTACGCCTTTGCTCTGGGCTCGGCTTTGGCCGGAATTGGAGGAGTACTTTGGGCCTGTAAGTATCCTCAAATCAACCCCCTTATGGGGATATTCCCCGGGTGGAAGGCCTTCACTGCGGCAGTGGTTGGGGGAATCGGCAACGTAGTGGGGGCAATGATTGGGGGGTTTATCATTGGTTTGGCGGAGATTCTAATTGTTGCCTTCTTTCCCGGGCTTACAGGTTACCGGGATGCCTTTGTCTTTACCATTCTCATTGTCTTTCTTCTTGTAAAACCGGGTGGCATAATGGGTGAAGCTCTGAAGGAGAAGGTGTGACGGTGGAAAGAGACACGGTCTTTCGAGATCTTGTCCTCACGTTCATCCTTTTTGGTGTTTTAATGCTTGGTGTATTTTTGGCTGAGCGTCATCTTAACGCTTATCTCGTCAGAATCTTGAACACTGCCTGCATTTACATTGTGGCAGCCTCGGCGTATAACCTAGTGAACGGAGTGACCGGGCAGTTCTCCTTAGGCCCCAACGCCTTTATGGCCATCGGGGGCTATACGGTAGCACTTCTTATGCTTCCTGTGGTTCAGAAAAAAGAGGTTTACTTTCTTCAGCCTCTCATTTGGCCCCTCAATACTTTTTCCTTCCCTCCCTCCCTTTTTCTCCTGGCTCTCCTTCTTGGAGGTCTCTTAGCAGCTTTTTTTGCCTTCCTCATCGGTGTTCCCACTCTTCGTCTGCGGGGAGATTATCTGGCTATCGCCACCTTTGGTTTTGGGGAAATTGTCATTGTTCTGGCCAATAACCTTATTCCCCTAACAAACGGTGCCTTAGGGATCAAGGGAATTCCCGAGTATACGAACTTATGGTGGACGGCAAGCTGGGCTTTCTGGACAGTCTTTATTCTTAAGAACCTGGTGAACTCCAGTTTTGGCCGTGCTCTCAAGGCCATAAAGGAGAACGAGGTAGCTGCCGAGGCCATGGGAGTGAACCTCTTCCGTCACAAGCTCCTTGCGTTTGTCCTCAGCGGATTTTTTGCCGGGGTAGCGGGAGGGCTCTTTGTGACTCTTATCAGTACGGTTTCCCCTACTCTCTTCACCTTCGGCATGACCTTTAACCTTCTCATCATCATCGTTTTAGGAGGGTTGGGAAGTCTTACCGGGTCTACGGTGACGGCCATTCTTTTTGCTTTTCTTCAGGAGGTACTGCGTGATGTTGAGGCTCCACACAAAATCGGAGCATGGACTTTTCCAGGGATTCCAGGAATGCGCATGGTGGTTTTCTCGGTAATTTTGGTCATCCTCATGATCTTTTACCGGCGTGGTCTCTTTGGGCGAAGGGAGCTCTCTTGGGAGAGCCTTGTGCGTCTTTTTCAAGGGAGAAGGGAGGCCTATGTCCGAACGGAGTGAGGTCCTCCGAATTGAGGGGATTACGATTGCTTTCGGTGGTCTTGTGGCGGTGAATGATTTCTCTCTCACCCTCTGGGAAGGGAACCTTGTAGGTCTTATCGGGCCTAATGGGGCCGGGAAGACTACGGTCTTCAATATCGTAAGCGGCCAGTATCTACCAAACAAAGGAAGGGTATTCTTCTATGGAAAGAACATCACTGGGCTCTCTCCCGACCAGATCACTGCTTTGGGGATAGCCCGTACTTTTCAGAATATTCGTCTTTTTGGGAATCTCACGGTCCTTGAAAATGTTCTCGTGTCCTTTCATGTTCGCTTTCCCCATTCCTTTCTTGCTACCATGTTCTCTCTGCCCTCTACCTGGAGGACAGAGAAGGAACTTCGTCGGGAAGCCTTTGCCCTTCTTGAAGCAGTGGGTCTTTCTCGTGTGGCTCACGAGGAGGCACAGGTCTTGCCCTATGGAGAGCAGAGGCGTCTCGAGATTGCTCGAGCTTTGGCCGCAAAGCCAAAACTTCTTCTTTTGGATGAGCCGGCGGCAGGCATGAATCCTCAAGAGACGCTGGAACTTATGCGATTCATCCAACATATCCGGAAGGACTTTAGTCTTACTGTTCTTCTCATCGAGCACGACATGAGAGTGGTTATGGGGATTTGTGAGCGGGTGGCCGTCATGGATTTTGGCTTGAAAATTGCTGAGGGAACACCCGAGGAAATTCAAAAGGACCCACGGGTTATCGAAGCTTACCTGGGTGTAGGAGCGAAAACGGCGTGAGGGATGATATTGTTTTACACATTGAGAATCTGCACGTCTTTTATGGGGGGATTCATGCCCTTAAGGGAATAACTCTTTCCGTTCCGCGGGGGACAATTGTAGCTCTCATCGGGGCTAACGGAGCCGGAAAGAGTACAACCTTGAGAACCGTATCCGGTCTTGTTCGGGCAAGGGAGGGAAAGATTTTCCTTGAAGAGAATGACATAACCGAAGAACCCCCACATCACATTGTGGAAATGGGGGTGGCCATGGTCCCGGAAGGACGAAGAATTTTCCCCAATCTCACCGTTATGGAAAATCTTCTTCTTGGAGCGTACACCCGTCGGGATCACCAGGGGATGAAAAAAGACTTGGAATGGATCTTTTCCCTCTTCCCTCGTCTTAAAGAAAGGACCTGGCAAAAAGGAGGAACGCTGAGTGGGGGAGAACAACAGATGCTTGCCGTTGCCCGAGCTTTGATGTCCCGTCCCAGACTCCTCATGATGGATGAACCGTCCCTGGGTCTTGCTCCACTCCTCGTGCGAGAGATCTTCGACATTATCCGGGAACTTCTGCAGAGTGGAGTGACTATTCTTCTCATCGAGCAGAACGCGAAGGCTGCTCTCGAAATAGCCCATTATGCGTATGTTCTTGAGACGGGCCGTATCACTCTCCAGGGAGAGGGGAGAAAGCTTCTCGAGGATGAGCGAGTGCGCAAGGCATACCTTGGAGAAGAATGAGGGGGTGGAGACATGGAAGTACGCGGAGAATACCGCGACAAGGGCATGCAGGAAGTGTACGAGATGCCCTTTGAGGAAAGAGTGGTTCGGTGGCCCTGGATCATGGACAAAAGAATCCGCCGAAGATACATCACAAAAGAGGAAGAAGAAGCCTATATGGCCGAACTTATGTGTCTTAAGTGTGGAAAACCCTGTGGGGGAACCTGTGGTGGATGACTACTACCTTTTAGCGCGTTCCGGGAAAGCCTCGTTTTCCTCTGGAATGCTTTTTGTGAGCTCCCTTATGACCTCAAAGAGGGGGAGGTGATACAAAGAGGCAATCCTTTTGCAATCCTCGTACTCGGGGAAAATGTATTTTCTCCCTCCTTTGTGCACGGCTTTTCCCCTCACCTCCCCCCATGGCGTCATGAAAGATATGTTTTGGCGAGGCAATGCCCACTTGGTTACCTCGTATTCCCTAAGACCTAAGGTGGTAGTCTCTTCAAAAAGGAGATTTCGGAGACGAGAAACTGAAGGGGGTGTAGCAAGAACGGAAACCATGAAGGCTGGACGTTGCTTTTTCATGTAGATGGGTGTCACGAAAACGTCCAGGGCTCCTGCTTCGAAGAGACGTTCGGTGAGATATCCGATAACTTGGGGAGACACATCATCGATGTTTGTTTCCAGAACAATGTTTTTCTCTTGGGTAGTGGTTTCTTCTTTTTCTCCCAGAATTGCCCGAAGGACATTGGGTAGGGAGTAGTCTTTTGTCCCTGCACCATATCCGATTCTCTCCACAATCATCTGGGGACAGGAACCAAAAGAACATACCAGGCTCCTCGCAAGCGCTGCCCCGGTTGGGGTGGTCAGTTCTCCCTCTTCCTGTCCCAAGTATATGGGAACCCCCTTGAGAAGCTCGAGGGTAGCCGGGGCCGGAACGGGCAAAACTCCATGAGTGGTGTGTACAAGCCCTCTTCCTGTGGGAAGAGGGGAAGAATAAACTGTCCTAACTCCTAAGAGCTCGAGTCCATAGATTACCCCCACGACGTCCACCAATGTGTCTGCACCACCTACCTCATGGAGGTGCACCTCTTGGGAGGGGATACCATGTATCTTTCCTTCAGCTTCGGCAATTTTTTGAACGACGCTTGAAGCCCTTTCTTTCAAAGTTTCAGGTGCAGAGCCCCTCCAGAGGAGATCAAGGAGTTCTTTACTTGAGCGAGCAGGAGGGGGATGAGGCTCGAAGACGTCCACCTTTGTTGCTGTGATGCCTCCTTTTTTGACCCGCTTGACCGCCATCTCGAAAGGGAGGGGCACGAAGTTCTTCAAAGTCGTAACGAAAGAATCCATCTCTATTCCAAGGTCTAGAAGGGCTCCAAGAAACATATCGCCGCTTATTCCAGAAAAACAGTCAAGGTAGAGAATCCTCATAATCTCTCTCCTTCAGCCAGTCGGTTTATGAGGTGGGCGATGAAGCCCGCACCAAAGCCGTTGTCGATGTTCACCACGGCCATGCCTGGAGCACAGCTTGAGAGCATAGAAAGAAGTGGAGCCAGTCCTCCAAGGTGTGCCCCATATCCGATGCTTGTAGGTACAGCAATGACCGGGACCTCTACGATGCCAGCCACAACGCTAGGCAGAGCTCCTTCCATTCCTGCAACGGCTATCACCACATTGGCATCTTTGAAAACGGAAAGGGAAGCAAAGAGCCGATGAATTCCTGCTACGCCTACATCGAACAACCGCTCCACAAAGTTCCCGGCAATTTCTGCAGTACAGGCTGCTTCTTCGGCAACAGGGATGTCTGCCGTGCCTCCGGTGACCACTACAATTTTGCCTCTCTTTGGTTGGGGTTCCCGCTCGGCAAAGACAAGAGATGCCAGAGGGTTGAAGGAAAGGAAAGGTAAGTGCTGTAGGAGAAATTCATAAATTTCCTGATCTGCCCGGGTAAGGAGAAAGTTCGGGGCTCGTTCTGCCAGATTCTTGGCAATGGCAAGGAGGTGTTCCCGACTCTTTCCGGGGCAATACACCACCTCGGGAAGACCCTTGCGTAGGTTCCGGTGGTGATCGACTTTGGCAAAGCCGAGGTCCTCAAAAGGCAGCCCCTTGAGGATCTCATAGGCCTTTTGGGGCATTATCTCTCTTTTCCACAATTTTTCAAGAATTTCTTGAATATTCATCATTGCCACTTCTCTCCCTAATAGCAGATACCTGATGAACAATTGTCATTTCTTCCCTTTCTGGAAGATTGGGCGGTTTTATAAGAAGTTATGAAAGACTGGAGAGTCTCAAAAGAAAAGCTCCCCTTTTCTTGGTAGAGTACCTTTCCCTCAGAGTTGACCAGAAAGAGAGCGGGGGTTTCCCAGATTCCCAGAAGGGCGGGAAGTAAGGGATGAGCAAAATAGATGGTGAAGCGTCCAGATAGGGAATCCTCAAGACGTCGAACATCTCGAAAGTCACATTGTAAGCACACGGGGTAGAGAGGAATTTTCCCTTCCTCCAAGATTTTGCTCAATCGCGAGAGGTCCACAAGACAGGAAAGGCATGCGGGATCGACGAAGAAGAGGGCGGTGAGACTCTTGGGGTAGAAAGGTATCTCCTCACCCTTCAAGGTATAGAGGTTGAAGGGGGGAAGTTTTCGTATTGATGACCAGCTCAAGGAAGTAAAAAGAAGCACAAAAAGGATTGCTATTGCAATTCCTTTTCTCATGGTTTGTCTCCCTGCTCACAGAAGGAAGGGGAGGGGGGAAAGTAAGGCCTCGTCTCTCTCGTGAGGAAACAAGAGAACACTCTACCCTTTACGGTTGCGAAAGCATGCTGTGTGTGGTTCCAAAGAAAAGCTCCCTCGGCCTGGGCTACCTCAGTGGGTAAAAGGGCGAAAAACCCAAAGACCAGGATGGACAGCGACGTCATTTCTTTCCTTCCTCTGAGTTTTTGTCTTTCGGAGATAGTATAATAGAAGCCGGTGAATAGGGGAATGGGTAATTTTTCGGTTATTACGGTTTCTCGAGAGGTAGAGAGTTTGGGGGACGAAGTCGCTCTCCGTTTGGCGAAGAGGTTAGGATACGAATTCATTAACCGAGAGGAATGGGCAGCCATTCTTCGAGATCACGAAGGTACCCTCTCTCCAGATCCCCCTGAAGAAGAAAAAGAGAGAGAAGAATGGACTAAGGCAGTGGGTGAGCTTCTTCGAGAAATGGCTGAAAAACGAGCCTTCATACTTCTTGGAAGGGGAGGACAAAAGCTCCTTGCTCAGTGCCCTTTTGCCTTCCACCTACTTGTGGTCGCACCCGTTCCAGTGCGTCTTCGGCGGATTATGCAGCGCTATAAGCAGGACGAGGTCACTGCTTCGCGAATTCTTGCTGAGCAAGACAGGCAGAGGGAGAGATTCTTGCTTCGCTTCTTTGGGGTAGATTGGCGTAACCCTCTCCACTACCACCTTGTGGTCAATACTGCCTTCTATGACGTGGAAGAATCCTGTCAGCTTGTCCTTGAAGCCATGAAACGCACAAGTACCCCTTCTTTGGTAGAACAGGTTTCCTTTTTTGAGACGAGTGGCTTTATGGAAAGACCGGTTGTTTTTTCCCACCCCTCGGAAGAGGAGTTTGCCCGCATTCTCGATTTTTATGGCATCCGTTGGTTGTACGAACCACGGACCTTTCCTTTGGAGTGGGACAGTGAGGGGAATGTGGTGGAAGCCTTTGCACCGGATTTCTATCTCCCCGACTTTGACCTTTTTGTTGAACTTACCACTCAAAAACAGAAACTCGTGTGGCGGAAAAACAGGAAAGTGAGAAAGCTCAAAGAGCTCTATCCGGAAGTGAGGATCAAGGTCATCTACGCTCGAGATTATGAACACATCCTGCGAAAGTTTGATCTTGAGGAAAACCATGGATGATCCCCGTTTAGGGAAGCTTGTGTTTACCTGGGAGGAAATCGAGCGAAGGGTTCAGGAGGTGGCTCAAGAAATCGACGAGGGCTATGCAGGAAAGCGACCAGTCCTTATTGCCATCCTCCGGGGAGCGGTATACTTTGCGGTAGACCTCACCCGCTGCTTAACTGTTCCCTTTGATCTTGATTTTATGGCTCTTTCTCCCTTTCGTCCAGGACTCAGGCGGGCTGAGATTGAGAAAGACGTGGACATTGATCTTAGGGGGAGGGATATTTTGATTCTTGAGGATATCGTTGATACCGGACTCACTCTGAATTTTCTCGTGCGGAGCTTAGAACGACGCCTTCCCCAGAGCGTACGGGTATGTAGTTTCCTAAACTGTCCGGCTCGAAGGATTGCGGACGTAACCGTTCACTATTTTTGTTTTGAAATTCCTGACATTTACGTGGTGGGGTACGGTCTCGATTTTCGGGGAGATTTTCGCAATCTTCGAGAAATCTACACTCTCCATGACCCCTCGGGAAGAAGTACCCAGATCTTGAAAGAAATGGGAAAGGGACGGTGAGAAAGGTGCGCTTTCGGAAGGCACTTCTTTCTGTGCAAGGGTATGTTCCGGGAGAACAACCAAGGGAGAGAGGGTTTATCAAACTCAACACCAACGAAAACCCTTATCCCCCCTCTCCTCGGGTTGTGGCCAGAATTGGAGAATTTCTTTCCTCAGGTTCTCTTGCTCTTTATCCCCCTCCGCTGGGAGACGAGGTGCGGAAAAAGGTCTCTTCGGTCTACGGAGTACCGGAGGACTGGATTCTTGTGGGGAATGGCTCTGACGAACTTCTGGACCTTGTGGTGCGAGTGTTTGTGGGGCGAGGTGATCGGGTAGCCTACCCCTTTCCTACCTACACTTATTACCGTGTGCTGACTCTCCTTCAAGAAGGAGAGCCGGTAGAGATTCCTTTTCCCGAGGATTTTTCACTTCCTGAACGGTTCGTCTTTTGTCCAGCAGAGTTGAAGTTCCTTTCTAATCCGAATTCTCCCACAGGAACCTTCGTCCCAATAGAGTCTGTAGAAAGGGTTCTTCAGTTTTCCTCTTCTCCTCTGGTAGTGGACGAGGCTTACGGGGACTTTGCTCCGGCAAGTACCCTCTCCCTTCTTGAGAAATATGAACACCTTATTGTATTGCGGACTCTTTCGAAGTCCTTTTCTCTTGCCGGCCTGAGGATTGGTTTTCTTTTCGCCCGTCCAGAGGTTATACGTGAGGTGGCGAAGATTAAGAGCTCATACAACGTCAGTATCCTCTCCCAGGTGGGAGCTTGCGCGGCCCTTGAGGACCTCGATTACGTCTGGGAGAACATTACCCGCATTAAAAGGACGAGGGCTTGGTTTTCAAAGCAAATAAAGGAGCTCGGTTTTCAGGTGTATCCTTCGGAGGCCAATTTTGTGTTTGTAAGGAGGAAGGGAGAAGACTTGTCCTTCCTTTACGAAGCGTTGAAATGTCGTAGGATTCTTGTGCGTTATTTTCCAGAATGGCCTGATGCTTTGCGCATCTCAATCGGTACCGATCAGGATATGGAAACTCTCTTAGAACATACCGCTGCTATCCTTAAGGAGAGAGCCTATGTTTAGGGTGTTTATATGGGATCTTGACAATACTGTGGTGAGAAGTTCAAAACTCCTTTGGGGGGCTTTTCAGTGGGTAGCAGAGCGTTTTGCCCAGAAATCTATGACACCCCAGGAAATTGTGAGTCTTTACGGTCCGCCGGAAGATGTGGTGATTGAAAACATTGTGGGAAAGGAGAAAAAAGAGGAGGCCCTCAGGGCTTTCTACGAGTTTTACGAGCGAGAACACGATAGTCTTCTTACACCATTCCCAGAGGTTCTCTCTATTATTGCTTACTTGAGAGAAAAGAGGGTAAAGCAGGCACTCTTTACCGCCAAGGGGAGGAGGAGTGCTCTTATAACTCTGGAGCGTCTCAGAATTGGTGCTCTCTTCGACCTCGTTCTTTGTGGGGATGAAGTGGAACGGGCGAAGCCCTACCCCGATGGCGTTCTCAAGGTGCTTACCTGTTTTCAGGTGGCTCCTTGGGAGACGCTCTATGTTGGGGATTCGCCGCTTGATGCTCAAGCAGCCCATGGGGCCGGTGTTTCCTTTGCTCTCGCCCTTTGGGATTCTTTTCATCGATCCGAGGCAGAGCAAGTCTCTGCTGAATATGTATTCGCTACTCCGCGGGAGATGCTCCTTTGGGTAGAAAGCCTTTACGGAGGGGATGAGAGTGCAGTCCTTTGAGTATGTGAAAAAACGTAATGGTGATTTTGAACCTTTTAGGACGGAGAAGATTGTCCATGCCATTTATAGGGCTCTTTCAGCCTGTGGTAAGGAAAACGAAGACCTTGCCCGAGGACTGGCAGAAAAGGTGGTCGTTCTCCTTGGAGAGAGGATTCAGGGAAGGGTTCCAGAGGTGGAAGAGATTCAAGATGTTGTGGAAGAAACCCTCATGCGAGAAGGTCTTTCAGATGTAGCTCGGGTGTATATCCTCTACCGGGAAAAACGGAGAGCCCTTCGTGAGGCTAAGTGGGAGCTCTTTGGAGTCAGAGACGATCTCAAGCTTTCCCTCAACGCTGTGCGGGTCCTAAAGGAGCGATACCTCCAGAAGGACGCAGAAGGGAAAGCCATTGAGACTCCTCGGGGTATGATGGAGAGGGTAGCCCGGTTCGTTTCTGAAGTTGAAACTTTATTTGGGGGCAACGTGCAGAAAACCTTTGAAGAATTTTTGGACCTTTTGACCTCCCTTGTTTTTTTACCCAATTCTCCCACCCTCATGAATGCTGGAACTCCCCTGGGGCAGCTTTCTGCCTGCTTTGTCTTACCCATTGAAGACTCCATAGACTCCATTTTCACTACCCTCAAGGAGATGGCCGTCATCCACAAATCAGGAGGAGGAACGGGCTTCAGTTTTTCCGCCCTTCGCCCCAAGGGCGACATTGTGGCCTCAACCGGTGGACGGGCTTCAGGGCCTGTTTCTTTCATGCGCATTTTCGATACTGCTACAGACGTTGTGAAACAGGGAGGGCGTCGCCGGGGAGCTAACATGGGTGTTCTACGTTTCAACCATCCGGATATCCGGGAATTCATCCGGGCAAAGGAAAAACCGGGTTTCCTAGAAAATTTTAACCTCTCGGTGGCCATAACTGACGACGAGATCGAACGGGTGAAAAGGGGAGAGGAAGTCGAGCTTGTTAATCCTCGGGACGGGAAAGTGTGGGAGCGGGTGAATGCCCGGGAACTCTTTGAGATGATCACTGAAAGTGCTTGGAGAAGCGGGGAGCCAGGCTTGCTCTTTCTCGACACCATCAACGCTTCCAATCCCACGCCTTCTTTGGGAAGGATTGTGGCCACAAATCCCTGTGGAGAGGTTCCTCTCTTGCCTTACGAATCCTGCAACCTTGGGTCTATCAACCTTTCGAAGTTTGTAGAGAAGGGAAAAGTTCGGTATGAATACTTGAGAGAAGTGGTTTGGAGGGCGGTGCGTTTCTTGGATAATGTCATTGAGGTTAACCGTTATCCCCTGGAGACCGTCGAGCGAATGGTCAAAGGGAATCGAAAAATTGGCCTTGGAGTCATGGGCTTTGCCGATATGCTTGTAAAACTTGGGATATCATACTACTCTGAAGAAGCCTTAAAGATTGCTGCTGAAGTCATGTACTTTATTGCCCTTGAAGCCCGAAAGGCCTCTCTGGACCTTGCCTCCCAAAGAGGGACCTTTCCCAATTATTCTCAGAGTATCTGGGCAAAAGAGAATCTTCCCCTCCGCAATGCCACTCTTCTTTCTATTGCCCCCACCGGTTCAATAAGTATTATCGCTTCATGCTCGAGCGGTATTGAGCCCCTCTTTGCTTTAGCCTTCAGGCGCTATGTTCTGGAAAAAGCTGAACTCTTTGAAATTCATCCTCTTCTTGAGGAGATGTTCTCTCGTTACCGGGTGCCAGAAAGTATCCGAAAGAGAGTCCTCGAGCAGGGTACGATGGAAGGCATTGATGGTATCCCGGAAGAACTCCACCAACTTTTTCTCACCGCTCTTGAAATTCCTCCAGAGTTTCACGTCCGGGTGCAGGCTACTTTCCAGCGTTACGTGGATAACGCTGTTTCAAAGACAGTGAATCTGCCTGAGTCGGCCACCCCGCAGGATGTTTTCCGGGTATATCTTTTAGCCCATGAGCTCAAGTGTAAGGGTATCACCATATACCGGTACGAGAGCCGTCCCCAGCAGGTGCTCTACCTTGGAGTTTCGGGGGAGTGCGAAGAGTGTTGATAAGGTCAAGGGCAATGTTTCTTGCTCCGTCCATCTTTCTCTCCCAGGTTCTTTGGGCAAAGTTTTGTGCCTCTTTTTGAAATCGGGAAAGATTTGCAAGAACACTTTTAAGGATTGCGGCCGTTTCTTCAGGAGTATCTCCTCCTTGGATAAGGGCTTCTCGAAGAAGCAGAGCCTGCCGTGTTTGGAGGAAGTGACGGTTGACCTGGATGGCGTCTTTGCGGTATGGTTCAAGACAGGGAATGCCCAGGCATGCCGCCTGCTCTAGGGCTGTTCCGGCAAATCCTACTATAAGCCTTGCTCGACCAAGGTGGGTAAGATAATCTCCCCGACTGAAGGAAACGGGAAGGTTTTCGATGCGGAAAGAAGAGGAGGAAAAGATCGTTCCTCCGGCTTCCTGTATTGCTTTGACGACCTCAGGTATGGTCCTTTCGGGGGGAAAGACGAAATGGAGAGGAAAAGGCGCTAAGTCCTCCTTGGATAAGGCAATGGCCTTGCAGAGAAAACAGAGGTTTTCTTTCCAGTCTCGACGGTGCCCCGGAAGGAAGAGGATAATTTCTTTGTCCTTAGAGTGTGGGACTCCAGGACCCACAAAGCCCAGAAATTCGGCCTTGATTCCAAGATTCTGGAACCAAAGAGCAGTTGGAGCGTCCCGGGTGTAGACCTTTTTGGCGCAATGCCGAAAAAGGTAGGCGGTTACTCTTCCCAAACGTTCATAGGGTTTCCCCTTTCGACGTAGAAGGGCAGTGTGTGCACAGGCGAAAAGATACACCTTTTTCCGGGCAAAGAGAAAACCTAAAAGAAGTGGGAACACGTCTCCCACTCCTACTACCATGTCAAAAGATGAAGAGGATCGCAAGAGGATACGGATGGCAGAACAGGTGTTGTGCAATCCTCCTCCCAGGAGATCTCCCAAGAATCTGAAGAGGCGGCGGAGAGGTCCCCCAAGGTACACACCTCCAAAGGGAAGACGAGGAGAAGAGTGCAAAAGGCGTATTCTCTTAGGAAAAGAGTGTGCAAGTTCTGTGAAAGCCTTTCCCTCTCCCACAAGAGGCAGAACATCCACAAAGCAGGAGATTTCTTCCTTCGCAATCTCTTTGAGAAATTCGGAAAGGACAAGAGCTGCGAAGGAATCTTCACCATAGCCGTTGCTTATGAAAAGAATGCGCTTTTGCATGGTCAGGTTTTATGATATGCTAAAGGGAATCTTAAGTAAAGAATAAGGAGGTCTATTCCTTGCGTTGGCCAGGGGTTCTCGAGTATTTTGCGGAGTATCTCCCGGTGACACCTTCTACTCCTTTCATTACTCTTGAAGAGGGGAACACTCCTCTCATTCGCTCAACATCTCTTGAAAGAAGTGTTGGAGTGGGGGCACTCTTTTTTAAATTTGAGGGGATGAATCCTACAGGGTCTTTCAAGGACCGGGGGATGGTCGTGGCTATCGCTAAGGCCAAAGAGGAGGGCAAAGAAGTAGTCATGTGTGCTTCCACGGGGAATACCTCTGCCTCTGCGGCGGCTTATGCTCGAAGGGCCGGGCTCTCCTGTATTGTCCTTATTCCTCAAGGGAAAATCGCTTTGGGAAAGCTCTCTCAGGCTCTCATGCATGGGGCCAGAGTTCTTGCCATACGAGGGAATTTTGACGATGCCTTGCGAATTGTACGCTTTATCACCACGCATTACCCTGTGGCTCTTGTAAATTCCATCAATCCCTATCGGATTGAGGGGCAGAAAACCGCAGCCTTTGAGGTGGTGGAGTGGCTCTCGGGAGTTCCAGATATCCTGGCACTTCCCGTAGGGAATGCAGGGAACATTACCGCCTATTGGAAAGGCTTCAAGGAGCTCTTTGAGCGAAGAAAAGTTTCCTATCTGCCGAGAATGTTTGGTTTTCAAGCCCAGGGAGCCTGTCCTATAGTCCTTGGAAGACCGGTGGAACATCCCCAGACTGTGGCCACGGCCATCCGCATAGGGAATCCGGCGAGCTGGAAGGGGGCGGTGCAAGCTCGGGATGAGTCGGGAGGACTTATCGACGCGGTGAGTGACGAGGGGATTCTCCTTGCCCAGAGGATGCTTGCTGAAGAGGAAGGTCTTTTCGTTGAACCTGCTTCAGCGGCTTCCTTAGCCGGGATTTTGAAAAAGTCGAGAGAGGGAACATTCAGGGGTCGAGAAATCGTAGTGTGTGTGCTCACGGGTCATGGACTGAAAGACCCTGACATTGTCGTGAAGCAGAACGAAGGGAAAATAGAAGAGGTAGAGCCGCAGGAAGAGGAAATTGTGGACCTTCTTGGATTTCGGAGAGAGGAAAGTGAAACTTAGGGTTCAAGCACCGGCAACAACGGCTAATCTCTCCTGTGGTTTTGATGTTCTGGGACTGGCCTTAGACCTTATTTTCCGGGTGGAGGTTGAAGCTTTTGAGGAGCGGTTGTTCCTTTTGACGTATCAGGGAGAGGGGAAGGGGGAAATTCCAGAAGACGAGAATAACCTCTTCTTTAAAGCGGTGAGGAGTACCTGGAAGCGTCTGGGCTTTGAGGGAATAGGTCTTAAGGTAGAAGCCCAGAATGCCATTCCCATAGCCCGGGGTCTCGGATCGAGCGCTGCCTGCATTGTGGCAGGGGTAACCGTGGCCAATACTCTTTCTGGAGGAGAGTTAACCCTTGAGGAGATGCTCGAGGTGGCTGTGTCCCTCGAGGGTCATCCTGACAACATTGTGCCTGCTTTTTTGGGAGGATTTACGATAGCCCTCTCGAAGGATAGAAAGGTTTTGTATCGAAAAATCCCTTTTCTCTCCTCTCTTTACCTTTATGCTCTTATCCCAAATTATGCTCTGAGCACAGAACTTATGCGCCGAGCTCTTCCTCTCTCCTACTCCAGGGAGGATGTGGTCTTCTCCCTCCAACACCTTGCCTTCCTTCTGGGAAGCATTTTCGAGGAGAGTGTAGAAGGGTTTTTACAAGCTTTGGAGGACCGAATCCATGAGCCCTATCGGGGCAAGTTCGTTGTGGGGTTTGAGGAAGTGAAGAGTTATGTCCGAGAAAGAGACCTTGGAAACGCAACAATTAGTGGCTCCGGCCCAACGATTCTTCTTTTTCTTACCCAACCCCTCAGGGAGTCGGAAGCGAAAGAAATACGGGGAATTTACTCCCATTTTGGGGTTGTTGTGAATATCCGAGAGGTTCATCCTCGAGAAAAGGGTGTCGAGGTCGAGGTTCTATGAGTCTTGTAGTTCAAAAGTACGGCGGCTCTTCGGTGGCCGATCTTGAGAGAATCAGGCTTGTGGCCCGACGTGTGCGGTGTTACTTTGAGGAAGGGCATCGAGTAGTGGTAGTCGTTTCAGCCATGGGAAAGACAACGGATACCCTTCTTTCCATGGCCCGTCAACTTCACCCTTTTCCTCCCGAGCGGGAAGTTGACATGTTACTCTCTACCGGGGAGCAGGTTTCTATCGCCCTTCTCTCTATTGCCCTTTTTGCTTTGGGGGTACCTTCCATTTCTCTCACCGGAGGGCAGGCTGGTATCATCACGACTGAGGTCCACACAAAAGCCCGTATTCTCCGTATCGAGGTTGAGAGAATTCTTCAGCATCTCCAAGAAGGAAAAGTGATCATTGTGGCCGGTTTCCAGGGAACAACTGAAAATGGAGATATTACCACTCTTGGTCGGGGAGGCAGCGATACCACGGCCTGTGCTTTGGCGGCGGCTCTGAGGGCTGATTTTTGTGAAATCTATACCGATGTGGAGGGAGTGTTTACTGCCGATCCTCGAATCGTACCCCGGGCCCGAAAGATTCCTCACATTTCCTACGATGAAATGTCAGAAATGGCAAGTCTTGGAGCTAAGGTTCTGCAGCTTCGGGCCGTAGATTTTGCCCGGCTCCACCGGGTGCGAGTTCATGTGCGCTCCACATTTTCGGATAATGAAGGAACATGGGTAGAGGAGGCGGAGAACTTGGAAGACGTGCGGGTACGGGCTATAACTCACAGCCTTGATGTTCTCAAGGTGGTCCTTCTTGGGGTACCGGATCATCCTGGGGTAGCGGCGCTCATTTTGAAGACCTTGGCAGATGAGAGCACGTCGCTTGACATGATTATCCAAAGTGAAGGAAGAGAAGGAAAAAAGGACATTGCCTTTGTAGTGGCTTTTGAAGATGAAGGAAAGGTGCGGAGGGCTCTCGAGCGGCTGGGGGGAACTTTGCCTTTTGAAGGGGTAAAGTTCGACAAAAGCATGGGGAAGGTCTCCCTGGTAGGGGCGGGGGTGACGGGTGACCCCCACATAGCCTTTCGCATGTTCGACACCCTGGCAAAATGCGGGGTTAACATCGACATGATCAGCACTTCGAACCTTCGAATTTCCTGTCTCATACCTAAGGAGCGAGTGGAAGATTCGGTGAAGGCTCTACACGAAACCTTTCTGGAGGATGGTGAGGTGGTGCTCCATGAAGGCTCTTAAGGTAGCAGTGGTCGGTGCGACTGGGGCAGTCGGCCAAGAAATGCTCAAAATCCTTGAGGAACGAGACTTTCCGGTGAAGGAGGTCAGGCCTCTGGCTTCCTCGAGATCCTGGGGAAAAACGGTCCGTTTTCGGGGAAAGGAAATCCCCGTTGAGGTCCTGACCCGGGAGAGTTTTAAGGACTGCGATCTTGCCCTCTTCAGTGCCGGGGCTTCAATAAGTCGAGAATTTGCACCCCAGGCTGTGGAAAGTGGTTGTCTTGTAGTTGATAACTCTTCGGCTTTCCGCCTCGAGGAGGATGTTCCTCTCATTGTCCCTGAAATCAATCCTCACCGGGTACATGATGTGAAGAACCGTGGGATTGTCGCCAATCCCAACTGTACGACGATCATTACGCTTGTGCCCCTGAAGCCTCTGCATGATTATGGGAGAATCCTTCGTATCGTGGCGGCAAGTTACCAGGCGACCTCTGGTGCCGGGGCAAGGGCCATGCAAGAGCTTGAAGAACAGGTGGCGGCGTATGTCCAGGGAAAGCCTCTTGAAGTGAAAGTGTTCCCCTACCAGATTGCTTTCAACCTTCTCCCCCACATCGATGTGTTTCTCGATAACTTCTATACCAAGGAGGAGATGAAAATGGTCTGGGAGACACAGAAAATCATGGAGAACTCTTCCATCCGGGTGACGGCAACCTGTGTTCGGGTGCCGGTTTTCCGAGCTCACTCTGTGGCCGTCAATATTGAGACGGAGCGCAAAATTACCCGGGAAAAAGCCTTGGAGTTACTCTCGAATTTTCCGGGGGTCGTGGTGTATGACAATCCGGAGCATCGCCTCTACCCCATGCCTCTTTTTGTGGCTGGTAAGGACGAGTGTTATGTGGGAAGGATACGAGAGGACATTTCTCTGGAGCGGGGGTTGAACCTCTGGGTAGTAGGCGATCAGCTTCGGAAAGGTGCAGCCCTGAACACCGTACAGATTGCAGAACTCTTACTTAAAGAGGGGATTCTTTAAAGAGAAACCCCGAGTCGCTTGAGACGTTCTTCTTCGGAGAGAACGTTACCCTTTTCATCGACTGTATAGAGGACTCCTTCGACGATTCGAGTTTTCACCTTCCCCAGAGTCCAGGGGTTTCCTGCAAGGTGTGGGGCGTCAAGAAGTCCTCGTTGTACTGCCTCAGTGAGGACCTCTGGGTCAAGGAAGGGGTCTTCGCTTCTCTTGAGGTTCCTTATGGCTTCAAGGAGAAGCCAGGTCTCTCTTTTGATTCTCTCGTGGTGCTCTTCGATGCGTGGGTCTTTGGTGACGTCGGGCAGGTCAAGAAGGGCGTCCCGAAGGACACCCTCAACGATACGGGCACTCTCTATGACCTCTTCAGGGCGGGCCAGATGGTCTCCTTCGGAGAAATTCACTACGTGGACAATGTGGGGCCGCAGGAAGAGTCCCAGAAAGGTCGAGGCAGCAAGTTGTCCCTTGGCCACGTGGAGGTGAGTCGAGAAGTGGGCCAGTCCTCCCCGAATCTGGGTGAAAATGGTAAAGTTTTCATCCTCCAAGGTTTTCACGAGGTCCTGTTTGGCAAGCATTTTGGCAAGGTCTGCCCAAGGAGAGATTCCAAAAGGAGTGTTGAGCATGTACTGGGCAACGTACCAGCGGGTCCCAAGCTTTTTGGCGATGTAGGCTCCCAGAAAAAAGGCTGCACAAGCTACACTGTCTGGAGCATCTCTCAGGCTCCACTGGTGGGCATCGTTGACCTCAAGTGGCACACCAAGACTTACATATTCTGCCATGGCTTCAAGATTTTCCTTAATGGCTAAGGGCAAGGGTCTTTGAGAACGACCATCAAGAGCGCTGTACCAGAATATGGGAACAGCACCCCAGGCAATGTTGATGGTTTCACGTAAGAGGCGCGCCCATTCCTTCAGGCGGTTTGTGCCGCTGTAACAGCGAAGAAGAGGAAAGTTTCCAGTCCGAGACGCTTCAAAGATTCTGAGGAGGTCTTCTCGCTTTCGCAGGGGAACTCCTCCAGCCCCTCTGTGCCGTTCGTCCATTTTTTCAGGTTCAAAGAAGAACTCCTGGGCATTTTGGTCTGGGCCAAGAGAGATGACATCCACGGCTTTTGCCTCACTTATCTGGTGGACTCCCTCTATGGTCTCTTCGACCGTGGGAAGCCCAAAATGGTGCCGCAGAAGGGGGAAGGGGTATTTTTTGGTGACACGCTCAGGGAGACTCTGAGGATAGGTTTTTTCACAAGAAGCCGTCCGCTCCTGAGTCAAGCTGGCCACGATTTCTGAGAAAGGTTCCCTTCCGGTGAAGATGTAATCAAAGAGGCCGAGGGACTGAGCAACGGGTTCAAGAGAAGGAGTACAGCTCAGAATCCAGGTGATGCCAGAGAATCCGTGAGTTGCTGCAAGACGGGCAAGGCGTTCAAAGAGTTCCCGAGCTGCGCTTTCCGTCAAACGGTATCCCACAATTACTACTTGAGGTTGTTTCTCAAGGATATGCTCGGTGAGTGCCTCAGGAGGAACGGCCGGTCCCAGAAAGTATGTGGTATACCCGAATTGTTCTGCAAGCAAAAGAAAGCGGTACACGCCTGCCACATGCACGCAGTTTCCCAGCGAAGCCCCCAGAATTACCCTACTCCTTTCCACCGGTCAACACCATCTCCCGTATCTCTTGGATACTAAGTCCTAAAAGACCCAGTTTTTCCACCGTTCTCCCCTCCCGCCAGTAGTCTCTTCCATGGAGGACACAGGCAAGATGAATGATGCTATCTATAGTCGGTGTGGGGACGCCGAGCATCTTTCCAAAAGAGGCAATGGGTACAAGACTTGTGGGTACATCCTCGGTGATGTAGCGATGGAAGAGGGTTGAGGGAGCACGAATTCCCCGGTATCCCGTATTGTTCTGAATGGCTTCGAAGAGATTTCTCCCATGGACATCGTAGGCCGAGTACAGCCATTCCCGAGCGGTGATGGCTCGTATGCCCAGGGCTTCAGCTACCTGTACTCTTTCTCGGTCCACCTCTTCGAGGATGAGGGCCACCGATGGAGTGACACCATTGATGTAGTAGTCAAACTCTCCATGGGTGCTCTCAATGCGTGCCGCGTTGAGAATGGTGATGGTAGGGTGGAAAACGGCTCCGATGTTGTTGAAGCTTGTCCGAAGTACGTTATCCTCCGGCACAAATTGAGGAAGAGCACTTCTCAGGGTCTTCATCACCTCGAGAGTTTGGTGGGCAGGAATAGCAGCAACAGGGATACTGTTTTTGATGCGGAAGATGTGCACCTGTGCCGGGCCGCAGATTCGGCTGGCAAAGAGGAAGGTCTGGGCCTCCGCTATGATGACCTCCTTTTTACAGGAAGTTTCTCTAAGAACTTGACGTACCTCAAGAGCTCCTCCGGTCCGCCCGGGGTTGAGAACGATGATCTGTCCATCCTCAAGATGGGGGCTCAGACGCTCGGCAATCTCTCGATGGCCAGTAGCAGGGGTTACGACCATGAGGACACGAGCCCCAGAAATGGCCTCTTTGATGTCGGCGGTGACCCTGGCTATGGGGGCGAACCCACTGACTTCTCCTTCCACTTGGATACCCCCCAAGAGTTTTATAGAAAGGATGCGTTCGGAAGTGCGGTTGAAGAGGTACACCGTGAAGCCCTTAAGAGAGAGGTATCCGGCCAGGGCCTGCCCGCCGTGACCGGCACCAAGCACGGCAAAGACCGGGGTTTCTCTTTCATCCATTGTTTCTCACTCTCTGAGCTGCGATGTGGAAAAGGCGTTGAATCATCCCGGTATAGTCTATGTCGGCGGCGGCACACATTTCCGGGAAGGGGCTCTGGCGAAAGTAGAGGGAGGGGAGGGCGTTGATCTCAAAAAAGAAAGGCATTGCTTCCTTTTCAGAGAGGATAAGGCGAAACGTGGCATAATCCTGCATATTCAGTTCCTGAAAGATCTTTATGGCCATCCGCTGGATCTGCGAGGTGAGGTCTTCTCCAAGATCTACATCTTTGAGGATTTCTTCCCGAAAACGTTCGGAGGACCTTGTCTCAACAATCGGCAAGACAGAGAACTCTCGTCCATTCCCCCACAATCCTACCACCAATTCTCTTCCAGGAATATACTTCTCGAGGAGCACCTTTTCTTCCGTTTCTCGGAAGATCCGGAGAGCTTCTCTCTCCATGTTTTCAGCATCGTTCACCAGGACGCTTCTGATACGTTTTCCCAGATGTTCTCGAAAGCGGGGTTTCACGAAAAGAGGGAACTCGAAGGTCTCCGGCCATGGTCCTCCCTCCTCCCAAAGGACAAAGGAAGGTGTAGGGATACCTAATCCCCGGAGGAATACTTTGGTGAGGAAGCGGTCAAGGCACAAAGCGTGAACCACCGCTTGAGAACCAAGGTAGGGGATGCGAAGAGCATCAAGAAGGAGAGGGAAGAGAGCCTGACTATAGACTGAGGAAACACAGGTAGTGAGATTGAAAACAAAGTGGACACTTTGTTTTGATAGAAAACGCACTACTTCTTCAAGAGGTCGTTCCACGTCGAGGAGACAAACTTCGTATCCCCCTTCTTCAAGAGCTTCTTGGATAAGATGAAGAGTCTGTCCTTTGAGTTCCTGCTGGGTGGCGTAGCGTTCCTCCTCTTCTTGCGAAAGCACAGCACTATTATAGGCAAGGAGAACCTTTCTGATAGGCAAAAAACCACCCCTTTTTAAGATACCACAAAGGGAAAGGAAAGGCAATAAAAGGGAGCCCTTCGGGAAAGTTCTCCGGCTCTCAGGAGTAAGACCCTTCACCTGCTTCCGGGACTCTTCAAGTTGAGTTTGGTTCTCAGGTCTTGGTATTCCAGCCGTTGCGGTACATGGGTACTGCAAACCTGTAGTCTTGAGTCTTTCCTTTGGGGATTTATTCTTTCATACTCAGGGTTCTCCGATATGCTTTTATAGGATGAACTGCGGAGGTCTTGAAGGCCACGGAGGAAGGATTTTATGGTAGGATATGGCCGAGAGGGTGAGTCTCATGAGGGACTGGAAAGGGAAGGTTGCTCTTGTTACCGGCGCAAGCCGGGGCATTGGTCGAGCGATTGCCCGAACCTTAGCTGAGCAAGGTCTTTCTTTGGCCTTGTGTGCCCGCTCTCGGAAACACCTTGAAGAAGTAAAAAAGGGACTCGAACCCCTTAAGGTCTCCGTTTTTCTTTGTTCTGGAGACCTTGCTGATCCAGAGTTTCCCGCTTTTTTTGTGCGGAAGGCCGGGGAACACTTCGGGCGAATCGACGTGGTGGTGAATAATGCCGGAGTGGCTCTGGCGAAGTCCCTTGAGGAGACAACTCTTGAGGAATGGGAGTTTCAGATGGCAGTCAACGTTCGAGCTCCCTTCTTAATCTGCAAGGAAGCCTTACCATATCTTCGCCGTTCAGAGGTAGCCACCATCATCAATATCTCTTCGGTTGTGGGAACTAGGGGATACGTGAACCAAGGAGCCTATACAGCTTCAAAACACGCTCTCATGGGTTTCTCAAAGGTTCTGGCCCGAGAGCTCCACAAGGAGGGCATCCGGGTCCACGTCATTGCTCCCGGGGGAGTGGAAACGGACCTCATTGCCTCAATGCGTCCGGACCTTTTAGGGGAGAAGCTCATCACTCCGGAAGAGATTGCCGAGATCATTTGGTTTTTGCTTTCCCTTCGAGGTAAAAATGCCGTCGTTGATGAAGTCAACGTTCGTCGTGCCTCGAACGAGCCCTGGAAATGAGGTGTAAGAGTTGTCACAAGGTTCTGTGGTGGAAATCTGTCTGGGGGTGAAGAGTGACCCCATCACGTACCGGTATTCCTTTGAGTGGCTCTTTGACCTTATGGCTGAGGAGGGTGTGCGGTATCTACAGCTTGGAACCTTTTTTGAGCTCTACTTTTTGCCCGACGAATACTTCACGCGGCTTCGAGAGAAAGCCCGAGAGAAAGGCGTAGAAATCATGAGTGTCTTCTCCGCCTATCGGGAACTCGGAGGGTTTCTCTCCGACGACCCGAGCCTTTGGAAGGTGACGGAGAAAAATTATCAGCGGCTTATTGAGGTTTCTGCACTTTTGGGAGCTTCTTCCTGTGGTGCCTCTATGGGGGCAATTCCTCGAGACCGTCTTAATCCCCAGATACGGGAAGAGGGGATACAAAGGTATCTCGAGAGAATTAAGGAAATTCTTCACTACGCCAGGTCTTTTGGGCTTTCCTGGATAACGACAGAACCCATGTCCTCATATGCTGAGCCCCCCTGTAGTGGTGATGAAGTACGCTACATTGGGGAGGAACTCGCCGCTTATTGGCGAAGGCACCGAGACACTGCTGCTCGCTTTGGATTTTGCGCCGATGTATCCCACGGCTGGGTGGATGCAAAGGGGAGGCTTCGGGAAGATTACCTTTCTCTTTTTTCGGCTACACTTCCCTATCTTCACGAGTTCCACTTTAAAAATACTGACTCTCTCTACCACGAGACTTTTGGCTTTGAGTCGGAGAATCTTGCAAAGGGTGTGATTGACGTGTGCCGGGTGAAGTCGTTGATTCTCGAGGGTTCTGCTCTTCTGCCTGAGCGGCGAATCATAGGCTACCTTGAGCTTCCTGGACCGAAGTTGGGTCGCGACTATAGCGACTGCCTTTTGGAGCGGATGCTTCGAGAATCCCTTCGATACCTCAAGAATGTACTCTTTGGAGAGGAATGTTGAGGGAGGGAGAAGTATGAAGTTTATTCTTTTTCTTGTGATTGTCATCTTTTTCTGGGGAGGGCAAAGGGTGATCGGTTATGCTGAGGAGCGGATTCCCCTTCCGACGCCGAGGTTAGACAGCGATACTTCTGTTGAGGAAGCCCTTGCTCAAAGGCGTTCTCGGCGTTCTTTTGCCCCTTCGCCTCTTTCTCTTGAAGAGGTGACTCAAATTCTCTGGGCTGCTTGTGGTGTGACGGATCGGTCACGTGGTTTTCGCACGGCTCCCTCTGCGGGAGCCTTGTACCCTCTTGAGGTGTATCTTGTAGTGGGGAATGTAGAAGGTCTCTCGCCAGGGGTGTATCGATATTTTCCCGAAGCACATGCTCTTGCGAGGATTCTTGAGGGAGACAAGCGCAAGGAACTCTTCGAGGTGGGTCTTTTTCAAAGGTCTATCCTTGAGGCTCCGGCTGTCCTGGTCTTCACTGCGGTGTATGAACGAACGACTCGAAAGTATGGGGAACGAGGCGTCCGTTACGTCCACATGGAGGTTGGCCACGCAGCTCAAAATGTCTATCTCCAAGCGGAGGCACTGGGATTAGGAACGGTGGTCATTGGAGCCTTTCAAGATGAGGGGGTAAAGAAAGTTTTGCATCTTCCTTTCGGCGAACATCCCCTCTATCTCATGCCGGTAGGCAAAAGCCGGGAGTAAGTTTTGATTGACAGGCAAAGAGTTTGTGGGTATCCTAATTCAGGGTTGCTCATGAGAAAGAGGGAAAGTTCCAAGAACGTTTGTCCATCTTCCTGTAAAGAGGGAGGTGGACTTTTTTTATGCCTTTTGGGGGGTGGAAGGTTTGTGGAATCACCAGCACCTCATTGGGATACGGGCTCTAACGCGAGAGGATATCCTCTCCATCCTTGACCGGGCGATGCACTGGCGAGAGTTTTTGGAACACTCTCCCAAGTCTTCCCAGAACCTCTCAGGATATTCTGTGGTATGCCTCTTTTTCGAACCCAGTACGCGTACACGTCTTTCTTTTGAAATGGCTGGAAGGCTTCTGGGGATGAATGTTGTGAACTTTTCCACCGAAGGGAGCAGTCTGGAAAAAGGGGAGAGTTTTCGGGACACGGTCCGGACCATTGCTCGGATGAAACCCGATGTGGTAGTGGTGAGGCATCGTCGAAGTGGTATTCCTGAGTACATTGCTGATCTCCTTCCTTGTCATGTGATTAATGCCGGGGATGGACTGAGAGAACACCCTACTCAGGCCCTTCTTGACCTTTTGGTCATCCGCCGAAAGTTTGGTCGGGTAGAAGGGCTGCGGGTGGCAATTGTGGGAGACGTTCTCCACAGCCGGGTGGCTCGCTCACTGAGTTTAGCCCTTGGAAAATTGGGGAACAGTGTGGCGGTTTCTGGTTCTCCAACGCTTGTTCCTGAAGAGGTAGAAGCCTTAGGAGTGGAACGTGTTTTCCCAATAGAGAGAGCTATTCAGGGAGCAGACGTGGTATATCTTCTTCGCATACAACGGGAGCGTCAAGAAGCTGGCTATTTCCCGAGCCTCAAAGAGTATTTCTGTTTTTTCGGTCTTAAGGAGAGTCTTCTTTATGCTTTGAAGGATGGAGCTATTATCATGCATCCTGGGCCAGTGAACCGAAACGTTGAAATTGAGTATGAGCTCGTGGAGCACGGTGCTTCCCTTATCGAAGAGCAGGTGACCTGTGGAGTAGCGGTGAGGATGGCTGTGCTTGAAATGCTTATAGGTGAGGGGAAAGGGTCATGACCAAAAGAATTCTTATTCGAAGGGGTACGCTGGTTCTACCGGAAAAGGGTACTCTTGTTGACGGCGACATTCTTATCGAAGGGAAAACCATTGCCCGCATTGGAAAGGGTCTTTTTGACCCCCAGGCCTATGCCATTGATGCCTCGGGACTCCTTGTGGGACCGGGTTTTGTGAACCTCCACGTGCATTTCCGGGAACCAGGACAGGAATCAAAGGAAACCATCTATACCGGGGTGCGAGCTTCTGCTCGGGGGGGTTTCACGACAGTTGTGTGCATGCCGAACACCGTTCCTCCTCTTGATAATCCCCTTGTGGTGGAGGCTTTTGTTCTTAAATCAAAGTCTCTTGGTTTTGTGAATGTGCTTCCGGCGGGAGCCATAAGCAGAGGGTGTCAGGGGAAAGAGATGAGTGAATACGGTCTTTTAAAGGAAAAGGGGGTGGTAGTTCTAAGTGACGATGGTTCGAGTGTCGAGAGCTCGAGACTTTTGTATCTTGCTTTCTGCTATGCCCGGTATTTCGATCTTCCCTTTATTCTCCACGAAGAGGACGAGGAACTTTCTCGGGAAGGGCAGATGCATGAGGGGCCAACGGCTTTTCTTCTGGGGTATCGAGGAATTCCTGAAGCTGCGGAGGATAGCCGTATGGCCCGGGACCTTCTTTTGGCCTTTCACACGAAGGCTCGGGTGCACTGTACGCATGTATCGGCCGGGATGAGTATTCGCTTGCTTCGCTTCTTTAAAGAAGTTACTTCTGTGAGTGCCGATGTAACTCCTCATCACCTTCTTCTTACTGACGAGGATGTCATGCGTTTTGGAAATTTGGCAAAAGTTAACCCCCCTCTCAGGAGTAAAAAAGACGTCGAGGCCTTAAAAGAGGGTATTGCTGACGGGACTGTGGAAATCCTTGCTTCAGACCATGCTCCCCATGCTTCTCAGGACAAGGAGGGAAGTTTTGAAGAGGCAGCTTTTGGGATTTCGAATCTTGAGGTTACTGTTCCTCTCTACGTGAAGGCCTTGGTGGAGGAGGGCGTTATCGACTGGGTTGAGCTGTGGCGGAAACTGAGCTACAATCCTGCCAAGTTTTTGGGACTTGAAGGCAAGGGAGTGCTTGAGGAGGGGAAGGATGCCGATGTGGCCATTGTGGACCCCCAGACCGAATGGGAAGTCGACGTGGCACAGTTTGAGTCAAAAGGGAAAAATTGTCCCTTCCACGGCTGGTCCCTTCGAGGTTGGCCGGTGTATACCATCACAGGAGGGCGAGTAGTCATGGCTGAAAGGAGAATTGTGGATGGAGAGTTTTGCTGAACGGGTCTTTCGCAAAGTCAAAAGTACAGGCCCGCTTGTTCTGGGTCTTGACCCTCATTTTGATCTTCTCCCTCCCCCTCTCCTGTACCGCTTTTGGGAGTGCGACCCGAGTCTTGAGAATTTAGCAAAAGCGGTCTGTGTTTTTGGAACGGAAGTCCTTGAGGCTCTGGCAGGAGTAGTAGGTTTTGTGAAGATTCAAATGGCTTTCTATGAAGCCTTGGGAGTTCCAGGTATGGAGGCCCTTTTTACCACTATTCTTAAGGCTAAGGAAAGAGGATTTCTCGTTATTTTAGATGGAAAACGGGGCGACATTGCCGCGAGTGCTCTTTTTTATGCCCGGGGATATCTTTCAGAACTTGCCGTTGGGGGTAAGATTGTGCCATCCTTTTGGGATGTCGATGCTCTCACCGTGCATCCTTACCTTGGGGAGGATGGTCTTGTGCCCTTTTTTGAAGAGGCTTCGAAAAAGGGGAAAGGGGTTTTCGTTCTTACCCGAACTTCTAATCCCTCTGCACCCTGTATCCAGGATGAGGGTAGAGATACAAAGGTTTTTGTGAAGGTGGCGAAGATAGTGGATACTCTAAGGAAGAGATTCTCCGAGCCCTGTGAAGTAAGTTCTTTTGGGATTGTAGTCGGGGCAACGTATCCTGAGGATGTAAAGCATCTTCGAGAGCTCTTTCCTTGCCTTCTCTTTCTTATTCCTGGGATAGGGGCTCAGGGAGGAAAGATTGAAGATGTACGTTGTGCCTTTTTGCCTGGGGGTCGGGGAGCTTTGGTGAATGTTTCGCGGGATATTCTCTTTGCCTATCGTCAGGAAGGACAGGGAAGTGGAGAAGATTTCGCCCTATGGGCCTTGAGGAAAGCAACTTTCTATCAAGAGACTTTGAAAGATCTTGCCGGTTAAGCGTTGCTCGGGTCTCCAGCAAGAAGTGGTTGGGGGAGAGTTTTGTGCTCCTTAAACTTGAGGAACCTTTTGTGGCCTCCTCTGCCCGGCCGGGGCAATTCGTTATGGTCCGACCCTTTGGGGCTCTTTTTGACCCTCTGTTGCCGCGCCCCTTTGCCGTGATGCAGGTAGATGGGAGGTATTTCTTTCTCCTTTTTGAGATTGTAGGAAGAGGGACCATGCTTCTTTCCCGCCTTGAGGTGGGAGATGTGGTGAATGTCCTGGGTCCTTTGGGACGGGGATTTTCTCTTGATGCTTCTTTTGCTCTTCTTGTGGCTGGGGGAAGAGGGCTGGTCCCCCTTGTATTCCTTGCTCACGAATTGGAGAGGAAGAAAACCCCCTTTCTTTTCTTTTTGGGAGTGCGGGGGAAAGGAGATCTTGCTCTTCTTCGTGTCCTTGAAGGGATTCCTGAAATTTTGTGGGCCTGTGAGGAGAGGACCGGGGGTTTTTGCGGGACTGTCTTGGAGTTAGTGGAGAGGTGGAAGGCAGGAACGTCTCTCCAAGAAGTCACAAAGATATATGCCTGTGGACCGGAAGGGATGCTCAGGAAACTTGCTGAGATTTTTCCGGGAAAGGAAGAGGATATCGAGGTTTCTCTTGAAACGAAGATGGGCTGTGGCTTTGGAGCTTGTCTTGGGTGTGCGGTGCCCAGAAAAGGCGGGGGGTACTGGCATGCGTGTAGCGACGGGCCAGTCTTTCGGTATGCGGAGGTAATCCTTTGAACCTTTCCGTTGCCCTTGGGCGGATGGTGCTTGAGAACCCCGTTGTTCTCTCTTCGGGAACCTGTGGGTATGGGAGGGAAATAAGTCCCTTTGTCGATCTCAACTGCGTGGGGGCCCTCACCGTCAAGGGGTTGAGCCTTTTCCCTTGGGAAGGCAATTCTCCTCCGAGACTTTTTGAGGTTCGAGCAGGGGTTTTGAACTCTATCGGTCTTGAGAATAAAGGCGTGGAGAAATTTCTGAAAGAAGATCTCCCTTTTCTTGAGAGTTTAAAGACACGGGTTTTTGTAAATATATGGGGCAGGACACAGGATGAATACGTCAAAGTGGCTCAGATACTTGACAAGGTTGATCGTGTCGATGCTCTGGAAGTCAATGTTTCCTGTCCCAATGTGGAAAAAGGAGGAGTCTTTTTCTCCTCAGACCTCTTGGTACTTCAAAAGCTTTTAGGAAGCATACGATCCGTTACCCGGAAGTTTCTGATCGTAAAATTAGGGCCTCAGGTAAAGGATTGGGAAACTGCGGTGCGGTACATCGAAGGAGAGGGCGTAGAGGCCATAAGCCTTACCAATTCTTTTCCGGCGCTTGTGATTGACGTGGAGCGAATGGGTTTCATTTTTTCTCTCAAATCGGCGGGACTTTCTGGCCCGGCCATAAAACCCGTGGCTTTGAAGATGGTCTACGATCTCGTGGGGGTGACTCGCCTTCCTGTCATCGGTATGGGGGGAATAATGACTGCTGAAGATGCTCTGGAATTCCTTCTTGTGGGAGCAAGGGCCATAGGGCTTGGAACCTGCAATCTTGTTTGTCCTTCTTCGGCAGCCACTGTTCTTGAAGGGATAAAAGCTTATCTTCTGCGGAAAAATGTGGAGAACCTTCAGGAAATAATTGGTAGGGTGAGGTGAAAACGTGGAAAAGGAAGCTATTTTCGAGCTTTTTCGAAAAGCAGGAGCATTTCTTGAGGGGCACTTCCTTCTGACCTCAGGACTTCACAGTCCCTATTATGTAGAGAAGTTTAAACTTCTTCAGTATCCCCGTTATGTGGAACAGCTTGCCTCGGCTATTGTTGAGCACTTTCAGGGTGAAAGGATTGATCTGGTTGTGGGTCCAGCGGTGGGAGGAATCATTTTGGCCTACGAGGTGGCGCGCTCTTTGGGGGTGCGCATGGCTTTTACCGAAAGAGAGGAGGGAAAGATGCGGTTCCGACGAGATTTTACCCTCGTGGGAGGAGAAAACGTTCTTATCGTAGAGGATGTGGTCACCACGGGGGCATCGCTTCTTGAAGTGATTGAAGCTGTAAAGGAAAAGGAGGGACACATTGTAGGGATTGGAGCCTTAGTGGACCGAAGTGGCGGGAAAGCTTTGTTCCCTTACCCTTTCTTTCCTCTTCTTCACATGGAAATGCCTGTATACGCTCCTGAAGAATGCCCTCTTTGCCGGCAAAGCATTGCTTTGCAGCGGCGTGGGAGCAGGTACCTGACGTGAGCTACTATGGCGGACTGGAAAGCACTCATTGACAGCGAGTTTGACCTCTTCGAGCCAATCAACCTCGCTCAGCGTCTTGTACGCATCCCCAGTGTTTCCCGTACTGACGGAGAAATAGAGCTTGCCCGGTTTATCGCCAACTACTTTATCGACCACGGCATCTCTGTGGAGTGGCAGGAAGTGGACGGAGAAAGAGCAAATCTTGTGGCCGAGATTCCAGGAGTCTTGGGTGAAGGTCCTGTTCTTCTCTACAATGGACACCTTGACACTGTTCCTCTGGGGAGTGGATGGAGCTATCCTCCCCTTGGGGGGGAAATCGTGGGTAATCGTCTCTACGGGCGGGGAGCCTGCGACATGAAGGGAGCTTTGGCTGCCATGATGTATGCAGCTAAAATGGTGGCCCTTTTTGCCCACTCTCTCTATGGAAAACTTAAGATAGTATTTGTAGTTGATGAGGAGGAGGAGAATGCTGGAATCAAAGAGTGGATGCGACAGTACCAAAAGCGTGGGGAACGGGTTGACTATGCTGTTGTGGGGGAGCCTACTGGTCTCAACATTAGCCTGGGACATCGAGGAGTGGCGGCATACCGCATTGAAATTCAGGGTAAATCCTGCCATGCGGCAGTAGCCGACCGAGGTACCAATGCTGTATACTACGCTGCTTGCATTGTCAAGGCCCTTGAAGAGAAGAGGAGAGAACTTTCCCTTTTTGAGGACCCGGACCTTGGGGCACCGGCCTTGAGCGTGGGAAAGATTGGGGGAGGGGTTTCACCCAACGTTGTTCCGGAGACCTGTGTGATTGAAGTGGATGTCCGGACGCTTCCTTCCTTTTCTCTTACTCAAATGGAGGAACTACTTCGAAAAGTGGTGGAAGAGGTGCAAAAAGAAGCACCGCAATCTTTCGGATATCAAGTGACTCGATCCATTCCTCATCTTCCGCCGGCAAAAGTACCAAGAGATCTGGAACTTGTAGAATTTCTCTCCCGTTCTATTTCTGACGTTCCGGGGGAAGTTCCTACTTTTTCTCCCTTTCCCGCTTCCTGTGAAGCCTCCTTTCTTGTAGAGGCGGGGGTTCCTGCACTCATTTTTGGTCCTGGACGTATAGAAGAAGCTCATGCAGCCAACGAATTTGTTCCCATAACTCAAGTTGTGGCCGCGGGAAGGATTTACGCCCTTCTCGCTCTGCGTCTTCTTGGAGGGGAGTAGGAACTCTATTCTTTGAGCGCCCTTGCCCAGTTTCTTCCAATACGTTGAAGCGTTTTTAACCCCTTGAGCAGAGTAGGAAAGGCCCTCTTCTTTCCGATTCGAGCTCCTTTTTTCTTAAGTATCCTTTCAAGGTGAGCAAGTGTCCTTCCCCCCCCGAGACCGGCTTCGGTGACAAAGAGGTGAACCTTTTTCCCGCTCCAGTTGATGTTTTCGACGAAGCTTAAAATTGGTGGAGCAATGTCAAATCCCCATACTGGACCCCCAAGGATGATTTCCTCGAATTTCCCTATGGCGGGAAAATCCGCGTGAACGCCAGGGAGTTCTCCCTTCCTCTGCATGGAACGAATCTCTGCGAAGGTAGGGATTCTGTTTTTCACCTTTTTCAAGCGTATTTCCTCGAGAAATGCTCCGAGTTCTCGAGCTATACCTTCGGCTACCGCTCTTGTTCTTCCACTTCGGGAGAAAAAGACTACAATTCTTCCCGTCATTTCCCCTTCCTCCTTTACAGCCGATAGATTTCTTCGTCGCTCAGGAGCACAAAACCGTTTTTTTCGAGGATGCTCTGAGCATAGGGTTCGCTCTCTACCTGGATGACTAGGACGGCCAGCCTTCCTTTCTCCACCACAAATCCATAAGCATCCTCAATGTTTATGCCGTTCTCTGCCAAGGTTTTTGCCACTTTGTGAAGGCCTCCGGGAACATCTTCAAGGGTGACAGCAATGACTTCCTGGAGGTAAGCGGGGAGACCGTTCTCACGCAGGAGTCCAAAAGCTCTTTGAGGCTGATCAGCAAGAATTTTCACTACTCCAAATCCGTTGGCACTTGAGATGGTAATGGCCCGAATATTGATTCCTGCCTGGGCAAGGATACGGGCGATTTTTTCGATGCGTCCCGGTTTATTTTCGGCAAAGACTGAGACCTGGTGAGCCATATCTTTCCCTCCTTCTATAGTTTCCTGTAGTCAAAAACCCTCTGGGCTTTCCCTTCTTGAGCGGGAAGACTTTCAGGCTCAACGAGAACGACTTCGGGGGTCACAAGGATCTCGGAACGAAGTTCGGTTTGAATTCGTTCTCTCAAGCGCTCGAGTTTCTGGAGATCTCCAAAGAAGAACTCCGGTTTTATTTCCACCTCGACGCGCATTGTATCCTCGTACTCCTTACGTTCAAGGACGATGCGATAGTTTGAACCCACTTCAGGAATGTTCATGATGACTTTTTCGATCTGCATGGGGAAGACGTTGACTCCATGGAAAATGAACATATCATCAGTTCGGCCCTGAATCCGGGTAATCCTCCGGTGAGTTCTCCCGCAGGGGCAGGATTCATCAATCAGAGCAGCGATGTCCCTTGTACGGTAACGGAGGATGGGAGTAGCATCCCGAAAGATTGTGGTGAGAACAATTTCTCCCGGTTCCCCCGGTGGAAGAGGTTCAAGGGTTTCAGGGTCTATGATTTCCACAATGTAGTAGTCTTCCCAGATGTGCATACCATCCTGGTAGAGACATTCGAAGGCTCCCCCCGGGCCGTTCATTTCCGAAAGTCCATAAGAATTGTAGGCTTTGGCTCCATAAATTTCTTCAATTCTTCGGCGGGTCTCTTCGCTGTGAGGTTCAGCCCCAAGGAGAATGATACGGAGGTTGAAATCCTTTTTGGGGTCCAATCCCTCTCCTCGAATAATAGTGGAGAGGAGGAGTGCATAACTCGGAATGATGTGGATGACGGTGCTTTTAAAGTTTTTCAAGAACCAGATTTGCCTTTTGGTGTTTCCTGCTCCGATAGGGATGGTGAGTGCTCCCAGGCGTTCTGCGCCGTAGTGCATGCCCAGTCCCCCAGTGAAGAGTCCATAGCTCATCATGTTCTGAAAAACATCGTCTTTGCGCATCCCTACCATGTAGAGGCATCGAGCAACCTGGTTTGTCCAGCGTTCAACGTCTTCCTTGGTGTGGTAGATAACCGTGGGGGTACCGGTAGTTCCCGAAGAGGAGTGGAGACGGATAACTTCTTCCAAGGGAACAGCGAGAAAGTCGAAAGGAAATCCCTGTCGGAGATCGTCCTTTGTGGTGAAGGGAATATACTTGAGGTCCTCGGGAGTTTTTATCTTTTCTGGGTCTATTTTGTGTTGAGCAAAGAGACGTCGGTAAAAAGGCGTTCGCAGGGCATTCTGTATGGTCTGTTCAAGGCGCTTTTTCTGGAGTTCATAGAGCTCTTCTTTGGGTAGGGTCTCAAGGTCCTTTTCCCAGAACAACTTTATTACCTCCTTTACTTGTATCTTTTCCTTTTATAACACAAAGTGGCTTTTTGGGGCATGGTATATGTCATTTTTTATTGGCCCATCTCTATTCTGCTTGCCCTTTTTCTCAGTCACTCCAGCTTCCATTGAGGTAGCTTGTGCGTTCCACAAAGTGATTTCGTAGGCGTACTGTGAGGGTAAATCTGAGGAGCTTTCCCTGCGTTTTTATGTTTTTTGTCGCTGAGAAGGTTTTTTCCTCGCCCGGACGGAGGACAAAGCTCAACGGAAGAATAGGGTTGGGAAAGGAGAAGAAGTCAAAGAATCGAAGCGTTTCTGCGTAGCGTTTCACAACGATACTCCCGTCTTTCTGCAGCGCCTTCACCAGAAGGCACCTGTGTGAAGTGGTGAAGGGAAAGTCATCTACGGCTCTAAGACCACTTGATACTCCTGAACCTGCTGTGCCAGAAAGCCCCACCCCATCGCCGAAAACGAGGTTTACTGAAAAAGGGTCAATTTTGGTTTCTCCCTCGCCGAAGATGTTGACAAAGCTCACCAGGGTTTTGGTTTCTTGATTGAAGCGATAGGTGGGAAAGTCGATGAAAAGAAGAGGATCTCCCTCTATGTGGCATCGTTGCTCAAAGAAAATGAGACCTCTTGCCAGGTCGACTTCTTCCTCGCAAAGGTGGCCGTTTGAGCTGCATCCTGACTCTGTGGATAGGAAAAAGAGTAGAAAAACGCAAGTGAGGACTCTGTAATACTGACTGTATGTTTTTTTCATCTTCTCTTCCTTCTTGACTCATTATAGCACTCTGGAGGGCAATACCTGGTTATTGCAGTAGCCTGTTTGGGGGGTTCGTACCTGATCTTAAAGTCAAGGAGATTATGCCTGTCTCAACCTGTCTTTGGCTGGATGGCGATCTTAGAAAGGATGAACGGGGGAAGGTCAACGACCCTTGCATGCTCGATCTGAGTGGATAGTGTTTAGACCCAAAAACCTTCTTGGGAAGATACTTGCATACTTTCACTACTTTTGCTATCATTTTAGTAGAAATACTTTTCAATGAAGGAGGGAGGAGCTGTGCGGATTTCTACTCGTGTTCGTTACGGATTGCGGTTCCTCGTCGCTCTGTCTGAGTCTTTTGAAGGTCATGCTCTGGTAAGGTTGGAAGACGTTGCTGAAAAGGAACACCTTCTCATGCCCTATCTTAAGCAAATTGCCCTCGCTCTCGAAGCGAGGGGATTTGTGAAAAGTGTAGGAAATAAAGGGGAGAAGTATCGTCTGAACTATCCTCCCGAGAGCATCACCGTTCTTGATGTTTTTCAGACTCTTCAAGGACCAATCCATCCGGCAGAGTGCCTTTCTGACCCTTATTTTTGCTCTTTTTTGACCTCCTGCGACACAGAAAAACTCTGGGAAGAAACCGCCAAATGTCTTGAAGGACTTTTAGCCTCAACGACCCTTAAGGATCTTGCCGAGGGGAGGGAAAAGCTGTGATATACCTTGATTATAATGCCACAACACCCTGTGATTTCAGGGTTCTGGAGGTCATGCTCCCTTTCTTTCGGGAGGAATTTGGCAATCCTTCTTCTCTTCATCGTTTTGGACAGAGAGCACGCCAAGCAATTGAGGAGGCTAGAGCTTCTGTTGCCCGTTTCATCGGGGCCCGGGATGACGAGATTTTCTTTACTTCAGGAGGTACGGAATCCAATAACCTTGCCATACGGGGAGTGGTGCAAGCTCTGGGAAAAAAGGGTCATCACTGCATTACCTCTTCCATCGAGCATCACGCAGTTTTGAATGTTTTTAAGGCCTTAGAAAAAGAAGGTTTTTCCGTTACCTATCTTCCAGTAGGCGCAAACGGCATTGTGGATCCTGAAGACCTCAAGAAAGCTCTGCGCCCCGAGACCATCCTTGTTTCAATCATGCATGCTAACAATGAGAGTGGAGTCATAGAACCTATCAAAGAACTTGCCCGTATAGCCCATGAGCATGGAGTTATCTTTCACACCGATGCGGTACAAACGGTGGGTAAAATATCGGTGAATGTGGACGATCTTGGGATTGACCTTCTCTCTGCCTCGGCTCACAAGTTTTATGGTCCCAAAGGGGTAGGATTCCTCTACATTCGAAAAGGAATCCGCCTCGTTCCCCAGATACTCGGGGGTCATCACGAGCGGGGAAAGAGGGCCGGGACTGAAAACGTACCGGGCATTGTGGGCATGGCTAAGGCTCTGAAGATTGCGGAAGCAGAGATGTCAGAGGAGGAACAGAGGGTAAATATTTTGCGGAATATGCTCGAGGAAGAAATAGCAAGACAGGTTCCTGATGTTATCTTTGTGAGCAAAGGAGCTCCTCGTCTTTACAATACCAGTCTTGTTCTTGTGGAGTATGTAGAAGGAGAGTCTATTATTTTGCACCTCGATTTTGCAGGTATCTGTGTTTCCAGCGGTTCCGCCTGTACCTCGAGTTCTCTTGAGCCTTCTCACGTACTTCTGGCCTACGGATATCCTCATGCTTTGGCTCATGGGTCCATCCGTTTTAGCTTGGGAAAGTGGACGACGGAGGAGGAAATTCTGCAGGCGGTCAGTGTGTTTTCTTCTGTGGTGGAGAAGTTGAGAGTCATTTCTCCTTTTGCAAAGAAGTGAGGCGGCGGTAGGGTGTACAACGAAAAAGTTCTTGAGCATTTCCGCAATCCCCGTAACGTGGGGAAAATAGAGGATGCTAATGGCATTGGAAGGGTAGGAAACCCCGTGTGTGGAGATGTCATGGTGATGTATCTTCGAATTCGAGATGAGCGAATTGAGGATGCCAAATTTGAGACCTTTGGCTGTGGTGCAGCCATAGCAACTTCCTCTATGAGCACGGAGCTAATTAAAGGGAAGAGCATTGAGGAGGCACTGAGAGTAACAAACAAGGTCGTTGCTGAGGCCCTGGGTGGCCTTCCACCCCACAAGATGCACTGCTCTGTTCTGGCTGAAGAGGCCATCAAAGCTGCCATTGAGGATTATCGAAGAAAGAAAAATAAGGAGACCTTATGAAGAGAGAGGTCTTTGAGGAGATTCTCCTAAAGCTTGAGAGAGAGGAAGATTGCACGGAAGAGGAGCTTGTGTGTCTTCTTTCATGTTCTAACCAGGAGATTATAGGCCGCCTTTTTGTCATTGCTGACCATAAGCGCCGCAAGTATGTGGAGGATGCTGTACACCTTCGGGGGCTCATAGAGTTCTCTAACTTCTGTCGAAAGAATTGTCTCTACTGTGGTTTACGGAAGGAAAACCGCAATCTTGCAAGGTATCGTATGTCCCCTACGGAGATACTTGCCCTTTGTGAGAGAGTCGCCCTCTTGGGGGTCAGGACAATTGTCCTCCAATCCGGTGAGGACCCCTGGTATGAAGCCCGGATTATGGCTGATATTGTGTACCGCGTCAAGAAACTGGGTGTGGCCGTGACTTTGAGCATTGGGGAGCGAGAGCCTTGGGAGTATGCTCTCTTTCGGGATGCTGGGGCGGATCGTTACCTTCTGAAGCAGGAGACGTTCGATCGTGAGCTCTTTGTGCGTCTGCACCCTGACGATGACTTCGACGTGCGCCTTTCGTGCCAGAAGGTTTTGAAAGAACTGGGATATCAAGTAGGGAGTGGTAACATGGTCGGGCTTCCCTATCAGACTTTTGAGGCCTTAGCTCTGGACATTAAGAAATTCCAGGAATGGGATTTTGACATGATTGGCATCGGGCCCTTCATCCCTCATCCCGATACTCCCCTGGGGAATTTTGTGATGGATCCAGAAGAAAAAGGTCTTTTGACCCTCAAAGTGCTGGCTCTTACCCGAATTCTTACCAGAACCGCTAATCTTCCCGCTACTACTGCCTTAGGGACTCTCGTACCTGGAGGGAGAGAACAGGGGCTTCGCTGTGGGGCCAACGTCCTCATGCCAAACTTTACTCCGCATCCCTATAGGAGCCGGTACGCTATCTACCCGGGAAAAATTTGCACAGAGGAAACCTGGGGTATGTGTTTGTCTTGCATGAAGCGCATGGTGGAAGGCCTGGGGAGAACGGTAGCGACTGATTATGGAGACCGGATTCGTTCCCCCGAAAGACAGAGTGTTTGACGTTTATAGGACGGGGGTCGGTATATACCGACCCCCTTGCTTTTTCAGGCCCCAAACTTACCAAGACGCAAGGCCGAAGAAAGAATGAGACTCATCAGAGCCTTAGCCGGGAATTGCCCCAGGTACCCCGAAACGCAGTCCCTTTCGGTGAAGCGCTTTGCTGTGCTTATGCCTCCGTAGGGAGAGTAAAGAAGCACGGGAGATGGGTGCCAGGAATGTCCCCGAAGGAGTGATGGTGTAGAGTGATCTCCGGTTATAACGAGAACATCAGGAGAAAGAGAGAGGATCTCGGGGAGTAAGGAGTCGAAGTACTCAATGTACTGTACCTTTCGGGAAAAGTCCCCATCTTCTCCGGCTTTGTCAGTATCCTTGTAATGGAGAAAGAAGAAATCGTAATCACTCCATTTACTCTTGAGGAGATTGATTTCGTTCCTGAAATCTCCTTCCACCTCTGGGGTGTCAAACCCGAAAAGACGGGCAATTCCCTTATACATGGGGTAGACCGCGATGGCCAATGCCCGGACCCCGTAGCGCTCAGGAAATTTTTCGATGTTGGGGGATTTTGAGAACCCCCGCAGGAGAATAGCATTCGCCTTGGCTTCTTTTTGGATGACGTTCTCGGCTTCGTTGAGAAAAGCTCGGATGATACGAGCTGTTTTCTCTGAGGATTCATCAAGCCCCTTGGGCTCGTAAGGTCGTGAGCCCTCCTTCTGAGGGTCGGTATCTTTGAGGTGATCTCCAAGGCCTTGTCCTCGAAGAACCAGAACAAAACGATGTTCCTTGCCAGCCTTGAGGAGAATCTCTGTGTCCTCGATTTTCTGGACTTTTTCTTGGATTTCCCAAACAAGTCTCTGACATTCTTCCGTGGAGATTCTCCCAGCTCTCCGGTCAACTATGATCCCTTCAGCGTTTTTGGTGGCAAAGTTGGCTCGGGCAGCTACATCTCCTTCCTTGAGCTCCATGCCCACGCCCAGTGCCTCAAGGACTCCCCGTCCGATGACAAGCTCTTCCGGGTCGTATCCGAAAAGAGCAATGTGTCCTGGTCCGCTCCCTGGGGTGATTCCATAACTCACCGGCATCATGAGCCCAACAACACCTTTTTGAGCAAGGCTGTCAAGGTTGGGAGTGGAAGCAGCTTCGAGTTCTGTTTTTCCTCCAAATTCTGGATGGGGAGTGCCACCCAGCCCGTCCACCACACAGAGGATCATTTTGCTTTCACCCTTTTTGGTAAGACTCTTTAGATTGTCAAGGATGTTTTCCATCGTCTCTCCTCCTTTCGGCCTCAAGATATGTTACCACAGTTGTTGTCTTCTCTTCTCGATGTGTTCCTAAAGATTTCTTGCTGGATGGTCTTCCTCCGATTTTGTAGAGGCATGGAAAAGAGATATGGCATTGCCTAAAATACCTTCTATCTTTGGGTGAGAATTCCCTGAGAGTACAAAAAGGCTACTCCAAGTGTATCAAAGGTGCGGAACTTTTTTATGCGGGTGATTGACAGGAGGAGGGGGATTCTTGTACAATTCTTTTTGGAATAAATGTCATGTTATTTTTAACACACAGGAGGTCACATGATGAACTCAGGTATTCTCAAAGTTAACCCGGAGCTTCTCGAAAGCCTGAAGGAGAGGAACCCCAACCTTGAAATTTGGTGGGATGCTCATCCCGGTTTCTACCAGGTTTTCCTCTCTAACCTCAAGGGGAAGGGCATCGATGAGAGTGCTTTGTCCGTCCTCCACCGTTGGATGTCTCACAATGAAGGTGGTTTTTTCTTTTTTGATGGAGTGACCACAAATCCTCCCCTTGTTTTGAGACTCCTTGAGGCACGTCCTTTGGTCATCGAACGAGTGAAAGAGCTTGGACAGTGTTTCTCCTTGAACGGTCGATACTCCTGGTTTGATCTCTACTGGATGGTAGGGAAATTAGGGACAGACAAATTCCTTTCCAACTTCTACCGGAGGGGAAGGAAGTTTGGATTTGTCTGTATGCAGGTTGACCCTCGTTGTAACAAGGATGAAGAGAAAATGAAATTCCAGGCTCTGAAGCTTGTTCGCATAAACCCTAACCTTATGGTTAAGATTCCCGCCACCAGAGCCGGTCTTTCAGTTATGGAGGAACTTGTAAGCCTTGGTGTTCCGGTAAATGCTACTTCCTGTTTCTGTGTTCCCCAGGTGGTTCAGGTCGCGAAGGCCATGAAGCGAGGATTTGAAAAAGGGAGAGCGAGGGGTGTGGACTACAGTGGTTGGCGTTCGGTCATCACCATGATGATCGGGCGATGGGAGGCCTCCCCAGAGCTTTTTGAAGAGGCAAAGACAAAGGGGGTGACTCTTGAAGAAGAGGACCTTCGCTTTTTCGGTATCCTCATGGCTTACAGGGCTACAGAAGAAGTGAAGGCTCTGCAGGCTCCGGCAAAAGTTTTGGTATGCTCTACCAGGAAAGGCCCGGGTGACGGATATCTCCACCTCGAAGAGATTTCTAAACTCCCTGTGGTTATCACCATGAACCCTGAGGCTATAGAGTGGGGCATGATCCTTCTTCGAAAGGATCGAGCCAACGCTCCTTTTGAAGTACCGTCTTCTATCTGGAAGAAACTCACAAAGGTTGATTTCGCTCGAAAAAGCCTTGAAGCTGATGGTTTCTCGATGGACGAGATTGAGGCTTCTGAGGCTCAGAAGTATAACCTCAGGGAGTTCTCTCTGGCCATGGAGAAGATCGAGGGTCTTCTCTCTTAGGGTGTGGGTAGATGGGACGGAAAGGACGGAAGAATGGACTGAGAAAATACAAAGAAGATTATTGCTATTGTCCTTCGTACCGGAGTAGATCACGTCAGGGTTTCCTCAAGGGGGTTGAGTTTCTTATCCATCTTTTCAGGGATGCTTGGTTTAAGACTCTCTAAGGGTCCTGGGGCGATTCTTTAGAGTGGGCTCGTTGAGCCGGGAACCTGGGGTTGTTACTTAGAGAGTTGTCGAAATCCTTAAGGTAAAGAAGGGGGGTGTTGAAAGGAAGAAAAAGGGATTTTTTTATCGGTTTTTGCCCCTTCAAGCCATAAGAAATCTTAAGAGTGCGAGGATTGTGAGGAAAGGAGGACAGGTTATGAAGTGCCGTGTATGGATGGTAGTGGCTCTTGTAGGAGTTCTTGTTTTGGGTTTAGCCTTTGCACTTTTGGCACAGGAAAAATTTGGACTAAAGGATATCCCGGAGATTAAAAACAAAAAGCCTATCAACATGATTGTCGAAACTGGTGCAGCGTGGGACAAGGTTATAGAGTATATCAAACAATTTGAAACAGCCACTGGCGTGAAAGTCAACGTTGAACGCGTAGCTTCCCCGGTTGTCTACTCCAAGGAAAATGTGGAACTCATGGCTGGAACGGGTTACTATGACGTGGTTTATGTGGAAACTTCCTGGACCTGCGAGTGGTCGGATTATTTGTGGGACCTTGAAGAACTTGCTGCAAGATACGACCCCAAAGGTGTAGAGGGTTTCCGGGGAGATATACAGAATATTTCTCCAGTGCTTCTGCGGTGCGGCCAGGCCTATGGGAAACAGATGGTCCTTCCCTTCTATACTTACCACATGGGTATGTTCCTTCGTCAAGACGTTTACGATGACCCTACAGAACAGGCAGCGTTCAAAGCGAAGTACGGTTATGATTTGAAGCCCCCTACAACTTACAAGGAACTTTATGACCAGGCAGAGTTCTTTACTCGTAAGAAGGGGGATCTCCTGAAGGGCCAGACCCTGGATCACGAACTCTATGGCGTAGCTATGATGGCAGGAGCGTATCAGATTAACGATGAAATGACCTCTTGGATTTGGGGTATGGGTGGGGACTACGCTACCGTGGTGAAAAATCCAGATGGGACTATTAAAGAGTTTGTGATTACCACGAAAGACAAGGATGTCTTGAAACAGGCCCTTACCCAGTATAAGGATCTTCTGAAGTTTGCTCCTGCTGGATGCCTTACGGCTAATTTTGACTTTGCTTGCGCCCAGCAAGGAGAAGGTTACGCTATAATCCAGCCTCACCAGTTTGCCAGCCTCTTCACTTGGACAGCCGATCTCCTCAAAGAGAAGGTCCCCGATGGGCGCTTGGGCATTTACCCGACGATTGGTGGTCAGCCCTACACTGGTGCATGGTCGGTTGGTGTGGCCAGAGCCAGTAAGAACCCTGAGGCAGCTTATTGGCTGGTGCGTTATATCGCCTCCTATGACTGCCAGAAGATTTTGATGAAAGAAGGTGGTCAGTTCTCGGCTCGTATGGACCTTCTCCTTGACCCAGAGTTCCACTCTCCTGAGACCGAGTACCCATTAGGCATTCTCTGTAGCTACCTTGTGGACATCTGGCAGAAGCAAGCACCCTACGTGGACAACTATTGGTACTTCAACACCAGGGCTGGTGGAAAGGTCTATGAAATGCAGATGAACGTTCTCCACAAACCCATGGCTGGAGAGGTCACAATCGATGAGTGCCTTGCAGAGCTTGTGGCCAAGACCATCGAACTGACCTCGAAATTCGATACCGTTCCTATCCGGGAAGAGTAAGTCGAATAATCCCTGGGGGTGACCGGTCACCCCCAGGGAAAGAGTGGAGGGAGAAAGATGAAAACGGCAACGCTCAAACCTACTGTTTGGGAGATCCTGACCAGTGAAAAATACTTTAAGTGGACGCTTCTTATCCCTCTTCTTGTCGTTTTAGCCATCTTCATGCTTTACCCCCTGCTCTACTGCGCTTATTACTCCTTCCACCAGTGGGGCATGAGGGGAGAGGCAATGTATGTTGGAGTGCAAAACTACCGACAGCTCTTGAACGATAAATCCTTCCTTGAGGCACTCTACCGAACCCTCAAGGCCCTTGTAATTTGTGTTGCTTGCGAGCTCCTCATTGGGCTTGGTCTTGCAATGCTTTGGAGCAGGGAATTTCCAGGAGAGAATGTGGTTCGTGGTCTTGCACTTCTTCCCCTGCTCGTTGCTCCCCTTATTCTCTCGCTCCTTTGGAATTTTATGCTTGAATATGACTTCGGAGCGGTGAATTTGGTTTTACAGACTCTCGGGCTTAATAAGGTGTATTGGTGGTCCCCGGAGCGGGCACTATATACCATATGTTTCATAACCATCTGGCAGTGGTTCCCTTTCTCAACATTTGTTCTTGTCGCTGGACTGCGTAGTCTTCCCAGAGATGTTTTTGAGGCGGCGCGGGTAGATGGGGCTTCGCCTTGGTATACCTTTCGAAGGCTAACCCTTCCGATGCTCAGCCCCCTTATCATGATCATTGTAGTCTTGCGAACCATGTGGCTTATTCGTCTTTTTGATCCCCTCTATGGAACCACTCGTGGTGGGGTACAAACAGAGCTCCTTGACTGGATTGTATACCGTACCGCTTTTGTCTATTTTGATATCGGGTATGGCTCGACCATGGCCATTTTCTCCCTTGTACTTACGATTGCAGTCTGTGCCATAATGTTTAGGATTCTCATGAAAGCTCTCAGTGGAACACGTTAAGAGAGGGTGAGGATATGAGTACTTTGGGTAAAGTGCTTTTTTGGGTTATCACACTCTTTGTACTTTTCGTTATTATGGCGCCTCTCGCTTGGATATATCTCACAGCTTTCAAATCTCCTAATGATATCTTCACTACCGAGGCAAGGAAGCTCGTTTTCTTTCAACCCACTGCGGAGAACTTCCGTCGCCTTTTCCGAGAGTTTCCTTTCTGGGAAAATTTTCTGAATACGGTCATCATTAGTTTGTCGAGCACAGCTGTTGTTATGGTCATATCTTCTCTTGCTGCCTATAGCTTTGCCCGATGGAATACGGGGAGGGGACACCTTCTTTTTACAACTATCTCGACCCGTATGTTTCCTGGAGTCGTAGCTGCTATTCCATTCTTTGTAATGTATCGGAACCTTGAACTTCTTGATACCCGTTTCGGCTTAGCTCTTCTTCACATCTACTTTAATACCTCCTTCGCAACCTTTCTCCTTTATGGTTTCTTCAAAGAGATTCCTGAGGAACTCGAACAGGCAGCGATGGTTGACGGGTACAGCAGGGCTGACATCTTTAGAAAAATTGTTCTTCCCTTAGTACGGCCAGGGCTTGCTGTAACCGCAGTTTTTTGTCTTGTCTGGTCGTGGAATGAATTCCTTTTCAGCTTTCTCTTTACCCGTGTGACGGCACGTCCAGTGACGGTTCTCATTTCCTCCTTTTGGGGGTCTATTGAGGTTCAGTATGGTCCGATGGCAGCAGGTGCGGCAATTGTCATTCTTCCCACCCTTGTTGTGGCATGGTTCATGCAACGATACATCATCCGCGGCCTTACCTTTGGTGCGGTAAAAGGTTGAATGGAGAAATGCTTAACAGAGGCTGGGTGAGAACAGTGCTTCCTCGCATGACAACCGGAGATTGGATTTTCTGGTCCATTCTATCTTGGATTTTTGTAAACTTTCTGTGGATTAAGTTTGTGGAGCGATTCATACCTCTTTGGGTAGGAACCATTGTGGCCACAGTCTTTGCTTTGCTTCTTCTTCGGTACGGTCCTCGCCCCAAGGAAGAAGAGGGGGAAGAGGGAGAGGAGTAGTACTATGGCGGAAGTACAACTTGAAAACGTTGTGAAAGTGTACGGGAGGAAGATGGCGGTAAGGGGAGTGAGTTTTACCTGCCGAGAGGGAGAGTTCTTTTCCATTCTTGGTCCTACTGGGGCGGGAAAAACCACCATTTTGAAGATGATTGCAGGCATAGAGAGCGTGACCTCGGGAAAAATCTATTTTAATGGCAGAGTGGTCAATGACCTTCCACCTCAAGAACGTAATGTCTCTATGGCTTTTGAGGCTTACAATCTCTATCCTCACATGACGGTGTACGACAACATTGCCTTTCCTCTGCGGGCTCCCCGCTGGAGATTGAGGCTTACCCCAGTTGAAGAGAAGAGGAGAGTAGAGGAGATCGCTTCTTTCCTTGGAATCGAGAAGCTCCTCGATCGTCTTCCGCAGAACTTAAGTGGTGGTCAGAAGCAGAGAGTTTCTCTTGCCCGTGCTCTTGTGCGTGGAGCTGAAGTATACCTTCTTGATGAGCCCATTGCTCACTTGGATGCTAAGCTCAAATTCTCCACACAGACACTTCTTAAAGAGTTTGCTCAGAAGTATGGAAGTACTATTATCTACGTGACTCACGACTTTAGAGAGGCCCTGGCCCTTTCTGATCGCATGGTTGTTTTGCGTAGGGGTCTTGTAGAACAGGAAGGAACTCCAGAGGAAATTTATTACTCTCCGAAGACTGACTTTGTGGGAAGGTTGGTTGGGGATCCCCCTATGAATCTCATCGATGGAGAAGTGACCTTTCAAAACGAGGAGGTTCTTTTCCAGAAGGGGGAAGATTTTACCCTTCGCTTTAAAGGAGAAATTGCCGAGAGAGCTAAGGAAATAGCCCAAGAAAGCGATGGAAAGCATGTGATTCGCTTGGGTATTCGCCCGGAGCACATTCGTCTTGGGGTAGAGCGTCTCTCGGGGAATTCTTTTGCTCTCCCTATCTATGCTGTTATTCATGAGAGTGAGAGTAGTGTGGTGACCTTTAGACTCAGGGATAGTACTTTCCTTTACGTACGTACAGTAGGATTCTGTAGGTACGGGAAAGCAGAGAAAGTCTGGTTGGATTTTGACCCAGACCGAATTTTCTTCTATCGAAAGACGGTGGAGGTTGCCAGAGAAGGGAGTTCCGAAAAATGAGTAGAGTTGACGTTCGGAACGTGTGGAAAATTTATCCTCGAGGGAATGTCGTGGCAGTGCAGGACCTCACGTTTACTTGTCAAGATAAGGAGTTCTTGGCTATCCTTGGTCCTTCAGGTGGTGGAAAGAGTTCAACCCTTCGAATGCTTGCTGGTCTTGAGGAGATCACAAAGGGTGAAATTCTCTTTGATGATAAGGTTGTGAACCACCTGGGGCCGGCAGAGCGAAACGTAGCTTTGGCCTTTGAATCGTATGCCTTGTACTACCGGCTCAGTGTATACGAGAATATCGCTTTTCCTCTGCGAGCAAGGGGCATGAGGGGGGGTGAGGTGGCCAAAAGGGTCGAGTTCATTGCTGAGCTTTTGGAGCTTACCCCTTATTTGAAGAAGCATCCTGGTTCCCTGGCTGGAGGGATACAACAGCGGGTGTCCTTGGCCAGAGCCCTGGTGCGCAAGCCTAACGTGACGCTCCTTGATGAGCCCCTCTCCCATATGGACCAGCGGGTGCGACATGAAATTCGTGCCCGCATCCGTCATCTTCATGACGAGCTTGGCTTAACCACGATTTATGTTACACATGATCAGGCAGAAGCAATATCTCTTTGTGACCGCCTCCTCATTATCAATGAGGGCAGGCTCCAGCAGATTGGTACGGTGGAAGAGGTGTGGAACCGCCCGGCCAATAAATTCGTAGCCTATTTCATCGGTGAGCCTACCATGAACTTCGTTCCGGGAACCGTTGAAGACGAGAGCTCAGTCTTTATCCCCACCCCTGAAGGGAAGAGAATCTTTGCCTTAGAGGGAAAGCTTAATTCCAGATACGTAGGTATGGAGGTGACTCTCGGGATTCGTCCGCAACATGTTGGGGTTTTCCGAGAGGAGAAAAGTGACAATACCATCGTTGGAACGGTAAAGATTATAGAGTTTCAGGGAGACAAAACGGTTTTGACAGTGAGACTTGAGGACGAGGTAGGAACAGAGGCAAAAGCTGTTGTTCCTGCCCAGGAAAAGCACCATGAGGGAGAGATGGTATGGTTCTATTTTGCACCGAGCTTTATCCGGGTTTTTGAAGGAGATACTCTCATCCTTTAGGGAGAAACCGCATACTTTTGGAGGTGAAAGGTACCATGGCTTTCCTTGTCAACGTCAACGAGGTCATACCCGATACCTGTGAACGATCATTCCGATACTTTGCCAAGGAGAAAAAGGGGGAAACCTTGAGAGACACTTATTGGCTTATCGACCCAGCCACCTCCCCTTCCAAGGTGCTTAAATTGGGGTATACCATTGTCTATCCTGACGGTAAAACCACGGGCCACGCTCATCCCGACGAAGAAGAAGTGTATTTTGTTCTCAGTGGGCGGGGGGAGATGGTCATTGGAGAGGAACGTTTTTCCATAAGGGAAGGAGACGCATTTTATGTGGAGCCTGGAAAGTATCACGTAACCTACAATACAGGGATTTTACCTCTTACTATTCTCTGGGTTACAGGAAAAGTCGAATAGGTTAGGGGCGAAAGGTGAGGAGGAGATGGCGTAATGCAGATTCAAGGAATGATCATCGGTGGAGAGATTGTTCATCAGAGTGATGACGGAAAATACATCGATGTCATTAATCCTGCAACGGAGGAGGTCTTTGGAAGAGTTCCTGCTGCTTCGGAAAAACAGGTAGATGAAGCAGTTCAGGCGGCCTGGAGAGCTTTTGAGAGATGGTCGGAGCTCAGTCCCTTTGAACGAGCTCGTTTCCTTTACAGGGCTGCTTCTTTGGTTGAGGAAAGAGCAGAGGAAATCGGTCGAATTCTTACTGCTGAGGAGGGAAAACCACTCAAAGAGGCAGTGAGCGAGGTCAAAGGGTCGGCTGAGGTTTTGCGCTACTTTGCTGAAGCAGGAAAGAGGGTTTTTGGGGATATCATTCCTCTTGACAGGGCTCACCTTCAGAGCGTTGTCATTCGCCAACCCCTTGGTGTTGTGGCAGCTATAACACCCTGGAATTACCCAGTTCAGCTCTTGTCCTGGAAAGTGGCAGCGGCTTTAGCTGCAGGATGTACGGTGGTTGCCAAACCCCCTTCGGAAACCCCCCTTTCTCCTTTGAAGTTTCTGGAATGTTTCCTTGATGCTGGTTTTCCAGAAGGGGTGGTTAACGGAGTAACGGGTGCAGGATCGGTGGTAGGGAGAAGCCTCATTCTCCACCCTCTTGTCCGGAAGGTGAGCTTTACTGGTTCCACTGAAGCAGGGAAGAAAGTCATGGAGTACTGTGCCTCTTCGGTGAAGAGGGTAACTCTTGAGCTTGGAGGACAATCTCCCCTGATTGTCTGTGCTGATGCCGATCTTGACAGGGCGGTCAAAGGTGGGGTACGCCGGTCCTTTAGGAACATGGGCCAGGTGTGCAATTCCATCAATCGCATCTACGTGGAAAAGTCTATCTATGGGGAATTTGTGGAGAGGTTTGTGGCTGAGACAAAGAAGTTGCGAATTGGTGATGGTTTGAAAAACCCAGATGTCGATCTTGGGCCGATGGTGAGTCTTGAGGCCCTTGAAAAGGTCAAAGAGCACATTCAGGATGCCCTCCAAAAAGGAGGAAAGGTCCTTTGGGGTGGGAAGAAGCCGGAAGGTGAGGAATACAAAAAGGGGTACTTCTTTGAACCGACGGTGGTAGTGGATGTGAACCACGATATGCTCCTTATGAGAGAAGAGACCTTTGGACCGGCAGTAGGTATCATGCCTTTTGAAGATCTTGAGCAGGCCATTTCCTGGTCGAATTCTACCCGTTACGGTCTTGCAGCCTACGTTTACACCTCGAGTCTTGACAAGGCTCGAAAGATATGCCTTGGCCTTGAGTGTGGCAATATCGGACTTAATAACGTCGATGTAGCCACAATCTATGCTCCTTACACTGGGTGGAAAGAGAGCGGTTTTGGTACAGATCTTGGTCCTGAGGGTATTCAGTCTTACCTTGAGGTAAAACATATTAAAGTGGAATTTTCGGAATAGGAAGGAGGTCAAGGCATTGGGTTCTTCAAGAAAGCCTTGTGTTGTAGGCATAGACATTGGAACCTCAAGTTGTAAGACCCTGGCAGTAGACGAAGGGGGAAAGGTGCTTTCAAGGTTCACTCGGGAGTATCCTGTGTATACTCCTCTTCCCGGTTGGTCAGAACAGGATCCCCTTGATTGGTGGGAAGCAGCCAAAACTACGCTTTCCGAGGTATCCTCAGATCTTGCCACTAAGGGTTACTCCATCGAGGGAATAGGTTTGACCGGGCAGATGCACGGTCTTGTGCTTCTTGATGGAGAGGGAAATGTGCTGCGTCCCTGTATCATGTGGAATGATCAGAGAAGTGCCCCGTACTGTGAAAAGATTCATGAAATGGTAGGAGGAGAAGCAGAGTTCTTGCGCATCACGAACAACCCCATGCTTCCCGGGTACACTGGAGGCAAGATTCTCTGGGTTCGGGAAGAAGAGCCAGAGATTTTTCGAAAGGCAAAGAAGTTCCTTTGTCCCAAGGATTACATCAGGCTGAAACTTACAGGGAATTACGTCACTGATGTTACCGATGCTTCGGGGACAGGCCTCTTTTCGGTCCGAGAGAGGAAATGGGCAAGAGAGCTCATCGGGCATTTAGGAATTTCTTTTGAACTTTTCCCAGGAGTTTGTGAATCTCCAGAAGTGACTGGAGTAGTTCAAAAAGGAGTAGCTGAAGAGGTGGGTATAAAATCGGGAATCCCGGTTGTTGGGGGAGGGGGAGATGCAGTCGTCCAGACAGTGGGAGTTGGTGCCATAAGTCCGGATGTCATAAGCATTACCCTTGGAACGGCGGGGATAGTTGCCGTTTCTCTTGATGATTTCTGTGAGAATCCGGGGAGTACGTTGCAATTTTTCTGCAATGCTATGCCTGGTAAATGGATTGTTTACGGAACGACTCTTGCAGCCGGAGGGTCGCTGAGCTGGTTCAGAAATACCTTTGGGGGACTTGAGCGGGAGCTGGCCCGATGGATGAACCAGTCTGTCTACGATATCTTGAGCAGGGAGGCTGAGCTCGCTCCCCCCCTGGGACGAGGTATCCTCTTTCTTCCCTATCTCATTGGTGAGCGATGTCCCTATAGTGACCCTTATGCCCGAGGGGCTCTCATCGGTTTTGGTTTACACCATTCTCGCAACGATGTGGTACGGAGTGTCTTTGAGGGGATCGTTTTTAGCCTGAGGGATGTGTATGCCTCTATGGAAGCCTTAGGCATCACGGCTTCCCAGGTTCGGCTTACCGGGGGAGGAGCAAAAAGCAAGCTTTTTCAAAGGATCCATGCAGACATTTTCAATTCTGAGGTTTTGACCGTCACCTATGGTGAGGAGGGGGGAAGCTATGGGGCTGCGCTTCTCGCCGGGGTGGGGGTGGGTCTTTGGTCTTCTGTAGAGGAGGCAACGAGTAAACTCCAGATTCAGGACAGAATTGTTCCTGAGAAAGAGAAAGCCATGCTGTATGCAGAATTCTTTAAGGTGTACCAGAGTCTCTATGGTGTGCTTCAGGAGACCTTCAAAAAAATCAGCGGCTTCCAAAAGTGAGGTGTTCCTATGTCCAAATGGAATGTCCTTCTCCCCCAGCCCATAGCTGAGAAGGCTCTGGACCTTCTGAGAAACAGAAAGGAATTTTCTGTTATTGTCCTCACCCCTCAGGAAAAGGAGAGGGTAGAAGAGTTCCTCTCCCAAGCTCATGCCCTTATTGTTCGGAGTAGCTTCAGGGTGAACCGAGAAATTCTTGACCGTGCTCCAAAGCTTCAGGTCATCTGTCGGGCCGGAGTGGGGTTAGATAATATCGATGTAGAGTATGCTCGAAAAAGAGGAGTCCAGGTCTTCAACGTTCCTGGGGGGAACGCCCCTTCCGTTGCCGAGCATACCATAGCCCTCCTTCTCGCTCTGGCCAAAAACCTCTTTTTCTACGATCGAAGAACACGAGAAGGGGACTGGAGTGCTCGTTATTCTTATAAGGCAAAAGAGGTAAGGGGGAAAGTTCTTGGTCTTGTGGGATTTGGAACCATTGGCCGGGAGGTGGCGCGTTTGGCTCTGGGTCTCGGGATGAGGGTTCTCTTTTACGACCCTTTCGTCGAAGGGGGAACGCTTCCTCAAGCCGAGAAAAAGGCCAGCCTTTTTGAGCTCCTTCCCCAAAGTGACTTTGTAAGTCTTCATGTGCCTCTCACTGAAGGTACCCGTCACCTCATCAGTGAGAAAGAGCTTCGTCTTATGAGGAGAGAAGCCTTTCTCATTAACGTCTCTCGAGGAGCAGTAGTAGATGAGAAGGCTCTTTTTAGGGCTTTGCAAGAAGGGTGGATAGCTGGGGCCGCTCTGGATGTGTTCTGTCATGAGCCTCCCTCCAAAGATGACCCCCTCTTTTCTTTGGAAAATGTTATTGTGACTCCTCATGTAGCTGGTTTGACTAAAGAGAGTGTGGAACAAGTGGCCCTTCAGGCGGTAGAGAAGGTCATCGAGTTTTTCAATGAGAGGCGGGGTGAATGATATGGAAAAAGAAGCTACAAGAGAACGTCTTACTGGGGTCTTTGCCCCCATTGTGACGCCCTTCAAGGAGGATGGGACCATCGACTTTGATGCCTTGAGACGGAACATTGAGAAACTTTCCCAGACGAGGCTTCGGGGATATTTTGCTCTGGGAACTAATGGAGAATTTCGAAGCCTTACCTATCAGGAAAAGCTCAGGGTGATTGAAACGGTTCTTGGGGTCAAAGGGGATAAAGTGGTCATTGGGGGAGCAAGCTGCGAATCTACCTTCGAGTCCATTCAGTTAGCCCGGGACCTCGCTTCTTTAGGTGTGGATTTTGTGAGTCTTATGCCCCCTTCCTTTTTTGCCAAGAGGATGACTGACGATGTCCTTTATCGGTACTTTGCCGACGTGGCTGAAGCGGTGAATAAACCCGTTCTTCTCTATAACAACCCAGGGGTAGCGAACAACCTCTGCCTCTCTCCTTCTCTCGTGGGCAGGGTGAGCGAGCACCCCAATATTTTCGGACTCAAAGATACCTCGAGAGGTAACTATGATTCTTACATTGCTGCCTCTTTAGGAAAGAAATTCTGGATTTTGGCTGGTTCGGCCGATTTTGTCTTTCCTGCTCTCCTCGTGGGGGCAGTAGGAGGAGTTCTCTCCCTGGCTAATGTCTTCCCCAATCTCTGTTGTGAGCTTGTAGAGCTGGGACTTGAGAGAGACCTTGAGCGGGGCCTTCTTCTTCATCGCTTTGTGGCCAAACTCAACGGTCTCATTTCTGGGAAACATGGGGTGAGTGGAGTCAAAGCTGCCATGGACCTGTTTGGTTTTGAGGGGGGACTTCCTCGCAAGCCCCTTGAGGCCTTGGGGGAAAAGGAACGGAAGAATATGGAAAGGGAGGTTCATGAACTCTTCTCTCGTGCCCCAGAAGGTGTCGTGCAGGGATAAAAGGAGCGATTCTCTTTGTCACCGAGAGTAGTAAAAGAGGAAGATTTTGAGCGCCTGGCGAAGGTTGCCGAGCTGTATTATCTTGAGGACCTCAACCAGCGGAGGATTGCCGAGATTTTGGGTGTTTCTCCCCAGAAGGTATACCGAATGCTCAAACGAGCGAGGGAATTGGGAATTGTAGAGATTCGGGTTCGGCGAAGCAGCGAAATCGATACTGAGCTTTCCCGATCCCTTACTGAATGTTTTAACCTTCACAATGCCCTGGTGGTTCGCACTTACGGCGGGACACCAGAGGGAGTTATAAAAGCAGTAGCTCAATCAGCTGCTTCTTTCCTGAGGGACCATCTTTTCTCTTATACCAGTGTGGGGGTTGCTTATGGGAGGACACTTCACGAGGTCCTCGAATATCTTCCCCGGCTTAACCTTCATGGAGTACGGGTAGTACAAATGATGGGAGGATACGGAGGAAGGCGCTGGAAGACGGTAGCCATAGAGCTGGTGAAAGAATTTGCCAATCGTTTGGGGGGAGAACCGGTATATCTTTTTGCTCCCGCCTTTGCCAAGAGTCCTGAAACAAGGGACGCATTCCTGAGTGAAAAAGAAGTTCAGGAGGTACTCAGGATAGCGCAAGAAGTGGACGTGGCGCTTGTAGGCATTGGGGGAATGAGGCGGGAGACAAGCCTTCTTATTGAAACTGGCAACTTTGAAGCGGAAGAAATTGAAGAGCTTGTGAAAAGAGGTGCAGTAGGAGCCATCTGTGGAACGTTCTTCAACATAGAGGGGAAAGTCGTTCAGAGCGACCTTGATGGGAAGAGGATAGCCGTAGATGTGCGACGTGTTCGAGACCGAGGTTCCCAAGTCGTTGGGATAGCAGGAGGCATGGAAAAGAAAGAGGCTATTCTCGGTGCGCTCAGGGGTGGGTGGCTGACGGATCTTGTCACTGATGCCCAGGTTGGGAAATGGCTTTTGGAGGTTGCCCGAAGGGATAGAGCCTCAAAGCGTGGATGATTTTCGTCGTCCTGGCTACGTTGGCTGTCTCCCGAATGGTTGTATGGACTGAGAGGGTAATAGTACCGGTATCTTAACTTCGGAAGAAGATTCCTTCTTAATCCTTCTTGATTTTTCGCCCCCTGTGTTCTATCTTTCATAAAAGTCCTGCGTCAGTGGGGGGCGGTATGTTTGGGAAAAGAATCTCTTCGCTGCATCAAAAATTTTGTTATTGACCTCGATGGGGTCGTTTATTTGCTTGATACCCCCATAAGAGAGAATATAGAGTTTTTGCAATTCCTGCGTTCTCAAGGATTGAGGATTGCCTTTCTTTCAAACAATACCTTTCTTCCTCGCGAAGGGTATGTTGCAAAGTTAAGAAATATGGGAGTGGAGGCAGAGTTCAGCGAAGTTTTTACCTCTGCCTATGTCACTGCTAATTACCTGGCTGGAAAAGTTCCTCAAAGCAGGGTATATGCCATAGGAGAGGAAGGGCTCAAAGAAGAGCTCTACCGTGCGGGTTTAAGGCTTATCTTTCGCCCTACCCCTCGGGGAGTAGACTTTGTTGTGGTGGGACTCGATCGGCGTTGTACTTTTCAAAAACTCAGGATAGCTCTCGATTTCCTTCTCCAAGGAGCAGAACTTATAGGGACGAACCCCGATCCTACCTATCCTACGGAATCGGGTGTTATTCCCGGGGCCGGAGCGATTCTTGCTGCTTTGGAACGGGCTTCGGGAAAGCATGCCCATGTCATCGGAAAGCCTTCACCCGACATCCTTCTTTTTCTCCTTGAAGCCATGGGTTTTCAACGAGAAGAGACGGCGATTGTAGGGGATCGTATTGACACCGACGTCCTCTTGGGTAAGAATTGTGGTGTGTTCACCATTCTCGTTCTTACGGGTGTTGCAAAGCGTGAGGAAGCCCACTCTTCCCTAATACAGCCGGATGTGGTTGTCAACACCCTCCAAGAGTTAAAGGCCTTTGTAGGTAGGAGGTAAAAGCTGTGAAAGAAGTGACTCAGGTAGTGATATATGACACTACGCTGCGCGATGGCTCTCAGATGGAAGGAGTGAACTTCTCCCTTCAAGACAAGCTCCGTATAACCGAAAGACTTGATGACATGGGTTTTCACTATATAGAGGGGGGATGGCCAGGAGCAAACCCTAAGGATGTTGCTTTTTTTAGGGAGGTTCGAAAACTTTCTTTGAAAAATGCCAAGATTTGCGCCTTTGGAAGCACACGGCGAGCAGATAGTTCCGTAGAGGAAGATCGGAACATTCGCCTCCTTCTTGAGTCAGAAGCCCCGGTTGTAACCATCTTTGGGAAATCCTGGACACTTCATGTTACCGAGGCGCTGAAAACCACCCTTGATGAGAATCTTCGCATGGTTGAAGACTCGGTTTTCTATCTGAAGAAGGAGGGACGGGAAGTCATTTATGATGCCGAACACTTTTTCGACGGCTTCAAAGCCGATTCCGAGTATGCCCTTAAAACGCTGAGAGTGGCTTGGGAGGCAGGGGCAAGCGTTCTCGTTCTATGCGACACAAATGGTGGAACTCTACCTCACGAGGTCGAAGCCATCATGGGGATAGTTCGGGAAGAATTGGGGAAAGACATCCCTCTTGGCATCCATGCTCACAACGACAGTGGGGTGGCGGTAGCAAATAGCCTCACGGCGGTGCGAATGGGGGCTATTCAGATTCAGGGAACCATCAACGGATATGGGGAGCGGTGTGGGAATGCCAATCTTTGTACTGTAATTCCCAATCTTAAGTTCAAGTTGGGACTGCCATCTATCCCCGACGAAAAAATCCAGAAGCTTTTCGAGTTGTCTCATTTTGTCAGTGAGATCGCTAACCTTAGGCACGATGATTATCAGCCTTATGTAGGCCGAAGTGCCTTCACTCACAAGGGTGGCATCCATGCCAGCGCTATTTTGCGCCATCCGGCAACGTATGAGCACATATCTCCTGAAGCAGTGGGAAACAGGCGTCGGATTTTGGTTTCCGATCAAGCTGGGAAGGGCAACATCCTCTATCGAGCCAGAGAGATGGGCGTTGATCTTGATCCCAGGGATCCCCGGGTTAATGCGCTCGTTCAAAGGATCAAAGAAGCGGAAAATTATGGATATCAGTTTGAGGGTGCTGATGCCTCTTTTGAAATCCTCCTTCGAGAAACACTGGGGGAAAGGGTCCAGTTTTTCGATCTCGAGGGCTTCCGGGTGATCGTGGAGAAAAGAGGCAGGGACAATACAGTTACCGAGGCCACCGTCAAAATTCGGGTTGATGATACGACGGTACACACTGCTGCTGAAGGGGATGGTCCCGTTCATGCTCTTGATAATGCTTTGCGAAAGGCTCTTGAGGCGCTTTATCCTGCTTTGAAGAGAATTCGCCTCTCTGACTATAAAGTACGAGTTCTTTCGGAAAAGGAAGGGACAGCAGCAAAAATCCGGGTCCTTGTACAATCTACCGATGGGAAAAGCACTTGGGGCACGGTGGGAGTTTCAACAGACATTATTGAAGCCAGTTGGGAAGCACTCGTTGACAGTGTCCGTTACGGACTGTGGAAAAGGCTCAAAAAGAAAAAGTAACAGTGCGTATCTCAGAGAAGAAGGGAATAAGGGGGGATGAGCAGGAATTTAGAGAGTTTTCTTTGCGTTTTCCTCTACCACCTTTTATAGCACAAAAGGTTGACATTGGCCCTCTTTTGAGTTTTTCCCGTGCTGTTTTAGGAACGGCTCGCAATATTGTTTTTGTGGCTCACGAAGAAATGGTATTTCTTCTTGAAGCCTTCTTCGTGGGACACTCTCCTAAGGAAGAAAGGCGGTTTTTCTTCTGCACGGCTGGAGACGTTCACTGTGTGAAGCACTTGAGTGAGGTACTTTCCCGGGAAGAAAGCGCCTTTCTCTTTATGGCACGGCGTCCAGAAGAGTTCTGGATTCTTGCTCTCTTTTTTGCCCTCCCTCATCAGAAAAGGGCTTTCGTCGGTGAACCCGATGGAGCTCTTGCAGAGTGCGCGCGAGAGTGCTTCGTCCCTTTTTTACCTGCCAACATTCCCTCCTACAGTTTCTGGCAGCGAAGCGCTTTTCTTTACCTTCCTTTAATCCTCTGGGGTTTCAGGGTAGAAGCAGTAGATCGGGGTCTTGAGGAAGGTTATACGACACTCCGAGATTCTGCTTTGCGTTGTGCGCTTTTCCTGAGAAGGGAGGAGGAAGAGGGGAAGAGAAGAGTCTGGTTTGTTTCGGAATCGGCGCTTTTGCGGAAGATCATTTCTTCTTTTTTGCCGCTTCTTGAGCGAAGCTTTGGTGGAGGTGTAAATTTCGAGATCTTGGACCTGCTGGCTTTCTTCCAAAAATGGATGGAGGGTCGAGGAGGAGATGCTGCAGTGATCCTTGTCGGTTCAAGGCAGAGACAAAACTCGCGCCTTGAGCTTCCTCACGATTTTCCTTGCGGTTCTTTTTCAGGATGGGAATACCTCAAGGGGTGTTCCCTTGAGGGAATGAGACGAGCAAGCTTTGAAGCAACCAGAGCCCTTCTCCGGAAAGAGAGTGAAATTTTTGTGGACGTGAATCTTTTCGATTCTTCGCCTTCCTCCTGGGGTAGTTTTATGGCTTTCCTCCAGTCTCTTGCCTGCTATAGTTCCTGGCTGTGGGAGATTGACGTTTTTTCCGATCCGCCCCTTGTACAGCTTGAACACCAGGTTCTTTCCCTCTTGAAAAAGCAACAGTGGGAGGAGACACAAAGGTGAGGATTGTGGCTGACCTTCATGTGCACACTATTGCCAGTGGACACGGGTACAGTACGGTTCTTGAGAACGTATGGGTAGCAAAGCGTAAAGGGTTGCTGGCGATCGGCATAGCGGACCATACCCCCAGTATGCCGGGTGGCCCCTCTCTTCTCTATTTTGAGGCTAAGGGACATTTTCCCAGGGAGGTGGAGGGAGTACGTCTTTATTTTGGAGCCGAAGTAGACGTTGTAGATGAAGAGGGACATCTTGACCTTCCCGACCGTGTTCTCCGCCGCCTTGACTTTGTCATTGTGTCCTTTCACCCCCAGGTTTTTAAGGGGGGGTCAAAGGAAACGAACACCTCCGCTCTTCTTCGGGCTATTGAGAATCCTAATGTTCAAATTGTTGCCCATCCGGGGAATCCTCGCTATCCCCTTTTCTACGAGAAGGTGGTGGAAGCGGCGGTTGCCTTGGGGAAGGTCATTGAGATCAATAATAGTTCCTTTGCGATCAGCCGCAAGGGTAGCGAAGAAAACTGTCGTCTTATTGCTCGGGAGATAAAATCCCGAGATGGATGGATTGTGGTATCGAGTGATGCCCACTTTTGCGAAGAGGTCGGAGAATTTGGTAAGGCCCTGCACATGCTTGAGGATGTCGGTTTCCCAGAAGAACGAATCATCAACGCTTCATGGGAGAATTTTGAAGGGTTTCTCCTGAGGATAGCTCAGGGAAGGGGGGAAGGTTCTTGGTTGCCCAGTTGATCGACGGGAAGGCTGTTGCGGCACAGATTTATGAGGAACTGAGACCAAAAGTTGAAGAACTTCAAAAGAGAGGCCTTCGACCGGGCCTTGCAGTGGTGCTTGTGGGAGATGATCCGGCAAGCCAAGCGTATGTACGCAACAAAGAAAGAGCCTGTGAGAAGCTCGGCATTCGGTCTTTTCGACATCATCTTCCTGCAGAGACAGGGGAAGAAGAGGTTCTTTCTCTCCTTGAGACCCTCAATGCGGATCCCCGGGTTCACGGAATTCTTGTTCAGCTTCCTCTCCCCGCTCACATACCGGAACGGGAAGTTCTTTATCGTGTTGCTCCCCAAAAAGACGTCGATGGTTTTCACCCTTACAATCTTGGTCGGTTGATGATTGGCGATCCGCTCTTTCTGCCTTGCACTCCCCGAGGAATACAGGAACTTCTCTTACGGTACCGGATCGAAATAGAGGGAAAGCATGTCGTTATTGTAGGACGGAGTAACATCGTGGGGAAACCACTGGCCATGATGCTCGTACAGAAAGCCAGAGGAGCCAATGCCACCGTTTCTTTATGTCACACAAAGACAGCCAACCTTGCAGAACACACGAAAAGAGCTGACATTCTTGTAGTTGCCTGTGGCTCTCCTCGAGCGATTACTGGAGACATGGTGAAGGAAGGGGTAGTAGTCATTGATGTAGGAATAAACCGGGTGGGAGAGAAGCTGGTGGGAGATGTGGATTTTGAAAGTGTGGCTGAAAAGGCTTCTTACATTACTCCGGTCCCTGGAGGTGTGGGACCCATGACGGTGGCCATGCTCATGGTCAACACTGTCCATGCAGCAGAGAGGTTTTGGATTCCAAGTAGCGGGGGGAAGAAGGAAAGGTGATCGCAGTTATTCTTGCTGATACTCATATTCCCGCTCGGGCCAAGAGAATTCCTGAAGAGCTTCTCCCTTTCCTCAAAGAAGCTTCTTTAATTCTCCATGCCGGTGATGCCACAGAGTGGTGGGTGATAGAAGAGCTCTCTCGCTTTGCTTCGGTGTATACAGTGCGGGGCAACATGGATTCACTGGAGGTGTCTTCTCGCCTCCCTGAAAAGACCGTTGTTGAGGTCGGGAGGGTAAGATTAGGCCTCATCCATGGCTGGGGTTCTCCGGAAGAAGCAAAAAGGGTAGCCCTTTCGGCCTTTAAAACGGAGGGTGTGCAGGCGGTCGTCTATGGACATTCGCACAAACCCCTTCTTGAATGGCACGAGGATTTTCTTCTCATGAATCCGGGAAGCCCGACGGACAAAGTTTTTGCTCCTTGCCGTACTTTTGGACGTTTAGAGATTTGCAGAGAAAGGATTTTTCGGGCAGAAATAATCTGTCTTGAATAGTACATCTGAGAGGTGGAAAATATGGCGCCACTTTTCGTACACATCCTCTGGCACATGCACCAGCCATGGTACTGGGACGAAGAAAAAAATGTATTTGTTCTCCCCTGGGTTCGGACCCATGCCATGAAGGATTACCTTTTCATGGGGAAGCTTCTCGAACGTTTTCCCTCGGTAAGGGTTACCTTTAATTTTGTTCCTTCTCTTCTCGAAGAAATACGACTTTATCTTGAGGGGAGAGAAGACCGGGTCATGCAGCTTGCCAAAAAGGAGGCAACACATCTCACTGATGGGGAGAAACAGGAAATCTTTGAGTTCTTTTTCCTTGTCTCTTCTCCCCGTGTGTTCGAACGCTGGCCGAGGTATAAAGAACTTTGGGAAAAGCGCACTATAGGGCCCTCAGGTTTCAGGACTCAGGACTTTCTTGACTTACAAATTCTCTATCAGCTCATATGGTTTGACCCTCTTCTCCTTGAAGAGGAGGAAGGCTTGCAACGACTTTGGAAGAAGGGGCGATGCTACACTGAGGAGGATAAGGAAACTGTTTGGGAGGCGACGAGAAAGGTTTTTCAAAGCGTCGTGCCTCAGTACCGGAAGCTTAGAGAGAGGGGACAAATCGAGATTACTTTTTCTCCCTTTTATCATCCTATTCTTCCCCTTGTTGCGGATACCCACGTCGCGCAGGAGACCAAAGAAGGGGTACCATTGCCGCCAGTGAGATACGCCTTCCCTCAGGATGCTCAAGAACAGATCAGAAGGGGGAAACTCTACGCCCGGGACATTTGGGGAGAAGACCCTTTGGGCATGTGGCCCTCAGAGGGTTCCTTGAGCAAGGAGGTCGTACAAATGGTCTGCAAGGAGGGAGTGCAATGGATTGCAACGGGAGAAGAAGTCCTTTTCCGTACAATAGGACAGAGTCGGAATGAACGGGGTGAAGCTCCCCACGTTTTGTACTCTCCCCACTGTTTTGTAAGCGAAGGGCGCAAAATTTTTCTCTTTTTTCGAGACAGGGTGCTCTCTGACGCTATCGGCTTTGTGTACCAAGGGATGGATGCGCAAGGGGCGGTGAAGGACTTTATGTCGAAGCTTGAGCATATTCGTTCTTCCCTGCCTCTTTCCCAACCCTATCTTGTGAATGTTGTCCTTGATGGAGAGAATGCTTGGGAGTATTATAAAGACAATGGGTTTCCCTTCCTTAAGGAGTTGTACGGAGCCCTTTCCGAGAGCGAGGATTTTGTGACAACCACGCCTTCCCGGTATCTTCGGGAAGTTCGGGGAGTGCCAGTTCTTGAATCTCTTTCCCCGGGTTCCTGGATTTTCGGGAGTTTCGCAACTTGGATAGGTCATCCGGAAAAAAATTGGGCCTGGGAGAAACTCTTTGAAATGCGCAGAATGTTCGAAGAAAAAAAGAACAGACTTTCCCCTCTTCTCAGAGAGAAGACCTATGAAGCGCTCCTTCAAGCGGAAGGAAGTGACTGGTTTTGGTGGCTTGGGGAGGACCACCCTTCTCCCCAGAAGGGGATTTTCGTTAGCCATTTTGTGGGTTTACTCGAGCGAGCAAGGAAGTATATGGGAGATGGTAGGGATTGAGAGGATGCATAAAAGAGACATTGTGGCCATGATTCTGGCTGGAGGAGAGGGGCGAAGGCTTGACATTCTTTCGGCCAAGCGAGCAAAGCCGGCGGTGCCTTTTGGAGGAAAGTACCGCATTATAGATTTCTGTCTCAGCAATTGCGTCCATTCAGGCGTTTACTGCGTGGGCGTTCTAACTCAGTACAACCCTCGGTCTTTGCATGACCACATAAGAATTGGAAAGCCCTGGGATCTTGACCGAATGGAAGGAGGAATCTTTCTTCTTCAGCCCTATATAAGTGATGCTACCACCAACTGGTATCGAGGGACGGCTGACGCCATCTATCAGAATCTCGATTTTCTTTGTAACACGAAGCCGCGATTTGTCCTTATCCTTTCTGGAGACCATATTTACAAGATGGACTATCGCCTCCTTCTTCACTTCCACGTGGAGAAGAAGGCAGACCTCACGGTTTCGGTTATTTCTGTCCCTTGGGAAGAAGCACACCGTTTCGGAGTCCTCCTTAAGGATGAAGAAGGGAGGATTGTGGATTTTGAGGAAAAACCCAAAAATCCACGAAGTAACCTCGCTAACATGGGTATTTATATCTTCACCCGAGAGGTTCTTGAAGAAGAGGTAGAGTATGAAGCGAAGAGAGAAGGCACCTCTTTCGATTTTGGCAGAGATGTAATTCCCCGTATGATCGGTAATCGACGTGTTTTTGCTTTCCCCTTTGAAAGTTATTGGAAGGATGTGGGAACGCTTGACGCCTACTGGGAGGCGAACATGGAGCTTTTGGAAAGTCCTCCTCCCCTTGACCTTTATGATGAGCGCTGGCCGATATATACACCCGTTGAGGATCGCCCTCCGGTCAAGCTGAGTTGCGATGCCTTTGTGGAACGAAGTATCCTTGGAAGCGGAACTATCGTGGAGGGGAAGGTTGTCAACTCGGTACTCTTCAGTGGGGTTCGGGTCAAGAAAAACGCAGTGGTGCGTGATTCGGTAGTTATGAACGATACAGTTATTGGGGAAGGAGCCTTAGTGCATCGGGCGGTTCTTGATAAGTCAATTGTTGTGGGAGAGAAGGCAATAGTCGGGTGTGGGGAGGATTGGTCGCCGAATCGGAAGTTCCCCGATATGTTGAGGAGTGGTTTGACGGTGGTGGGGAAGAATACGAGGATTCCTCCTCAAGTCCATATCGGGAGAAATTGCCGCATCGGCCCAGATCTTGACTTTTCCGATTTTCCTGATCTTTTCATTCCGAGTGGAGAGAGTTTGGAGAAAGAACCCCTGGGAGGCTAAGAAACATGCGGTGGTGGATGGTGGGATTTTTGATTTTTGTCGCCTTTGTAGGGTGGAGTGGAGGGGGAGCACAGAGCCTTGCCTTTGATGTTGTTCTTTCCGAACTTGGAGAGATACCCCGTCTTGAGGTGTCCCCCTTTGTAAGGATTGATCCTGACAGGGGACATTTCGGTACGTATCGACCTGGGGAGAACGTCGTTCTCTCTCTTTTCAGCGAAAGGGATGGATACGTGAGTATCTTTGACTACACTCCCGATGGTAAAGTTCGTGTTGTGGAGAGCAACGATTTCCTTGTAGCCGGATCACGACAAGAGGTTTCCGTGGTGGTGACCGGCCCTGAAGGTGTAGAACGCTTTGTGATGGTGCTTGTGCCCTGGGTTGTTCCCGATGGCTTGCTTATCGAGGCCATGCAGCACCCGAGTCGGATTCAACACGTCTTAGGGGAGAAGGTACTCTTGCAGCATTGTGCCATCCAGGTTGTTCGGGAGAGGACTCTGGCGTCGTCTTTCATTTATTTCGACCGGGTCCCCCAAGAAGTGACACCACGAAGTAGGGTGAAGGTAGCTGTCAACCTCTCGGATGAAGTGGGTAATGCTCTCGTCAACCGTCGCATTCGGTGGGAAGTGAGCGACGGAAAGCTCGATGAACGTCAGACGTTCACCAATGCTTTTGGGCGTTCCGAGGTCTGGTACACTGCTCCGGTACCTCAGGAAGATAAAGAAGTGGTGATACGTGCGCGCTTTGAAGGGGATGTGGTTTATGAACCCTCTGAAACAGAGGTTCGTTTCGTAGTTCGGGCAGACCGACTGATGACCGTGCTTGAACTCTCACCCAGGGTATTTCGGATAGGTGCGGGGGAGGCTATTGACTTTGAGGCCACGCTTTCGGATGTTAGGGGAAAACCCGTGGAAGGAGAGACAATCTGCTGGTTAGCGAGTGGCGGGAGTTTTGAGAGGAGCGAAACCCTAACGGATGAAAAAGGGAAGACTGCAAACCGCTTTTTTGCACCCAGGGTGGAGGCTCAGGAGAGTGTTGAGGTTCGCGCCATTTTTGAAGGGACAAGGCGTTTTCTGCCCTCAGAAGGATACGCTGCTGGAACGGTAAGCGGAATGGGAATCTTTGTGGGGGAGAGTTTCTACTTCCTCGATCTCAGTAATGGTAAGGTGAGAACGAACTTTGAAGACCTTGACTACCAGGGGACCATAGAAAAGGGTTTTTTTGAAAACCCGGTTTTCGCGCTTCTTCTTGGAAAGGAAGACTTTGTGGAGGTCACGTTCTTCCTTTCCCAGCCTCTTCGGCAGGGGGCGCTTTACTTTTGGGGGAAAGGAGGGGGAGAGTGTCTACTCCGAGTGTATGTGAATGGCCAGCTCGGTTTTTCTGGGAAGATCCAGGATGAAAAGGGGGGCCCGCTCGATGCCTGGGCAGTATCCTTGGAACCTTTCATGGAGCTTGGTAAGAATACGTTGCGAATCGAGGTAGAGCCTGTGAGAAGAGGAGCAAGTTACATCCTGCAGCGGGTTCTCGTGGTGTTTTAGCGGGAGAGTCAGTGGAACGATTTGACTCGCTGCGGGAAGAATTTTTCTTCATGCAAAAAGAGATGCAAAAGCTTGTGGAACACCTCTCGGGAAAGAGGCCGAGCCTCACTCTCTTTCCCGAAGAGCCGTGGGTACCCTCTTGTGATGTCTTTGAGACTAATTCTTTGCTCTTTGCGGGTAGAACTTGCCGGGGTGAATCCCAAAGCAGTCGATATTCTTGTGCAAGGCAGAAAGCTTATAATCCGGGAAGAGAGGAGAGCGCGGTGAGAGCAAGATATTGTAATGGTTTCCTTTTGATTGAATGCCCTAAGAAGAATACCTGGAAAAGAAGAATCCGGTGGAAGAGGGAATAGGATCGTGCGGGAAAAAGAATGGCCTATCCTCTTAGGAGATTTAGGAAAGGAAACGAAGTCAGTTGACCTTCTTGAACAGGTTGTCCCCTTGGGAGAAAGGAAAGAGAAGGGTCTTCCAGAAGAAATTCCTATCCTTCCCCTCGAGGATAATGTTCTTTTCCCTGAGATTACCGTGCTCTGGGTCGTACATGGGGAGAATTGGGTAAGGCTTGTGCATGAAATGGTATTGCGGGACAAAATAGTGGGTGTTTTGGCTCTCCAGAAAAAATTAACCAGCAAGTCTATTGGGCCCGAAGGTCCTTACGAGATTGGTGTAGTAGAGAAAATATCCCGTATGCTTAGGCCTCCAGAGGAGACGGTACAAGTTCTTATATTTGGTTTAGCGCCCTTTATAGTGAAAGAGTGGATACGATGGGAATCCTCTTCCATCGCCCGAGTAGAGGTTGTCCGCGTGGAAGAAGTTCGTACTGATGAAGTAGAAGCACTTAAGTGCAACATTTTGAACCTTTTCCAGAGAGTTGTAGAACTTGCTCCATATCTCCCCAAGGAAGCTTTTGTGGCGGCGATGAATATCAAGGGAGCTTCTCGCCTTGCTCATTTTGTGGCGTTTAATTTGAATCTTGAACCTGAGGCAAAGCAGGAAATCCTTGTTTCCTTTGATCTTGTAGAGAAACTGAGGAGAGCGACCTACTACCTTACCCGAGAACTTGAAATTCTTCGGATTGGAAGCGAAATCCAGGCCCAGATTCAGCGAGAAATGGCCAGAACGCAGAGAGAGTATTTCCTGAGAGGACAGCTTAAGGCTATCCAGCGGGAGCTTGGAGAGCTTGACGAGCATGGGAGTGAGGTCCCAAAGCTCCGGGAGAGGATTAAATCCTTGAGACTTGCTCCGGAGATAGAAAAGAAAATAGAGAAGGAGCCTGACTGGCTCTTCTACATTCCTACTACGTCTCCTGAATATTCGGTCATTAGGAATTATATTGACTGGGTTCTCGAACTTCCTTGGAATAGAAGCACAGAAGACGTTCTCGATGTGGAGCTTGCCCGAGAAATTCTCGATGAAGATCACCATGACCTTGAGAAAGTCAAAGAACGCATTTTGGAGCATCTGACGGTGTGCCAGCTCAAAAAGGACCTCAGAGGCCCCATTCTTTGTTTTGTGGGGCCTCCAGGGGTGGGGAAGACTTCTTTGGGGAGATCTATTGTTCGCTCTTTGGGGAGAAGATTTGTGCGTATTTCCTTAGGGGGAGCAAGGGATGAAGTCGAAATTCGTGGACATCGTCGCACACATATCGAGGCCATGCCAGGGCGAATTATTCAGGGAATCCGCCGAGCAGGGACAGATAACCCCATCTTTATGCTTGATGAAGTCGACAAGATAGGGGCAGATTTCCGAGGAGACCCGGCTTCAGCTCTCCTTGAGGTTCTTATTGCCCGTCAATACCTTATTCCAAAGCAGTGCAAGGAGAACGGGATTTCGGAAGAAATTGTCCGTATTCCTGAGAAGAGTGTCCTTGCCATCGTCCGGGAGTATACCAGAGGGGCGGGGTTTCGCCAGTTAGGGCGGAGTATCGCCGCGGTTTGCCGGAAGATGGCCAGGAAGGTAGCTTCAGGAGATTTTGTGGATACTGTTATCCTCCCTGGGAAAGGGAACCCGGTTCTTACTGGAAACATGGGGAAGATCATGCAGGAATCGGCAAGAATTGTGCTCTCCTGTGTTCGGGAATGGGCTCGAGAATGGAATATTGCTGAAGATTTTTACGAGAAAAGCGATGTTCACATTCATGTTCCTGCAGGGGCTATTCCCAAAAGTGGTCCTTCTGCAGGGGTTACCGTAGCAGTCTCTCTTGTGTCAGCTCTTACAAGGACTCCACTCCGGCAAGGATTGGCCATGACCGGGGAGATTACTTTGGTTGGAAGGATATTGCCTGTGGGAGGCGTAAAGGAGAAGATACTCGCTGCTCACCGAGCAGGCGTGAAGGAAGTTCTCCTTCCCAGAGAGAACGAGAAAGACCTCGAGGAAATAACTCTAGGAAGTCTATTTTGTGGAGAATATTGATGAGGCCCTGACGTGGGCTTTTAGAAAGAATGTGGTAGGGTGTCTCTTGAAAGGAGGAGTGTTCATGGACTTGGATAGCTTGAATTTTCTACGGAAGCTCATTTCTACCCCCAGTCCTTCCGGTTTTGAAGGAGAGGTACAGAAAATTTTTTTGGAACGTGTTCAGGACAAGGTAGACAAACACTACAAAGATGTCCATGGTAATGCTTTTGGGGTCATTCACCCGGACAGAGCTCCCCGGGTTATGCTTGCCGGACACTGCGATGAAGTCGGTCTCATGGTGGAATATGTCAATGACCAGGGGTATATCCACTTTTCGGCGGTGGGTGGTGTGGATCCCCATGTGACTGCAGGAATAAGAGTCATAGTCCATACAGCTTCTGGGCCTGTTCCGGGAGTGGTAGGGAAAAGGCCAATTCACCTTATAGAAGAAAAGGATCGCCAAAAGGTGGTCAAAATCGAGGAACAATGGATTGATATTGGGGCAAAGAGTAAGGAGGAGGCTTTGCAAATCGTGAGCGTTGGGGATCCTATCACCTTCGATGTTGACTTTCAAACCCTTTCCGGTACAAGGGTTACGGGTAGAGGCTTTGATGACAAAGTAGGGGTTTTTGTGGTGGCGGAAACCCTTCGTCGGGTCAACCGGGAAAAGCTCCATTGTTCTGTCCATGGGGTGAGTACGGTTCAGGAGGAGCTTGGGCTTCGAGGGGCCAGAACAAGTGCCTTTGGCATTGCACCACATGTGGGTATTGCGGTCGATGTTGCCTTTGCCTCCGATTGCCCTGATGTGGACAAGCGCCGGGTAGGGGATATTGCTCTGGGGAAAGGTCCGGTTATTGCCAGAGGCCCAAACATCAATCCCAAGGTTTTTCAAAGATTCGTCGACCTTGCTCGAGCTCACGGTATCCCTTATCAGGTCCAGGCGGAGTCTCGAGCTACCGGGACAGATGCCAATGCCATTCAAATCACTCGAGAAGGGGTGGTGACAGGGCTCATCGGAATTCCCAACCGTTACATGCATACTCCTTCTGAGGTCATCGATACCGAGGATGTAGAAAATGCGGTAAGACTCTTGGTGCTCTTCTTAGAGAACTTGAGTGGCGATGAAGACTGGATACCCTGACCCCCAACATGTCTGAATGGCGGAAGGACCCTTTAGTCGGGCGATGGGCTATCATTGCCCCCGAGCGTGCGGAACGTCCTTATGCCCTTGAAAAGGGAGAACTTCTTTGTCCTTTTTGTGAAGGCATGGAGTCTTGTACCCCAAAGGAGGTATTGAGCGTTCGCCGGCCAGGAACTCTTCCCAACCAACCTGGTTGGTTGGTGCGAGTTTTCCCCAATAGATATCCTGCCTTACAGAAGGATGTTCCCTTAGAGAGTAGGGAAGACGATTTGTATCACTCAATGAGTGGCTTTGGGGTTCATGAGGTCATTGTGGAGACGCCTCACCATGCGGTTGATTTTGCGGAGCTTCCTCGAGAACACCTGACTACGGTTCTTTCAGTGTACAGGGAGCGGTTGCAGAATCTGGGGGAAGAGGAAGGGCTTCGCTATGGCCTTCTCTTCAAAAACCAGGGAATGGAGGCAGGGGCATCCATGAGCCACGCTCATTCCCAAATTATTGCCACTCCTATTGTCCCTCAAGCGATTCTTGAAGAACTCCGGAACTCGGTGGAGTGGTACAGAAAAAAGAGGAAGTGCCCTTTTTGTGAAATTGTGGAGAGAGAAGGGGAAACCGGGGAACGTGTTGTTCTTTCTGGTGACCGTTTCATGGTTTTTATTCCCTATGCTGCTCGTTTTCCCTTTGAGATGACAATCCTTCCTGTGGAACACTCTTCCTCCTTCTTAGAGGAAGAACACCTCGGGGAACTTGCGGAGACTTTGTCAAAAGTTCTCAGGGGAGCAAGGAAATTTTTGGGAACACTCTCCTTCAATTTTGTTCTCCATAACGTGCCGTATCGTGCTCAAAAGGAGGAAGAAGAGAGTTATCACTGGCATCTTGAGGTTCTTCCCACTTCTTTGCGGGTAGCTGGGTTTGAATGGGGCAGTAGTTTTGCCATAAACGTTGTTCGCCCGGAAGAAGCAGCCTCAAAGCTTCGCCTCTTTGTGGAATCCTTAGAGGGCGGGTGAAAGAATTATGCCGCTGATCAAATATGCCATGATTTTAGCTGGAGGGAAAGGAGACCGTTTGAGTGTCCTCTCAATAGAGCGGGCAAAGGCGGCAGTGCCTTTTGGGGGATGTTATCGTCTTATTGACTTCCCCTTGAGTAATTGCGTGAACTCGGGAATCTATGATATTGGAGTGTTAACTCAGTACCAACCTCGCTCCCTCATCGAGCACATCGGAGTAGGACGCCCTTGGGATTTGGACCGCAAGCAGGGGGGGATAGAGCTGCTTCAACCCTATCTCAGTAGAACTGTGGGAGGGTGGTATCGGGGGACCGGGGATGCGCTCTACCAGAACATGAACATTATTCTCCGCAAGAAGGTATCTCATCTTCTTGTCCTCTCGGGAGACCATGTGTACCTCATGGATTACAACCCTCTCATGAGTTACCACGTCGATAGAGATGCAGATGTGACCCTTGTGGTTACAAGAGTCAAGGAGGAAGACGTTCCCCGATTTGGAGTAGTGGAAGTGGATGAGGATAACTTCATCGTTCGATTCGAAGAGAAACCCTCTGTCCCTTGGTCTACCACCGCCTTCATGGGGATTTACGTATTCCGTACCGAATTCCTGCTTGATAAACTTACCGAGAGTGCCAAAGAAGAGAAGTTTGACCTTGTGCGAGATGTAGTGATGGCCAGTGTTGGTAGGTGTAGGATGCAGGCTTATTTCTATACCGGTTGTTGGTTTGATGTGGGTACCATTAGGGCTTATTGGGAAGCGAACATGCATCTTCTTACTCCCCTTCCTTCTCTCAATCTCTACGATCCCGATTGGGTAGTGTATACCAATCGTCCTCCTTACCCTCCGATGCAAATCTGTAAGGGGGCAAAGGTCTCCTCAAGTATCATTGGGGAAGGAGCAGTTGTCAAGGGTGAGGTTATCCATTCGGTCATTTTCCCTGGTGTTTTGATAGAAGAAGGGGCCAGGGTTTGTGACTCTATAGTTTTCAACGACTCTGTGATCGGTGCAGGAGCACAAATTTATCTGAGCATTCTTGATAAAAAAGTTACCGTGGGAGAAAAAGCGGTGGTTGGATATGGAGATGATCTCACTCCTAACAGTGCTCGCCCCGATCTCCTCAATTGGGGGGTGAATCTTGTAGGAAAAGGTAGTACAATTCCCAAGGGGTTTGTAATTCACCGCAATTGCCTTGTGGGCATCGGTGTAGGGGAAGAAAAGTTTGAGGGTTTGCGGGAGCTGCCAAGCGGTTCCGTAGTGATATAAAAAGATTGGGGGTTTGTGCCTTGTTGCTCGGAATATTGCTCGCTGTTCTTGTGCTTTACGGTTTGCTCCTTTTTTGGGTCCTCAATGAGCGACTTAAGGAAGTCTATCACCTTGTGCGAGTTTTAAAGGAAAGTGTGGAGAGTACGAGGAAGTCTTTGGGCGAGTTTCTCAAGAAACAAAGTGGAGAAGGGAGGGAAGAGAACCGGTTGGAAGAAGAGCATTTCTCCCTGCGTTTTTTGCAGAGTGAGATTAAAGAAAGGAAAGGAGAAGGACGATGAGAGCCTTGAAATTATCTGAGATTTTGGTGCTTTTGGTGTTAGTAGTTTTCCTTTTGAGTGGCGGCGTTTGGGCGGAAGAAGCCTCTCCCACCCCTTCAGGGCAACCGGAAAGTGTTGAGCCGAAAATAGTTGCCGAGGTGAATGGAGAGCCGATATACCTTGAAGACCTTCAGAGAATTTGGAACAACCTTCCTGAACCCTATCGTGTTCAGTTTCCTGGAGGGATGAGGGATCTCCTTGAGCAGTTTATACGTCAGCTTCTTTTGGTACAAGAGGCTAAAAAGGTCGGTCTTGAGTCTGACCCGGAGGTTCTCAAACAACTCGAGGAACTTAAAAAGCAGGTTCTCATTCGGGAGATCATCAAACGGGAAATCATCGACAAGGTGCAAGTGAGCGAAGAAGAAGTTCAAAGGGAGTACAATGCCAATCCCACACTGTACACCGAACCTGAGCAGATAAAGGTCAAGCACATTATGGTCAGTTCCCGGGAGAAGGCTGAAAGTATCCTTGGAGAGTTAAAGTTGGGGAGACCCTTTGAAGAAATTGCTCGGGAAAAGTCGGAGTCTCCCGATGCACCAAGTGGTGGAGCCATGGGATACATACGAAAGGGGGATCTTGACCCGAGGATTGAAAAGGTGCTTTTTGAGCTTGCCCCTGGTAACTATAGTGACATTGTTGAGTTCAACGAGGGATTCCACATTTTCTTGGTGGAAGAACATCTAAAGCCCCGTCTTAAGGAGCTCTCTGAGGTACGGGAAGAAATTGTGGCTCGTTTGACCCCTCAAAAACAACAGGAGGCTTTTGAGAAGTGGATTGAAGAATTGAAAAACAAGTCAGAAATTGCCATAATAGAGGAGAATCTGCCTTCGGGGGAAAGCCCTGAAGAAGGCAAGGCGGGTGAATCCTCATCCCAATGAGGGAAGTCCTCAAAAACCTTGTTCGCCAAGCTCAAAACGGAGAATACCTTGAAATTCGCCTGGAGCGAATTTTGACGACGAGCGTCCGAGTCCACAACGGGGTCGTGGAGAAGGCGAAGGTGTCAATGGAAGAGGGTGGATATGTGAGGATTCTGAACCCCAGGACGGGCTGGTGGTTTTCTACTTTTCAGACCTGGGAGAATCTGAAAGAGAGGGTCGAACTGGGGATCCGTTCCTCCTTGCTTCTTCCCAAAAGTGGGACTGATGTGGTGCGAGGAGAAAAAGTCGAGGCCGATGTTTCCTTCGTTCCCCGAGAAGACTTTCGGGAAAAGCCCTTGGCAGAGAAGATTCCTCTTCTTCTCGGATATGCCCGGACACTGAAGGAAGTCTCTCCCCTCATAAGCAGCGTGGTAGTGGACTATCGTGATGAGTGGAGGGAGGTGTACTTTGCCAATTCCGACGGGTCCCTCCTTTTCTGGGAGAAACCGGATGTGTCCTTGAGTTTTGTGGCTACAGCTCGTTCGGGGGATAGAATTGAGGTTTACCGGGATGGTGTGGCAGGGAAAGCAGGATTCGAGCTGGTGAGAAATTGTGAGCCTCTTGCAAGAAAAGTGGGAGAGAAAGCCGCAGCACTCCTTTTCGCCCGTTCTTTTCCCGGAGGAGTGTATGACGTGGTGCTTGACCCTGTTCTTGCAGGAGTTTTCATTCACGAGGCCTTTGGACATATAAGCGAGGCCGACTTTCTATCTCGGAATGAGCGCCTCAAAAGAGTTATGACGCTGGGGAAGCAGATTGCTTCCCCAGTACTCTCTGTCTTTGATGACGGAAGTCTCGGAGAACTCAGAGGCTCGTCTCCTTACGACGATGAGGGAATTAAGACTCGAAGAACCTACCTTATCAAGGAAGGATACCTCGTGGGTAGGCTCCATTCTCGAGAGACAGCTTTTTTGCTTTGCGAAGCCCCCACGGGCAACGCTCGTACTGTATCATATTATTTTCCTCCCCTGGTGCGGATGACGAACACTGGAATCGAGGCGGGAGGACTTTCGGTGGAGGAACTCTTCTCTGATATTGGGCGAGGCATTTATGCCGTGGGATATATGGGAGGGAACACAGCCCTCGAACTCTTTACCTTTTCTCCTGCTTATGGATACGTCATTGAAGGAGGGAAAGTCGGGGAAATGGTAAAGGATGTCGTTTTGAGTGGGAATCTCTTCGAGACTCTTGGTAAAATAGATGCAGTAGCACGAGATTTTCGCTGGACAGAAGTAGGCTGGTGTGGGAAGGGAGCGCAATCTGGCCTTCCTACACCAACGGGGAGCCCTCATGTACGATTAAGGGAAGTTCTTGTGGGGGGTCAACAGGATGCTTGAGATTGTGAGGGTTGTGAGAGAGCGTGGTCTTCAAGCGGATCTTTTCGTGAGGCGGGTGTGGCAAAAGAGCATAGAGTATGAAGCGAATCTCTTCAAAGGATACGCCGTAAAGGAGCACGAAGGAAGTGGGCTTAGGATAATTCGTCCTGATGGACGAATGGGCTTTTATGCCTTTTCCTCTTTCAAAAATCCTTCTGAAGTGGTGGAAAAGGCTCTTGAGGTGAGTGAATTCGGTGATGCAGTGGAGTTTTCCATTCCCTCGTATCCTTCCAAGATAGAGTGGAAAGATTTTACCGACTCTCGTCTTGAGGAACTCACAGTACGCGACATGGTGGAGTTGGGGGAATACTTTGTTGAGCAACTCAAGACCTCACACCCTGAGGTTATGGTCAACGTTGAACTTATAGCAGGGAGAGAGGAGCGCTCTCTTTACAACCACCACGAAGAGGAACTCCATTTTTCGCGGACCTTTTTCCAGCTGTTGATTGAAGCTAACAGGGTAAAGGAAGGGGACGTTCTGAGTGTATACGGAGAAAGAAGCTGGGGGAATAGGGACATCGATATTGAAGAACTGCTCAGAGAGATAAGGATGAAACTTGATTTTTCTGAACGGGTGGTTCCCATTAAAAGTGGCAAGTATCCAGCACTCTTTACCCCTTCCGGATGTATGGTGCTTCTTTACCCCCTTCTTTATGGACTTAATGGCAGGAATATTGCTTTCGGTAAGTCCCCACTCCAGGACAAGATGGGTAGAGTTCTCTTTTCCTCACTCTTTTCCCTTTTCGAAGTTCCCCAGGAGCCGTGGACGGTTGGTTCCTGCCCCTTTGACGACGAGGGGATGTTGACGCCGGAAGAGCGGATTCTTGTGGATAGAGGTAAGGTGGAGGAAGGATTCTGGGATCTCTGGAGTGCGGCCAAGGCGAAGTGCAAGGGCACGGCAAGTGGTTTTCGTCGTTCCCCCTGGGATGTGCCTGAGCCGGGATTTAGTGTTTTAAAAGTGAAGAACGGATTGCGGGATCGGGAAACCCTTGTGGGAGAGATTGAAGAGGGTCTTGTGGTTGATAGCCTTCTTGGAGTAGGACAGAGCAACATCGCCTCGGGTGTTTTCTCCTGTGGAGTACAGCTTGGCTTCTATGTTAGGGGTGGTGAAATTCAGGGGCGGGTCAAAAATGTTATGGTAAGTGGGAATGCATACCAGGCCCTGAAGGATATTAAGGAGATTTCCAGAGACTGTCGGTGGGTACAGGGCAGTATCCTTATTCCCTACCTTCTTGTAGAGCCTATTGAGGTTCAGGTAACGGGGGAGAAGTGAAAAGGAAGGTGAAGGACAAAAATGTTCCGATCGCTTGCGAGACTCTGTGACTTGCCAAAGGAAGAAGAACGCATTCTCTCTTTCTGGAAGAGAGAGTGCATTTTTGAGAAGACCCTGAGAGCAAGAGAAAAGGCTCCTCGCTTCACTTTTTACGAAGGACCCCCGACGGCCAATGGGTACCCTCATGCCGGGCACGTTATTGGGAGGAGCATGAAGGATCTCATTCCCCGTTACAAGACAATGTGTGGATTTTGTGTTCCTCGCAAGGCTGGTTGGGATACTCATGGGCTTCCGGTAGAGCTGGAAGTGGAGAAAGAGCTTGGCATCACAGGGAAACAGGAGATTGAGCGATTCGGGATAGAGGAGTTCAACGCTCGGTGTAAGGTAAGTGTCTTTAAGTACATTCGGGAGTGGGAGAGACTTACCGAGCGGCTCGGGATTTGGATGAATCTTGAACGTCCATATATCACCTGTAGTGACGAATACATTGAGAGCCTCTGGTGGATTCTAAAGCAACTTTGGGGGCGAGGGTTGCTTTATCAGGGGCACAAAGTTCTTCCCTATTGTCCTCGTTGTGGCACTTCCCTTTCGAGCCATGAGGTGGCCCTAGGCTACCGAGAGACCGAAGACCCCTCGGTGTACGTGAAATTTGCCCTTAAGGGCAAAGAGAAAACATTTTTCCTTGTGTGGACAACAACTCCTTGGACTCTCGTGGCGAACGTAGCTTTGGCGGTGGGTAAGGAGCTCGAGTATGTGGAGGTAGAGGGGAAGGATGAGACGAGGCTCATCCTTGGGGTGGAAAGTCTTGCGAGAATTCTGACCGAGGGGGATTTTCGCCTGGTGAAGAAGTATCGTGGGGAAGAACTCGTTGGTCTTGAGTACGAGCCGCTTTTACCCTTCGTGCGGGCCGAGAGGGGTTATCAGGTATTTGCCGGTGATTTTGTTTCAATGGAAGAAGGGACGGGCATTGTTCATATTGCTCCTGCTTTTGGTGAAGATGACATGCGTCTTGCCCAGAGAGAGGGACTTTCCGTTTTGCAGCCTGTTCGACCCGATGGAACATATGTTGACGAGGTTACGCCCTGGAAAGGCATGTGGGTAAAGGACGCTGACCCTCTTATTATCGAATATCTACACCGGGAGGGAAAGCTCTTTCGCAAAGAGACTTATCGCCATTCTTATCCCTTCTGCTGGCGGTGTGATACTCCACTTCTTTATTACGCGAAAGAGAGCTGGTTCATCCGTACCACGGCTTTTCGGGACCTTCTTCTCGAGAACAACCAAAAGATTAACTGGGTACCAGAGCACATCCGCGACGGACGTTTTGGGGATTTTTTGGAGAACGTCGTGGACTGGGCGCTCTCCCGAGAACGGTACTGGGGAACACCTCTCAATATCTGGTACTGTGAAGGATGTGGTTATACTGATGCAGTGGGTTCACGGGAAGAACTACGTTCTCGCTCCCTTGAACCCTTGAGGGACATCGAACTTCATCGCCCGTATGTGGACCGAGTTCTTCTTTCCTGCCCGAACTGTCAGGGAGTAATGCGGAGAGTTCCGGAGGTCGTTGACTGTTGGTTTGACTCGGGGGCCATGTTTGTGGCTCAGCATCACTATCCCTTCGAGAATGAAGAAGAATTTGCCAGAAGTTTTCCTGCAGATTTCATTTGCGAGGCTATTGATCAAACCCGGGGGTGGTTCTATAGCCTCCACGTTTTGGCAGGCATCCTTTTCGGAAGCCCGGCCTTTCGGAACTGCCTTGTGACCGAGCTTGGTCTTGATGAAAAGGGGCAGAAGATGAGCAAGCACGTCGGCAACGTGGTGGACCCCTGGGAACTCATCAAAGCCTATGGAGCTGATGTGCTTCGCTGGTACGTTTTTTCGGTTTCTCCTCCCTGGGTTCCTAAGAGATTCGGAAAGTCGGCTCTGAGGGAAGTTTTCAGTAAATTCTTTGACACTCTTTGGAATGCGTGCTCTTTCTTTATCCTTTATGCTAACATCGACCAATACGAACCCTCTCTCCCCTCCCTGAGAGAACCAAAAGAAAGTCTTCTTGATCGGTGGCTCTTGGCTTCTTTTGGAAGTCTGGTAAGGAACGTGCGAGAAGCTCTGGATCGTTTTGAGGTTTCGAGAGCGGCTAAGGCTGTTGAAGAATTTGTCATTGAGGATTTGAGTAACTGGTACATTCGTCGCTCCAGGAGGCGCTTCTGGAAGTCTCAATGGGATGCGGACAAGAAGGAAGCCTATCATACCCTATATACTGTGCTTGTAGAGTTGTCCAAGCTTCTTGCTCCTTTCATCCCCTTTGTGGCAGAAATGCTTTACCAAAACCTTACCGATCCCCTTCCTTCCTCTCGGGAAAGTGTTCATCTTGAGGATTACCCCGAGGTTGAGGAGTCCTTCATAGATTGGGATCTTTTGGAGTCGATGAAGATTTTACGACTCCTTGTGAGTCTCGGTCGAGCTGTACGCAATAAGGTGAACATTAAGCTTCGTCAGCCCCTGAGGCAGGCAGTTGTAGTTCTTCCTTCTGAAGACAAGGATCGCGTGGCTCCCTTTGAGAATCTCTTGCGGGATGAGCTTAATGTGAAAACGGTCGATTGGGTTTTGGAATTCCCCGAATACATCGAAGTGCGCTTGAAACCTCGTTTTGCTCTTCTCGGCCCCCGGTATGGAGAGAAGGTGAAAGAAATTGCCCGGGTACTGAGTGTCTGTCCCCAGAAGGAGGCAAGAAAGTTCCTTGAGGAGGGACAAATTCAACTTTCAGTTCTGGGAGAGGCGGTTATCCTTCGCCGGGAAGAGTTAGAGGTTCTTTTGCAGGCTCATGGTCATGTGTCGGTTGAGAGTGAAGGAAGGTATGCGGTCATTCTCGACACTGCTTTAGACGAAGACCTGAAGGAAGAGGGAGCGATTCGGGAGCTTATTCACGGTATCCAGGTGTGGCGGAAAGAACTTGGTCTTGAGGTAGATGAGCGTATCGATTTATTTTTCCTTGGTGGTTCTGATAGTTATCTCCTTGAAATTGTGGGACGTCACCTTAAGCTCATCCAGGAAGAAGTTCTGGCCCAGGACGTCGCTCTGGGGATTTCAGGGGGTGGGGACCATACCCTAAGAGAGTTCTCTCTCGATGGGAAGAAAATTCTTGTGGGTCTAAGGAGGGTTCCATGAGTAGGACGAAGAGATGGCTCTTGGTTACACTTTTTCTGGGCTTCTTGCTTTTCTTCGGGAACCGAGGAATGGCTCAAGGTGTGGCATATCACATCGTCAAGGAGGGGGAGAACCTCTGGACAATTTCCCGTCAGCACAAAGTACCCCTAAGGAGACTCTTTGAGCTCAATAACCTTTCCGAGAACAGCGTTCTTCGGCCGGGAATGAAAATCCTCATTGAAGGCGAGAAAGCTCCCCAGAGCAACAATGTTCTTTATGAGGTGAAGCAGGGGGACAACCCTTGGAGGATTGCTCAGAAATTTCAAGTCCCATTGTCACTACTCCTTGAAGTTAACGGCCTTGGCAAGGGAAGTGTTCTTCGAGTAGGACAAAAAATTATCATTCCCCTCTCGGGGAGAGATAGTACCTCTGGCACCGCTCAGAGGATAGATGGAAACATAAAGCCTTCAGAACAAGACAAAGCACCTCCTAATAGTAGCTTTCTCTACGAGGTACGACAGGGAGATAGCCTTTGGAGAATTGCCCAAACATTCAAAGTCCCACTACCTGTACTCCTTGAGGCCAACGGCCTTACCGAGGGAAGCGTTCTGCGAGTCGGACAAAAACTCACCGTTCCTCTCGCAAGAATTTCTCTCTCGCGAGAGGGCCTTGCTTCCGATGTGGTTCGAGGTACAGGTGAAACCAAAAAGCCTCTTGAAAGAGACAGTACTCCTCAAGGTAGTATCCTGTACAAGGTGCGACAAGGAGACACCCCTTGGAAGATTGCCCGTGAGTTTAAGGTGCCCCTGCGCCTACTCCTTGAAGCCAACAGCCTTACCGAGAAAAGCATTCTTCAAATAGGGCAAAAGATTGTTATTCCCCTTTCGGGGGGGAATACCGTTGCCGTTTCAACCCAGGACGTCCGTAGCGGTGAGGGACAGTTGCAAGCATTTCATGTGGTCTGTCAGGGTGACTCCCTCTGGCGTGTTGCAAGACAGTACGGAGTAGACATGCGATCCCTCATGAAGGCCAATAACTTGAATGAAGAGAGTGTCCTTCAGGTGGGTATGCGCCTTGTCATTCCAGGAGGAACGGATGCTACGCCCTCGAGAGCCTCTGCAGTCGTCTATGATACCTACACCGTACAGAAAGGAGACACTCTCTGGAGCATATCCCGCCGCTTGGGAGTTTCGCTAAAGGAACTACTGCAGGCTAATGGGCTAAAGGAGAATGCCACTCTTCGGATTGGACAGAGAATTCGTGTCCCCTCAAGAGGAGGGGTGGTCTCCTCCTCAAGGAGTCAATCGGATTTCATCTGGCCTCTCAGTGGAAGAATCTCGTCGTATTTCGGTCGTCGGGGGAGAGGTTTTCACTATGGTGTTGACATTGTTGCTTCTTCGGGGACCGTCGTTCGGGCTGCGCAGGATGGAGTCGTAAGTTTTAGTGGGTGGATGAACGGATATGGTCGAGTGATCATCGTCACACATCCTTCGGGCTTGCAGACGGTGTATGCTCACAATTCTGTGAACTTAGTCCGGGAGGGTCAGCGAGTCAGGCAAGGAGACCCCATTGCCCGAGTGGGATCTACTGGAAATGCTACCTGTCCTCACCTCCATTTTGAGATTCGTCGGGGCGGTCGCCCGGTGGACCCCCTGCAGTTTTTGAGGCGATGATGGACAGAGAAAGAGCTCTTGCGCTTTTAGGACAATATCTGACAAATAGAAATCTTCTCAAGCATAGCTTCGCTTGCGAGGTCATCATGGGGTCTCTTGCTCGTTTTCTGGATGAGGATAAAACTTTGTGGTCCATGGCTGGCCTTCTCCATGACATCGATTATGAAATGACCAAGAGCGATCCTCAGAGACACGGTATTGTCGGTGCGGAAATTTTGGCTCAAGCTGGGTTTCCGAACTCTCTTGTTTCTGCAGTTCGCGCTCACAATGAGATGACTGGATATCAAGCCGTGAGCCGTCTGGAAAAGGCGCTTTGGGCAGTGGACCCCACAAGCGGATTCATTGTGGCTTGTGTTCTTGTACATCCTGCAAAGAGCATAAGAGAAGTGGATGTTCCCTTCCTTCTCTCCCGCTTTAGAGAGAAAAGCTTTGCCCGGGGGGCAAAAAGAGAACAAATGCGTTCCTGTGAGGACATAGGGTTGACTCTTGAAGAGTTTCTGCGTATTGCCCTTTTAGCTATGCAGGAGCGCTCTAATCTTCTTGAGCTGTAGTTCTTCTTTTTCCTCTTTGACAATTCTTGACAAATGTCTTTCGGGCTTCTATAATTTTTTCTTGAAAAGTCAAAGAAGGTAAAAGAGAGGTGAACTTTTATGGTTATTCCACGATTCGACCTTTGGCGGGACGTTACCGAGCTTCAAGAGAGGATCAACCGGCTTCTTGGGGAGACCTTTCCCTCTTACGAGCGGAAGAGGGAAGTATGGGTGCCTCCGGTGGATGTTGTGGAAAACGATAGAGAGGTCGTTCTCCTTTTTGATCTCCCCGGAGTGGACCAGAAGGACATCGACATAAGCATTTCTGGTGAGCAGGTTACGATAAGGGGTGAGCGGAAACCGAGAGAAGAAGGAATACACTTTCTCCGCCAAGAAAGAGTGTTCGGTCCGTTCTCTCGGTCGTTCACTCTCCGTGTCCCCATCAATATCGACGGAGTTACGGCAACGTATCGCAACGGAGTCCTTGAGATACATCTACCGAAGGTTGAAGAACAAAAAGCGCGGAAGGTTGTCATTCAGGAGAGTTGACCGATGAGGGGGTGGTTTTTCCCACCCCCTGGAGGTGACAACAATATGGAGTTTAAGGATTACTACGCCATTCTCGGTGTTCCTCGTAGTGCTGATGAAAAGGAAATCAAGAAAGCTTATCGCCGCTTGGCCCGAAAATATCATCCTGACCTTAATCCAGGCAATAAAGAGGCTGAGAAAAAGTTCAAAGAAATCAACGAAGCCTACGAAGTATTGAGCGATCCGGAGAAACGCAAGCGATACGACGAACTCGGAATGGCGTGGGCTACCTATGGTCAGGGGGATACTGAGGCTTTCTGGCAGGATTTCTATCGCCGGTACGGATCATCAGCTCAGACCTCTTCGCGCTTTGAAACCGATTTTGAATTTGAAGATTTCAGCGACTTCTTCAAAATGTTTTTTGGAGATCTCCTTGGGGATAGAACGAGGGTACGAAGGACAACGACTTCTCGTTTTTACAGGACTCCGGAGGAAACCTTTGCTGCTTGGGAGGAGAGAGAAAAACCTGCGCAGAGCGTGGAGGTTTCCTTTGAAGAAAGTTTTCAGGGGACGAGTAAGAATATCCGGGTCGAGTACGAAGAGATTTGTCCTCTTTGCGGTGGTACAGGGAAAGAGAGATCTGGAGGGAGGTGCCGTTCTTGTGGAGGGAAAGGAGTGGAGAGAAAGATAAAAACGGTGAGCGTGACCATTCCACCTGGAGTGAGTGATGGGACAAAGCTCAGGGTTCCGAAAGTGATGGGAGGAAAGGATCTTTATCTTATGGTGCACGTGCGGCCTCATCCTTTATTCAGGCGGGAAGGTGACAATGTGTGCTTGGAGCTTCCGGTGACTTTCACGGAAGCAGCTTTGGGCACAGAAGTTGAGGTACCGACGATGACAGGGAAAGTCCGCATGAAGATTCCTCCCGAGACCCAGAACGGAACAGTTTTTCGTCTACGTGGTCTTGGGTTTCCCAAAAAGAGCGATCACGGTCGGGGAGATCAGCTGGTGAAAGTTCAAGTGGTAGTGCCTCAAGGGTTGACCAAAAGAGAGAAGGAACTCCTTGAGGAGTTTTCCACCCTTCGAAAGGATAATCCCCGAAAGCATCTCCTCAGTACATAAAGGGTGAAGAAATCATGAGGCGGAAGAGCTATCATGACAGGGAGTATTTGACCATTAGTAGGGTAGCAGAGATGACCCAGATGCATCCCCAGACTCTGCGATACTACGAAAGAGCTGGTCTTGTAACCCCCAGGCGAGGGAAGGGTAATGTGCGTTTCTACACTCAAAGCGATGTAGAACGCATCAAGCGTATTAAAGTTCTCACCCAAGACATGGGGGTAAATCTGGCGGGTGTTGAAATCATTCTTAGACTTAGTGACCAGATTGAAAAACTCCGCCAGGCGAAGGAAGGATTGGAAGAGAACAGAGGAATAAATCAAAAGGAGTGAGAATCATGAGGTTCGATCAGTTTACCGAAAAAGCCAAAGAGGCCATTGCTTTGGCCCAGGATTTGCTCTTAGAGTATCACCACAACCAACTTGATGTAGAGCATCTTCTCCTCGCCCTTTTGAAACAGCCCGACGGGTTGGCTTCTCAAATTATCGAGCGTTGTGGGGTGGATACTAAGATCATTGAAAGAGAGCTCGAGGAGGCTTTGGAGCGTTTTCCCAAGATCTACTATCAGGGTTCCCAGGAAGCGCAGATATACATCACCCCCCGGGCGAAATCGGTTTTGAACGGGGCGGAAGAGGAGGCCAAGCGATTGAAGGATGAGTATGTAGGGGTGGAACACCTTCTTGTAGCTATCGTTCGGGAGGAAACGGGTACAAGTTACCGTGTCCTCCGTTCCCATGGTATTGAGGTTGAGAAGATTTACCGGGCCCTGCAGGAGATTCGGGGACAACGCCGAGTAGACGATCCCCATGCAGAGGGTAAGTACATGGCCCTTGAGCGCTACGGGAGGGACCTGACAAAGCTTGCTCGGGAAGGAAAGCTTGACCCGGTTATCGGCCGGGAGGAAGAGATACGAAGAGTTATTCAGATTCTCAGCCGTCGCACGAAAAATAACCCGGTGCTCATCGGAGACCCTGGAGTGGGAAAAACCGCCATCGTTGAGGGTCTTGCTCAAAAAATCGTTAGGGGTGACGTTCCTGAGAATCTCAAGAACAAGCGTATCGTGGCACTCGATATGGGGGCGCTTCTTGCTGGAGCGAAGTTTCGAGGCGAATTTGAGGAACGCCTCAAAGCGGTTCTCGAGGAAGTTCAGAAGTCGGAAGGGAAAATCGTTCTCTTTATTGATGAACTCCATACTGTGGTTGGAGCGGGGGCAGCGGAAGGAGCAATTGATGCAGCAAATCTTTTGAAACCGGCGTTGGCCAGAGGAGAGTTGCGTTGCATTGGTGCTACGACCCTTGATGAGTATCGGAAGTACATCGAGAAAGACCCTGCCTTGGAGCGACGTTTCCAGCCGGTGTATGTGGGTGAGCCAAGTGTGGAGGAAACAAAGGAAATATTGCAGGGTTTGCGAGACCGCTATGAGGCACATCATCGGGTAAAAATCAGTGATGAGGCAATATGTGCCGCGTGCGAGCTCTCGAGCAAGTACATTACTGATCGTTTCCTTCCGGACAAGGCTATCGACCTTATGGATGAGGCAGCGAGCAAGAAGAGAATCGAGACAGAAAGCGTTCCACGAGAATTGCGAGAGATGGAGGAAAGGTTACAACAACTCGCCAAAGAAGGTATGGCTGCAGTGCAAGCTCAAGAGTATGAAAAGGCTGCCCGCTTACGGGACGAGGCGGAAGCATTGCAGAAGCATTATCAGGAGGAAAAGGAGAAGTGGCTTAGGCAGAGGGCTTTGAACGAGATAGTTACCGAAGAGGACATCGCTGAGGTGGTTTCGAGTTGGACCGGTATACCCGTGTCAAAACTTCTTGAAGAAGAGCGCGAAAAACTTCTTAACATGGAAGGAGAACTTCACAAAAGGGTTGTGGACCAACAAGAGGCAGTTCATGCGGTGGCAGAGGCCATTCGTCGTTCCCGTGCCGGTATTTCCGAGGGAAAGCGACCCATAGGATCTTTTCTCTTTCTTGGTCCTACCGGGGTTGGTAAGACCGAACTCGCCAAGGCTTTGGCAGAGTTCCTTTTTGGGGACGAAGGTGCCCTTCTGCGTCTTGACATGTCAGAGTACATGGAGAAACATACGGTTTCTCGTCTCATTGGTGCCCCTCCCGGCTACGTTGGCTATGAGGAAGGTGGACAGCTCACGGAGGTGGTACGGCGTAGACCTTACCAGGTGATTCTATTTGACGAAGTAGAGAAGGCGCATCCCGATGTTTTTAACATCTTCTTGCAGATTCTTGATGACGGTCGTCTGACGGATGGTCAAGGAAGAACTGTGGATTTTTCCAACACCGTGGTCGTTATGACCTCAAACCTGGGAAGCCTCTACTTTCGAGGCATCGATCCGGAGAGCAAAGAAGAGGTAAGGAGGGCAAAAGAGAAAGTCCTTGGAGAGGTTCATCGTCATTTCAAACCGGAGTTCATAAATCGCATTGACGAAATCATCGTTTTTCAACCCCTCACCCGTCGAGAAATCAAGGAAATTGTGGACCTTCTTATTGCCCGGCTCAAGAGACGTCTTGAAGAACAGGGAATGGGTATCGTCCTTACCGAGGGGGCCAAGGATTACCTTGCCGAAAGAGGTTATGACCCAGATTTTGGGGCCCGTCCACTACGGAGACTCATTCAACGAGAGATTGAAAGCCCACTCTCTGGAGAACTCATTCGGGGCACTTTCCAACCTGGAGACGTCATTGAGGTGTACCTTGAGGGAGAAAGTTTCAGATTTCGTCGTCTCTCAGCCAAAGAAGAGGCAAGGGTATAAAAGGGACTTTGTTAAAATAATGAAGTATGTTCCTGGAGATGCGGTTGAGATGTCCTCTGTGGTCGTTTATAATATGAGAAAACTCGACCGCAGGGGGATAGAGACCATGCAAATCACGGCGGAGAGAAGTCTAAAAGAAGAGGAGCTTCTCCTTGAACAGGTTTTGGAGCGATTTCGGGGGAAACCGGGTGCCCTCATCCAGGCTTTGCACAGTGCGCAAAACGTCGTAGGGTATCTCCCCCCCTGGGTGCTCAAGAAGGTTTCGCAGGTGCTTGATGTTCCCTTGAGTGAAGTCTATGGAGTGGTCACTTTTTACCACTTTTTCTCTATGAAACCAAGGGGGAGGCACGTCATCCAAGTTTGCCTTGGGACGGCCTGTTACGTTCGGGGAGGTCAAGAGATTCTCGAGCGTTTGAAAAAAGAACTCCAGGTAGAGGTTGGAGGTGTAACTCCGGACGGTTTGTATTCTCTTGAAGTAATGCGTTGTGCCGGGGCGTGTGGACTTGCTCCGGTTATGAGAGTGGACAACGACGTTCACAAGAGGGTGAATCCGTCAAAAGTTATAGAAATCTTGAAGGATTATCAGTGACGATTCATGAAGGAGCTCTCTCTGCACATACTGGACCTTGTTGAAAATGCGATTCGAGCCGAGGCAAAACGTATTGAGATATTCATCATAGAGGATTCTGAGAGAGACCTCCTTGAAATATCCATTAAGGATGACGGTGTGGGGATGGACGAGAAAACAAAAGAGAAAGCATTTGACCCCTTTTTCTCCACCAAGGGCAAGAGGGTTGGTATAGGCATTCCCCTTATGGCCCAACTCGCCAAGCAGTGTGGTGGACATCTTGAGATTGTGTCGGAAGAAGGCAAAGGTACTCTGGTAAGGGCTTTTTTTCAAAGAAGTCATATTGACCTACCCCCTTTGGGAGACATTCCTGAAACGCTTTTTGTCCTTCTTGCCTCTCATCCAGAGATTGATTTTGTGTTTCATCACAGGGTGGACGGGCGGAGTTTCCGCTTCGAAAGCCGCAAAATCCTGGAAGAGCTGGGGCTTGAGAGTTTTGCTGAGGACGGTCCTTTTCTCGTCTCCTTGAGGGATTGGATTGCTCATCAAGAGAACATGTTGAGGGAGGGAACACGCAGTGAAAATCACAAGCATCGAGGATTTGAGGCGGATCAGGGAAGAAGCTCAGAAGAGGTCCCTTCTCCGTGAGGGAAAGGCAGAGCTCCGAGTCGTGGTCCACATGGGAACATGTGGTATTGCTGCCGGGGCAAGGCAGGTTCTGGCGGCCATCCTTGACGAAGTGGCTAAGCGAAATCTTGCAAATGTCTTGGTTACTCAGGCAGGATGTATCGGGCTTTGCGATCGGGAGCCCTTGGTAAGCGTGGAAAAGGGAACGGAACGCATCCTCTATGGCGATCTCACTCCAGACAAAGCTCGCCAGATTGTGGCTTCTCACATTGTCAACGGGCAGATCATCGGGGATTGGGTTGTACATACCGAGCACTGAAAGTGGGAGGTAGAATAGAGTGAACTTCGAACGAAGTCAGGTTCTTCTTTGCGCAGGCGCGGCCTGTATCTCTTCCGGTGCTCTTCGAGTGAAGGAAGCGTTCCTCCGGGAGATGCAGAAAAATGGTTTAGAAGGGGAAATACGCCTTGTAGAAACGGGTTGTGTCGGTCCTTGCAACCTTGGTCCCTTGGCTATTGTCTATCCTGAGGGTGTCTTCTATCAAAAACTTACCCCTGAAGATGCTAAGGACATAGTGATGGAGCACCTCCTCAAAGGACGGGTGGTGGAACGCCTCTTGTACCAACCTCCCCAGGAAGAGCGCAAAAAGTTTTTGCGGGAAATCGCTTTTTTTGGAAAACAAAAAAAGATTGCCTTGCAAAATTGTGGCTTTATCGACCCTCTCAACATTGAGGAGTACATCGCCCGTGACGGTTACATGGCCCTGGCCAGGGTTCTTACGGAGATGACTCCGGAAGAGGTCATAGAAGTTGTGAAACGTTCTGGTCTTCGGGGTCGAGGAGGAGCCGGTTTTCCCACCGGGCTCAAGTGGGAACTCACGAGGAAAGCAAAGGGGGAGAGAAAATATATCATTTGCAATGCCGACGAAGGGGATCCTGGCGCTTTTATGGACCGAAGTATTCTTGAAGGAGACCCCCACTCTATCCTCGAGGCTATGGCCATTGCCGGTTACGCCATAGGGGCACAAGAGGGGTACATCTATGTCCGAGCAGAGTACCCCTTGGCAGTGGAACGCCTGCAGTACGCTATTGAACGGGCTCGGGAATACGGGCTCTTGGGGAAGAATATCTTGGGGAGTCATTTCTCCTTTGACGTCGAAATTCGCATCGGTGCAGGTGCCTTTGTTTGTGGAGAAGAAACAGCTCTCATTGCTTCGGTTGAGGGCAAACGTGGCATGCCTCGTCCAAGGCCTCCTTTTCCTGCCCAGCAAGGTCTTTGGGGCCAACCCACAGTCATCAACAACGTTGAGACCTACGCCAACATCCCCCCCATCATCCTCAATGGACCAGAGTGGTTCGCAAGTATTGGTACCGAGGATAGCAAAGGCACAAAGGTTTTTGCTCTGGCTGGGGATGTGGTGAATACCGGCCTTGTGGAGGTCCCTATGGGCATTACCCTTGGAGAGGTCGTGTATGACCTGGGAGGAGGCATGAGGGACGGAAAAAGGCTCAAGGCAGTTCAGATTGGGGGACCTTCGGGGGGTTGTATCCCGGTAGAGCACCTCAACACTCCCATCGACTATGATTCTCTTAAAAAGCTTGGAGCCATCATGGGTTCCGGAGGACTCATCGTGATGGATGAGGACACCTGCATGGTAGACCTCGCCCGCTTTTTCTTGGAGTTCGTACAGGATGAGTCCTGTGGAAAATGTACTCCCTGCCGAATTGGGACGAAGAGAATGCTTGAAATCCTTGAGAGAATCGTTTCTGGTGAGGGGAGGGAGGGGGATATCGAGCTTCTCGAAAATCTCGCTGAGCAGATTAAATCTACTGCTCTCTGCGGGTTAGGACAGACGGCTCCCAACCCTGTACTCAGTACTTTGAAATATTTCCGTGAGGAATATGAAGCTCACATTCGGGAGAAACGGTGTCCTGCAGTGGTGTGTCGTCCTCTCTTTAGGGCTCCCTGTCAGCATGCTTGCCCTTTGGGAATAGACATCCCTACATACATTGCCTTGGCGAAAGAAGGCGATTACATTGGAGCCTTGCAGGTCATTCGAGAGGACAACCCACTGCCTTCTGTGTGTGGAAGAGTGTGCCATAGACCCTGTGAATCTAAATGTCGGCGAGGACAACTTGATGAACCTGTGGCTATCGATGACATCAAGCGATTTATAGCTGATTATGCTCGGAAGAATCGCATTGCCCTCCCTGTAGTTATGGAGAGAAAGCGAGACCAGTCCGTGGCCATTGTAGGTTCTGGCCCGGCGGGTCTTGCCTGTGCGTATTACCTGGCCCGATTTGGCTATTCTGTTACCGTTTTTGAGGCTTTACCAGTTGCTGGGGGGATGCTCGCCGCCGGTATTCCCGTGTATCGCCTGCCGCGTGAGGCGCTTGAATACGACCTTGCTCAGATAAAGGCCATGGGAGTACGCATTGAGTGCAACAAGACGTTGGGTAAGGACTTCAGTTTGTCCGAGCTTCAGGAGAAATTCGATGCCGTCTTCTTAGCCATCGGGGCATGGAAGAACATACCTCTGGGCATCCCTGGAGAGGACCTTGAAGGGGTTGTTCCGGCCCTTGAATTTCTCAAGAAGGTCAATTTGGGAGGCGAAATCCCAAGATCCAGAAAGGCAGTCGTTGTGGGAGGAGGGAATGCCGCCATGGATGCGGCACGGACACTCCTTCGTTTCGGAGCCGAAGTCCACGTTGCCTATCGGCGCACGAGAAGTGAAATGCCTGCCATTCCCGAGGAGATTGAGGATGCGGAGAAAGAAGGTATTATTTTCCACTTCCTTGTGGCTCCTCTCGAGGTGACGGGGGAAAATGGCAGGGTGCGGGGCATCCGCTTCCAGAGGATGCGCCTTGGAGAGTTTGACAGGAGTGGTAGAAAAAGACCTGTACCTGTTGAGGGAGCCGAGCTTTTTCTTGAGTGTGACCTTGTGGTGAGTGCGGTGGGTCAAAAGCCTGATCTTCCCCAGATGGGTGACGGTCTTTTGTTAGATGCTTGGGGGAATATTCAGGTTAATCGGTATACTCTTGCCACCTCTCTTGAAGGGGTATTTGCAGGAGGTGACGCTGTGGGTCAGGAAGCAACTGTCGTTCATGCCATGGCTTTGGGCAAGAAAGCAGCTTACAGTATTCACGACTACCTTCGTCGAAAGAGTGGAGAAGAGGAAGAAGTTGTGGTACATCCGGAGCGTCCGAGGGTACTTGAGGAATCCCCAGCGGTCCAGGAAATTCCCCGAGTACGACCACCAGAACTCCCGGTCCAGGAGAGAGTGTGTGGGTTTGCTGAGGTGAAGCTCTGTTTCGACGAAGAGGCGGTACGAAAAGAGGTTGAGCGCTGCCTCCGTTGCGATCTTGAGAAGGTGATGAAGCATTATCAGGAAATGGCTCTGGTGGAGGAGGGAAACTAAATGGAACATACGACGACGAGTACCCCCCTTGTGTATCAGGATGTGGAGGAAATTATTGGTAAGTACCAAGGAGAGCGAACACCTCTTCTTTGTGTTTTGGAGGAGATTCAAAAGAAGTGGGGGTACCTTCCCAAGGACATCTTGGCCTATGTGGCAAAGCGCCTTGAGGTTCCGGCCAGTACCGTGTATGGTGTAGCTACGTTTTACTCTTTTCTCGAGACGAAGCCGGTAGGGAAGCATGTGATTCGGGTTTGCAAGAGTACCCCTTGTCACGTAAGAGGGGCAACTAACGTTCTTGAGACTCTTAAAAAAGAGCTGGGTATCCGGGAGGGAGAGACGACAAAGAACGGCAAGTTTACTCTTGAGGTGACGAGTTGCCTTGGGGTGTGCGGAGTGGCTCCGGCAATGATGGTGAATGATGTCACATACGGGAATCTCAACGAGGAGCGAATCCGGGAAGTCCTTGCACTTTACCGGGACTGAGGAGGTATCGTGATGCTGTATCGAGCACATGTTCTTGTGGAGATGACCAGTGCTTCGATAGCTTTGGGGGCAGCTCAGATTAAAGAGCGTCTGGAACGCGAGATCGAGCGCTTCGGGCTTCTGAACGAAGTGAAGGTTCTCGAGACAGGCAGCTTTGGAGTGGCCATACCCTCCCCATTTGTGATGGTTTACCCCGATGACGTGGTGTATGCACCAGTACGTGTCCGAGACGTTCGGAGGATCGTGGAGGAACACCTTCTTAAGGGGAGGGTGGTGAAGGACCTGGTCTTTGAGGGTGAAAGAAGAGGTGTGGTGGCCTTTACACCTTCCTCCCCTCTCAAAAAGGAGAAACGGGTAGTTTTGAGAAACAGTGGTCTCATCGATCCTCTCAACATTGAGGAGTACATTGCCCGTGACGGTTACATGGCTCTGGCCAGGGTCCTTACGGAGATGACTCCGGAAGAGGTCATAGAAGTTGTGAAACGTTCTGGACTTCAGGGTCGGGGAGGAGCCGGCTTCCCTACCGGGCTCAAGTGGGAGTTCACAAGAAAGACAGAAGGGGAAGAAAAGTACATTGTGTGCAATGCCGATGAGGGGGAACCTGGCACGTTTAAGGATCGTCTTATTCTTGAAGGAGACCCCCACTCTATCCTCGAGGCCATGGCCATTGCCGGTTATGCTGTAGGAGCTCAGGAAGGTTATATTTATGTCCGAGCGGAATATCCTCAAAGCATAAAGCACCTTGAAGTTGCCATTGCCCAAGCCAAAGAAAGAGGGCTTTTAGGTGAGCGGATTCTCGGAACACCCTTCTCTTTTGATATCAAGATACGAGAAGGGGCCGGTGCTTATGTCTGCGGCGAAGAGACGGCCCTTCTTGAGTCTATAGAGGGAAAAAGGGGGGAGCCGCGTGTCAAGCCTCCCTATCCCCCCCAAAAGGGTCTCTGGAACAGGCCTACAGTCATCAATAACGTCGAAACCCTGGCCAACATTCCTCCCATCATTCTCAATGGTCCTGAGTGGTTTAAAAATATTGGTACTCCTACTTGCCCGGGAACCAAGGTTTTCACCCTTACGGGGAATGTTAACAACCTTGGCCTTGTTGAGGTACCTATGGGGATAACCCTACGGGAGTTAGTATTTGAGATTGGTGGGGGAGTAGAAGGCGGGCATGGATTGAAGTTGGTACAGACTGGCGGCCCATCGGGAGGAACAATGACTCCCGACCTTCTTGACATTCCTATGGCTTTTGATACCCTTTCAAAGTACAACTCTGCCTTAGGTTCAGGAGCTCTCACCGTCATTGACGATACCCACTGCATCGTGGATGTGGTGAAAAATTTTGCCGAATTCTTTCTCCATGAATCCTGTGGAAAGTGTACGCCTTGTCGGTTGGGGAATAGGCGAATTGTTGATATTCTTGAACGTATAACCGTAGGTATGGGAACGATGGAGGATTTGGAGAAGCTTCAGTACCTTGGACAGCATATGAAGAATACTTCATTTTGTGGTCTTGGACAGGCGGCTCCCAATCCTCTTTTGAGGTGTCTTGAGTTCTTCAGGGACGAGTTTGAGGTCCACGTACGTGAAAGGTGCTGTCCTGTGGGAATTTGCGCAATGCGACTGAAGACTCAGCCGAAGAAAGCCGTGAGGACATGACGAAGGAGTGAGGGGCAAATGGCGAAGACAACAGAGGAACTTAAAGAAAAAGCCAAGGCCGTTTCTCTCGTCACCATCTATCTTGATGGTCGGGAAGTAAGGGTTCCGGGAGGAGTCACATTACTTGAGGCCTGCCAAATGGAGGGCCTTCATATTCCTACCCTCTGTTATATGGAGGGCTTGAGCTCCTGGGGAGGTTGCCGCATCTGCGTGGTGGAAGTAGAAGGTCAGCCAAACCTTATGGCGTCTTGTGTTACCCCGGTGAGGGAAGGCATGAAGGTTTGGACTTCTTCAAAGAAAGTCCGAGAAGCTCGTAGGACAAACCTTGAACTTCTCCTCTCTAATCATCCCCTGGATTGTCAACTCTGTGACCGTAATGGTCTGTGTGAGTTGCAGGAGCTTGCGTACCAGTTCGGAGTGCGAGAGATTCGTTTCCAGGGGGAGCGAAAGACGTACGAGGTTGATCGAAACAGCCCCTCGATAAAAAGGGACCCTAACCGGTGCATTCTCTGCGGTCGTTGTGTCCGTACCTGTCGGGAAATTCAGACGGTATGTGCTATAGACTTTGCCAATCGTGGTTTTGACACCATTATCAGTCCTTCTCTTGGTCTTCCCCTTGGGGAGAGTGTTTGTGTGAACTGCGGCCAATGTATCCTTGCCTGCCCTACGGGAGCACTCTCTGAAGTGAGTCATGTGGAGATGGTCTGGGAGGCCATTAATGATTTGGAGAAGTTTGTCATCCTGCAGACAGCCCCAGCGGTCCGAGTAAGTATTGGGGAGCCTTTTGGATTGCCCCCGGGGACGATAACCACCGGGAAGATGGTGGCTGCCTTTAGGAGACTTGGCTTTGACCGAGTGTTTGATACGAACTTTGCTGCCGATCTCACCATCATTGAGGAAGGTCATGAGTTTATTGCCCGTCTGAAGCAGGGAGGCAAACTTCCTCTCATAACTTCCTGTAGCCCGGGATGGATTAAATTCATGGAGCACTTTTATCCTGAGCTCATGGAGAATGTTTCAAGCTGTAAATCTCCGCAGCAGATGTTTGGAGCGGTGGCAAAGACCTACTATGCCCGGAAGATGGGGATCGATCCCAAGGATATGATAGTTGTCTCCATTATGCCCTGTACTGCCAAGAAGTTTGAGTGCCAGCGGGATGAAATGTGTTCCAGTGGTTTCCGGGATGTTGACTTCTCTCTGACTACGAGAGAAGCAGCCCGAATGTTAAGGGAAAAGGGTATTGACCTTAAGGAAATGCCGGAAGAGGATTTCGACGATCCTCTTGGCATCTCTACCGGTGCAGCGGCGGTGTTTGGAGCAACTGGTGGAGTAATGGAAGCAGCCCTTCGCTCGGTTTACGAAATCCTTACCGGACGAACCCTTGAGCAGCTTGATTTTTACAGCGTACGGGGTATGGATGGAGTGAAAGAGGCGATGGTGGATATAAACGGTATGGAAGTCCACGTTGCCGTTGCTCACGGTCTTGGGAATGCTCGCAAAGTCCTTGACCAGGTTAAGGCGGGTCGTTCCAAGTACCATTTTATTGAAATCATGGCTTGTCCCGGCGGGTGCATTGGTGGCGGAGGGCAGCCAATCCCTACAAATCTTGAAATTCGCACCAGACGTATTGAGGCCATTTACCAGGTCGATCGAAACCTTCCTCTGCGCAAGTCTCACGAAAATCCGGCCATTCGGCGTCTCTATGAGGAGTTTCTGGGTGAACCAAATGGAGAAAAAGCTCATCATCTCTTGCACACCCACTACATCCCCCGGGAACGGATGTGATGCTTTTCAGGGAATGGGGGATTTTCTCTTAGCCCTCGACCCCGGGAAAGAGAAGGTGGGGGTGGCAGTACTGAAAAGAGACGGGAGTATAGCCTTTAAGGCTGTACTCCCTACTACAAGCTTAGAGGAGGTGCTCTCCGAGCTTCGAAGTCGGTATGCTTTTTCTGAAGCAGTGGTTGGAGAAAGTACGGGGAAGGCGGGTATGGCGGTTCTCCTTGATAGGATGGGGATAGAAATCCACTGGGTGAACGAGTGGAGAAGTTCTGAAGAAGCCTGGAAGGTATACCTCAAGGAGTGTTGTACCGGGAAGTGGCAAAAGCTCAAGGCACTTTTTACCTTCCTTTTCTCTTCTCGGGCATATGATGACTGGCAGGCAGTCGTTCTGGGGAGAAGGTTCCTTCACATAAGGGATGAATCTCATGGAAGATGAGGAGAGGTTTGGTGAAGAGGTTGTTCGTCTAGCCAGAGAAGCCATCACGCATTATCTGAGGACGGGAGAATACCTTTCTGTTCCTTCCTTTCTTCATCCTCGTTTCTACAGCGAGCGGCGAGGAGTCTTTGTTTCTCTCAAAAAGGGGAAATCCCTTCGGGGATGCATAGGTACGTATTTGCCTCAGTGTAGAAATCTGGCAGAAGAGGTTATTCGTAACGCGGTGAGCTCTGCCACCCATGACCCTCGTTTTCCATCGGTTACCCTCAAGGAGCTTGAGGAAATATCTATTTCAGTAGATGTCCTCAGTCCTCCTGAAGTTGTAAGGGATCTGAAAACTCTTGACCCGAAAAGGTATGGAGTCATCGTGGAAAGTGGCTGGAAAAGGGGACTTTTGCTTCCGGACATTGAGGGGGTGGATACGGTGGAGGACCAAATCCGCATCGCTTCCGCCAAGGCCGGCATTTTACCCCACGAATCCGTCACGGTATATCGTTTTACAGTTGAGCGATACCGAGAGAAACCATCATGAGGGAGGCCAAGTTTTTCGAAAAAAATGGACCAAGTACTGTTCGGTGTCTTCTCTGTCCTCACCGTTGTCTCATTGAGGAAGGGAAAACGGGCTTATGCCGTGTACGAAAAAACGCAGGCGGAAAGCTTTATGCTCTCACCTATGGGAAGGTTACCTCTGTGGCTCTCGATCCAGTGGAGAAAAAGCCCCTGTACCACTTTTACCCCGGTCGGGAAATTCTCTCGGTGGGAAGTGTGGGGTGCAATTTCCGTTGTCCCTTCTGTCAGAACTGGCATATCTCTCAAGTGGGTCCCGGGGAGTATAGGCTCCACGAGGTTACTCCAGAAGCCCTTCTTGAGGTTGCCAGAGGAGAGAATTCTATAGGTATATCCTTCACCTACAATGAACCTTTCATATGGTGGGAGTTCGTGTACGACGTGGCGTCACTTTTCCGTTCTCATGGATTGAAAAACGTCTTGGTGACCAATGGGTATGTGGCGGAGGAGCCTCTTCGGGAACTCCTCCCTTTCATTGACGCCATGAATATCGATATGAAGTCTTCCGACGAAGAATTCTATCACCGTTACTGCCGGGCAAGACTTTCACCGGTTCTTTCCACTGTTGAAATCTCCCTTAAGGCTGGAGTCCATGTGGAACTTACTCATCTTGTAGTTACCGGGCTCAACGATACTTTAGAAGGGGTGCGAAAACTCGTGGACTGGATATTTTGTCTCTCCCCCTCCATACCTCTTCATATCTCTCGTTACTTTCCGGCCTATGAACTTCACAACCCTCCTACATCCATTTCTTTTCTCGAGGAAGCCTTCCAGATGGCGCGAGAGAAGCTCCTCTTCGTCTATCTTGGAAATGTGTGGGATGATGAAAAGAGTTCTACTTTTTGCCCCTCGTGTGGGAAACTCGTGGTGGCACGACGAGGATACACTGTGCAAGTTTTGGGTCTTGATGGTTCGCGATGCCGTTTCTGTGGGAATACCCTTCCCTTCGTTCTCTGAAGAAGTGGTTCCCCCTTATAGGGATTTTCTCTCTTCTCTTCCTTTTCCACTTTGGAGCAACTCCTGCCGAGAAAACCTTCTTCGGATTTGACACCTTCATCACCGTTAAACTTCCTCAGAGGCATGCCAGGCACCTTGAGGCGATTGAGAAACTGATCCACCACTATGACCGTCTTTGGAATCGCTTTTCTCCGGAGAGTCTTGTTTTTCAGATTAATACCTCCTCTTCTTGGGTGGAAGTGGACGACGACACCTTCCATCTTCTGAAAGAAGTTATGTCGCTGTCACGGGATACTGAGGGAATGTTCTGCCCCCTTGTAGGAGGTCTCGTGGACCTTTGGGGTTTTACAACTCATCCCAAGGCGCCCGAAGCTTCTGAGATTACTGCAGAACTCCGTCGCATCCATGAAAGTACTATAATGCTTGATGAGAAGAGAAGAGCCGTTCTGCTCCTTGGAGGAGCCAAGCTCGATCTTGGAGGTGTTGCCAAGGGTTATCTCGTGGACCTTCTTGCTCGCTTCCTCAAGGAACAGAATGTGGAATGGTTTCTCATTAACGCGGGGGGAACAGTTCTGGGGGAGGGGAGAGCGTGGAGTGTGGGTATTTTACATCCCCAGGGAGAAAAATTGATGGGAAAAGTCGTTGTTAGAGGGCTTTGTGTCTCCACATCGGCCGGTTCCTTTCGGTTCTTTGAGGAGGGTGGTAAGCGTTACCACCATATCTTTAACCCCTTTACTGGGTACCCCGGTTCGGTGTTCCAAAGTGTCACGGTGGTGGCTCAAGGTGGTCTTCTGGCCGACGCGCTCTCTACCGCGATTATGGCGGGGGATTTTTCCTCTCTCGAGAGGATAATCGGGCGTTTCCCCAAGGTATACGTTTTTGCTCTCCAAAGGGACGGGAAGGTGTGCATGTATCCTGCGGAACAAAACGTTTTTGAGGTGACGGATGAGGAGTAGGGTGATCCTCTTTGCCGTCTTGATTGTGGTTGCCTTTCAGGTTGTGGTTTTCGTGACCCGCATCCCACAAGCAGGGGAAGTCAAGGGTCTTAGAGTCATTGCCCTCCCTTTCTATCGGGGAGGGTTGATAGTGTATCGTTTTTTCCGTGCACAGCTTACCCTGCTCAGGGAGAAAGAGGCTCTCATTGCCGAGAACAAGCGCCTTAGAGAAGAGCTTGGAAAAGCGCAAGGAGAAAATGTGCTTTTGCGGGAAAGCCTTGAGCACCTCAAGATGGAGGTAGAGGCGGTGAAAATTGAGCGTTATTTTTCTTTCGAGGTTATCCCCGCACAGGTCATAGGGCGGGATCCCTATGACTGGCTTGGGATGGTGGTCATCGATCGAGGGAGGGAAGAAGGGGTTTCTGAAGGACTGGCGGTGGTAACGTACCAGGGCATGGTAGGCCGGGTGGAAAGAGTCTATCCCCATTATGCTGAAGTGCAGCTTCTTCTCAGTCCCTCTCTGGCTTTGGGGGTTCTCATTCAAAGGACAAGAGATCTCGGGGTTCTGATGGGGGATGGCCAAGGGTTGTGCGTTGTGCAATACGTTTCTCGCCTTTCCCAGGTTCAAGAAGGTGATGTGGTTATAACCTCCGGGTTAGGAGGGAAAATCCCCCGTGGAGTTGTAGTGGGAAGAGTGAGAGAGGTGAAGGAAGGGGATGGTGACCTCTTTAAGGAAATCGTGGTGGAGCCAACTTGTGATTTTTCGCTTCTCGGCAGGGTGTTTGTCATCCAATGACCATAAGAGATGACGTCTTTCTGGGAATCTTTGCCTTTCTATTGCAGTTTTTAAGCGGTGTCTTTTTAGCTCTCTTGAATCCCCTCTTTGCCTATACTAACTTTTTCTTGCCGGTAGGGGTACTCTTTCTTTCCGACAAAGAACGTTTCTTTCTTCGCATGGTTGTGCTTTTTGGATTAGCAGGATGCTTAGATTTTCTCTCTTTCTCCCCTTTCGGCTTCTGGTTTTTCCGAATGGCTCTTCTTGTGGGAGGTACCTTTTTGTGGATTGAGGTCTTCTCTCCCAGTTTTTTTTCTCTCGGGCTTTTTCTCTTGATATATCCTTTTGTGGAACTTCTCCTTGAAGTTGTGGTTTTACGCTTTGTGCATCCTGAAAGCTTTCTTTCCTTCCCTGTCTTAGGGGGGAAAGTTCTCAGTGCCTTTTTGGGTCTTTTCCTTTTCCGTCTCTGGTCCGAATGGTGGAGAAAAGAAGATGTGGAATGAACAAATGGAAGAGAAGGTTCGCTGGAGAATGAGCTTCATTTTTTGGATCGGTCTGGCCCTTTTTTTGGTGCTTTCAGCCCGACTCTGGTATCTTTCTGTGCTCCGAGAAGAATGGTACCGGGAAAGGTCTGAAAGAAACAGAATTAGGATTGTTTTCCAACAGGCTCTCCGAGGGAGCATCTATGACCGAAGGGGGCTTTGCTTAGCGGAAGACGTTCCTCGGTTTCGACTCCTTTTCCTTGTGGGTAGTGGAGACAGAGAAGCGGTTCTTCACCGCCTTCAGGAGATCTTGGGCAGGAATATTGTGTTTAGTTTTCGAGAACGTACGGCTGGGGAAGTAGTACTTCTCGAGGACATAGCCCTTGAGGATGTAGTCAAGATAGAGGAAAACAAGAATTCGCTCCCCGGAGTGTTTATTGAGGCCTATCCCGCCCGAAATTACAGAGGAAGGGAGGACATTGCTCCGGTTGTGGGATATGTGGGGAAAATCAGCGCCGAAGAGTTAGAGATTCTGGGAAAGGCAGGTTATAGGGTAGAGGACCGCGTTGGGAAAAGTGGGATAGAGGCTTTCTACGAAAGTCTTCTGCGAGGAGACGAGGGCTATAGACGAGTGGAGGTAGATGCCTTGGGTCAAGTAGTTCGGGTTCTTGATTTCCGATCCCCACGTTTTCGCTATTCTCTACAGTTGACCATTGATTGGGAACTCCAGAAAGAATGCTACGAAGCCTTGGGCAAAAGAAATGGCGTTGTCATCATAGGGAATCCCTCAACCGGTGAGATACTGGCCTTGGTGAGCAAGCCAAGTTTTGATCCCAACATTCTGAGTCGCGGTGTAAGTGTCAAAGAGTGGCTTGACCTCGCCCAGGAAAGATCAAATCCTCTTGTAACAAGACCCACTCAGGCGGTGTACCCTCCGGGGTCCCTCTTTAAAATTCTTGTGGCTTTGGCAGCCCTGGAAGAGGGAGCAGTAAAGCCGGGGGAGTCTTTTTTCTGCCCCGGGTATTTCGAGTATGGCGATCGCCGATACCCCTGTTGGCAGAGGAGTGGACACGGAAGGGTTTCTTTCGAAGAAGCGATAGCTAAATCCTGCAATGTTACCTTTTACACCTTAGGGTTGCGATTGGGTCCGGAGCGAATTGCTCGTTATGCCCAGATGTTTGGTTTTGGACAGGACCCTCATATTGACCTTCCTGGAACAAAGAGTGGTCTTTTTCCTACCCCTGAGTGGAAGCGTCAAACCGTGAAGGCGATGTGGTATCCAGGTGACACCTTGAACCTTTCCATTGGACAGGGATATGTCCTTGTGACTCCTTTGGAGATGTACCTTCTTTTGTCTACGGTAGCAACCAGGGGCAAGCTCTATGACCCACACGTACTTTGGCGAGTTTTGGACGAAAAAGGAGATGTCATAAGAGAGGTCAAGCCTTTTTTGCGAAGAAATGTTGTCCTTCGCTCCCAAACTTGGGATACTGTCATAAGGGGTATGGAAAAGGTGGTAACCCAAGGAACAGGGTACAATTGCCGGGGTTTAGCTACGAAGATTGCAGCTAAGACTGGAACGGCTCAGAATCCCCATGGAAAAGAGCATTCCTGGTTTGGAGGATTTTTCCCTTCCGATCGACCTCGATTTGTTTTTTTGGTCCTTGTGGAGCACGGCGGAGATGGAAGTGGAGAAGCCGCTTTGGTAACCCGACGTATCGTTGAGTGGATTCTTACCAACCGGGGGTAGAAATGCGTCGAGAGTACTTGCTCATTATTGTTACTTTACTTCTCTGTCTTTTAGGAGTTTTTGCCGTCTACAGTGCTGATCCCCAGAGAGAGGAGGGATTTGGGACTAAGAGCTTTTTTGGGAGGCAGATCCTTTGGAACGCGGTCGGTTGGGGACTTTTCTGTATTTTTCGTTTTTCCGATCATAAGTGGTTCCTGAAAAGAGGATGGCTCTGGTACCTTCTCTCTCTTCTTGCCCTGGGAGTGGTTCTCCTCTTTGGAGAGAGTGACGAGACAGGGGCAAAGCGCTGGCTTTTCTCTCGGTCGGTGCAACCATCGGAATTCTCGAAGCTTGCTCTCCTTCTCTTTTTGAGCTTTTATCTCAGTCAAAATCGAGATAATCTTGGCTTCTGGAGCCTCCTGGTCAAGAGTGGTTTCTTCTCGCTTATCCCTGCCGTTCTTGTCTTCCTCCAACCGGATCTCGGAACAGCACTCGTTTTAGGCGTCTTGTGGTTTGGAACGCTTTTTGTGGGTGGTTGGCAGGGGAAAAAAATTGGTGTCCTTTTGGGAATTTTTGCCGGTCTTTTACCCCTTTCTTGGTTTTTTCTCAAGGATTATCAAAAAAAGAGGATTCTTGCTTTCCTTGACCCCTGGCAGGATCCCTTAGGGAGCGGTTACAACGTGGTACAGTCCCAGATTGCTATAGGTGCCGGGGGTTTGGTCGGGCAGGGATGGTTGTTGGGAAAGCAGACCCAGCTTCGTTTTCTTCCTGCGCGATATACAGATTTTATTTTTGCCTCCTGGTGCGAGCAATTGGGATTTTTGGGAGGGATAACGATCATTATCCTTTTCGGTATTCTTTTCTGGGTTGTGCTGGATGTAGCTCAAAGGGTGAAAAGTCTTGAAGATAGGCTGTTTGCAGCTCTGTTTGGCGTAATTCTACTTTTCCAGGTGGGCGTCAACATAGGCATGAACATGGGCATTGCCCCGGTCACCGGTATCCCTCTACCCTTTGTGAGCTATGGAGGCAGTTCTCTTCTTGTAAACCTTGTTTTTATCGGTATTATTGCTCGCATTGCTTCTGAGGCAGAAGGCGAAGGTGAAAAGCGGTGGACATAGAAAAGAGGCTCTTTTTCGATGGCACTCTTCTTTCGGTGGAGCGACCTGGGCGGTACCTGGGAAGAGAGTGGAACGTTGTTGTAAAGCCCGAGAGGGGAGTTCGCTATAGTGTGGCTTTAGCCTTTCCTGACGTGTATGAAGTGGGCATGTCTCATTTAGGGCTTCGTATCTTGTATGGTCTTTTGAATGCCATGCCTGGGGTGCAGGCAGAAAGGGTTTTTGTTCCTTGGCCTGACATGGGGAAGAAGATGAAAGAAATGGGTATTCCTCTCTTTTCTCTGGAACGAAAGCGACCGGTTGCCTCTTTCGATCTCTTGGGTATAAGCTTGCAGCATGAGCTCAATTACACCAACGTCCTCTACCTTCTTGACCTTGCAGGAATTCCCTTGCATCAAGATGGGCGTGATGAGCGATTTCCCCTTGTGATTGGTGGGGGACCGTGTGCAGTGAATCCTGAGCCTCTTTCGCCATTTTTCGATGCTTTCTTTATCGGGGAGGCTGAGGAAGCAATGGTAGACATTGTTAGAGTTCTCTTGGCCATGAAGGGAAGAAAGAGGGAGGACATACTTTTGGAGTTAACCTGCCTTGAGGGTGTTTATGTTCCCTCGCTTCCCAGAAATCCTGTGAGGCGCCAAGTAGTTAGGGATCTCGAAAAAGCCTTTTTCCCCTCCCGGATGATCGTACCTTATGTGAGCATTGTGCATGACCGGGTTGCGGTGGAAATCGCCCGAGGGTGCACAAGAGGATGTCGGTTCTGTCAAGCTGGCATGATCTATCGACCCATGCGGGAGCGCTCCCCAGAGCGGGTCATTGAGCTTGCTCTTGAGCTTGTGAAAACAAGTGGATACGAAGAAGTATCCCTTCTCTCTTTGAGTAGTACCGATTACTCTTCGATTGAAGAGCTCATCGACCGACTTTCTCGGCTTCTTGAGTCTTACAAAGTGAATGTTTCACTACCTTCTCTCCGCATGGACACCTTCAGTGTGCGTATTGCGAACAGTCTCAGGCGGGTGCGCAAGAGCACTTTGACTTTTGCCCCCGAAGCAGGTACAGAGAGGATGCGCAGAATCATCAATAAAGGTCTGGAAGACGAAGAAATCCTTAGGGCGGCAGAGAGCGCTTTTTCTTCTTCCTGGCGGGAAATAAAGCTCTACTTCATGATCGGGTTACCTTGTGAGCGAGAAGAGGACGTTTGGGGCATTGGCAATACGGTTCGGGAGATCATCAGGGTGGGAAGGGCAGTGAAAAAGGATGTGGGGGTTCATTTGAGTATTGCTGCCTTCATACCTAAACCTCATACTCCCTTCCAGTGGGTGCCTCAGGAGCGAAAAGAGATTCTGGAAGAAAAAATTCGCCTGATTCAGAGCTCTCTTCGTCCTCTCAAAAGCAGCGTGAAGTGCCACTGGTCTTCCTTTGCGGTAAGTCAAATTGAGGCCCTTCTCGCCCGTGGAGATAGAAGGATTGGGGCGGTTATCGAGCGGGTATATAGAAAGGGTGGAATAATGGAGGGGTGGCAGGAGTTTTTTCTTTTGTGTCGCTGGGAGGAAGCTATGGCTGAGGAGGGTCTTGGCTTCGAGGAGTACCTCTATCGGGAGCGTTCTTTCGAAGAACGCCTTCCCTGGGAGCACATCCTCTGTGGTGTGTGTCCTTCTTTTCTCTGGGAGGAGTACGAAAGAGCAAAAAGTGGCATCGTGAGTCCACCCTGTCCTTTGGGAGAAAAATGTGCGCGATGTGGGGTTTGCCAAAGTGGGAAAGTTTCGCTACCGGATACGTCATCGTAAACTTGCTCCCTTTCATCTTCTTTCCCATCTTGATGTCTATCGTACGTGGGAACGAGTCTTTCGCCGGGCCTCGATACCGGTACTCTATTCCCAAGGGTTTAATCCCCGCCCTCTTTTTTCTTTCCCCTTTGCCACTCCCTTAGGCATAGAGAGCGAAGCAGAGTATTTTGAAACCTTTTGTGGTGAGCCTGTTTTCCCCGAGGAGCTTGAGGAAAAACTCAACAGAGAAGTCCCTCAAGAGATGAGGGTCTTAGAGGTACAAGCTCTTTCCTCTTTTGACCCTCCCCTGCAAAAGATTATGAAAGGCATAGTGTATGTCTTTTCCTTCCCACCGGGAATGATTCCGAAAGGGAATCTCTCTCTCCCTAAGGGTGTTACCCTTTTCTTTTCGGTTGAGGACCCCCCTGTGGTATCATTTCTTTTTGAAGGAGAGAAAATGCTTTGGAATCCTCTTAAGTTTGCTTCTCTCCTTGGAGAAAATTGCGGGTTTCCGATGCCTAAGCGGATTCTCAAGGAAAGGGTACTCCTTGGTTCTGAGAACGGGGGATGAGCTTTTGAGGAGAGATATTGTGATCGATATGTCTGAAGTGGAAACACGGGCCGCACTCCTTGAAGACGAGAAGGTAGTAGAGTTTTTCTTCGAGCGAGCAGTAGAGCTACGTCTTGCAGGGAATGTCTACAAAGGTATTGTGGAAAATGTGCTTCCTGGCATTCAGTCTGCTTTTGTGAATATCGGCCTTGATAAGAATGCCTTTCTTTTTGTGGGGGACATGCTCCTTGATGAAAAGAGGAAAGACGTCAAAATCGAGGGTCTTATAAAAGTTGGGGAGGAAATCATTGTTCAGGTGACTAAGGAACCCATGGGAACCAAAGGAGCACGAGTGTCCACAAAAATCACCCTTCCTGGGCGGTACGTGATCTTTATGCCTGGAATAGACGTTGTAGGAGTATCGCATCGTATCGCTTCGGGGGAAGAGCGAGAACGTCTTAAAAAAATTGTAGAGCGGTTGCGCCCGGACGGCTCGGGAATCATAGTCCGTACGGCTGCTGAGGGAAAGAGTCCCGAAGAAATCAAGGCTGATATTGAGTCTTTGGTACGACTCTGGAATCGAATTAAAAAGAAGGCTGAGATGACTGCTGCCCCGGCTCTTCTGTATCAGGAGGCGAGTCTTATATACGCCTTGGTGCGTGACGTAGTGGACGAAAACGTAGAGAACATCTGGATTAACTCCTTTTTTGGGTATCAGAAGCTTCGAGATTTTGTGGAATCTATCGTGCCTCATCTTGCAGGACGCGTTCGCTTTTTCGAGAGCCGGGAGAATATTTTCGAGCATTTCGGTTTGCAGAGGGAAATCGAACGCGCCTTGAGCCACAAGGTTTGGCTACGGAGCGGGGGATACCTTGTGTTTGACCGGACTGAGGCCATGACCGTCATTGATGTGAATACCGGGAAATTTGTGGGGAAGAAAGACCTTCAAGAAACCATTCTCAGAACGAATCTTGAGGCTGCCGAGGAAATAGCCCGCCAGGTTCGTTTGCGAGACATCGGGGGTATCATTCTCATCGACTTCATCGACATGGAGAAAAGGGAACACCGTCGACAGGTGGTTCGGGCTCTTGAGGAATTTTTGAGTCGAGACCGGACTCGTTGCACGGTAGTGGAAATGAGCGAACTTGGCCTTGTGGAGATGACGAGAAAGAGGGTGCGCAAGAGTCTCGATTCCTTTCTTCGAGAACCCTGTCCTTTCTGCGAAGGGGAAGGGAGGGTACTTTCTCTTGAAACCATAGCGGTGAATTTTTTGAGGAAAATCGAAGAGATCTCTCGTCATACCTCTTCCCCAGTTCTTGGTTTTGCCGTGGGAGCAGAACTTGGGAAATATCTCTCTACCGAGGGGGAAAGATTTTTGCACAACCTCGAGCGACTTTATAGCAAAGAAATACTTTGGAAAGTTGACGAAACACTACCACCTCGAAGGTACAGTATCGTTGGAGTTGGAGGGGAGGAAGTTCGGGAGAAAATGAGAGAAACTCTGTCATGATTTGACGAGTTTGTGTATCTGTGGTAAATTACCGTCCGACTTTAGGAGGTGGACTGTGTATGTTTGCTATCGTCGAAGCGAGTGGAAAACAATATCCCGTTGTTGAGGGCGCCCTCCTTCGCCTTGATTGTTTTCTCGCACCGTTGAACGAGGAGGTGACCTTTGATCGGGTTCTTTTTGCCCGGAAAAACGGGGAGGTACTCGTTGGCCGACCCTATCTGGAGGGTGCCCGGGTTGTAGGACGAGTGGTAGGTCTTTTCCGCGGTAAGAAAGCCATTGTCTTCAAGTACAAACCCAAGGTCAATTATCGTCGTACAAAGGGTCATCGTCAGCCGATGACCGTAGTGCGGGTCGAGAGGATTGAATGTCAGAGGTGAGATAGGCTATGGCACATAAAAAGAGTGGTGGAAGTGCAAGGAACGGAAGGGATAGTAACCCCAAGTACCTTGGGGTTAAAGCTTACGGAGGACAATTTGTTCGGGCAGGGAGTATCCTCGTACGGCAGCGAGGGACGCGCATACGACCTGGAGCCAATGTGGGTGTGGGGAGAGACTATACCCTCTTTGCACTCCAGGATGGATATGTGGTTTTTGAGAAGAAAGGAGACCGCAAGCGAGTTTCTGTTCTTCCACAGATACCGGCCTGAGCATGTTCGTCGACAGGGCAGTCATTGAAGTGAAGGGAGGAAAAGGCGGAGACGGGGCGGTTCATTTTCGAAGGGAAAAGTATGTCTCCCGGGGCGGTCCGGACGGAGGAGACGGGGGTGACGGGGGAAGCGTTTTCGTGCGTGCCTCATCCTGCAAAAGGACCCTTTACGATGTAGCTCTCCAACCTCTTTATCAGGCTTCCTCGGGAGAACCCGGACAGGGGAAGAACAAGAAGGGAGCAAAGGGGGAAGACACTGTTATTGAAGTCCCAGTAGGAACCCAGATTTTTGATGCAGAGAGCGGAGAGTTCCTGGCGGATCTCATCGTGGATGGGATGGAAGTGCTTGTAGCTCGAGGAGGGCGAGGGGGTCGAGGGAATGCTTCTTTTGTCACGCCCACCAATAGGGCTCCCCGTGTAGCGCTCCGGGGTGAGGAGGGCGAGCGCCGTAAAGTTCGTCTTGAGCTCAAGCTCATTGCTGATGTAGGATTGGCAGGCTTACCAAATGCTGGGAAGTCGACTCTCCTTTCTGTTTTGAGTGAGGCAAAACCCCGTATCGCTCCTTATCCTTTTTCCACCCTTCATCCTACCTTGGGGGTAGTGAAGCATCGTGACGAAAGCTTTGTCATGGTTGATCTTCCCGGCATCATTGAAGGGGCGAGCCGGGGAGCGGGTTTGGGGCTTGAGTTTTTGCGGCATATTGAGCGGGTGCGTGTGCTTCTTTGCTTGGTAGACATGGCTTTTCCCTATTCAGGAGATTCCTGGAAGGATTTCCTCATCCTTCGTCGAGAGTTCGCCCACTATCATCCTTCGCTCCTTGAAAAACCTTTTATTGTCGTAGGAACCAAGCTTGACCTGCCTGAAGGGAGGGGCAATTGGGAGAAGTTCAAAAAAAAGCTCTCTGAAGAGAACATCGAGGGTGTCGGTATTTCGGCGGTTTCTTACTTGGGGATTGGTGAACTTCTTGATAAAACGCTTTTGAAGCTTAGAGCTCCACGGGAAGAGATGGTAACCCCTCTTCTTCAAAGAGAGAGCGAGAAGAAACTCTCCACTCTTTCCCCAAGAGTATATCGCTTTGCATCCCTTTTCCTTGAAAGGCTTCTTGAGGAAATACCACTGGAAAAGGGGGAGAAAATTTTCTGTCAGCGTCTTCAGGAATCGGGATTCTTAAAGTACCTCAGGTTTTTACCCCCTCAAAGCATTGTGGAAATTGGCTCCTATCAGTTTACCTGGACGGGAAAGGAACTGATTCTTGTCGGATGGAACGTCGAAGGTTCATAGAGCAGAGTCATCGCTTGGTGGTTAAGGTGGGTTCGTCGCTCCTCGTCGAGGGTATGGCACTTTCAAAAGAGCGGCTGCAAGACCTTGCTGAGAATCTTTGTCTTCTTCTCAAGGAGGGCAAAGAGGTTGTTTTGGTTTCTTCGGGGGCGGTGGCTTGTGGAATGAGTGCCCTTGGCGTTTCTCGAAGGCGTGGCGATATTCCCTTCAAACAGGCCATGGCAGCCATAGGACAGGGAATCCTCATGCAACATTATTGTTCGGTTTTCGCCGAGTTTGGGGTTAAAGTTGCTCAAATTCTTCTTGCCCCTGAAGATGTTCACAATCGTCTGAAATACCTCAATGCTCGCAATACCTTTGAAGCACTTTTAAAGCTTGGGGTTCTTCCCGTTGTGAACGAGAATGACACGGTAGCCGTAGAAGAAATTAAGTTTGGCGACAACGATCGCCTTTCGGCCCTTGTGGCATCTATCATTGGGGCCGATCTTCTTGTCATTCTCTCTGATGTTGATGGCCTTTATAGTAGCGATCCTCATCGGTTTCCCCATGCAGTGATGGTTCGAGAAGTTCGGGTCATTGATGAGGGTGTAGAACACATGGCCGGGGGAAGAGGAAGCGACCTTTCCACCGGGGGTATGCGTAGTAAAATCATGGCTGCTAGAATTGCTACTCTTTCAGGAATCGGGGTAGTTATTGCTTCAGGTAAGGATTTCTCCGTGCTTCCCCGTCTTTTGAGGGGAGAAGACATCGGTACCTTCTTTTACCCCTGTGAGCACTCGCTTCGTGGTAAAAAACGGTGGATTGCCTTTGGAATGATACCTAAGGGACAGATTGTGGTCGATGAAGGAGCGAAAAGGGCTTTGTTGGAAAATAAAAGCCTTCTCCCCGCAGGTGTTACGAGTCTTTCCGGGAGTTTTGAAATGGGGGACTGTGTGGAGGTTGTGGATGCAGGGGGGAGGCTTGTAGGAAGAGGCGTGGTGAACTATTCTTTCGAGGAGTTAGAGAAAATCCGTGGTCTCCACAGTGCGGAGATTGAGGAGATCCTGGGGCGCCAGGATTGGACAGAAGAAGTTATCCATGCCGATGACTTTGTGATTTTAGGAGGAGGGAAGAGTAATGGAGGAAGTTAGAGCTGTTGCCCAAAGGGCAAAAGAGGCTTCACCAAAGATTTCCCGCCTTTCTTCGGCAGAGAAGAACGCCTTCCTTCTTCGTCTCGCGGAAAATCTGATGGCCAAAAAAGATTTTGTTCTCGAGGCCAATGCTTATGACCTTGAAAGAGGCAGGAATTCTGGGATGAAGAAGGCGCTTCTCGACCGCCTGGAGCTCAACGAGAAACGGATAGAGGATATGGCTTCTGGCCTTCAATACGTCGCGAGTTTACCCGACCCAGTAGGGGAAGTTATCGACGGAACCCGGAGACCCAATGGACTTTTGGTGACGAGAGTTCGTGTTCCTTTGGGGGTAGTGGCGGTGATTTATGAGGCTCGGCCTAATGTTACTGTTGATAGTGTAGGGCTGTGTCTTAAAGCGGGGAATGCCGTTGTACTTCGGGGCAGCAGCTCGGCCCTCTCCTCCAACCGGGCTCTTGTACAGGTAGTACACGAAACGCTTCGGGAATTTCACATTCCTGAGGGTTGTGTGGGACTTCTTGAGAGTGGGAGTCATGAGGATGTGAGGATTTTGCTCTCCCTCCGGGAATACATTGATGTGGCCATTCCTCGAGGTGGAGCCGACCTCATCCGTACCGTGGTGGAGAGTGCTCGTGTGCCTGTTATTGAGACTGGCGTAGGAAACTGTCACGTGTATGTGGACGAGACTGCCAGCTTCGATATGGCAGAGAGGATTGTCATTAATGCCAAGACCCAGCGTCCCAGTGTGTGCAACGCCTGTGAGACTCTTTTGGTACACGAAAACATTGCCTCGGTATTCCTCCCTCGGATTGTCGAAGCACTGAGAGAAAAAGGCGTAGAGGTGCGAGGGTGTGAAAGAACGCGTCAGATTGTGGAGGATGTGGTGCCGGCTGAGGAGGCAGACTGGTACACCGAGTACCTTGACCTCATCATTGCCGTACGAGTCGTTCCAAGCCTTGAGGAGGCTATTCGCCACATCAACACCTATGGTTCCCATCACTCCGAGGCCATTGTGACTTCAGATTACCGGAGTGCTTTGAAGTTCCTCGAGGAGGTGGATTCGGCAGCAGTTTTTGTGAACGCTTCGACCCGCTTTACCGATGGCGGGGAATTTGGAATGGGGGCTGAAATCGGTATAAGTACCCAAAAACTCCATGCCCGGGGACCCATGGGCTTGAGAGAACTTACCACCTGGAAATTTGTTGTGTACGGTTCGGGGCAGATACGAACTTAAGGAAGGGTGAAAGCCTTTGCCGAGAAAGGGCATAATGGGAGGGACTTTTGATCCCATCCATTATGGTCATCTTGTGACTGCTGAGGAGGTACGGGATTACTTTGGTCTTGAAGAGGTAGTTTTTGTGCCCTCGGCGCGACCTCCTCATAAGATCGGCCAAAAAATAACCGATCCTGAGCACCGTTACCTCATGGTTGTCCTTGCCACTATAACTAACCCTTATTTCAGTGTCTCCCGGGTAGAGATTGAACGTCCCGGCCCCTCCTACTCTGTCGACACCGTGCGATACTTTAGGTCTTTATGGGGAGAAAATACCGAGATTTACTTTATTACTGGAGCGGATGCCTTTGCTCAGATATCGACCTGGAACAATCCCCAGGAGCTCCTTCATCTGTGTACCTTTGTAGCTGCCTCACGTCCCGGTTATCGCTTGCAACCTGTTGAGGGACCTTTCTGGGATAGGGTAAAGACCATTGAGGTTTCGGCCTTGGCGATTTCCTCTTCGGAGATACGTCGGAGGGTGCGACGAGGGGAATCAATCAAATACCTTCTTCCAGAGGCGGTGGAGAATTATATCTACAAGAACGGGCTTTACCGAGATTGAAGAGGTCACTCGTATCCTAAAAGGATTGCTTTCATCCTCGAGGTTTTTACACTCTCTCAGAGTGGCAGAGGAAGCCGAGCGTCTGGCGGTGATTCACAAGGAGGACACGGTACGGGCTTATCTTGCAGGGCTGGTACATGATTGTGCTCGAGACCTTCCCGAGGGAGTCCTTCTTGAGCTTGTTCCGCCTTACCTTAGGGAAGAAGTTCAGGGCATTCCAGAAATTTTGCACGCCTTTGCCGCTCCCCGTCTCCTGGAGGAAAGGTTTGGCCTCCACGATTTCAAGGTGCTTCGGGCAGTCCGCTGGCACGCCACTGGTTGCGAGTACATGTCGTCTCTGGAGAAGATTGTCTTTGTGGCCGACATCACTGAGCCTGGCCGTGATTTCCCTTGGGCTGCAAGGATTCGAGAAACGACTGCTTTTGACCTTGGCCTTGGGTATGTCCTTGCTTTACGAGCCAAAATGGAGTATCTTCTCCAAGCGTATGGAGTCATATACATAGAAAGTGTTCGTTCCTGGAACAGGGAGATTGAGATTCTGCGAAGAGAGAGGAAAAACACACCATGAAGCAAGGTGCGAAAGCTTTTTACCTTATCCTCGGTTTTCTCATTGGTTGCGGTATTCTCTTTATTTTGTTTCTTCTTGGTTTTGAAGCGCCCTTCCGGTGGACTGTGGTGAAAAAAGTCATGGGTTATGTGGCTCCTGAAAACACTTGCATTCTCGTGGTGGGACAGGACAACATTCAACCCTTGCGAAGTGACACCATTATCTTGGTTTGCGTGAACACAAAAGTCAACGAGATACTCCTTTTCTCCATACCTCGTGACTCACGGATGCTTATCCCGGGGATGGGTTACGACAAAGTGAATCACGCCTATGCCAAGGGAGGAATTTCTCTTCTCTCTGAGGCCTTGGAAAAGAGCCTGGGTACCGAGATTTCCTATTTTGTGGAGGTCAACTACAAAGCCTTTGAAAAGGTAGTGGATGCCTTGGGAGGAGTAGAAGTTGAAGTGGAAAAGCCTATGTACTACGTGGATAAAGCCCAAGGTCTTTACATCAACTTAAGACCTGGAAAGCAGATTCTCAATGGAGAGAAAGCCTTGCAGTATGTCCGTTTTCGTTACGACCCCATGGGAGACATAGGGAGAATTAAAAGACAGCAGGCCTTTCTTCAGACGGTTTTAAAGAAGTTCGAGGACCCCTCACTCCTTGCCAATCTTCCCGCTCTTTTTGAGAGTCTTAAGGAAGCACTCAAGACCAACATCCCCCTTGAGAAGGTCCTCCAGCTTGCTCTGTGGTTCAAAGGTCTTGAGGAAAAAACTGTGCACATGGATATGTTACCGGGGGAGCCCGTCTATTTGAACGGAATGAACTTCTGGCAGCCTCAGCTTGAGGTCGCCTCAGAAAGGCTTCACGAATTTCTTAATAAGGAGAGAAAAGAGGGTGAGGGTGAAAGAGAAACTCAAAAAACTCAAGGAAGCAATTGAGCGTAAAAAAGCCTTTGACGTCACGATTTTGGATCTCAGGGGGCTTTTCCCCTTTTCGGATTACTGGGTCCTCTGTAGTGGTTCATCCCTGACTCAGACCAAGGCGGTAGCGGAGGAGATTCTGGAGCAGATGGAAGAGGAAGGGATACATCCACTTCACCTGGAAGGGGAGGACAGCGGAGAGTGGATTCTCATCGACTATGGAGAGGTCATTGTCCACGTGTTTCGCCAGGAGGAACGAGAATTTTATAAACTTGAGAAACTCTGGCAGAGGGCTCGTGTAGTGTACTCGGAGCGGGATGGGCTTAACCTTCTCCATGAAGTTGGTTGACTTTGTTTTCAAGGTATGTTACCTTAAACCTTTGATTTTGCCAAAATAGGGCGATGGTGGTGGAGGGTACAAAAGGGGGTAGCGCGATGGCAAAAAAATACCAAGTCACTTCTGAATCCGTCACCGAAGGCCATCCCGACAAAATTGCCGATCAGATTTCAGATGCCATTCTTGATGCGATTCTCGCTGAAGACCCTTACGGGAGGGTGGCAGTAGAAACCCTTGTGGCCACAGGTCTTGTGCTTGTTGCTGGCCAGGTGAGTACGACCTCTTATGTCGATATTCCTCGGATTGCCCGTAACACCATCCGGGACATCGGTTATACCCGGGCCAAGTACGGCTTTGACTTTGAAACCTGTGCGGTGCTCACAGCTATCGATGAACAATCGCCTGATATAGCCTTAGGCGTGAACCGTTCTCTCGAAGTGAAAATGGGGGAAGAAGTGGAAGACGAGGATCTCTCCTTAGGGGCTGGAGATCAGGGAATGATGTATGGATATGCCTGCAATGAAACCTCCGAGCTCATGCCCTTCTCTATTGCTATGGCTCATGCTCTGGCCTTCCGTCTTGCTGAAGTCCGAAAGAAGGGCGTTCTTCCCTACCTTCGCCCTGATGGAAAAACTCAGGTTACGGTGGACTATGAAAATGGAAGACCGATGCGAATCGATACCATCATCGTCTCTGCTCAACATCATCCAGACATTTCTCTTGACACCTTGAGAGAAGACGTCATAGAGCAGGTCATAAAACCAATCGTTCCCCATGAATTTCTGGATAGTCGTACCCGTATTCTCGTGAACCCTACAGGGAGGTTTGTCATAGGCGGCCCTCAAGGGGATACCGGTCTTACGGGGAGAAAAATCATTGTAGACACCTATGGGGGCGTGGGGAAGCACGGTGGAGGGTGTTTTTCAGGGAAAGATCCTACAAAGGTCGATCGCTCGGGAAGTTACGCCGCCCGGTATGTGGCAAAGAACATTGTGGCTGCAGGCCTGGCGGATAAGTGTGAATTCCAAGTGGCCTACGCCATTGGAGTTGCTCGACCTGTTTCTATGGCGGTAGATACTTTTGGAACCGGGAAGGTTTCCGATGAGAAGATTCTTGAGGTTGTCAAAGAAGCCTTTGATCTTCGTCCCGGAGCAATCATTAAAAACCTGAGGCTTCGGCGACCGATTTACAAAAAGACTGCTGCTTACGGTCATTTTGGAAGGAATGATCCAGATTTCAGTTGGGAAAAGACCGACAAGGCCGAAGTCCTGAGAGAATTAGCCGGATTGTGAGAAAGGAGAAATTCATGAACTATCATGTAAAGGACGTCAACCTTGCTCCCTTAGGCAGGCAAAAGATTGAATGGGCTAGGAGAGAAATGCCGGTTCTTGGGGAAGTCGCCTCTCGGTGGCGTAGCATAAGACCCCTTGAGGGTGTTCGAGTGGCTGCTTGTCTTCACGTGACGGCAGAAACTGCTGTTTTAGCCTTGACCCTTCAAGAGGGAGGGGCAAAGGTGTTTCTCTGTGCTTCAAACCCCTTGAGTACTCAAGATGACGTAGCAGCCTCCCTTGCGGAGGATTTTGGAATTTCTGTTTTTGCCATTCGTGGTGAGGACAAGGACACTTACTATGGGCATATCGAGCATGTCTTGTCCTTGAGGCCTCACATAACCATGGACGATGGGGCAGACCTCATTTCCACTGCCCACAAAAAGGGTGGGGAGACGCTTGCAGGAATCAAAGGTGGTACTGAGGAAACCACTACAGGGGTCATTCGCCTTCGAAGCCTTGCCCAAAGTGGGGGCCTGGCTTACCCAGTCATCGCGGTGAACGATGCAGACACAAAGCACATGTTTGACAATCGCTATGGAACGGGGCAGAGCACCGTTGAGGGAATCCTGAGAGCCACCCACGTTCTCCTTGCTGGAAAGAGATTTGTGGTGGTGGGATACGGATGGTGTGGTAGGGGGATTGCTCTTCGGGCCAGAGGTATGGGGGCAAGGGTTGCCGTAGTGGAGGTCCGTCCGGTGCGAGCCCTTGAAGCCCTTATGGACGGCAACGAAGTGATGTCGATGAGCGAGGCGGCGATCTGGGGTGAGATATTCGTAACTGCTACTGGTAACGTGGCAGTTATTCGGAGGGAGCATTTTCTCATGATGAAAGACGGGGCTATTTTAGCCAATGCCGGTCATTTCAATGTAGAGATTGATATTCCCGCCCTTGAAGAGCTCAGCACGCACAAGAGAATAGTACGACCTCTTGTGGAAGAGTATGTCCTTCAAAACGGCAAGAGGCTCTACCTTCTTGGAGAGGGAAGACTGGTGAACCTGGCCTGTGCTGAAGGACATCCCTCCTCAGTCATGGATATGAGCTTTGCCAATCAGGCTCTGTCAGTGGAATACTTAACGAAGAACTCAACCCATCTTTCGCGAGATGTCCATAGGGTGCCCCAAGAGATTGACGAGGAGGTAGCTCGTCTGAAACTCCTTTCTCTGGGGGTGAAAATTGAGGAAATGACCCCTCGTCAGAAGGAATACTTGGCTTCTTGGCAAGAGGGGACGTGAAACATATCCCTGCCTCATCCGACGGATGAGGCCGAAGAGTCCGAAGGGAGGTACAATATCATGCAGGAGTACGAGCTGGGGATTGTTATTCGACCAACGCTTGCTGAGGAAGGTGTGCAGAATGTGGTGGAAAGGCTCAAAAATGTCATTGTGGGACAGGGTGGAACGGTGGAAAAGGTGGACCTTTGGGGTAAGCGGAGGCTGGCCTATCCCATTGAGAAACACACCGAGGGTTACTATGTTTTCCTCCGTTTTGTCCTCCCCCCGAAGAATGTAGCCGAGGTTTCCCGGGTAGCCCGTTACACCGAGGATATTCTTCGCCACATTTTAGTCAAAGAGGAGAAAAAGCGCGCCGTAAAGGAGGAGGCGCCTGCTTCAAAACACGGAACGGGTGGTGCTGGGGCCCTGGAACTCGAAGTGAACGAGGATGTATCGACCCAGCCTGAATAAGGTTTTCCTCATCGGTTTTCTTACCCAAAGCCCGGTCGTGCGGTATGTTCCCAATGGCCTACCGGTGGTGAACTTTCCCTTGGCTGTTTCCCGGGGCACAGGGGAGGATAATCGGGAGTATTTTGATTATCTTTCTATTGTAGCCTGGAGGGACCTGGCCCTCTACTGTGGGGAAAATCTCAAAAGAGGTGACTGGGTCTTTGTAGAGGGAAGAGTCCAGGTACGTATGTTTGAGGACGCAGGTGGTCAAAAGCGCAAGGCTTATGAAATCGTTGCCTATGAGGTGAAGCGTCTGACCGGATGTTCTCCGGTCACAGAGGAGAAGAATCTTGAGTTGTCTTGAGAGGAGGTCTCTTGTATGGCAGTCGAACGGGAGGATAGAATTGCGAAGAGGAAATTCTTCCGAAAAAAGAGGAAAGTATGTATTTTCTGTTTGGGGAAAGCCTACATTGACTACAAAAATGTGGATTGTCTTCAGAAGTTTCTGAGTGAGCGGGGGAAGATTGTTCCTCGCCGCATTAGCGGAAACTGTGCCAAACACCAGAGGAGGCTTGCCCAAGCTATTAAGAGAGCGCGCGAGATGGCCCTTTTGCCGTACGTTGTTGAATAGAGAGCATTTCTATGAGGAGTGTCCGGCCAACTGTCGAGGGCGCCTTTTTGGCAGCCTTGACGGTTCTTTTGTACCTCGCCTCGGTGTATATCCCTGTTTTGGGAATTTTTGTGAGTTTTTTGTGTCCTTTACCGGTCATGTTCCTTGTCATCCGATGGGATGTGCAGAGGGGGATATTGGCTGCTTGCGTGGCCAGTATCCTTGTTTTGATTCTTGCTGGACCCATGCAGGCTCTGACCTGTCTTGTGGGGTTTACTCTGCTTGGCGTCGTCATGGGAGTGACGATACGAAAGGAATACAACCTCTTTGAGGTCATTGCCTTGAATACCGGGGTGTCTCTGCTCTCGAAGCTTGTGCTTCTTGGAATAGCTCTCCTCGTGATAGGACAAAATCCCCTCACCGAGAGCTTTGCTCTTCTTGAGGAGACCATCAAAAAGACTCCTTGGATTACGGCAAATCTCCCCAATTCCCAAGAGCTGGTGGGGTATTTGAGGCTTATCATACCGGCTGTTCTTGTTGTGGCATCGCTTTTTGACACAACATGCAATTTCCTCTTAGGGAGGTGGGTGGGGAAGAAAATCGGTCTCTCCTTTCCCGACATCCCACCTTTTTCCGCTTTCACTCTACCCAAATCTGTTTTCTGGGTTTTCGTTTTGGGGTGGATACTCATACTTTTTGGGGGCTCCTCGGCCTTAGGGAGAATAGGAATGAATGTACAGATGGTGACTCAGTTTCTCTTTCTCTTGCAGGGGCTTTCTCTGGTATACTATTTTTTGGGGAAGTATATCCACTCGAAACCTGTTCGGGTGGGCATATTTCTTTTTCTCCTTTTCCAACCGTTCTTTTCTTTTCTCCTGAGCTGGTTGGGGGTGTTTGACGTCTTCTTGGATTTTCGAAAACTGACTCTGAAGCGATGAAGGAGGTTTTGAGGGTGAAGGTTATTCTCCTGAAAGACGTGGAAAATCTGGGGAAAGAAGGCGATGTAGTCGAGGTTCGACGGGGATATGCCCGTAACTTCCTCTTTCCAAGGAAACTGGCTGTTGAGGCCACTTCGGGAAATATTTCGCAGATTGAAGCTCTTCGCCGCCGAAGGGCTATGAGAGAGGAGAAGGAACTTGAGGAAGCTAAGACTCTCAACATGCGCCTTGACGGCCTGGTGCTTGAGTTTTCCAAGAGAGCCGGTGAAACGGGTAAACTCTACGGTTCTCTTACCTCAAAGGAAATTGCAGAGAGAATCTCGAAGGAACTGGAGAGGGAATTTGACAAAAAGTATATAGAACTTGAAGAACCCATAAAGGACATCGGAGAGCACAGGGTGAAGGTCAACCTGGGGCGAGGAGTAGTAGCCACAATCGTGGTGAAGATTTTCCCTGAGGAGGCAAAGGAAAAAGAGGTGAAGGAGTCCTGAGCGTAGAGCGCATTCCTCCTCACAGCGTTGAGGCCGAACAGGCCACTCTGGGGTCCATGCTCCTCGATCGCGAGGCGCTTCTGAAAGCTTTGGAAGTCCTGCGTCCGGAGGATTTTTATTACGAAGGACATCGAGTCATCTTTGAAAGCATGGTGGAACTCTTTGACGAAGACAAGGTCTGCGATCTGGTAACTCTGGCAGAGAAGCTCCGCCGAAAGGGAAAGCTGGAAAGCATCGGTGGTATGGAATACCTGGCACAACTGGTCAATGTCGTGCCCACTGCAGCAAACGTGGACTACTATATCCACATTGTGGAAGAAAAGTCTCTCATTCGCTCTCTTATTCAGCTTTGTACCCGCATCGTTCGTGAAGGTTACGAAGCAAGACTCGAAGCCGATGAACTTTTGGACCAGGCCCAAAACCTTATCCTTCAACTCTCTCAAAAGCGAATCCGCTCTGATTTTGTTCCCCTCAAAGAAGTGGTTAACGAGGCTTTTGACCGTATCACGGAGCTCTATCACCGAGATGAGCATGTGACCGGTATTCCCTCGGGGTTTGTGGACCTCGATGTTTTGACGGCCGGGTTTCAGCCCTCGGATTTCATCGTGGTGGCGGCTCGTCCTGGAATGGGAAAGACGAGTTTTTGCCTCAATGTTGCCCAGTATGTGGGTGTAGAGAGAAAAATTCCGGTGGCCATCTTTAGTCTCGAGATGTCTAAGGATCAAGTTGCCCAGCGTATGCTCTGTAGCGAGGCCCGCATTGATGCCGGAAGGGTGCGGAAGGGATTCCTGGCCGAGAGGGACTGGCCTCAATTGGCCCATGCAGCGGGAAAACTTGCTGAGGCCCCGATTTTCATTGATGATACTCCGAGTATTTCAGTTCTTGAGCTTCGAGCAAAGGCCCGCCGTCTCAAGGCTGAAAAGAGTCTGGGCCTTGTCATTATAGATTACCTTCAGCTTATGAAAGGTTACGGTCGTTCAGAAAATCGTCAGCAGGAAATTTCAGAAATTTCCCGTTCTCTTAAGGCTATGGCCCGAGAACTCAACGTTCCGGTGATTGCAGTGTCACAGCTGAGTCGGGCGGTGGAACAGCGAAGCCCCAAGCGCCCCCAGCTTTCGGATCTTCGGGAAAGCGGAGCCATTGAGCAAGATGCCGATCTCGTGATTCTCATCTATCGGGAAGATTACTACAACCCCAATACCCCTAAGAAGAACATTGCTGAAATCATCGTGGCCAAACAGCGAAACGGTCCGATGGGGAAGGTAGAACTTCTCTTTCAACGCGATTTTGCCCGCTTTGAGAACCTTGCCCGCAGAATACCAGAACCATCACTCTGAGGAATGGGGAAAGGAAGTGAAGAGTGTGAGTGAACTTGTAATCTACCGGAGGCCTCTTCTTCGAAATCCCTCTCTCGTCGTGGGTTTCACCGGATGGATGGATGGTGGAAGTGTTTCGGTAGGGACCGTGGTCTACCTTCGTGATAAGCTTAAGGCCCAGATGCTCGCCCGAATTGAACCCTATGACTTCTACATCTTCAATATGCCCGGAGACATGGAAGAAGTAGCCCAATTTCGCCCCTATACACAAATACGTGACGGGGTGGTGGTGGAGTTCCAGTATCCTCAGAATCACTTTTTCTGTGCTGACGATTGCAATCTCATTCTCTTTTTCGGAAAGGAACCCAATATTCGATGGCGAGAATATGTAGACAATCTTTTTCTTCTGGTAAGAGAGTTTGGGGTACAGCGGATCTTCTTTGTGGGAAGTGTCAGCGGTTTAACTCCTCATACCCGGGAACCTCGGGTGTACTGTTCGGTCTCCGAGGAATCCCTCAAGGAGAGGCTTGCTCCCTATGGGGTGCGCTATAGTAACTACGAAGGCCCGGCAAGCATCACTACGCTTTTGACTGTTATGGCCAGGGCAAAGGGGATTCCCATGGTGAACATCGTGGTTGAGATTCCCATGTATGTTCAGGCTACGAATCCCAAGGGAATTCGAGCTGCTCTTCGGGTTCTTTTGCTCCTCCTCGAGCTCTCTCTATCCACGGAAGACCTCGATGCCTCCTGTGATGAGTTTGAGAAGAACGTTGATAAGCTCCTTCAGGGCCGACCCGACCTTGCTGAGCAGATTCGGAAGCTTGAGGAGAACTATGACCAGGAAATTCTGGGCGACGAAGAGAGTTTCCGGGAGTGGCTCAGACGCCACGGTATTGATAAGCTTTGAAGCTCGTTGACAGAAGTTCTTCTTTGTGCTAATAAAACCGAAAAGTTTCCGAAGGATGGGACTCTATGCTGGGCCAAAAAGAGGTCAACAGTCTCAATCATCTTGTAATCGGCCGTTGTGATGTGGTGGATCTTGCGCAGCAGTTTGGCACTCCTCTCTATGTCTTTGACGAGAAAGAAATCCAGAGAGCTATAGGGGAGTACAAGGAGACATTTTCTACCCTTTATCCCCGCTTTCATGTGGCCTATGCTGGAAAAGCCTTTCTGTGCGGGGCCATGTGCCGCATTGTTGCGGAAGAAGGGCTCTGGCTTGATGTGGTGTCGGGAGGGGAATACTTTGTGGCTTCGGAAAGTGGGTTTCCCTGGGAACGGATTATTTTCCACGGAAATAACAAAACTGAGGAAGAGAGAGATTTAGCCCTTCAGAAAGGTGTTGGCCGCTGGGTGGTGGATAACCTTGAGGAATTGGAGTGCCTTCTTGGAGAGGGGAAAAGGTATTCCCGGAAAAAAATTCCGGTGCTCTTTCGCCTTACTCCGGGAATTGACCCCCACACCCATGCCTATATCAGTACTGGGAAGATCGACAGCAAATTCGGTTTCCCCATCGGGGAAGGTATTGCCGAAAGGGCCATCGCTTTAGCCCTTTCTTCTCCCCATCTCGAAGTCAAGGGAATTCACTGTCACATCGGTTCCCAAATAAGGTCTTTAGACCCCTTCCTCAAAGCGATAGACGTCCTTTTAGATTTTATGTCCTCTTTTACTCAGAAATATGGATATGTGTTTGAAGAGATGGATTTGGGGGGAGGCCTTGGGGTTCCGTATCTTGACGAGGAAAAGAATTCCTTCCCCTCTATCCGTTCCTACGTTACGGCTCTTTGTGAAAAGGTCAGGGAGAAATGTTCCTCCCTCTCCTATCCCCTCCCGGTGCTTTTTGTGGAGCCCGGTCGTTCCATTGTCAACACGGCAGGAAGTACTCTTTATCGGGTAGGTTTTGTGAAGGAAATTCCGGGAATCAAAAAGTATGTTGCCGTTGACGGAGGAATGGTGGATAATCCCCGTCCCATTCTCTACGGGGCTCGATACCAGGCTATTGTAGGTAATCGGGTGCAGGGGGAGAAAAGAGAAAAGGTCTCCATTGTAGGGAAGTGTTGCGAATCGGGAGACGTCCTCATTGCTGATGTAGAACTTCCTGAAGTGAAGAGGGGAGATGTCCTTGTCGTTGAGGGCACTGGGGCTTATAACTACTCTATGGCCTCCAATTACAATCTCATTCCCCGCCCTGGTGTGGTTTTCGTGAAAGAGGGAACAGCACGCCTCATCGTTCGCCCGGAGAGTTTGAGCGATCTTTTGCGGCGGGACCTTATTCCTGAGAATCTCGGAAAGAGAGGGTGAGGGGCCTGTGATTCGGGTGTGTGTGGTCGGTGCGGCAGGAAGGATGGGAAGGGAAGTTATACGGGCTCTTGCTGCTGAGGACGATTTGGCTCTTGTAGGGGCCTGTGATGTGGAGAAGGCGGGAAGTGATGCCGGGGTTCTTGCGGGGATTCATCCCCTTGGTGTAGTGGTGAAAGAGGGTCTCGCGGAGGTCCTTTCAGAGACTAAACCCCAGGTTGTTTGCGATTTTACTCATGCCGAGGCCTTGCGCAGGAATTTTCCACTTTTCCTTGAACACCATGTCCATATGGTTATCGGCACCACCGGTCTCTCGCGGGAGGAGATCGAGGGCCTGAAGCAAAAAGTTGAAGAAGTAAAGTTGGGATGTGTGCTTGCTCCAAACTTTGCTCTGGGGGCAGTACTCATGATGTATTTCGCCCGTGTGGCAGCAAGGTTTTTCAAGGCTGTTGAAGTCATCGAGTACCACCATCCCCAGAAAAAAGATGCTCCCTCAGGGACGGCTTTGAAAACGATCGAGGGGATGGCGATAGGGAATCCTTTCCCCTCGGGAAGCGAAGAACTTGTCTCGGGAGCAAGAGGAGGATTGTATCATGGGGTTCGGGTACACAGTGTGCGCCTTCCCGGTTTTGTGGCCCATCAGGAAGTCATCTTTGGGGGAGAGGGACAGATTCTCACTATCCGTCACGATTCTCTGAGTCGTTCTTCTTTCATGCCGGGGGTAATTCTCTCATTACGTCGGGTTTGTCAAGAGCCCCGTTTCTACTACGGTCTTGAGGAGATTTTAGGTCTTGAGTGAGGAGGATAACGGTGCATTTTGTCAAGATGCACGGTTTGGGGAACGATTTTCTCCTTCTGACACCCGAAATGCTTGAAGGTGTTGAACTTTCTCCTTCTTTGGTTTGTGCGATGTGCGATCGCCATTTCGGCGTGGGGGCCGATGGAGTCATTGAGGTCCTTCCTTCCCGCGTTGCTGATGTGAGAATGCGTATCTGGAACGCCGATGGAAGCGAGGCAGAGATGTGTGGCAATGGGGTGCGTTGTCTGGCCAAGTTTGTCTTCGAGCGGGGGATGGTTTCGAAGAAAGCCTTTCAGGTGGAGACGAAATCCGGCATTGTCACCCCCCAGGTGACTGTGGAGGCAAAAAGAGTGACCAGCGTTTTGGTGGACATGGGGGAACCCCATTTTCGTCCTTCTGAAGTCCCTGTGAATCTTGAAGGGGAAGAGGCCTTGGATGTTCCTGTGGTTGTAGAGGATAAAGTATTCTCAGTGAATGCGGTTTCTCTGGGCAATCCTCATGCAGTGATTTTTGAAATTCCTGGGGATTGGGAATTTTATGGGTCGAAAATAGAACATCATCCTCTTTTTCCGAAGAGGACGAACGTGGAGTTTGTGGAGATTATGACTCCCACAGAGGTTACGGTGAAAGTTTGGGAAAGAGGAGTAGGACCGACGCTTGCCTGTGGAACGGGTGCCTGTGCAGTGGTTGCAGCGGGGGCAAAACGGGGGTTCCTTGGGAGAGATGTTTTCGTACGTCTTCCTGGGGGAACACTTCGCATTTTTTGGAAAGAAGACAATCACCTATACCTTGAAGGACCAGCACAAGAGGTTTTTGAGGGGACTCTCTCGAAGGAGGTGCTCGATCGGTGGATGTCGCCCAACGCATAAGAAATCTTCCTCCCTATCTTTTTGCTGAGATTGAAAAGAAGATTGCCCAGGCGAGGGAAGAGGGGAAGGACATCATTGACCTTGGCATTGGGGACCCGGACCTTCCCACGCCCTCTTTTATTGTGGAAAGGCTGTGCCGGGAGGCTCAAGTAGCGGAGAATCATCGATATCCCTCGTATCGTGGCCTTCAGGCCTTTCGGGAAGCGGTAGCCTCCTGGTATAAGTGGAGGTTTGGCATATCTTTCGATCCGGATAAAGAGGTAGTGGCTCTTATTGGATCAAAGGAAGGTATTGCCCATTTCCCCTGGTGCGTTGTTGACCCTGGAGACATTGTCTTGGCCAGTGACCCCGGATACCCCGTGTACAAAATCGGAACGATGCTCGCTGGGGGGGTACCCATTGCCTTACCCCTTTTGCCCCATAATGATTTTATTCCCGATTTTTCTCTCTTTCCAGAGAGTCTCCTTGAAAGGGTGAAACTCGTCTTTTTGAATTATCCCAATAATCCTACTTCTCGAACCGCCTCTCGGGAATTCTTTCAAGAAGTGGTAGAACTTGCTCACCGCTTTGGCTTTATCATCGCCCACGATTTAGCCTATTCTGAAATTAGCTTCGACGGTTATCGAGCTCCTTCCGTTTTCGAAGTAGATGGAGCAAGAGAAGTGGCCATAGAGTTCCATTCCCTTTCCAAGATGTGCAACATGACGGGTTGGAGAATTGGGTTTGCGGTGGGAAATGCGAAGCTCGTTGAAGCGCTGGGGAGAGTGAAGACGAACATCGATTCGGGTGTTTTCAACGCCATTCAATGGGCTGGTGTAGAAGCCCTGGAGCGAGTGGAGGAAGCTTTAAGAGATATAATCCCCGTGTATACCGAGAGGAGAAATCTGGTGATCGAGGCTTTAAGGCGGGTGGGGTTCGATGTTTATTATCCTAAGGCAACGTTTTACATATGGGTCCCTGTTCCTCAGGGATTCACCTCCATGGGGTTTGCTGAGTTTATTTTGGAGAGGGCCCAGGTGGTGGTGACCCCGGGGATAGGTTTCGGGAAGTATGGAGAGGGGTTTGTGCGAATTTCTATAACAACACCCACAGATAGGCTCAAAGAGGCCATGGAGAGAGTAGTTCGTGCCCTGGAGGGGTGAGACGATGCATATCGTTGTGCAAAAATTCGGCGGGACATCGGTACATACCCGGGAATTGCGTGAGAAGGCCGCGATGAAGGTCAAAGAAGCATGTGCGGAGGGATTTTCCCTGGTTGTTGTCGTCTCGGCCATGGGGAGGAAAGGGGCCCCCTATGCTACGGATACCCTTATTGCCTTGGCTCAAGAAGAATTTCCCGAAGTCGATGCCCGGAATCTCGACCTCCTCCTCTCCTGTGGAGAGATTATTTCTTCGGCCATAATGGTTCAGACCCTTCGACGTGTTGGGCTGAAGAGTATAGCCCTCACGGGGGGGCAGGCGGGTATTATAACAAACGGCATTTTTGGTGACGCCACGGTGCTTCGGGTGGAGCCGGAGAGGATAAAAAGGTACCTTGAGCAGGGATATGTGGTCGTGGTGGCAGGATTTCAAGGGATGACGGAAGATGGGGAAATCACCACTTTGGGTCGTGGAGGAAGTGACACCACGGCAGTGGTACTTGGGGTGGCACTTCAGGCCGACTATGTGGATATTTTCACCGACGTTGAGGGGGTGATGACAGCCGATCCCCGTATTGTGCCTGAAGCTCAAATCCTTAGAGGTCTCACCTATACCGAGGCAGCAGAGATCGTCCAACAGGGAGCAAAAGTCATCCACCACAAGGCTATGGATGTTGCTCGGGAGTATCGGGTGCCCGTCAGGGTGCGAAGTTTGAATGACGAGAGTAAGGGAACCTTAATCTGTGATATTCAGACTCTTGTGAAGGAAGGACTTCGTGTTCTCTCCCATGAGAAGCCTGTCTACAGTATTGCCTATAGAAAGGGGCTTGCACAGTTCCGGGTTGATTTTGGGGGGAAGCCTGAGCTCAAGCTTCGAGTTTTTCAGGCTCTGGCTCAGAGAGGCATAAGCATCGACCTCATCAACCTCTTTCCTGAAGGTACAGCTTTCGTGGTGGACGAGAAAGTGAGAGACAAGGTACAAAAGACGTTAGCTGAAGAGGGTTTTGTTTGTGCCATGACCTCGCCTTGTGCTAAGGTTTCGTTGGTGGGGTCGGGGATGGCTGATCGTCCTGGAGTCATGGCCCAGGTGGTGGAGGCTTTGAAGGAGGCAGAGGTTGAGATTCTCCAAACCAGCGACTCTCACGTCACGATATCTTGTCTTGTGCGAGAAGAAGACATGGAAAAGGCCATCCGTGTGTTACATCGGAAGTTCCAGCTCAATGAGCTGTGTTGAGGAGGTTGGGGCATGGAGGGGTACTTTGGGAATCTCGTTACTGCAGTAGTGACGCCTTTTGACGATAAGGGAGAATTGAACGAAAAAGTTTTCCGTGAACTCTTGAAGTTCCTTGTGGCCAATGGTTCGGAAGGAGTGGTGGTGGCGGGGACAACGGGGGAATCTCCCACACTCACTCCTGAAGAAAAGCTGAGACTCTTTGACGTCGCCCTTGAAGAAATCGGCGGAGTGGCCAAAGTCGTTGCTGGAACCTGCACCTACGACACCAGAGAATCGATACGTCTTTCGCAGGAGGCTGAGCGTCTGGGGGTTCATGGAATTCTCGCCGTTGCCCCCTATTACAATCGTCCGCCTCAAGAAGGTCTCTACAGCCATTTCCGGGCTATCGCCGAGTCCGTGAGCATTCCTGTCATGCTTTACAACATTCCTTCTCGCACCGGAGTTAACATCGAACCCGAAACCGTGGTCCGCCTTGCAGAGGTCAAAAACATTGTAGCCTTGAAGGAGGCCTCGGGCAGCCCGGATCAACTGTCGCGTCTGGCATCGCTTCTTCCCCAAGGTTTTGCCATCTACAGTGGGGACGACAACATGACTCTCGTCGTTCTTACCCTTGGAGGTGTCGGTGTGGTGAGTGTTGCTTCTCATCTTGTGGGGCAAGATATAAAACGCATGATCCTTGCTTTTCAGGAAGGGAGAGTAGATGAAGCCCGGAACATTCACCTTCGTCTCTATCCCCTCTTCCGAGCTCTTTTTCTCTCTACCAATCCCATCCCCATTAAGAAGGCGCTGCAGATGGTGGGCTGGGAAGTAGGAGGGGCACGCTTACCCCTTTGCCCCCTTGAGAAGGACAAGGAAGAGAAACTCCGTCGGGTTTTACAAGACCTTGGTCTTTTAGAAGAGCTTTCTTCTTGCAAAAGGTAATGGTTTGCGATAGAGTACTCTAAGGAAAGGCGATGACTGGGAAGGTTTTTGGAGAAGGTGCAGCGAGGAAGAGCGGGTGTGAGTCTTCTCCTATCTCCAATGTAACCAGAGCCCAGGAGCTGGACCCGAAGAAAAGGAGAGGCAGCGTTACTCCCCTAAGTAGGGTGTCCCGGTACCGTCCGTTATCGGAATAAGTAGAGCAGGGTGGCACCGTGCGGATTTTTCGCACCCCTGTAAGCTTTGCCTCGTCGCTTGGCGGGGTTTTTTTATTTCCAAAGAGGTGAAAGGGATGGTACGGGTTGGTATAGTCGGTGGCACAGGATATACGGGACTCGAGCTTTTGCGAATTCTTTCTGCCCACGAAGAAGTGGAGATTCGGTGGGTTCATAGTGATCGTTTTTCTGGAATGGCGCTTGCGGAGTACTGTCCAGCCTTTTTGAAGCGAGGTGATACTCTCCTTCTGGGCCAGGAAGTCTTCGATCGGGCTGAAGAGGCAGACGTCGTCTTTGTGGCCCTGCCTCATGGTGTAGCTATGGAGTACATTCCCAGGCTTCTTAAAAGGACGAAAGTCATAGACTTGAGTGCCGATTTCCGCTTCCGTTGCCAGAAAACTTACGAAGACTGGTACAAAGTATCTCACAAGGCTCCTCATCTTTTAGAAGAGGCAGTGTACGGGATTCCTGAGATTTACCGAGAGGAAATCCGTAGTGCCTCCTTAGTGGCCAATCCCGGGTGTTACCCAACCTCGGTGATTATCCCTCTTTTCCCTTTTCTTCGCCGGGGCTTGCTTTTGCCCCCGGTGATTGTGGACAGTAAGTCTGGGGTATCGGGAGCAGGAAAGAAGGTCACCGAAGACGTGCATTTCTGCGAGGTGGATGAAAACTTCAGGGCCTATAATGTGGGGGTCCACCGTCATGGCCCGGAAATGGAAGAGCAACTCACACTCTTTGGAGGGGAAAATATCCCGGTTGTCTTTGTGCCCCATCTTCTACCCTTAAAGCGGGGTATTCTAAGCACCATCTATGTGACCCTAAGGGAGGATGCTTCTGAGGAAGAGCTTCTGTCCCTCTGGGAGGAGGTGTTTTCTCGGGAACCGTGGGTGAGAATTTTTCCCAGGGAACACCTCCCTGAGCTCAAATGGGTGGTGGGTTCGAACTTTATCGATTTGGGATTACGAAAGGTGGGAGAACGTCGTTTTGTCATTGTTTCGGCCATTGATAACCTCTTGAAAGGTGCGTCGGGGCAAGCGGTACAAAACCTCAATGTGATGTTTGGAATTGACGAATGTAAGGGTCTTCCAAAGGATGTTCTCTATCCATGAGGAGGTACATAATGGGGGATACACTGTGCATGGTAGAGGGAGGACTGGATAACGTCCTGGGGTTCTTCTCCTTTGGTATTCATTGTGGAATCAAAAAGAATAAAAACGACCTTGCCGTAATCTTTTCTGAAATTCCTGCCGTGGCTGCGGGAATGTTCACCAAAAACGAGGTCAAGGCTGCACCGGTTGTGGTGACTCAAAGACACCTTGAGAAAAGTGGCTTGTTGCAGCTTATAGTGGTGAACAGTGGTGTGGCCAATGCCTGCACGGGGAAGAAAGGGGAAGAGGATGCAGAGTGGGTGGCGAAAAAAGCCTCTGAGTATTTCAACGTAGGAAACCCCTCTTTTGTTGCTGTGGCCTCTACCGGGGTTATAGGGGAATTCTTGCCTTTAGAAAAGATCGATGAGGGGCTCCGGCAACTTTCGTCTCTTGTTCCTCCAAGAAGATCAAGCAGAGAGACAACCAAGGCTATCATGACGACCGATACCTTCCCTAAGGAGAAGGCAGTCACGTTCACCCTTGCGGGGCAAGAAGTACACCTTGCCGGAATTGCCAAAGGAGCGGGCATGATTCGACCGAATCTCGCCACCATGCTCTCTTTCCTCATTACTGATGTGGCCGTACCTCGGGAAAAACTGCAGAGTCTCCTTAAGGAAGCAGTCGATCGGAGCTTTCACAGAGTGACAATTGATGGAGACACAAGCACCAATGATACCGTACTCCTTTTGGCCAACGGAAGAAGCGGGGTGGCTGTTGAGGATGATCGTGCTCTCTCCCTTTTTCAGGAAGCACTCTTTGTGGTATGCGAGGAACTGGCCAAGGACCTTGTTCGAGACGGGGAAGGAGCAACGAAGTTTGTGACGGTGATTGTACGGAGAGCAAAAGCAGGGGAAGATGCCAGACGTTGCGCCTTTACCGTTGCCGAATCTCCTCTTGTGAAAACAGCCCTCTTTGGAGAGGACCCTAACTGGGGCCGTGTCATGGCTGCCTTGGGAAGAAGTGGAGTACAATTCGACCCCACAAAGGTCTGTGTAGCCCTCAACGGTGTGCTGTGTGTGCGAAACGGAATGAGGGCCGAGGGGTTTTCCCGGGAGGGATTGAGAGAGGCGATGGGGCAGAAAGAGATCGTCATTGACATCGACCTTGGTCTTGGAGAAGCCTCTTTTGAGGTATGGACGTGTGACCTCTCGGTGGAGTATGTGCGCATCAACAGCCGTTACACTTAGAGAGGGGTGAGGGCTGTGAAGATTGTCGTTAAAGTGAGTGGAAAGCTGCTCTCGCCAGAAGAGCAAACACTCCCCCAAGCGATAAAGGAGCTCAGGGATGGGGGAGCAAGGGTTGTTGTTGTCCATGGAGGAGGGCCACAGCTCACCGAGATTATGGAGCAGATGGGCAAAAAACCCCAGTTTGTGGAGGGTCTGCGAATTACACCTCCTGAGGAAATGGATATCATAGAGATGGTATTGAGTGGACTCCTCAATAAAATGCTCGTGGGTGCCTTCTTACGTTCAGGGGTTCCTGCCTGTGGCATCAGTGGAAGGGACGCCTTTTTTCTGGAAGGGGAGAGACATGTTTTGAAGAAGGGTGCAGAGGAGATAGAGCTGGGAAGGGTAGGGAATGTACAAAGGGTTAATCCGAAAATCCTCTGGACCCTGTGGGAAAGCGGTTTTGTACCGGTCGTTTCTCCTGTTTGTGGGGATTCAAATTGGCACGCACTCAATGTCAATGCCGACTGGGTCGCAGCTCACGTGGCTTGTGCACTGCAGGCCGATTTTTTAGTGCTTTTTTCTGATGTCCCAGGGGTTCTCAAGGACCCGAAGGATCCCCAATCCCTCCTTGAAGTGCTCAGAGTTCAAGAGGTAGAAAATCTCATTGCTGAGGGTAGGATAAGCGGGGGAATGATCCCCAAACTCCGCTTCATGGCAGAGGTTATCGAAAGCGGAGTAGGAGAGGTTCTCATCGGCGAAGGCAGTGAAGTTGTACATCTTCCTCGACTTCTTCGCAAGGAGGGGTTCAGGGGAACAAGAATCTTGCCTTAGGGGGTAGAGGGATATGACTTCCTCAGAGGTCATTCAGAGGGAAGCGCAGTATTTCCTGGGAGTATATCAGCGGACACCCGCGGTTTTTGTGGGGGGGCAGGGGTCCTATCTCTTCGACCTTGAGGGGAATGCCTATCTTGATTTCGTGGGAGGAATTTCGGTAAACCTTTTGGGGTATAACTTTGCTCTCCTCAAGCAGGCCATTCATGAGGAAGTCGAGAGAGTCATTCACACCTCAAACCTCTACTACAATCTTCCTCAGACTGAACTTGCTGAGCGCCTTGTGCGCTCTTCTGGTTTTTCCAAAGTCTTTTTTGTCAACAGTGGGGCTGAGGCCAATGAAGTGGCACTCAAGATGGCACGGTTCTATGGGAGAAGAAAATACGGAAATCGGTATGCTTACGTCGCCTTTCATCGGTCTTTTCATGGGAGGACGCTCCTCACCCTTGGGCTTACCGGGCAGGAGAAATTCCACCGGGATTTAGAGCCCTTCCCTCCGGGGATTTTCTTTGCCGAACTCAATGACGTAGAGAGTGTTCGCAAGGTTATAAGTGATGAAGTCTGTGCCGTTATCGTGGAGCCCGTACAGGGAGAGGGAGGCGTTTATCCTTGCACAGGGAAATTCTTGTCCGAGCTTCGCCAGCTCTGTGACGAGAGAGACATTGTACTCGTATTCGATGAGGTACAGTGTGGCATGGGGAGACTTGGTTCCCTTTTTGCCTTTCAGCACTTTGGTGTCCGCCCGGACATTGTGACCCTGGCTAAGGGACTTGGGGGTGGTCTTCCCATCGGTGCAGTCCTCGTGAATGAGAAAATCGTGGAGATTACCAGGAGGGGCGATCACGGGAGTACCTTTGGGGGGAATCCCATTGCTGCCCGGAGCGCCTGTGTGGTCCTCAACACCCTGGCAGGGGAAGGATTTCTCAGGTCTGTAGAGGAGAAGGGAATTCTCTTCCAGAAGGAGCTTGAGGCAATTCGTTCTGCTTTTCCGGATAGAGTGCAGGAAATTCGAGGTATAGGACTCATGTGGGGGATGGATATTCCCGGGAGGGCAAAAGAGGTGGTCTCGAGGATGTTTGAGAAGCGAGTCCTGGTCAATGCCTGCAACGATGATACCCTTCGGTTTCTTCCCCCTCTGGTGATTGGTGAAGACGATATACTTCGTGGTCTTCGTATTCTTAGAGAGATTATTGCTGAGCTTTAGGGAGGTGGAGATGATGGGCGCGACAAAAAAGGTAGTCTTGGCGTATTCGGGAGGGCTTGACACCTCGGTAGCCATACGATGGCTTCAGGAAGAGTTCCAGGCCGAGGTTTATGCTGTAACTTTGGACCTTGGACAGGGTAGAGATGTGGCAGAGATTCAAAAAAAGGCCCTAAGTATCGGAGCCAAGGAGGCTCTGGTTTTTGATGTGAAGGAGGAGTTCCTTAATGAATACGTTCTTCCTGCTCTCTGGGCTGGTGCGATATACGAGGGACGATACCCTCTCTCCACAGCCCTTTCCCGTCCCCTCATTGCCAAGTACCTGGTGAAGGTAGCGGAAGAAAAAGGGGCGACGATGGTGGCCCACGGATGTACTGGGAAGGGGAATGATCAGGTAAGGATTGAAGTATCGGTAGCTGCCTTGAATCCGGACCTCAAAGTCATTGCTCCGGCAAGGAGGTGGGGCTGGACGCGAGAAGAGGAGATAGAGTACGCCAATGCCCATAGTATCCCTGTTCCCGTGACCTTGGAGCGGCCTTACAGTATTGACCAGAATCTATGGGGAAGGAGCATCGAGTGTGGCGTGCTTGAAGATCCCTGGGTGGAGCCTCCGGAAGAGGTCTTTGAGTGGACAAAAAGCCCTCTTGATGCCCCTGATGACCCGGCCTACGTGGAGATTGGTTTTGAAGAGGGTATGCCTCGCCTTTTGGAGGGACAGTACTACTCGCTTGTCAACCTTGTTGAAGAGTTGAATCGGCTGGGAGGAGAACACGGTTTCGGAAGGATCGACCATGTAGAGAATCGGTTAGTGGGTATCAAGTCCCGCGAGGTCTATGAATGCCCGGCAGCGCTCATTCTTCTTGAGGCTTACAAGGATCTGGAGCGTCTGGTTTTGCCTCGGGAGGTGACGCATTTTAAGCCCTATCTTGGGGAACGATACGCCCAACTTGTCTATGAAGGCTTGTGGTACTCTCCACTTCGAGAAGCCCTGGATGCTTTCATGTATACCCTGGCACAGCGGGTTACAGGGACGATAAGGGTCAAACTCTACAAGGGTGGCATGCGAATTGTGGGCCGGAGGTCGGAATACTCTCTCTACGATTTTGGTCTGGCAACATACGATAAAGGGGATCTCTTCGAGCACAAGGCCAGCGAGGGCTTCATAACCATCTGGGGCTTGCCTTCCCGAACACAAGCCGTTGTTCACCGGAGGTGCCAGAAGAGGCAAGGTGAGTGAGATGCAGCTTTGGGGAAGCCGGATGGAGAAGGGCCTTGACGCTGAAGTGCTTTCTTTTTCCACTTCCATCGGCGAGGATTACCTTCTCTATCCTTACGACATCTGGGGAAGTATTGCCCACTGCTTGGGATTGGCCAAGGTAGGACTTTTGAGCGAGGAAGAGAAGGAGAGTATAGTCCAGGGTCTCAGGAAGGTCTTCGACGACCTTGAGAATTCTCGTGTTGACCCCTCGCCTTTTGAGGACGTTCATTCTCTTGTTGAAATTACCCTGAGGGAGCGCATCGGAGAAGTAGCTTTGAAGCTTCACACCGGGAGGAGTCGCAACGATCAAATTGTGCTCGATGAGCGGCTCTATCTCCGGGAGAAAGTGGCTGAGCTCATCAGGGGGATTCTTGCTTTCGAGCGGGTGATCCTTGGGAAAGCCGAGGAATACAGAAATCTTGTGATGCCCGGGTTCACTCATCTTCAGCCTGCCCAGCCGGTGCTCTTTTCCTATCACTTTTTGACCTATTTTTTCATGCTTAGGAGGGATGTCGAGCGTTTCAAGGAGGTGTTGAATAGGGTCAATGTCTCTCCTTTGGGTTCGGCAGCCCTGTGCGGTACCTCTCTTCCTCTGGATCGGTTTTATGTGGCCGAACTTCTTGCTTTCCCTCGGGTTCAGGAACACGCCATGGATGCCGTGTCGGACCGAGATTTTATCTTTGACATCCTTCATGCCTTGGCGGTGCTTTCACTCCACTTGAGCCGTCTTGGGGAAGAGATTGTCCTCTGGAGCAGTCCCTTCTTTTCCTTTGTCACCATTGATGATGCTTTTACCACCGGTTCAAGTATCATGCCCCAGAAAAAGAATCCCGACGTGGCTGAGCTCATCCGTGGGAAAACGGGGGAAATTCTTTCCTCCTGGTTGAGTCTTGCTGTTACCCTTAAAGGTCTTCCCTTAAGCTACAATCGAGACCTCCAGCAGGATAAGCCTCCTCTTCTGCGGGCGTTGAAAGACGGTTTTTCGGTGCTTTCTGTGGCTTCCCGCCTTGTGGCCCACACCTTTCCAAAACCGGAAAGGATGCAAGAAGCTCTCAAAGAAGGCTTCCTCACTGCGACGGACCTCTGCGAATACCTTGTTGAGAAGGGAGTTCCTTTTAGGAAGGCTCACGACCTTGTAGGCAGGATTGTGCGGAAATTCTTGAAAGAAGGAAGGCATCTCAGGGAACTTGTCCCGCAGGACCTTGAAGAATATGCTTCTCTCTTTTCAGAAGAAATTCGTTCCATTCTCTCTGAAGAGAACTCTGTACATCGAAAGGCCTCCTTAGGTGGTACATCGCCGAAAGAGGTCTCGAGGATGTGCGCCGAAGGATGGGAGTATGTAAGGGAAGAAGAAGAAGGGATACTCGAGCTCGGAGAGAAATGGCAGAGGAGTTTTGAGGAGCTCGTGGGAAGAAAGAGGAGATGAAAGCCATGCGGAAGGTGGAAGAAATTCTCCAGAGAGTTGAGGAAATGGGTGTTCGTTTTGTTCGACTGCAGTTTGTGGATGTCTTGGGAATACCCAAGAATGTTGAAATTCCGGTAAAAAAGTTGCCTTTGGCTTTGGAGGACGGCATTAATTTCGATGGTTCCTCCATTCAGGGGTTTGTACGCATCGAAGAATCGGACATGAAACTCGTTCCAGATCCCGATACTTTCATCGTCTGTCCTTGGGAGGAGGAACGGGTGGCTCGGGTCATATGTGATGTTTGCCGACCGGATGGAAGCCCCTTTGAAGGATGTCCTCGGACAAATCTCAAGAGGTTACTCAAGGAGGTGAGAGAAAAAGGGTATGAGTTTAAGGTGGGCACGGAGGCAGAGTTTTTCATTCTCAAGTATGAGGGAAAACAGATCGTCACAAGCGATCACGGAAGCTATTTCGATCTTTTGCCCCTTGACCTTGAGGAAAGTCTGCGGCGGGACATGGTTATTGCTTTGGAGGAGCTTGGTTTTCGCATTGAGGCCTCTCATCATGAAGTGGCTCCGTCGCAACATGAGATTGACTTTGAGTATGGCGATGCCTTGAAAATTGCCGATAACCTTATCACTCTTAAGCTTGCCGTCAAAACCTTGGCCCTGCGAAAGGGTTACGTGGCCACTTTTATGCCTAAACCTCTCTACGGGGTTCCCGGATCGGGTATGCATACGCATCTTTCTCTCTTTCGTGGCGAGGAAAACCTCTTTTACGATCCTCAAAGTCCTGATGGATTAAGTCACATTGCAAAAGGCTTCATTGCCGGTCTTCTTGAGCATGCCCCGGCGATTACCGCCATTACCAATCCTTTGGTGAATTCCTATAAACGTCTCGTTCCAGGATATGAAGCTCCAGTGTACATAGCCTGGGCAGAGAAGAATCGGAGTCCTCTGGTGCGTGTTCCCTCTCAGCGAGGAAAGGGAACACGAGCAGAATTTCGCAGTCCGGACCCTTCCTGCAATCCCTACCTTGCCTTTGCCGTTATTCTACAGGCGGGGATAGACGGCGTAGAACGAGGACTCGATCCTGGTCGGCCGCGTAATAACGTGAATCTCTACGACCTCACCTGCGAAGAGAGAGAGGAGTGGGGAATTCGGAATCTTCCTCGGAATCTTGGCGAAGCCCTTTCAGCCCTGGAAGAAGATGAAGTGGTCAAAAATGCTCTCACTCCTCACATCCTCGATTATTTCTTGAAGGCAAAGAGACAGGAATGGGAAGAATTCCAGCAGATGGTGCACCCCTGGGAGATCGAGAGGTACCTGGAAATCTACTGATTCATGGACTTCCTTGGGAAAGATGTACAAGGAGAACCATTAAATCGGAGGGAGTGACCCCCGGAACTCGAGCGGCCTGTCCCAGAGTTTGGGGACGGACCTGAGCAAGTCTTTCTTGAGCCTCCCGGGAGAGACCCTTTACTTTTGTGAAGTCGAATCCCGGGGGAATGGTGCGTTCTTCCATTCTTCTGAATTCTTCGATTTGCCGCCTTTGTCGCCTTATATACCCTTGGTATTTGACTTCAATCTCCACTTCCTCAATGACATGGAGGGGAAGGGATAGCCGTGACGGGTCGAAGGGAGCAAGGTCGGCATAGGTTATGTGGGGTCGGGCAAGGAGCACCGAGGCTTTGGTGGGTTCCTGAAGGGGAGGCATGCCCTTTTTCTCAAGAAGAGCAGAAAGCTCAGGATTTGGGGGGATAGTCAACCGATCTAAGCGAGCGATTTCCTCTTCAATCCTTCTTTTATCCTGCATGATGCGCTCGTACCTTTCCCGAGAAATGGTTCCGATTTCGTAGGCATAGTGGGAGAGACGGTAGTGGGCGTTACTGTGACGGAGGAACAGGCGATATTCCACTTTCCCCGTTCTGAGTCTGTAGGGTTCTACGACACCTTTTGTGACTAAGTCATCGACCATGACTCCAATGTAGCTCTCGTCTCTCCTCAGAACGAGAGGAGGTTTACCCTGAACGTATCGTGCTGCGTTGATCCCGGCAAGGATACCCTGCCCTGCAGCTTCCTCGTAGCCCGAGGTCCCATTGATTTGACCAGCCAAAAAAAGTCCTGGGATGTCCTTGCACTCCAAGGAAGATTTGAGCTGGGTGGGAATCACGTAATCGTATTCAATGCCATATCCGGGACGGATGATTTTGGCATTCTCAAGACCAGGAATAGACCGGACGACTGCCCACTGTATCTCTTCAGGCAGGGAAGTGAATAGACCCTGGGCATAGATTTCATTGGTGTCTTCACCCTCGGGTTCAAGGAATATGAGGTGGTTGTCCCGCTCGGGGAAACGATAAACTTTGTCCTCCACAGAAGGACATTCCCTCACCGGAGAACTCTCGACGGACACGTAAAGAAGGGGAGAACGGTGAAAATTGGTCCTTATGATGTCGCATGTTTTTTTGGTGGTACGGGTTATAAATACCGATTGCCCCTCGTAAACTCGGGGTGTCCCCTCATAGGAAAAGCACAGGGGTGCTTCATCGCTTTTCTGTTCTTCCATGCACGAGAAGTCTATCGTTCTTCGATCAAGCCTTGGTGGAGTACAGGTGTTGAGTCTCCCAAGTTCGAAGCCCAATCTTTTCAGGGTTTTACTCAGTTCCTGCGCAGGAAATTCTCCCTGTCGGCCGGCGGGATAGCTCAATTCTCCTATGCGGATGACTCCATTTAAGAAGGTTCCACAGCACACAACGACGGCTTTTGCCAAAAATACGGTTCCGTGTTGCACCCTGACACCGCATACCGCACCGCTTTTTTCTTGGAGGATATCCACCACTTCACCTTGGAAGAGGGAGAGATTAGGAAGGGCCTCAAGGCATCTTCGCATGAGGAGGCTGTATTGGTCTCGCTTTGTCTGGGCCCTCAGGGTCTGAACGGCGGGACCCTTCCCGGTGTTGACCCTTTTGATGTGAATGGTACATTCATCGGTGACTTTGGCCATCAGGCCCCCTAAGGCATCGATTTCCCGAACGACGTGCCCCTTTCCCGGGCCACCAATGGCAGGATTACAGGGCATGAGGGCGATGTGGTGGATGGAGGTGGTGACAAGAAGGGTACGGAGACCCATTGTGGCCGAAGCACAAGCCGCCTCACATCCCGCGTGTCCTCCTCCTACAACGATCACCTCATACAGCGTTTTTTCTGACATATCACTTCCCTCTTTCCCCTGAATGTGAGGCAAAAATAGAGGCCAGAGCAAGGAGTTTATTCTTCACAATTTCCCATTCCATGGGAAGTTTCTTGCGCCAGTTGGGGTATTCCCCCACTGTTCCTGGAAGATTGATCTGAACATCGCTTTCGAGGATATCATCAAGACTCAATGAAATCACACAGGATGAAGTAGCGGCAAGAAGACGACAAATAGCCCAGAAAAGCGAATTTTCTTCCTCCTTGAGGAAGCCCCACTCTTGAAGTTTTTCGTAGCATTTTGCCACAAAGGTCCTTCGATCTTCGAGAAACCGGGCAGCCTCTTCTGGAGTGAAGATACCCAAGGTTTCCCGCAGAAGAATGTCTTTTCCCTCTATGAAGGCCTTGAGAGGAGGCATATCGTGGGTGTTGATGGTAACATAGCATTTTCGGGGATAGCTTTGAGGAGGACGGGGGAATGCACTATCTCGCTCGAAGTAGAACACCCGGGTGGAGAGTATTCCAGACTTTGGCAGGATACTCCGTAGGGAAGGAGGTACCGTTCCTAAGTCCTCTCCGATGAGGGTAACCTCGTGTTGCATGCTTTCAAGCATCAAAACGGCAAGGAGTTTTCTTAAAGGATTTTCCACATAGGTTCCCCCTGAAGCCTTTTCCCCTTCCGGAATCCAAAAAAGTCTCTTAAGGCCCATGATATGGTCGAGGCGCAGGAAATGGGCGAAGCGCATGTTGAAATGAATGAGGGCTATGAAGTCGGCGAATTTGTCCTCTGCCATCTTCCAGGGCGAGAAAGGGTGGAATCCCCAGTTCTGTCCTTCCGGAGCGAAATCATCAGGTGGTGCCCCCACACTGCATCCAAGGACTGTTTTTTCCTGAGAGAGCCAGCTCTCTATACCCCATGGAGCGCATCCCACCGGGAGATCAAAGCAAAGTACGTGCCCCTTCTTTGTGATTCTTTCAAGGAAAAGGTGCACAAGCCACTGAAGAAAGGAGAAGTAGAGAACCTCTTCCTTTTTGTCCTCTTTGAGTTTCTCAAGAGTTTGGAGGTCTCTCTTTTGCAAAGGGGTGGGCCAAAGGCGCCAGTCAAGCCCTTTCTCCTCGGCAATGGCCTGGTAGAGAGACGCAAGATGCAATCGCTCTCCCTCTTTCTGCAGAAATTCTTCAAAGGCCTCCCACAGGACTTGAAATCTCTCCCTTTCTCTGAGGAATGCCAAAAAGACTCTGCGAAGAACGTACTCTTTCTTTTTCCAAATTTCCTCGTAGTCGAGGTAATCGCCCAGGGAAGCGAGGATAGACTCAGAAGGAAGGACCCCAGGAAAGAGCTGTATCACTTCCTCAAGAGGCAGATATATCGGGTCAAAGAGAAAGCGCGAAAGCGGGAGGTACGGGCTTATACCGTGCGGGGTCTTTTTAGCCGTGAGGTGAATGGGTAAAAGGCCAAGATATCTCCCATTGCATTCCAGAATAAGGCTTTGTACATCCTCGAGGTCCTTCAGGTCCCCGACGCCCTGGTTTCTTCCCGTGGACAGGGTGGAGAGAGCACAGTGTATGCCCCAGTTCCTTTCCCCTGGAAGGAAGGCACATGGGGGCGAAAAGATGAGGAGTGAAGATTTTTCCTCACCTTTCTCGGGGCGAAAAGAAAGGGTGTAGTAACCCCAGGAACAATCTTCAGGGAGGGCCACCTCTATCCATGGAGAAGAGAAGGGAAAGTTTTGTAAGATTTTTCCCTCTTCGCTGTAAATTACAACTTCCCCCCTGGAAACGTCAAGGGGTGCTCGAACTCTCTTTGTCCTTTTCCTTGTTACCACGACCAGGGAATTGAGGAATCTCTTTTTTTCTCCTGCCCAAGATATAGCTTCCTCAAGCCCCCGTTCTGAGAAGTCTTCCACTCCCAGCGAGGACAGAATGGCAACAAGGGTTTCTGAGGGAACTTCAATTCTTTCTCCTCGAATGTTATCATAGAAAGTATAAACTCCAAGGAGAGTTGCCAGGTTTTTCAGTTTCTCCTTCCACATTGCCTTTCCGATTCCTCTCTTCTTTCTGCGTTTAGGATATTATAAGGGAAAAGTTTGAAAAAGGAGGATTGCAATGGAAATACGGAAACGCCTTCTTGAACTTGGTCTTGAGCTTCCTTTTTGCCCTCAACCGGTGGGGACTTACGTACCGGGGATCTTGGCGGGTGGATTTCTCTGGACCTCAGGACAGCTTCCCTTCCTCAAAGGAGAGCTTCGATATCGGGGGAAATTGGGACAAGACCTCTCAGTGGAAGAGGGTTATGAGGCAGCGCGTCTTTGCACTCTCAATTGCCTCAGTGTGGTTGAGGCGATGTTGGGTACGCTGGATAGAGTAACGCAGATCGTAAAAGTTGTGGGATTTGTGGCCTCAAGCGAGGGTTTCACCGAGCAACCAAAGGTGCTCAACGGTGCTTCGGAACTTCTCTATGCTCTCTTTGGGGAGAGAGGGAAGCATGTCCGTTCTGCGATAGGCGTCAGAGAATTACCATTGGGGGCACCAGTGGAAATGGAGCTTATAGCTTTGGTGGAAGATAGAGGCAAGTGGTGAAATTTTCCAGTCATCCTTGACATTCCCCAAAGCTTTCGCTATATTTATGGTCGCACAAGCGGCAGAGTTGCCGGTGTAGCTCAGCTGGTAGAGCAGCTGACTTGTAATCAGCAGGTCGTCCGTTCGAGTCGGATCACCGGCTCCAATGTGGGGAGGTGCCTGAGTGGCCAAAAGGAGCGGACTGTAGATCCGTCGGCTGAATGCCTGCGTAGGTTCAAATCCTACCCTCCCCACCAGAGCACAAAGCCTGCGTAGCTCAGTGGTAGAGCGCACCCTTGGTAAGGGTGAGGTCACCGGTTCGATCCCGGTCGTAGGCTCCACTTTTTCTTTTTGGAGAGGAGTTTTCTCTACAAGGAGGATACCTATGGCTAAGCAGAAATTTGAAAGGACCAAACCGCATGTGAATG
>CAYRSB010000002.1:0-29461 GCA_964426875.1 uncultured Atribacterota bacterium
ATACACGGGGTGGCGGTATCCCCTGGGTAAGGAGGTGGAAGAGTGCGAAAGTTTCTTTTATTCTTTTGGGCGTTGGCCTTCCTTCCTTTTTTGTTTTTGGGCTGTACGGCAGAAGTTATAGTCCCTATAACTTACGGATCAGTGCAGATATGTTCGGACAGTAGCCGAGTCTATGGTGATGTCTACGTCGATGGAAGTTATGCAGGATATGTTTACCCATATGAGTGCATAATTGTTGGGGGTCTGGCTGTGGGAAGGCGACATACGGTAAGGATCGTCAATCCATGGGGTTATGAATACTTCCGAAGCTTTTACCTTGACTATTCGGGACAAGTAGTAACGGTGCCTCCCTATTGAGGATTGAGCCTTTTCGATGAAGAGGGTTATTTTCCTTATTATTTTCTTTTTTCTCCTCTTCCTCCCCGGCTGCTGGATCGGGCTTGGAGTCGGTGTTGAAATCCGCTTGGGATACGTGACCTTTCAGTCCATGCAGGAAGAGGTGGCGGGAACCTTCGTCCTTGATGGGATAGAGATTGGGTATTTGCCTCCCCTGGGGACAAGAAGGTGTCTTGTTACTCTTGACTTCCCCCATGAAGTAAAGATTCTTTCGCCTTCCTGTCCTGGGGGTGTCTGCGTTTTCCACCTTTCTCCCCCTCTTCAGGCGGGCGAGGTCATTCCTCTGTACCTTCCCGAAAGTTAAAAGTATTTTCTACCCCTTTGCGCTTGCAGAAGGAAAAGATGGGGCACGTGTGGCATCTGGGACGTCGGGGGAGACAGATGTTCTGCCCAAAGAGGACAAGGATTTTATTGATTTTTCCCCAGAGTTCCTGAGGAAGCCTTTCTTTCAGGGCCTCTTCTGTCTCCTTTGGGGTCTTTGTATTCACCAGTCCCCAGCGGTTAGTGATGCGGTGGACGTGTGTATCAACGCAAATGGTCGGTTTTCCAAAGGCGACACTCAGAACAAGGTTTGCCGTTTTCCTTCCCACTCCCGGGAGTTTGAGGAGTTCTTCCTCCTTGTCGGGAACCTTTCCTCCATACTCGTTGAGGAGTACCTGAGCGATTTTTTTGAGCCGCTTGGCCTTTTCCCGATAAAAGCCCACGGGATAGATGAGGTGAGCAAGCTCCTCTTCGGGTGTCCTGAAGAGGTCTTCCGGACTTTTCACAGAGAGGAAGAGACTCTCAAGAACCCTGTGAGTGGTTCTGTCCTGAGTGCGGTGGCTTAAAATCCCTCCCACAAGGACGAAAAAGGGGTCTTTGCTGATATTTTCCACCGTTTCGTCTTGCCAGTACTTGGCTTCTTTCTGTAAAATGGCGAAAACGTGGCGAATAGTATCTCTGTCCACAAAATCATAATACTAAGAGGGGAGAGTTGAGGCAAGTGAAGATTTTTGTGCTCGTTCTCTACGTCGTGGGAATGCTCCTCATCGGATATTTTTCTCTGCGAAGGACCAAAAATGTCTCCGATTTCTTTCTTGCCAATCGTAGCCTTGGCCCCTGGATTTCAGCTTTTGCCTATGGGACAACATACTTCAGTGCTGTGCTCTTCATTGGGTATGCGGGACGTATCGGCTGGGGATTTGGACTCTCGAGTCTCTGGATAGTCCTTGGAAATGCGCTTGTGGGTTCACTTCTCGCCTGGCTGGTCCTGGCCCGAAGGACACGGTACCTGACCGAGGCCTTGAACGCCATGACTATGCCTGAGTTTCTGGGGGCTCGATATGGCAGTGGATTTCTCAAGATTTTTTCTGCTCTGATTGTTTTCATTTTTCTCGTTCCCTATTCTGCCTCGGTGTACATGGGCCTGAGTTATCTCTTTGACGCTGTTTTGGGGATTCCTTACCGATATGCCCTTCTGGTCATGGCAGGACTCACCGGGGTGTATCTTTTGATGGGTGGATACCTTGCTGTGAGCCTCACCGATGCAGTGCAGGGGATCATCATGCTTTTTGGCTCGATTTTCCTGGTTTTTTATCTTCTGGCCCGTCCTGAGGTTCAGGGAATTTCTGGGGCGGTAATCAAACTCAAGAGCGTTAATCCTCTTCTTACCGGTGTTGTCGGTCCTCCAGGTTTCTGGGCGCTCTTTGGTCTCGTGATTTTAACGAGCTTGGGGCCCTGGGGATTGCCTCAAATGATTCAGAAATTCTATGCCATCAAGAATGAACAAGTAGTGAAAACAGCCACAGTAGTGGTCACAATTTTCGCTTTTATCTGCACATTCGGAGCCTATTTCTCCGGTTCTCTGACTCACCTTTTCTTTTCTCAACCGCCCCTTTCCCCTGCCGGAAGACCCGATCCAGATCTTCTCATGCCCCAGCTTGTGGCCAACATCATGCCCTCTTCCTTTGTCCTTATCTTTCTCCTCCTTATCTTTGCTGCCTCCATGTCTACTCTTTCCTCCCTTGTTCTCGTCTCCTCTTCGGCTATAGTCATCGACCTTTTGCCGGCCTCGTATAAACCACGGTCTTTGTCTATCATGCGTGTGCTCTGTGCCATTTTTGTGGCCTTGTCCCTTATTCTTGCGCTCTATCGCATATCCTTCATTGTAAATCTCATGTCCATTTCCTGGGGGGCCACGGCAGGGAGCTTTATTGCTCCGTATCTTTACGGACTCTACTGGAAGAAGAGTAATAAGTGGGGTGCGTTGGTAAGCATGTTCTGCGGTCTTGCTATAAGCTTCGGAGGGGCGTTGTACTTTGGCTTTGGTTCTCCGCTTCTTCCTCTTTTAGGATCCTTAGCCATGCTTGTGCCCCTTGGAGTGTTTCCTTTGATTTCTCTTGCCACAGGAGGCGTGAAAGATGCGAGCCTGCGTGTTTGAAAAAAAGAAACGGTGGAGCATTCGGGAGGTGGAAAACCCTATTCCCCGTCCAGAGGAAGTTGTCATTCGGGTGAGGGCGGCGGGAATCTGTGGGACTGATGTCCATATCTTCCTGGGGGAGTATTTCCAAAGCTTTCCCATCATTGCCGGTCATGAGTTCTCTGGGGAAATCGTAGCCCTGGGAAAAGGAGTGACACAGTTTCAAGTGGGAGAACGGGTTACTGCCGACCCGAACATTTTCTGTGACCATTGCTATTTCTGTAAGATCAACAAGAACAACCACTGCTTGAACTTTGAGGCAATTGGGGTGACTCGGGATGGGGCATTTGCTGAGTATGTGGCCGTCCCAGAGAAGTGTGTTTTCCCTCTTCCGCCGAAACTGAGTTTCCGGGAGGGAGCTTTAGCTGAGCCCTTGGCCTGTGCAGTGTACGGAGTGAAGCGAAGCGGCATCCACCCTGGTGAGAAAGTCCTCATTTTCGGTGCCGGCCCTATGGGGCTTTTGCTCCTTTCTCTCTTTAGGGTTTCAGGAGCTTCGCAAGTTGTCGTGGTGGACATAAGTGAAAGGAAGCTTGAGTTGGCCCTGGGGCGAGGAGCCTCAGAAGTTTTGCTTGCTGATGGCAGCGAGGCGAAACGCCTCAAAGAGATTGCCCCCTTTGGCTTTGGGGTGGTGGTCGATGCCACGGGAATCCCACAGGTCATGGAGAAAGCCCTCGATTTTGTGGAGCCTGATGGAACCTTCCTTCTTTTTGGCGTTGCCCCCCGAGGAGCAAAAATGTCCGTTGAGCCTTACCGGGTTTTCCGGGAGGACATGAAGATTGTGGGGTCCTTTGCGGTGAAAAAGGCTATGCAGTATGCTCTCAATCTTCTGGGCAGTGGAGCCATCGAGGTCAAAGATCTTATCTCTTCTTCCTATCCTCTTGAAGAGTTTGGTACAGCTTTGGAAGAGATGATGACGAGTAAGGATCATTTAAAGATTCAGGTTGTCTTTTGAAAGGGTGGCATCGTTGGAGAACACGAGGATATCCCTCGATTTCCAGTGGCACGTCACCAATCGCTGCAACCTCAGGTGTCGCCACTGCTACCAGGACACCTTTAAAGATGAAGAAGACGTGCTTTTTACCGTGACCCAGAGGCTTCTTGAAGGACTCACCCAGCTTGGGAGGCCCTCTGTCCTTAATATCACCGGGGGGGAGCCCCTTCTCCTTGGAGAGAAACTCTTTCGACTCTTTGAACTCCTTGACCGCCACCCTGCTATTTTGGAATTGATGTGCATCACGAACGGTCTCTTCTTCTCGGAGGAAACGGTAAAGACCTTGGCAACTTTCAGAAAACTCACCACCGTCAAAATCTCCCTTGAGGGGATGGAGGAGACAAATGACGCCATTCGAGGGAGGGGAGTTTTCAGAAGAGTGTTGTGGTCTCTTGAGCTTCTTCGAGAAAGCCCCCTCCGAGTAGTGCTCATGATGACTCTCCACAAGGACAATCTCCCTGACGTCCCGGCATTCTTTCACCTTGCTCAAAGCCTCGGCGTGGATGGCATCATTTTTGAGCGCTTTGTCCCGGAGGGAAGGGGGAAGGAGATGGCCTCTTTAGTTCTTGGGGCTTCAGAGTGGAAGAGCTTTGTGCGAGAGCTTCTCTCCCTTTGCAAGGTGGAGGTTCCACTTTTCTCTCTCCTTCCCTACAAGGCTTTCTGGGTAGAGCTTGGGGAGGAAATCAACTTGCTTGGGGCACCCTGTAGCCTCGGAGAGTCATTCTGCCTTATGCCGAATGGGGTGGTCTTTCCCTGTCGCCGTCTCGTGGTCCCTCTTGGGAATGTTCTCTGGGAGGACCTTGTGACCCTGGTCACTCATCCTCTCCTTCTTCGGCTTCAGAACCGCCTGTCGCTTTCTGGAAAATGCGGGACCTGTACTGTGGTAGGATGCCGGGGGTGCAGGGCTTTGGCATATGCTATTTCTGGAAACCCCTTTGGGGAAGACACGCAGTGCTTTCTTCAAGATGTCCGAATCTCCACGACATCTTTGTCCTGAAGGACGTAATTGGGAGGAACAAGTTGCCCTTCGAACTTCGCCGAACCCCATATTCGAGCCCCCCGTAGGTGTTCGGCAAGGTCTTTGTGGATGGCTTCAGCAAGGTCCCGGATGGTACTGCCCCGCTTAAGGACAAAGGGGCGAGAGAGGTCTGGTGGCTTCCCAGGAGGTTTACTGTAGACGCGGATGACCCCACTCACTTCGAATATGGCTCGTTTCACTGTTGCTCTGTACGACTCAAAGTTCTTGAGAGAGACTCCAAAGATTCTGAATCTCTCTCTATAGAGTTTCTCAAGAATTTTGACCTTTTCTCTCTCTTCCGGTCCTTCTGCCTTGGTGCACACAAGAATTGCAGGCAGAAAGTACCACGAAGGGGAGGGAAGGAGCATGGGGTTCGTAGCGGCAAGAATTTTTCCCCGAGAGAGGAGGTCCAGGGTATGCTCCGTGTCTTCAAGGAGGCTTTCGCTCTGAGTGTCGAGAAGAATTAGAGCTCCATCACTTCGCCGAAAAGCACTGTTCATGTTGCCGTCGAGTTCTTCTCCACTTAAGGGAGGGAAATCAATGAGCTGGATCTGAATGTCCTCATAGTCCATCATTCCCGGAGTGGGGTAGAATGTAGTGAAGGGATACTCGGCAATTTCGGGGCGGGCGTTGGTAAGAAGCGAAAGGAGAGTAGATTTTCCGGTGTTGGGAGGGCCACAGATGATGATTTGTGCAGCTCCACTTTTCTCAATGAAGAAGGGGTCTTTGCCGCCACTTTTCTTCTTCTCCTGGGCCTGAGACCTCCGAAGTTTAGCGATTTTCTGTTTAATCTCGGCCTGGAGCTTTTCCGTCCCCTTGTGTTTGGGAATGACGGCGAGCATCTCCTCCAAAGCCTCGAGTTTCTCGGCCACAGTCTTTGCCGCTCGATAACGGGCTTCAACCTCAAAGTACTGTGGAGGAAGATTGGCTGGCACAGACCTTGAACCTCCCTTCCCATTGTACCAGATTCCGAGAGAGCACTCCAAAACAAAGCCTCAGTTTACAGTACAATGCTCATAAACTCCAGCGACTCCCCAACTGACGGAAGAGAGGAGATGGTACTTTTGCATCCTCCTTGAGAAAGCTCATTTCCGGAAAAACCTCTAAGGCACGGGGGAAAAGACCGTGAAGATAGGCGATGAGAACACCATAGTTCGTGATAGGAACGCTGACCTCTTGAGCCTTTTCTATGCGGAAAAGCATTTCCCTGGGGTTGATCATGCAGCCCCCGCAGTGAACGATGAGGCGGTAAGAAGAGAGGGGTACTGATATGGTGGGTCCGGCAACCGCGTCGAACTCAAGGTCCACCCCCAAGTACTGTCTAAGCCAGCGGGGTATTTTCACCCTCCCAATGTCGTCAGGGAGAGGGTGATGGGTACAGGCTTCCAGGATGAGAACTCTATCACCGGGCTTCAATCGTTCAATGGCTTTCACTCCCTCCACAAAGGTAATAAGATCTCCCTTGTGACGGGCAAAGAGAATAGAGAAACTCGTGAGTGGTACCGAAGGGGGAAGAACACCGGCCACCTTATGAAAGACCTGAGAATCGGTAACTACGAGGCGGGGTGGAGTCTTGAGGCTGTTCAGGACTTCGTTGAGTTCCCGCTCTTTGGCCACGAGGGCTATGGCATCGACATCGAGAATTTCTCGAATAGTCTGAACCTGGGGAAGGATAAGGCGTCCTTTAGGGGCTCCAAGGTCGATGGGCACGACAAGCACGACCGTATCCCCCGGGCGTAGGAGGTCCCGAATGAGAGGCTTTTCTTGAACACCCTTTTTGAGGGCTTCGATGAGTGTGGATTTGAGCTTGGGGATTCCCTCGCCAGTCAAGGCGCTGGTCCGGAAAACAGGAATATTGAAATCCTGTGGAGGCTCGGGTGCTGCATGGTTTTCGTCAATTTTGTTGGCTATACCCAGGACAAGTATTTCCCTTTCCCGGAGAAGCCCAAGAATTTCCCGCTCGAGGGTAAAGTCGGTCCTTCCGTCCCACACAAGGAGTGCCACGTCGCAACGCCGCAGAACCTCGAGGGATTTTCTCTTGCGCAGTTCCCCAAGAAAGCCCTCGTCATCGAGGCCAGCGGTGTCGATGAGTACCACCGGACCAAAGGGCAGAAGTTCTATGGGCTTGAAAACCGGATCAGTAGTGGTGCCGGGAACATCAGAAACGATGGCTACCTCTTGGCCCACAAGGGCGTTGATAAGGGAAGACTTTCCCACGTTCCTCCGGCCAAAAATCCCAATATGCGGTCGCAAGCTACGAGGTGTTCCCTGCATCAAGCTTTCCCCTCAGCTTTTTCATTCCTGGTATTCCTGGTCTTTGTAACTCGGCAGGGTCGAGAATTATTTCCAGTTCTTCAGAGCTGAAAATCCCTTTTTCAATGAGGAAAGACCGGAGGTCCTTCCCCTGGTGCAGGCACTCTCGCACGATCTCTGATGTCTGCTCATGGCCAAGATACGGGACGATACAGGTGGCCATGGCTAAACTCCGTTCGAAGAGTTCTCGGCAACGCTTTTCATCGGCCTCTATGAAGGGGATATACTTTTGCGAGAGAACGAGACACGCTACTTTAAGCTCCTCAATCATGCTCAAAAGAAAGTAAGCTATAAAGGGCAAGAGATGGTTAAGCTCAAGGTTTCCGCTTGATGTGGTAAAGGCCAGGGCTACGTCTTTTCCAAAAACATCTATGGCAATACCCTCCACGTACTCACAGAGGACCGGGTTGACCTTTCCAGGCATGATGGAGGAACCTTCCTGGAGTGGGGGAAGGGCGATTTCCCCGATGCCTGCCCGTGGGCCCATGGAGAGCAGGCGAAGGTCGTTAACCATTTTGCGCAAGTTTACTGCAAGAGAGCGCAGAAGTCCTGAGACTTCTGAGAAAACATCAAGATTTTGGGTGTTTTCGAAGGTATTCATGGCCTTGGCTACAGGAAGGTGGGTGATCTCGTTGAGGTAAGCGATGGCCCGGGCGATATAAAGAGGATGGGCATTGATCCCTGTACCCACTGCTGTTCCTCCCAGGTTCACCTCTTTGAGACGCTCCTTGCTTTTGGCAAGGCGCCAGCGGTCTCTCGCTATAGCCTCTGCCCAGGCACCGAATTCCATCCCCAAGGTGATGGGGACCGCGTCCTGAAGCTCTGTCCGGCCCACTTTCACGATGCGGGCAAACTCCTGCTCCTTTTTCTGCAGAGCGTCCTGAAGACTTGTGATGGCTCTCTCGAGATCTTCCATTTCCCACAGGGCTGCCACCCGCAGGGCGGTAGGAAAGACGTCATTGGTAGATTGGCTTAGGTTGACCGTATCGAAAGGGTTAACGATATCGTAGCGGCCCTTTTCATATCCCAGAATCTCCAGCGCTCGGTTGGCAATAACCTCGTTGACGTTCATGTTGAGGGGCGTTCCCGCGCCTCCCTGGAAGAGAGGAACCACGATTGCTTCGTCCCATTTCCCTTCCATCCCTTCTTCACAGGCACGAAGGATGGCCCTGGCTGTCTCTTCCTCAAGGAGGCCCACATCGAGATTGGCTTTCGCACAGGCCCACTTAACGGCAAAGAAGGCCCGAATGAGGGGACGGGGGACTGCGAGAGGGAGAGGAAAATTCTCCAAGGCCCTTACAGTATGAATGCCAAAATGGCATTCTTCAGGAATGTCTCGTTCTCCCAGAAAGTCACGTTCCCGACGCATGGTGTTCCCTCAGTGACGGAAGTGCCGCATCCCGGTGAAGACCATGGCTATCCCTAAGCGGTTGCAGGCTTCTATGGATTCCTCGTCTCGGATGGACCCCCCGGGTTGTATGATAGCCCGAATACCGTGTTGCCCTGCTTCTTCCACCACATCAGAGAAGGGAAAGAAGGCATCAGAAGCTAAAACTCCTCCCTTTTCCCTCCCCTGAGCCTTGGCGATGGCGATACGCAGGGCATCGATACGACTCATCTGTCCTGCTCCTATCCCAACTGTTGCACGGTTCTTCGCTAGGACGATGGCATTCGATTTCACATACTTGGCAACGATGAAGGCAAAGAGAAGATCTTTCCATTCTTTTTCGGTGGGCTGGGTTTTGGTGACCACACGAAGATTCTCTTGGCACACCGTGAAGATATCGTTGTCCTGGAGGAGGAATCCGCCATCGATTTTTTTGAGGTCAAAGTGAGCAGGAGAGAGAAGAGGAGCTTCAAGGATGCGAAGGTTCTTCCTCTTTTGCAGGAGTTCTAAGGCCTTAGGGTGGTAAGAAGGAGCAATGATGACTTCAAGGAAGAGATTGCCAAAGGCCTTCACGCTCTCTTCGGTCACCTCGCGGTTTGCGGCCACAATACCCCCGTAGGCCGAGACAGGGTCAGACTCGAGAGCGAGCCTTGTCGCCTGAACAAGGTCTTCGTTTTCAGCCACGCCGCAGGGATTGTTGTGTTTCACAATGACCACAGCAGGTTTCTCGAATTCCCGTACAAGACCGTAGGCAGCCTGAACGTCATAGAGGTTGTTGAAAGAGAGCTCTTTCCCTTCAGCAAGAATTCGAAAGACCTTGAAAAACCCTTCCCGGTCAAGGGAGAGGTCCTCATAGAGAGCGCCTCGCTGGTGGGGATTTTCTCCATAGCGGAGTGTGGAAGCCTTTTTGAGGTGCAGGACGATCTGGGGTGGGAAGGGCTCAGAGCCTGGGATACCCACCGAGTAGAGGTAAGAAGCAATGAACCCGTCGTAGAGCGAGGTTCTCTGAAAGGCTTCAATGGCCCACTGAAGGGACTTCTCTTCAGGGAAACATCCTCCGTTTTTCTGGAGTTCTGCAAGGAGTTCGGGATATTGAGAGGGAGAAGAAGCCAAAACCACGTACTTCCAGTTTTTCGCCGCTGCCCGAAGAAGGGTTACTCCTCCGATGTCGATTTCCTCTGCAAGCACATCGAGGTTCGTTTCTCCTTCTTCCATCTTCTTCTCAAAGGGGTAGAGGTTGCATACCACAAGGTCAACGGGAGCAATACCGTGCTCTTTGAGGTCTTCCATGTCTTCCTTGAGGCTTCTCCTGGCCAAAATGCCCCCAAAGATTCTGGGATGGAGGGTTTTCACTCGTCCTCCGAGGATTTCCGGGAATCCGGTGACATCTGACACTTCCTTCACCGAAAGACCAAGGCTGGTAAGAAAACGCGCCGTTCCCCCGGTAGCCAAGAGTTCTATCTCTAAAGCGTGGAGGCCTCGGGCCAACTTTTCAAGGCCAGTTTTGTCGGAAACGCTTATCAGGGCTCGTCTGACCTTAATCACTGTGCATCCCTCCTTCTGTGTTTCCTTCATTCTACTTGATGGGGAGAGTGTTGAAAAGTGAGAGGCGGTGTGTCACAATCCATGTGTTAGAATGTTGGAGAAGGAGTGGAAGCTTTGTGGGCAAAGCAAAGGTTCTCATCGTGGGTAGTCTCAACATGGACATGGTTTTAAAGATTGAGCGTATGCCTGAGGTGGGTGAAAACCTCTTTGTGCGGAAATTCTCCATGTTCCCCGGGGGGAAAGGAAACAACCAGGCCATTGCCTGTGCACGTCTTGGAGCCATAGTAAGTATGATAGGCAAGGTGGGAGACGATGATTTTGGCGCCCGTCTTCTTTTGAACCTTGAGCAGGAAGATGTGGACTATGCCTTCGTCACGAAACAGCCCCTCACTCATACCGGCTTGGCTTTCATCTTTATCGACGAGCGAGGAGAAAACCGTATCCTTGTGGCACCGGGAGCCAACATGAGCCTTTCAGTGCAGGATATAGAGAGTGCGGTGCAGCTCTTCAAGTCCTGTGACTTTCTCCTTTTGCAACTCGAAGTACCTCATGAGGTGGTGAAGCGGGCCATCGACAACGCCCACCGCTTTGGGATGACGGTGGTGCTCAACCCGGCGCCGGCTCAGCAATTTCCCATAGAAATTCTGACTGCCAATGACATCTTGACACCGAATAAGTATGAAGCGGAGGTTTTAAGTGGCATCAGGATTTCGAGTCTACAGGATGCCATCGCGGCCATAAGAGCTCTTCGTCGTCGCTCTCGAGCCCGCACGGTCATAACCTTAGGGGAACAGGGAGCCATTGCCAGTGTCGATGATACCAGGTACGTTTACCTTCCTCCACGGAAGGTTCAGGTTGCCGACACAACTGCTGCAGGTGATGCCTTCAATGCTGGACTGGTGGTGGGCATTACTGAAGGGAAGGAGTGGGTGGAAGCTTTGAAAATTGCCAACACGGCTGGGGCCATCGCCTGCACGAGAGTCGGTGCCCAGAGCGCTTTGCCCTATGTGCGGGATCTGGAGAACTTCTTAAGAGAGCAAGGAGAGGGTGAGGCAGAATTCCTCAATGGCTGAATGGTTGACAGGCGATACATTCACCATCCTCTTTCGCCTTCTTGGGGCCTTTGTGGCCGGGGGCGTCATCGGCTGGCAGAGAGAGCGGGCAGAAAAACCCGCAGGTTTGCGAACACATATTCTTGTGTGTCTGGGCTCTGCTTTAATGACCCTGGTTTCAATATTCTTTTTTGGTAGAGCTGGATACGATGCGGCACGCATCACTGCCCAGATTGTGAGTGGCATCGGGTTTCTGGGTGCAGGGACCATCTTTCGCTATGGTTCGACTATTGCCGGTTTGACCACTGCAGCAAGCCTCTGGGCCACCTGTGGAGTGGGTATCGCCATAGGTGCGGGCATGTTCTTCCTGGGATTTACGGGAGTAGGGTTTATTTTTCTCGTTCTTTGGCTTTTGGAGTACTTTGAGGAGTATTTCTTGAAGACCAGAGGGGGGCTTTTTATAGAGCTCGTTTTACGAGACGAGCCTGGAGCCTTGGGGAAGGTGGGTACTCTTCTTGGAGGTTTGGGAGTGAATATTGACGCAGCAAGGGTTCGTCGGGAAAGTGAGGGGAGCATTCTCTGTTCTCTTTATACCCATGCCACCCGTGGGATGAAAGTTTTGGATATAGCTTCGGCTTTGAAGGGACTTGATGTGGTAGAGAATCTTGAGATTCATTGAGAGGATGAAGAGGGATGGAGATAAAGGCACCACGAGGCACAAAAGATATTTTCGGAGAAGAAGTTTTCCTTTGGCAACGCCTTGAGGAGGCGGTGCACCGAAATGCCTTTCTTTTCGGGTACCGGGAGGTTCGTACCCCGATTTTCGAGTACACCGAGCTTTTCGCAAGAGGAGTAGGAGAGGAGACGGACATTGTCCAGAAGGAGATGTACACCTTTTCCGATAAGGGGGGAAGGAGCCTCACACTTCGCCCGGAGGGAACAGCTCCAGTGGTGCGAGCGTATTTAGAACATGGTTTTTTTGTAAGAGAGCCACGGGTAAAGTGGTACTACATTGGCCCAATGTTTCGGTATGAACGACCTCAGGCAGGACGGATGCGCCAGTTCCACCAGTTCGGCTTTGAAGCCTTGGGATTTCAGGAACCGGCCTGTGATGCCGAAATCATCGCTTTGGCCTGGACAATATACAAAGAGCTTGGTCTTCTCGATTTGTCTCTGGAACTCAACAGTATCGGCTGTCCCAAGTGTAAACCCCGATATATTGGTGCCCTTACGGGGTACCTTGAGGAGGAAAAGGAAGCTCTTTGTGAGAATTGCCTCCTGCGTCTTGAGAAAAACCCTTTGCGGGTGCTCGACTGCAAGGCAGAGAAGTGTCAGGAGGTTTTCAGACGGCCCTCTTTTCCCGTTATTCAGGATTTTCTCTGTGAGGAGTGTCGAGAGCATGAGGAAAGGCTCTTTCGACTGATTGAGGGCCTCGGAATTTCTTTTGTGCTCAACCCTCGGCTCGTGCGGGGACTTGATTACTACACGAAAACGGTTTTTGAAATAAAGGTTAAGACCTTGGGAGCTCAGGATGCCATAGGGGGAGGAGGTAGGTACGACGGGCTGTCTCAGGTTCTTGGGGGGCCAGAGGTTCCTGGAGTGGGTTTTGCTGCTGGGATGGAGAGAATCGTTCTTCTTCTTGAAAAGAGCGGAGTCTCTTTTGCGCAGCCTCCCTTTTTCTATCTTGCTCCCCAAGATGAGAAGGGGGAAGAGATTTTGCTTTCTCTTTCCCAGCAACTGAAGGGCTTGAATATCCCCTTTTACCTTGATTTCGCTGCCAAGGGATTGCGGTATCACCTCAAAAGGGCCCAGAAAATGGACATACGTTTCGTGGTGATTGTAGGGGAAGAAGAGAGAAAGAGCAAGGCTTTTTCCCTGAAAGACATGGCCTCGGGAGAACAGACTCTTGTATCCCTTGAAGGACTCGTAGAGTTTTGGCGAAGGGAGCGAACAGCATGTTGAGGACGCACACCTGTGGTGAGCTTCGCAAAAGCGATGTTGGAAAGGAAGTTACCCTTGCCGGCTGGGTCCACCGCATTCGGGATCATGGAGGGATTATCTTTTTGGATCTCCGAGATCGGTGGGGTATAACTCAAGTGGTGGTAGACTCCAGAAATAAAGAGGCCTATGGGTGTGCTTCAGAAGCACGAGCTGAGTACGTGGTTCAGGTGCGAGGAGTTGTTAGAGAGCGCCCCCAGGGCCTTGTAAATCCTCGTCTTGCCACTGGAGAAATTGAGGTTCATGCCTCCTCTTTTTGTATCCTTTCTTCTGCAGAAATTCCTCCTTTTGAGGTCGAGGAAAAGAAGGAAGTGGATGAGTCTCTTCGTTTACGATATCGCTACATCGATCTTCGTCGTCGCAGAATGCAGGAAAACATTATTCTGCGCCACCGAGCGGCCCAGAGTATTCGTCGTTTCCTTTCAGAGAGGGACTTCGTCGAGATCGAGACACCCTTCCTCACCAAGAGTACCCCCGAGGGAGCCCGGGACTTCCTTGTCCCCAGCAGGCTCTCGCGGGGCTCTTTTTACGCCCTGCCGCAGTCTCCACAGCTCTTCAAACAGATTCTCATGATTGCCAGTTTTGACCGGTACTTTCAGATTGTTCGTTGTTTCAGGGATGAGGACCTTCGTGCCGATCGCCAGCCGGAGTTCACCCAGGTGGACATCGAGATGTCCTTCGTCGATCGAGAAGACGTGATGAGCCTTGTAGAGGAGCTCATGTATACCCTCTTTCGTGAACTTTTGGGGGTAGAACTCTCCCTACCCTTTCCCCGTCTAAAATATGAGGAGGCTCTTGAACGATATGGAACGGATAAGCCCGATTTGCGCTTTACTCTCTCCATCGACGACCTGACTCATATTTTTCAAGAAGAGGCACATGGGCTCATTGCAAAGAACGAGAATTGGGTAGCTTTCAAGGCTCTTTTTATTCCCCATGATCACCTTCTCTCCCGTAAGAAGCTCGACACTTTTGCCCAAGAAGCGAAAGATAAACACTTAGCTCTCTCCTGGGTTCGAAAAGGAGGAGAGGGGTTTTCCTCTCCTCTTAAGGGGAAGATTCCTGATCCTCTTTTTGAGCGTCTTGTGGCTCTCTATCCTTTCGAGGAGGGTTCGGTACTTCTGCTCTCCTGGGGAGAGAGGAGCAAACTGCGGGAATTCATGGGAGACCTTCGTTCTCGTCTGGGGGCAGAGGTTCCCAAGAAAGGGTGTTTTGCCCCTTTATGGGTGGTAGATTTTCCCCTTTTTGAGTGGAGCGAAGAAGAAAAGCGATGGACCTCGGTGCATCATCCTTTCACTGCTCCCTTTGATGAGGATATCCCCCTTCTTGAAGTAGAGCCTGGAAGGGTTCGTGCTAAGGCCTACGACCTTGTCCTTAATGGTTACGAAGTAGGGGGAGGGAGCATTCGAATTCATGAAAGGTCCTTGCAGGAAAAGATTTTCTCCCTTTTGAGCTTGACTGAAGAAGAGATTCGGAAGAAGTTCGGTTTTTTCGTTGAGGCTTTACGGTTTGGCTGTCCTCCTCATGGAGGGATTGCTTTAGGCTTCGATCGTTTAGCCATGCTTCTTTGTGGAGAGGATTCTATTCGTGAGGTTATCGCCTTCCCCAAGACTCAAAAGGGTGTTTGTCTTTTAACCGGAGCCCCCTCTCCGGTGGAGAAAGAACAACTTGATATCTTGGGAATCGCCCTTAGGGAAACGCGGGATGGCACTTCTGCGAGTTAAATTTTGTTCCTCACTGCCTGGAAGGTACGCTTCAGAGCTCAATCGATTTTCTACCTTTTTGCCCCCAGGGTCGTTTAATAGTTATCTCTTGGGGTACATTTCGATTGTGATCCTCGTCGGATTGAGAGCCAGGTATTTGTATTATATTGTGCCTCCTTGGGATATAATGAATAGGGAGGGATGAGAGATGCGTTGGGTTGTTCTTTTTATTTTTCTTCTCTCTCTTCTTTTGGGCTCCTCAGCTTTTGGGAATGATTTCGTTCCCTACGTTTCTCAGGAAGTCGGTTTTTCCATCTCTTTCCCTGCGGAGTGGGAAGTAGAGAATCCTCCTCGTTTTTACTATCCCGGGCTCATCATGTGTGCCCATCTGGGACCAACGAACGTCTGGATAACTCACGAATACCGCTACTATCCTTCCTTTTCCAGTTTCCAAAAAAGGGTACGGGACGATATCCTTCTTTTCCCTGGGGTGAACATTATTGGAGAAGGAGAGATAAAGATCGCAGGCGTTCCCGCTTACTTTTACGTTTACACTTTCCCGGGAGGGGACAAAAACATGAAGGCCGTGCTTTACCTTTTTGCTCGGGGAGAGGGATTCTTTCGCATCATTTGCTGGACGTCGGAATCTTCCTTTGAACCCCTTCTACCCGTTTTTGAACACATTGCCTTAAGTTTTAGCACCCGCAGGGGAGAGATGAACAAGGAATGAAGGTAAAGCTGCGAATTCTAAGACTTACCGTTCTTGTAGGGGTTGTAGCGGTTCTTTCAGCGTTCCTCGTCAATGCTCAAGTACGTTTCTCTCTCCCTCGTTTTTCTCAACTTGTTTTTGAAAACCCCTCGTCTCTTGGATGTACGGAAAATGACACAATTCTCGTTATTGCTCCTCACTGTGACGACGAGGTCTTTGGTGCAGGGGGGTTCATATACGATGCCCTCAAAAAGGGAGCAAGAGTTTATGTAGTGGTCATGACGAATGGTGAGGCCTTTCGTCTCCTTTTCTCCCGCTCTTCCCGGGCGGTGGAGCTTGGGTATAGAAGGCAGATGGAAACCCTTGAGGCCTTAAGAGTTCTTGGGATTCCTAAGGAAAATGTTTTCTTCCTTGGCTATCCCGATCGGGGCCTGGCACTTCTGTGGCATGAGTACTGGTCCAAGGACACTCCTTATCTTTCCCGTCTTACCCGAAGGACAGAGAATTTCTATGTTACGAGTTTCAGGATAGGTAATCCTTATTGTGGAGAAAGTGTAGTGGGTGACCTTGAAGAGATTCTTCTTTTGGTCCGACCCACGATAATCCTTACCGCTTCTCCTTTCGATACTCATCCCGACCACTGGGCTACCTTCAACTTCACTATGTATGCTATAGAGTGCCTCCGTCTCCAAGACCCCTTTTTCGAGAATACTTTGGTTTTCTGGTACCTTGTGCACTGGCACTTCTGGCCCCATGGGGGTATGACTGGAAAAGGGATAAAACTTATCCCTCCTCGAGAGCTTCTTGTGCCCACCGTCCGATGGCAATTCTATTTTCTCTCCAAAGATACCATCTTTGCTAAAGATCGGGCGGTGCGAAAATATCGTTCCCAATCATGGGGAGGGTATCCTTTGAGTTTTGTTCGGGCTAATGAACTTTTCGTAGAGGCCCATTCTTCAAAGATTCCTACTCTTTTACGAGAAGTAGCTCTTGATGGACGCTTTGATGACTGGGGAGGGGGAACACTCCTTTTCTCGTCCCCCGAGGTACGGGGAAGCATGGCCAGAAGGCCCTCCAAATTCCCTCCTCTTGCTGTAGCGAGAGATTCCGAGAATCTCTATTTTGCTCTTCCTTCACTGCCTTTTGAAAGTGTTACCTATACGTTTCATCTCTACCCTATTACTTCTCTTCAGGATGAGGAGACCTATCTTGACGTGGTGGTGGAAAGTACCTCAAGGAAAACTATAACCGTTTCGCCAAGTGCCTCTCGTGGCAGTCCATTGGATGTGGAGTATGTTTTTGGGAGAGATGGTGTTGAGGTTGCTGTTCCCTTAAGTCTTATTCATAGAGCGCCGACGATCTTTTTCAAGATGGAGGTTTCTCTTAAAAAGCGGATTGTCCTTGAAACCGTCTGGAAGGTTCTAAGCTTCTGAGGTGAGAAAAAGGTGGAGAGGGGGCTAAGGGTCGTAGTACTTTTCGGTGGAAAATCGGTAGAGCATGAGGTATCCCTCGTCTCGGCACGAAATATTGTAGCTGCTTTGGATTCGGAGAGATACGAAACGGCTCTTGTGGGTATTGACAAGGATGGTGTATGGCGCCTTTTGGAACGGGAAGACCTGGGGGAGAAGGAATGTTCCAGGAGAGGAGAGGAAGTTGTACTTATACCTCATCCTCAGGGAGGGAGGCTCTATAGTATTGCAAAGGGTGAGGTAGTTTTTGTTCCCGATGTTGTTTTTCCGGTGCTCCACGGGACTTTTGGAGAAGATGGGACGGTTCAGGGGCTTTTAGAAATGGTGGGTGTCCCCTACGTAGGATCGGGGGTTTTGGGTTCTTCCATTTGCATGGACAAGGAGGTCACAAAACGTCTCCTTAGAGAAGCAGGCCTCCCGGTAGTGAAGTTTCTGTGTCTTACTCCTCAAAGAATCCCTACCTTTGACGATGTGGTGGAGGTTCTGGGTCTTCCCTTTTTTGTGAAACCGGCTTCCTTGGGGTCCTCGGTGGGTATCGCCAAAGTGAAAGAGGAGAACAACTTTGAGGAGGCAGTAAGGCAAGCTTTTTCTTTTGATACGAGAATTATCCTTGAAGAGTGCATTGCCGGGAGAGAAATCGAGTGTTCCGTTTTGGGAAACGAAGAACCCATAGCTTCTCTACCTGGAGAAATTGTTCCCCGCCACGAATTCTACTCCTACGAGGCAAAGTACCTTGACCCTCAGGGGGCTGATCTTCTTGTTCCCGCTCCCCTTGAAGAGGAACTTCGGCAGAAGATTCAAGAAATGGCTATCTTGGCTTTTCAGGTATGCCGTTGTGGGGGCATGGCACGAGTGGATTTCTTTCTCCGAGGGAAAGAGGTATTCGTGAACGAGGTGAACACCATTCCTGGATTCACCCCTATAAGCATGTACCCCAAGCTCTGGGAGGTGAGTGGAATTTCCTATCCCGAGCTCGTGGATAGACTCATTGCTTTGGCCTTAGAGCGAGCCCAAAGACAGAAGGGTCTCAAGCGAAGCTACAGTATATAGAGGAAAAGCCCGGGCAGGTTGCCCGGGCTTTTTTATTCTCCCACTTTCAAAGTAAGGCTTCGATCACCAAATTTGTTACAGAGAGCGTAGATCTTGAGAGTGTCTCCCTTTCGGGCGTCGATGATGAGGTATTGGGCCTTTTGTTCTCTCGAGGAGAGTTGTGAAGCCATTTTCTGGAGAATGATTTCTTCATCGTTTCGGAATACTTGTATTGTACTGATGTAGTGATCTCCTTTGGGATCTGGCACGGCGTGTATAGCTGAAATTTCAAGGATATGGCTTTCAAGGTCGAAGGTAGCCTGGACCTGAGAGGGAGGGTGGGAAAAGGCTACCTGGGGTGCAAGGAATGCGCAAAGAAGAGCGCTAATCAGGCAGAGGCTTTTCTTCGGCATTGGCGCCTCCTTTTCGATGTCTCTTCGACCCTCACCATGGGCTTTCCACAGCACACCAGTTCTCCACCACCTACCTCTTTGACCTCTACTACGTTCCCACAGACCTCACATCGAAAGATTTCGCCTATTTTTTCCACTCTGGCCACAGACAACACCTCCCAGTATTTTTCAAAGAAAAACCCTCTGGGATGCTTTGCAATTCCCTAACTTCTTCTATAATGGGAAAGAGGTGGCAAGGTGGAGTATTTCTGGGCTTTTTGGAAGTCATTTTTTGTTTTGTTTATCATCCTTGATCCCTTTCTTGGCATGGCGACCTTTCTTGCCCTCACGCGAGGAATGCCGGAAAATGAGAGGATGGAGCAGGCTTTCCTGGCTGTTTTTGTGGCTTTCGTGCTTCTCGTGGTCTTTCTCTTTGGAGGACAGGCCCTCTTTGCGCTTTTGGGTATCTCTTTCTCGAGTTTCATGGTGGCTGGGGGTGTGATTCTTCTCCTTTTGGGCATTGAGGGCATTTTGGGACTGGAGTTTACCCGGCGCAGTGCTGACACCAAGGCCATAGCTGCGGTCATCGGAACTCCCCTCCTTTGTGGTCCGGGGGCTATAACTTCTATTATCGTTCTTGCCGGAAGATACGGGTACCTCATCCCCTTTTTGGCTTTGCTTTCTGCCCTCTTTCTTACCTGGGTGCTTCTCCTTTATGGTCCCAGGGTGGCGAGTCTTCTTGGGGAAAGGATTCTTGAGGTCTTTTCTCGGGTTTTGGGATTACTTCTTTCAGCCATAGCTGTGGAGTTCGTTAAAGAAGGAATCGTGGCTATGATGAAGGAGGTGGCGCACCTTTGAGAAGAAGCGTTCTCATCATCCCCTTTGCTCTTGCTTTGGTGGTCATAGGGCTTGGCATTTCAGGAGCCGGGTCGGTTATTCCGGAGGTTGCCGAACATTTCTCCTTGCCCTATGCTGCTACGGGAAGAGTATTTCTCGTACATGGCTTGGGATACTTCGTCTCCCTCATGGTAGGAGGGATTTTGGGGGATTTTGTGTTCCGAGGTACGGTGCTTCGGGTAGGTCTTTGGCTTGCCGTTTTGGGTTTTCTGGGAATTGCTTTCTCTCTGACCTTTTCTGGGGTTCTTTTGGCCTTCCTCATCATGGGGATAGGAATGGGATTTTTGGACTGCATGGTGAATCCTATAGCGCAGAGTGTCTTTCCGGAGCGTCCTGGAGCAGTACTCAGTATAATTCATGCCTTTTTCGGTTTGGGGTCTCTTTTGGCTCCACGCTTTTACGCCTTTCTCAGTACCCATGGGTACAGCTGGCAGGATCTTTATAAGCTCACGGCAGGTTTCACAGCCTTGACCGCGGGGATTTTCCTTCTTCCCTTCGTTCCCAGGAATATTGGAGGAGATAGAAGAGGGGCCCTCTCTCGGGCTTTCACCGGGAAGGTGTTCTGGCTTTTGGGTGGTACTATGCTCCTTTACGCTGCTGGGGTAAGCACCTTAAACGGGTGGCTCGTCACCTACTACAAGGAACGGGGCATTGTTCCTGAGAGAGGAGCGATTTTTCTTTCCTATTTTTGGTTGGGGCTTCTTGTAGGTCGCTTTGTCCTTTCTTCCTTTTCTGAAAAGATAGGATATTTGCGACTCATCAAAATAAATGCTCTGGGGGGTGCCTTGGGTGCGGCTCTTGCTGTTCTTTCCTTTGGTCATTCTTTCTTTTCTCCCCTTTTTCTCTTTCTCTCCGGGTTTTGCCTTTCGACCCTCATTCCTTTGACCCTTGTCTACGCCCTTTTGAGCTTTCCAGAGGTTGCTTCGACTGCTTCTGGTTGGGTTCTCTTCAACAACGGCTTAGGAAATTTCCTTTTCCCCTGGCTTTTTGGGATAGTAGGAGGACGATTTGGTTTTTCGACGACCATGGGTCTTGTGCCTTTAGCCCTCTTTGGGGTGTTCCTTCTTGAGGAGCTTTTAGTAAGATTAGGGGGCTCTCTGAAGTATAAGGAGAAAGGAGAGGTTGTCCGTGGACATAGAAGTGCTTGAAACCTGGCTTGACGATTTTGATTGGGAAAAGAGGAAAAGGGCCTTTTTGGCTCTCCTTGAAGCCCACAAGCGGGGCGATATTGTCTTTCCTTCACCACGACCTCTGGTAAACTTGCATTTTCATACTTTCTTTTCCTTCAATGCCTGTGGCTATTCGCCTCTGCACATCGTCTGGCTCTCTAAGAAGAGGGGTTTGAGTGTCATAGGAAGCGTAGACTTTGACGTTCTCGATGCAGTGGAGGAATTTCGCTTTGGAGGGTTTGCCCTGCACATCCCCTGCGTTTCTGGTCTTGAGACCCGGATTTACCTTCCGGAGTTCAGAGAAGAAGAGTTAAGTTCTCCCAATGAGCCTGGCATTGCCTACTACATGGGTAACGGATTTGTCCGTCTTCCTCGGAATGATACCCCTGCTTTTGAGACCCTGAAAAAGCTCAAAAGGATTGCCCAAGAGAGGAACAAAAAAATTGTCGCTCGGGTGAACGCCTATCTTTCTCCGATTTCTGTAGACTATGAGAAGGAAGTCCTTCCGCTTACTCCTTCGGGTAACCCCACGGAGCGTCACATCGTCCTGGCTTATGCTCGAAAGGCCCAAGAGGTCTTTCCCAGTGAAACGGAGGAGATTCACTTCTGGGTGGAGAAATTGGGGGTAGGGGAAGAGTGTATTGCCCCTCTCAAGAGAGACCCAGCGTTATTTTTTGATTTCATCCGTTCCCGTCTCATGAAGTTTGGAGGAGTAGGCTATGTGAAGCCGGATTTAGGAGATTTCCCAAGACTTGAGGAAGTCAACGCCATGATTCTTTCTCTGGGAGCTGTTCCATCCTTTTCCTGGCTTGATGGGACAAGAAGTGGTGAAAGTGACCCCAAAAGGCTTGTCGACTTTTGTGAGAGTAAGGATATCGAGACATTCTTTCTCGTTCCTGATCGGAACTGGGATATTCCTGATGATGAGGAACGAAAAATCAAGGTCCGTAAGCTCTATGAATTTGTGGAGGAGGCCCAGAAGCGTCGTTTCCCCATCTTTGTGGGAACTGAACTCAATCGCTATGGGCAAAAATTCGTGGACGATTTCGATTCTCCATACCTTGCTCCCCTTGCTCCGTACTTCATAGAGAGTGCCTGGATCCTTTGGGGGCATGCCGTTCTTGAAATGTCCTCCGGGCGCGGGTACACGAGCGAATGGGCTAAAGAGGTTTTTAAAGACCGAGCCAGGAAGAACTACTTCTTTGCCCGAGTCGGGAAAGCTACCAGAGCACAGGAAGAGGAAGTTTGTCGACTTGGAGAGCGCTCAACGGAGAGCCTACTTCGAGAGTTTGGGAAGTAGGAACTCGTGAAGTGATTGTAGAACCAAGGAAGCCTGCTTGTGGATTACAAAGCGAGCTCGATGGTCAAAAGGGGTGGGAGTCAGGTTGATAATGCCAAGAAGCGAGGCGTAAGAGGGGAGGAAGTTTGCCGGGGAAACCTGGAGACTTGATCCAATGACGAGGAGAGGGAGACGATGCGCAAGCTCCTGAGCCTCTTCAAAGCAAGGAGGAAGCATGTCCCCGAAAAGTACCACGTCCGGCCGAAGTATTCCTCCACAGAGACAGCGGGGAGGAATTTCGTCTTGGTTGACCTTCTCAGCAAGGACCTCGATAGGGAAGGATTGGTGGCAGAGGACGCAGTGTCCTGAGCGCAAGTGCCCGTGGATCTCGAAGACTCTTTCTGATCCCGCTGCCTGGTGCAAACCGTCGATGTTTTGGGTGACCACAGCCTCCACGATTTTGTACTTTTCCCACTCTGCTAAAATCGCGTGGGCCCTGTTGGGTAAGGCTTCCCGAAAGCGCAAAAGTATCGAAAGACCAACCTGGAAGAAGGTTTCCGAGCGGTTGTACAGGGCATCTACCGAGAGGACTTCGATGGGGTCATGCTGTTCCCAAAGACCACTTTTGGGGGTACGAAAATCAGGGATCCCGCTTTCAGTCGAAATCCCCGCTCCGGTGAGCACAAGCCAAGGACGATGCTCCCAAATGAGTGAAGCAATGTCCTCAAAATCCCAGCGCATACTTAGCGTTTCTTTTTACCATCCCGATACTTCTTGAGATCCGAAAGCTTTTCCTGGCTCTGTTTGAGGAAACGATTCATCTTCTGCTCAAAGCTTGCTTTGCTCCGCTCCAACTTTTCAATGTACTCTTTGTCTTCATTCACCCGCTTGATGGAGAGGTCGATCTTTCCATCGGGTGATATACCTATAACTTTCACCTTCACCCGGTCGTTGATCTTGAGATAATCGTTAACGTCTTTGACGAAGTGGTTGGCAATTTCAGAGATGTGTACCAATCCTCTTTTTCCGTCTTCAAGCTCCACAAAAGCCCCAAAACGTGTAATGCCAACAACCTTACCTTCCACAATGCTATCGAGCTCCACCATGAAACTGTCTCGGTCCTCCCTTTTAAAAATTGAGCATATTATACAAACACGCTTTTCGAGTGTCAATGAGGACTTGGGCTGCCGCTTTTTGACTGGGGTCTTTGGTTACTTACCCTGAGGTAAGGGAAGGAGGCGTTGTACTGTGGTTGGTGTACGTTTCACCTACTTTATGCCCACGAAAATCCTTTTTAGTCCTGGGAGTCTTGAGAAGTTGCATAGCGAGCAGTTGCCAGGAAAGAAAGCCCTGTTAGTCATCTCTGCCGGTGGATCCATGGTAAGACACGGCTACCTTCATAGACTGGTCAATATTCTAAGTAGTAAAGATCGATTACGTGGTCTTCGACAAGATTATCCCCAACCCGATCAAAAAACATGTCATGGAGGGTGCAGCAGTGGCCAGAAGAGAGCAGTGTGATTTCGTCATCGGTCTTGGGGGAGGATCGAGTATCGATTCGGCGAAAAGTATTGCCCTGATGGCCAAAAATGAGGGAGATTACTGGGATTACATCCTTGGAGGCACGGGAGGAGGAAAACCGATAAAGAATGGGGCGTTGCCCATTGTAGCCATTACCACCACTGCGGGTACCGGAACCGAAGCCGACCCGTGGACGGTCATTACGAACGAGGAGACGAACGAAAAGATCGGTTAAGGAAACGAATATACCTTTCCCGTTCTTTCGGTAGTCGACCCGGAGCTCATGCTTACAGCACCACCCTTGCTTACTGCTTTTCAGGGGTTTGGCGCCTTTTTCCATTCGGTCGAGGGGTACATCGCCAATGTGGCTAATCTTGTGAGTGATCTCTATGCTTTAAAGAGCATAGAGTTGATTGCCAGGTATCTCCCCTTCTGTGTAAAGGAGGGTTCAAACCTTGAGGCAAGAACCTATGTCGCCTTGGCCAACACCCTCGCGGGGTTTGTAGAGTCTACCTCGAGTTGTACCTCAGAGCACTCCATGGAACACGCCCTCTCGGCCTTCTATCCCGACATTCCTCATGGGGCAGGGCTTATTTTGCTCTCAGAGGCGTATCACACCTTCTTCGTGGAAAAAGTCCCAGAAAGGTACACGAATCTGGCTAAAGCCATGGAGATTAGGGTGGAAGAGCTACCGGAGAGCGAGAGGCCCTATGCCTTTGTGAAAGCCATGAAGAAACTCCAAGAAGACCTTGGTGTGGGAAACCTCAAAATGTCTACCTACGGCATTCGAGAGGGCAAAATTGAGAAGCTGGCAAAGAACGCGGTAGAGACCATGGGAGGACTCTTTGAGAAAGACCCGTATCGGTTAAGTTTTAGGGAAACGGTAGAGATTATGAGAAGAGCTTATGGGTGAACCTCCAGGTCTCCTTGAAGGAGGCCTGGAGGATTCGATACTTTGGAAATTGAAAGCAGATTTACCCTCTTTTACGGCCGGAGGTCCTCGAGGAACTTCCCGGGGAGTCCACTTTGACGGTAAGCTTCCTCAAGGAGGGCGAAATCGTAGGCACATCGCCTTAAGTGGACCTCGAGTCCTTCTTCGACCTCCAAAAGCACCCATGAGGCTCGCCAATCCCCATCTTTGGGGCGGCCTGCACTTCCGTCGTTCACCACGTAGAGTTTGCCAAATTTTCGAAAAAAAGGAATGTGCGTGTGACCGCAAACAAGAACGTTTGCCGGTTCTTTTTCCATAATGCGGAGGAAACTCTCCTTGGGACGGTCAGGAAAAAGGTATTCATTGATTCTTCGAGGACTCCCGTGGACGAAGAGGAAGTGGAACCGTCCTTCGATAAGCTCATACCGGGGGAGAAGAGCCCGTAAAAAGCGTTTATTTTCCAGGGAGACGACTTCTCTTGTCCAGGCAAGGGAGATTTTGCCCAGAGTTTTTTCTTCTTCTGTACGGTAGGCACACCCACAGTCCTCAAGGTCAAAACCCACCCCTTGATCGTAGTTACCCATGATGGTAGGGATGGAATGCTTTTGGATTTCTTCAATAACTTCATTGGGGAAGGGAGCGTACCCCACAAGATCCCCCAAGCATACCAAGGTGTCGGCTCCGGCTCTCTCTATGTCCTCAAGGACACTCAAAAGGGCCGGGAGGTTGGCGTGGATATCAGAGAATATTGCAAGGCGCATTTCGTTTCCTCCTTTCTCTTTACAAGAATCGAATGAAAAGGGGAACGCAGGCCAAGGAGGGAAGAAAGTTGGCAACCTTGACTTTCTTGAGGTTAAGGAGGTTTAGGGCAATGCCTAAAATGAGTACTCCGCCGGTAGCGGTCATTTCTTGCACCAGGAGAGGAGAGAGAAAGGGGGCGAGGAATTGGGCAAGAAGGGTGATACCCCCCTGAACGCAGAGAATGGAAAAGGCCGAGAAGGGGACTCCCATCCCCAGGCTTGAGGCTAAGGCTACGGAGGCCGTTCCATCAAGAAGTGACTTGGTATAAAGGATTTGGGGGACCTTTCCCAAGCCGTCTTCGAGGGAACCCATGATGGTCATAGGACCGATGCAGTACAAAAGCGTGGCGGTAAGGAATCCGGGGGCAAAGGTATTGGCCTCGGCCTTGAGGCGCTGCTCGATTTTCTCCGAAAAGGATTGAAGCCGCCCTTCAAGCTGCAAAAGTTCTCCAATCGCTCCGCCCACGACGATGCTAAAAAGGAGGGCTAAAAATTTCTCTCCTTTGAGGGTCATACTGAGCCCAAGTGGTATGCATACAAGACCCAAGGCCTGCATAAGGATTTCCTGAAGACGTTTCGGAAATTTTCGACGCAAGAAAAGGCCGAGAAGGCCTCCTAAAACGACTGCCAGGGCATTAAATATTGTCCCCGTAAGTTTTCTCCTCCTTTCTGCGCCGATAAAGGAGTATGCCTTTCAGGACCCCCGCGACCGGAATGGCAGCAATGACTCCCAGAGCACCAAAGAGCTTTCCTCCCACAAGGAGAGCAAAGAGCACTGTCACGGGATGCAAACCTATTTCTTTCCCCATGACCCGTGGGACGACCACGATACCCTCCACGAAGTTCACCCCTCCAAAGAGAGCCAAGACTCCCACCACGTGCCACACCGACTTGGTACTGGCAAAAAGCAATGCCGGAATTGCTCCTACAATTGGGCCAAGATAGGGAACGACGTCGGCAATCCCAGCAATGATACCAATGATAAGAGGAAACTCGATTCTCATGAGAAGAAGACCCACGGTTACAACTGCTCCCACAAAAAGAGAAAGGACTAGTCTTCCTCGTATAAATCCCCCTACCACCCGGTCTATACTCCGCAGAAGTCCCACGTATTCCTTTCTTTGAGGAACAGGAAAAAGACTTATCAGTGTGCGGCGAATTTTGGTAGCATCGACCATGAAATAGTAAAGGGCGAAAGGCGTCACTACAAAGCCCAGAAAGAGGACGTTCATGAAGAGAGAAAGGAGATTCACAATATTACGGAAGAAGCCCTGCAGATAGTTTTCAAGGTTTCCCGAGAGGTTGCGCAGGAATTCTTCAACGGATTGGGCAAGGTGAAGTTCCGGATATTTGGCATCGATGGCCCAGGCGACCTCAAGGATTTTACTGATGAATTCCTCAATGTAGCGGGGGGCTGAAGCGGTCAAGGCTTTAAGCTGAGACAAAGCTTCAGGGATAACGAGGAAGAAGAGGAAGCCAAAGAAGAGGAGAAGCGCCAAAAACACAAGGAAGACTGAAAGCTTCCAAGATAGCCCTTTTTTCGAGAGGAATCGTGCCACTGGAGTAAGAGCATAAGCCAGAAGTCCCCCTAAGACAAAAGGGGTAAGAACATCTCGCAAGAGATATGTAAGGTAGAGTACGAGGGCGAGGATGACAAGATAGTAGAACTTTTTGAGGATTACTGGTAGTTTTTCCTCTTGTCCTTTGTTCAACGTACTTTCCCTTTCCGGCTTTTCATGTATAATATTCTAAGGCTTTGGTACCACATTGCAAGAGAGAAACCAATGCTTGAAGGCCAAATCCTTACTGTTCTTGTTCCAGCTTACAACGAGGCTCCAAGGATTTCGAAAGTCCTTGAAGTGGTTTGCGCGGCGGACTTTGTCGATAATGTGGTTGTCATCGATGACGGCTCGCAAGACGATACTGCTTTGGTGGCGAGACGCTTTCCGGTAGAGCTCATCCACCACCAGAAAAACCTGGGAAAGGGAAGGGCCTTGATTTCCGGCATCCGTAAGAAGAGAAACAGTGACCTTTACCTCTTTCTCGACGCCGATCTCATACACCTTCAGAGGGAACACCTTCTTGCCCTTTTAGAGCCCCTTTTACGATATCCCTTTCTTGATATGACTATCGGGGTTTTCAAGGGAGGACGGGAGTCGAGTGATCTTGCCCAGAGATTTTTCCCCATCCTCAACGGGCAGCGGGCAGTAAGGGGCAGGTGGATTCGGAGTCTTCCTGATTTTTCTTGGACCCGCTTTGGAGTAGAAGTCTTTCTCACAAAGTTCGCCCATGACTCTGCTGCCAACGTCGAAATGGTCCCTCTGTGGGGACTCTCTCACTACCATAAGGAGGAAAAGTACGGTCCCTTTTTAGGATTGTACCGTCGGATAAAGATGTACGTTGAAATCTTCATCACCTATCTTTTCTATGAGGGTCGTATCCGCAGAAGCCCCAAGATTGTGGAGGAAGAGGAGGAGAAAAGCCTATGCCGGAGTGTACCCTGAGGGCCAATCTTTCACGGTGTACTTGTACCTATCTTTCCTGTGAGAGGCGGGGGAAGTGCTGCGAGTGCGTGGCCTATCACCGAGCCCACGGTGAAATCCCCGGGTGTTTCTTCCCTTCCGATGTGGAACGCACTTATGATCGTTCCATTCGATGCCTTGTGGAAGCATATCGGGGAAGGTGAGGGCTTAACCCTGACTTTTGTGGACCTCTCCCGAGCTCTTTCTCCAGGGGAGGTCACGTATCCTGGAGATCCTCCTTTTTGTGTTCTTCCCTGGCATGTTCACGAGGTCCACGGTGTTGCCACAAGGGCTCTGTTTCTCTCAGAACATACCGGAACCCATGTGGATGTCCCCCTCCACTTTTTTCCTGGAGGAGAAGGGGTGGAGAAAATACCCCTTGAGCGGTTCTGTGGTTGGGTTCGGGCCTTTGGGGGAAAGAATTCTTTTGCTCTGGAGGATCTCAAAGCCTCTCCCCCGGAAGAGGAAGAAATTGTTCTCTTCGCCGGGGAGAGTTCTTTACAGGAAGAAACCGCTCGTTTTCTCGTGGGATGTCGGATTAAAGGGATAGGGATAGAAAAAGCAAGTATCGATAACTTCCCTTTCCCCCTTCACCGTCTCTTTCTTGAAAAGGGTATCCTCATTTATGAAAATCTCAGGAATGTCAAAGACCTTATTGGGAAAAAGGCTTTCTTCCTTGGCTTTCCTCTAAAGATTCTTTCTGGAACTGCCTCTCCAGTACGAGCGGTGGCCGTCATTTTTTCCCAGAAAGGTGCGAACGAGCTTGTTTGAGCCAGTATTGCCCTAAGGAGTCATCGGGACGAAGGGTCAGGTACTTTTCAAGGGCCCAAACGGCGTTGTGGTAGTCACCGGTGCGGAGAGAAGCAATTCCGAGCCAATAGTAGGCTCTGTCGAATTTTATATTGGCCTCGATGGCCTTTTTGAAGTACTCTATGGCGTCATACGCTTCTCCCTTTTCCAGCGCCACAATACCTTTTTCGTAGTTCTCCCAGGCATCTTTACCGTATTGCTTCCAGTTTTTAACTTTCTTCAAGAAATACTGTGCCTGGGTATTCTCAGGCTCAAGCTGTACCACCTTTTCCCAGGCCCAGGCGGCTTCATCATACATTCCCTCTTCCTGATATGTGCGGGCAAGCCAAGTCCAGGCTTTGGTGAAATTTGGTTTGGTGGTGACTGCTTCCACGAAGAATTGAATAGCCTCTTCTTTTCTCCCTGCCTGATAGAGGTTGTATCCTTGGTCGAACATCACCTGAGCGTATCCCTCTGCAGGGACGTCAATGCTATATGTGGAAGGGGGAAGGACTTCTCCATCTCCCCAGCTTGCGCTGGCACAAAGAAGCACAAGACTAAAAACTGCAAGGAAAGCAAGACGCGTCACAATTCATCCCTCCTTCGATTTTTTACTATTGTACCACAGGGATCTTAAAGGCATTTTGTCCTCTTTCAGAACCCCAGTGGCAGGTACCCCCACAGTATCGTTGGGAAAGGGGTATTTTTCTTCGAAGGGGTCAGTGAGACCTTCTCCGGTAAAAGGAGGAGAAAAAGGTCTATGTTCACTACGGCTGACTCGGTGTTTTCGGCAATCTTTGTGGCATCACCCTTGCCACCGGCTCCATTTTCCAAAAAGACTTCCTTCTCGTCTTAATAGACAGCCTTGCCCTTTTCAGGGGGGTCAAGAGAAGTCTCGTTGAGGGGGCACGCCAAATCCGAAGTGTAGGTCAGAAGAAGGCTTTTTCCACTGACTGAGGGTTGTCTTTCCACAAAGAAGATGAGTCCTCTCGTATAAGGGAATAATGGGAGAAGGCTCAAGATCGGTGACGTACCTCATCGTGTACTCTCTCGATGTTTATTGGTGACGTCGGTCACAGGCTTCTTTTCTAAG
>CAYRSB010000002.1:29561-121499 GCA_964426875.1 uncultured Atribacterota bacterium
TCGTGTACTCTCTCGATGTTTATTGGTGACGTCGGTCACAGGCTTCTTTTCTAAGAATCACCCTGAAGCAGTGTATGACCTTGCAGTGTGGGTGTGTCGTAGGGACAATGGGTGGGGAGAAGTGGTGTTCGAGCTTGAGTAGTCGAGCTGATCGGTCCATCCTTATGGTGTGGTCGTGGTATTCCTTCAGCCGGGTTTCCCTTAAGGCTTTCCTACTGTTTTTGGCGATGAAGTACCGGCCAGGGTGCCGGAAGGTCTCAGAGGGATTGGCAAAACCCGCTCTTTTTGTTACCCCCCTCAAGATTTTGAAGGAGACTCTTCTTCATCAACACCCCAAAACATATGAGGTCCATCACGCTCCCCCTTGTATTGTGCTTCTTTTCAAGTTTTTAAGAAGTGGAGGGATTTAGGGTACTTCACGTGGGAATTTTGAAAAACCTTCCAGGCTCAAGAAGTGTCTTTCTTTTTCCAGAATGTTAGAATAGGTACGATTTGAGGGTGATAATCCCTTGAAAGGAGTTGCGGTCGTGGAGAAGTGGAGAGAAAAGCTTAAGGAATCGTCTTTACGAGATATCATGAGGTGTGCCTTTGAGCATCGCATCCTTGTTCCGGCTTTCAATGTGGCCTATCTTCCCATGGTTCCGGCCATCGTTGAAGTTCTGCGTCGGACGGAAACCTTTGCCCTGCTTGAAGTTTCCCGCCCTGACATCACTCGCTTTGGGGCCAAGAGCTTCAGAGCAGTTAAGGAGGCCTTCGATCGTTATGGTGACCTTTCTCTTTCACGTCTTCATCAGGATCATGTACCGGTCATCGACGAGGAAGGGCAACTTGTGGATTGGCGCTCCCTCATTGAGGAGGCGCTCTCTCTGGGATATCATTCCGTGATGATCGATGGTTCGCGACTTCCTCTTGAGGAGAACATTCGTGTGACCCAAGAAGTGGTGCAGCGGGCTCATGCAGAAGGAGTGTGTGTGGAAGCAGAGCTTGGAGCAGTTCTTGGACATGAGTCTGGACCTCTGCCTCCCTATGAGGAAATCTTTGCCAGTGGCAAGGGATTCACGAATTCTGACGATGCCAAGCACTTTGTCGAAGAAACCCAGGTTGACTGGCTTTCGGTGGCCATCGGTAACATCCATGGGGCTATAAGCGGAGCGGCTAAGGACGCCAAAAAGGTTGAGGCCTGCTTAAACATCAACCATTTGCAGGTGATTGTGGAGAAGACCCGTGTTCCTCTGGTACTCCACGGGGGGTCGGGTATTCGAAAAGAATATGTTCTTCAGGCCATTCGCCATGGGATCGTAAAAATCAACGTTGGGACAGAGATTCGCCAGGCGTACGAGTGGGTTCTTCGAGAGAAGGGCAGGGTAGAAGAGGCCCAGAAAGCAGTGGCTGATAAGGTTGAAGAGCTTATCCGGGAATACTACGAAATTTCAGGTTCGGCCCGCCGGATTGCCGCGTTTCTCTGAATATTAAGGCGTGCGGGTACTTCTTATCAACCCCTGGGCATATGATTTCACAGCTTTCGATCTCTGGTACAAGCCGTTGGGGCTTTTGTACCTGGGGGCACATCTTGAGAAAGTCGGTTGTCAGGTCGTCCTTCTTGATTGTTTGAGCCGAGAGGACCCAGAGAGCCAAGCTCCTCAAAAAGAGGGTCCTCGAAGATTCAGAGAGGCAGGATGTGGAGGGTATTTCAGGAAAATTCTGCCTAAACCCGAGTTCTTTGCCTTTATTCCCCGCTATTTTGGTCGATTTGGGATGCCCAGGGAGGTGGTGGAAAAACGCTTGAAGAGCATGGATCCTCCTGACGTGGTTTTTGTAACCTGTGGTCTCACGTACTGGTATCCTGGGGCCTTGGTGATACGGGACCTTATTCGACACTTTTTCCCTAAGGCTTTTCTCGTTCTTGGAGGAATCTATCCTGTTCTCTGTCCAGAGCATGCAAAGAAGGAGGGCTTTGATCTTGTCATCATGGCAGCGGATCCTCTGGCTGTGTGCCGAGCTCTTGAAGCGCCTCTCCACCTTGATCTTAAGGTTCGGGACTATGAGGACTTCTTCTCTCTTCCCCCTGCCTTCCATCTCTATCCTCGGCTCCTGTACGGAGTCATTCTGACCTCTCTGGGATGCCCTTTCTCTTGTAGCTACTGTGCTTCTCGGGTTCTTGCGTCTTCCCTCTTCCGGCGTTCCTTTAGAGAAGTGGTCGAAGAAATTCGTTACCTCCATGAGCGCTTTGGGGTTTGCCATATAGCCTTTTATGACGATGCCTTGCTCTTTCGAGCCGAGGAACATTTTTTGCCCCTGGCAGAAGCCCTTGTGCGCCTTAACCTCCCCCTCTCTTTCCACCTTCCCAACGGTATTCACGCCCGGTACGTTACTCCTGAAGTGGCAAGACTCCTGAAAAGAGCCTGTTTTCGGACCGTGAGGCTCGGTCTTGAGACGGTTTCTTTCGAATGGCAAAGAGAAAGCGGGGGTAAGGTGACGAATCTTCTCTTTGGGGAGGCCGTGTGTAACTTGAAGGAAGCGGGATTTTCCCCGGAGGAAATCGAAGTGTATCTTCTTTTCGGCTGGCCCCCGATGAGAGAAGAGGACGTTGTTGCTTCCTTTGAATACGTGAAAAGTCTTGGGCTTTTACCTCGCTTTGCCCTGTACTCCCCAACTCCAAAAACGAAAGACTACGAGGCTTTCTTTGCGGGAGAAAGTGAACCCCTCTGGCACAATAAAATCGCCTTTCTCTACCGTAGAGGTTGGCAGGGATTGTATGAAAAGTTGCAGGGGAAGAGGAAGTGTTAGATAATGGTTGGGGAGGTGTGATGTATGGAAGTGAGGTGGTTTGGGCATTCGTTCTTTCTTGTGGTTACAGAGAGTGGTAGGCGAATTGCCTTTGACCCCTTCGACCAGAGCGTAGGATACCCTATGCCCGAAGTGGAGGCTGACTTTGTTTTGGTCAGTCATGAGCATTTCGACCACAACAACGTAGCCCTGGTGCGAGGGTACAGGGAAGTGGTGCGCCATCCCGGGGGATACACCAAAGACGGTATAAAGATTGAGGTTTTCTCCACTTTCCATGACGAAGAGGGGGGGAGAAAGAGGGGAAGAAATAATGTTTTTCGGGTAGAAGCTGACGGGATTGTCCTCGTGCATGTGGGGGATTTGGGAGTTGTTCCTCCCGAAGAAGAGCTCAACGCCTGGAAACCGGTACATCTTCTCTTTGTTCCGGTAGGGGGAGTGTATACCATTGATGCTAAGGGTGCTCAGGAACTCGTTCGTAAAATCTCTCCCTCGATTGCGGTTCCCATGCACTACAAGACGAGGTACCTTACCTTTGGTCTTAATCCAGTAGAGCACTTTTTGCGAGGCTTGGAACGGGTGAAATTTTTAAAGAGCGATGGTTTCAAGATAGCTGCAAAGAATCTTCCCTCTTTGACTGAAATATGGGTTCTTGAGATATAGGGGGTATGATATAACACCTGTTCCTTGCAAAGGAGGGGAAAGGAGCCCCTCCTTTCTCTTTATTTAGTGAGGAGCGTGAAGATGGTCACGATATCTGTGTGCGTGGGAAGTTCTTGCCATCTCAAGGGGGCATACGAGATCATCCACCAGTGTGAAGCTCTCATCAAGGAGTTTGACCTGAAAGGACAAGTGCAGCTTCAGGGAACATTTTGCCTGGGAAGATGCACCGAAGAAGGGGTGACGGTTGTGGTGGATGAAGAGATTCTGAGTGGGGTGTCCCCAGGGAACTTTAAAGACTTATTCTATGAAAAGGTGGTGCGTAAGGTCAGAGGGTGATCCTGTTGAGCATCGTGAGTACCATCAAGACGAGTTGCCGGGATTGCTACAAGTGTATCAGGCACTGCCCGGTGAAGGCTATTCGCATAAGTCTGGGACATGCCGAGGTTGTGGATGAACGGTGCATCAAAGATGGCCGATGTGTCCTTATTTGCCCCCAAAAGGCAAAAAAAATACGGGAGGATCTGGAAAAAGCCCAAGACCTTATCACCAGCGGGGATATGGTCATCGCAAGCCTTGCCCCATCTTTTGTGGCAGCCTTTCCCGAACTTCGGGTGGAACAGGTTGTTGAAGGATTGAAAAGACTTGGTTTCGCCATGGTGCGGGAAACAGCCGAGGGGGCCGAGTGGGTGGCTAAGGAGCATGCCGGGCTTCTTCAGGAAGGGAGAGAGAATATTATCTCTAGTTCCTGTCCGGCAGTGAACTTTCTCGTTATCCGGTATTTCGCAGAACTTTCCGGGTACATTGCTCCTGTGGTTTCTCCTATGGTGGCTCACGCCCGCATGCTGAAGAAGGAATTCTCTGGGGCTCGGGTGGTTTTTATTGGCCCCTGTGTAGCCAAAAAGGCGGAGGCGGAAGAAAGCGAAGTACAAGGGGATGTGGATGTAGTTTTGACCTTTGACGAGCTTCGGGAATGGTTTCGTTGGTCTTCCGTGAATCCTGGTACACTTTCCGGAATCCCTCTCGATCGGGGTCGGGTACTTTGGGCCCGAGCTTTCCCGGTGGAAGGAGGGCTTTTGAAGAGTACTGCGCTGAAAGTGGGTCTTCTCTCCCGAGACATTATCACCGTAACAGGGATTGACCGTTGTAAGAAATTCCTCGAAGAATTCAATCCTGAGGAATCTCATTTTCGTCTCATAGAGATGATGTCCTGCGAGGGGGGTTGTATTGATGGTCCAGTTCTTTCTTCTTCCCTCTCCCTATACAAAAGGCGAGAAAGGGTTCTCACCTATACCGAGAGTACTCTCGAAGAAGAGGGAGCCTTTTCTCTCTGCCTTGACCCCCCGAATTTCCGGCGGGTTTTTCTTCCCTCTCCGATTCCTAACCCTCCAGTACCGGAGGAGGAAATACAGCGTATTCTGGCTTTAACCGGAAAGTTCGCTCTCCAAGATGAGTTGAACTGCGGAGCCTGTGGATACGATACCTGCCGGGAGAAGGCCAAGGCGGTGTATCAGGGAATGGCTGAAGCAGAGATGTGCATTCCTTTCATGCGGGCCAAAGCCGAGTCTTTCTCAAGTTTTCTCATTACTGTGACCCCAAACGGTATTGTCCTTCTCGACGAGAATCTCCGTATTGTGGACATGAACCCTGCGCTTCGGCGCATGCTGGGGCTTGTGGGAAAGCTCGTGGTAGGGAAGAAACTCGAGGAATTTGTCGACCCCTCACCTTTTGTAGAAGTTCTGCGAACTAAAAAGGCCCTGACCCGGGAGATTTCCTATCCACAGTACCAGAACCTCTTTGTGCGCCTTTCGGTCTTCTTCCTGGAGAAACCTCGTCTCCTTATGGGGGTTTTCGTCGACCTCACCAAGGAAAAGGAACAGGAGGCGATGATGGAAGCCATCCGGGGAAAGACCATCGAGAAGGCCCAACAGGTTATCACGAACCAAATGCGGGTGGCACAAGAGATCGCAAGCCTTCTTGGAGAGACGACTGCCGAAACCAAAGTCCTTTTGAACAAACTCATGCGGATTCTACGAGGAGAGCTTTTGGAGGAATGAGAGACCTCTTTGTAGAAATTGCCTATGCTCAGATTGCTAAGTGGGGAGAGGAGCTCTGTGGCGACAGTGTGAGTTATGAGAAAAGGAACGATTCGACAGTTATAGCCTGGTCCGATGGTCTGGGAAGTGGGGTAAAGGCGAGTATTCTCTCTACCTTGACCTCCCGGATTATCGTCTCCATGCTTCGTAAAAATTCCCCCTTGGAAGAGGTGGTAGAAACCCTGGCTGAGACGTTACCAGTATGCCGGGTCCGAAAGATTGCTTACAGTACTTTTTCGGTGGTACAGATTCTTCCCGACGGAGAGACCTATATAGCGGAGTTTGATAATCCCCCTCTTTTCTGGATTCGAAATGGCAGGGTTATGTACTTAGATCGGCGAAAGAGGGAGATCGGAAAACGTACTATCTTTGAGGCTAATATACGATTACAGCGACATGACTGGATTGTAGGAGTTACAGACGGAGTGGTACATGCTGGCATTGGAGGACTTTGGAATTTGGGATGGAGGTGGGAAAAAATTGCATCTTTCCTTGAGAGCACAGTCAACGAACACATCGATGCTCTGACTTTGGCCCGACGTATCATAGAAACTACTCAAAAGTTGTATCAGGGGAGACCGGGGGATGATGCTACCTGTGTAGTGGCTAAAATACGTCTGCCCCGCCGATTGATCCTCTGGGCCGGTCCTCCTGAGGACCCATCTCAGGATGAGGAGATTGCCCGGCGCTTTCTCTCTTTCCCCGGGAAAAAGGTAGTGTGTGGGGGGACAACGGGCAACATTCTCGCCCGTTTTTTGGGGAAGGAAATCCGGGTAGACCTGGGCTCTCTCACCGAGGACATCCCTCCGGTGGGGATTCTTGAGGGAGTGGACCTGATGACCGAGGGGGTTTTGACTCTGGCTACAGTCTTGCGGAAGCTGCGTCAGGGGGTGAACAAAGACGACGTTCGCCATAAGAATGATGGAGCAAGCCGGCTTCTTGAATTCCTCTTCGAGGCTGATGAGATAACGTTGATTGGAGGACGGGCCATAAACCCGGCTCACCAGAATCCCAAGCTTTCTGGGGAACTTTCCCTCAAAGCACGCATCCTTGAAGAGATTGCTGAGGAACTCAGAAAACGTGAGATAGTGGTCAACGTTGAGTACTGTTAGAGAAAGAGTGGGGGTGGAAGGTGTGGAGAAAGTGGAAAGGGAAATCACCTTAGAAAGAAGTTTTGAAAAGGTCAACGCCATTTTGGCCAAACACAACTACAATCCCTCAAACCTTATCGGCATCCTTCAGGAAATTCAAGAAGAATATCGATACCTGCCGGAGGAGATTTTAAGTTATGTAGCTACGGCGCTGCAGGTTTCTCCAGCATATGTTTTCGGAGTAGCTACGTTTTACGCCCAGTTTTCCCTAAAGCCCAAAGGCAAGCACATTATCCGGGTCTGTGATGGGACGGCATGCCACGTGAAGGGCTCAGAAAAAATCCTGCGAGCCGTTCGGGAGTACCTCGGCCTTCGAGAAGGGGAGGATACCACCTCTGATCTTCTCTTTACGGTGGAGACTGTAGCCTGTATTGGAGCCTGCGCTCTGGCACCAGCACTGATGATTAACGAGGAGGTACATGGACTCATGAACGAGAAGAAAGTCGAAGAACTCCTTGAATCATACATGGCTGAAGAGGAAGGAGCGGTGTCCGATGGTCTTCAAGGATAGACAGATTCTGGAAGAAGAAGTTCGAAGGCTTAAGACGCAGTACGTTGGGAAGAAGCGAATTCTCGTTTGTGGAGGGCTGGGATGCCTTGCCAAGGGGTCACAGGCAGTTTTTGATGCCTTTTGGGAAGTCCTCTCCCGGGAAGGACTCCTGGGCTGGGTTGTAGAGAAAGCTGAAGAACATTCTGACCATCCCCATCTTGTGCGGACCGGCTGTATGGGGCTGTGTGAGGCTGGACCTCTGGTCACCATTGAACCCCAAGGAATCCTATACCTCAGGGTCAAACCTGAGGATGTGGAAGACATCGTCGAGATGACGATTAAGGAAGGAAAAATTGTGGAACGCCTGGTGTACTGGGAGGAGCACAATGGCAAAGCCCAGTCTTGGCCCCTTATGAGGGATGTCCCCTTCTACCGGCGTCAGGTCAAGATCGCCCTTCGCAACTGTGGAAACATTGATCCGGAGAATATCGAGGAGTATCTGGCCCGGGACGGGTATCTTGCGTTGGCTCGTGCCATCACCGAGATGACTCCTGATGACATTATCGGGGAGGTTACGAAATCCGGTCTTCGGGGCCGTGGAGGTGGAGGATTCCCTACCGGAAGGAAATGGCAGTTTGCCCGAATGGTTAAAGCGGACAAAAAATATATCATTTGCAACGGGGATGAAGGTGACCCAGGAGCTTTCATGGACCGGAGCGTTATGGAGGGTGATCCCCATTCGGTCATCGAAGGAATGGCCCTGGCCGGATACGCTATAGGGGCAAGCGAAGGATATATCTACGTTCGGGCGGAGTACCCCCTTGCGGTGAAACGTCTCCGTAAGGCTATAGAGGATGCCCGGAAATTTAGTCTTCTGGGGCAGAACATCCTTGGTACCTCCTTCTCCTTTGATGTCTACATTCGGGAAGGTGCCGGGGCTTTCGTATGTGGGGAGGAGACTGCCCTCATCGCTTCTGTCGAGGGAAAGAGAGGAATGCCCAGCCCCAGACCCCCCTACCCTGCACAAAAGGGCCTTTGGGGGAAGCCCACGGTCATCAATAATGTCGAGACCTTGGCCAATGTCCCGGCCATCATCCTCAAAGGGGCAGAGTGGTTCCGTTCTTTTGGGACGGTGACAAGCCCTGGAACGAAGACCTTCGCTCTGGCTGGGAAGATTAAGAACACGGGACTTGTGGAAGTTCCCATGGGTATTACCCTGCGGGAGCTCATTTTTGAAGTGGGCGGAGGTATCCAGAACAACAAAGCTTTTAAGGCGGTGCAAATCGGAGGCCCTTCGGGAGGATGTCTAACTGAGTATCACCTTGATCTTCCGGTGGACTATGACTCTCTCTGTGGGGCGGGAGCCATCATGGGTTCGGGAGGGCTCGTTGTCCTTGATGAGGACACTTGCATTGTAGAGGTGGCCCGCTTTTTTATGAGCTTCACCCAGAGGGAGTCCTGTGGGAAGTGTGTCCCTTGTCGGGAAGGTACAAAACACATGCTTGGCATGCTGCAGAAAATTGTGGACGGTAAGGCTACTCCAGAAGATCTTTCTCTCCTTGAAGAAACAGCTCTCGTGGTGAAAGATGCTTCCCTTTGTGGTCTGGGTAAAACAGCACCCAACCCCGTTCTTACGACCTTACGGTACTTTCGAGATGAATACATTGACCATGTGGTGCATAGGGTGTGTCCTGCCCATGTGTGCCAGGCCATGCGAGAATACTGGATTGACCCGGAGAAGTGCCGTGCCTGCGGCAAGTGTGCCCGGGTTTGCCCGGTTTCCTGTATTTCTGGTCGTCCCAAGGTACCCTATGTTATCGACCAATCTCGCTGCATCAAGTGTGGTTCTTGTTTTGAGGCCTGTCCTTTTGATGCCATTGTGGTAAGCTGGAGGAGGAAGAACAATGCGTGAGGAGAAGAAAGTTGTCATCGTTGACGGACAGGAAATTCCCCTGAATGGAGAGAGAAACATCCTCGAGGTGGCCAAGAAGGCCAACATCACTATCCCTACCTTTTGCTACCATTCGGATTTGAGCGTGTACGGCGCCTGCCGAATGTGTCTTGTAGAAGTAGAGGGAAGAGGACTTATGCCCTCCTGCTCTACACCTCCTGAGCCGGGAATGGTGATTCACACAAGTACCCCTCGGGTTTTTGAAGCCCGAAGGATGATTGTGGAATTCTACCTCGCTAACCATGACCGAGATTGTACTGTCTGTGAGCGGAACTTGAATTGCCGTCTCCAGGAAATGGCTTCTCGTATGGGAATCAATAGGGTACGCTTTGGGGAACGGACTGAGAAACTCCCAAAGGACGAGTCCTCGTTTTCGCTTGTGCGGGATCCGAACCGCTGTATTCTCTGTGGGGATTGCGTACGGGCCTGTCAGGAAATCGAGGGTATAGGCGTTTACGATTTCACCTATCGGGGAGCACGGGCTTTAGTGGAGCCGGCTTTTGGTAAAAAACTCACTGAGGTGGAGTGTGTCTTCTGTGGCCAGTGTGCCATTCGATGTCCTACGGCGGCGCTGGTGGTGAAGTCTGAACTTGACTCCGCCTGGAGGGCGGTTCTTAACCCGGAAAAATTCGTGGTGGCCCAGATTGCCCCGGCAGTGCGAGTGGCAATCGGCGAAGCTTTTGGTCTTCCGCCTGGGGAAATCACCACCGGGAAAATTGTTGCTGCCCTTAAAAAGATAGGGTTTGATAGAGTGTACGATACTTCTTTCAGTGCTGACCTTGTGGTGGTGGAGGAGGCAGAGGAGTTCTTTCGCCGTCTGCAGAACAACAGTCGTCTGCCACAATTCACCTCCTGTTGTCCTTCCTGGGTAGTCTTTGCCGAGCGCAACTATCCCTTCTACCTTGAACATCTCTCTTCCGTCCGCTCTCCGCAACAGGTCTTTGGCTCGGTTATTCGGAATTTTGTTTCCAGAATGGAGAATGTCCCCAATGAGAAAATCGTCTCGGTTTCCATCATGCCCTGCCTCTCCAAGAAGTTCGAGGCTCGGCGGTCCGAATACATCCATAACGGTGTGCTTGATGTGGACATCGTGCTCTCTGCCCAGGAGACCATCAAGATGATCAAAATGGCTAACATTGAGTTTGTAGAGCTTGAACCTGTTTCCTTTGACGTTCCCCTAAGTGCTGGAAGTGGAGCCGGTGTCCTCTTTGGGGTCACAGGCGGTGTCACCGAGGCCGTTTTGCGGTATGCCTATGAGCGGTTAACGGGGAAGGAGCTCAAAGAGGTGGAATTCAGAGCCGTTCGAGGGTTTGAGAGCGTTCGGGAAGCAGAGGTAGATTTCGATGGTCGAGTAGTGCGAGTGGCCATTGTCCATGGATTGGCCAACGCTCAGAAGCTTGTCCGAGAGATGCGGGAAGGGAAGCGGGGCTACGATTTCGTAGAGGTCATGAATTGTCCCGGTGGGTGCATCGGTGGTGGGGGTATGCCCCTTGGATATCCCGACTATCGGACAGTCCTTAAAAAGCGGGCCGAGGGTCTCTACAACGCTGACCGCCTGAGCCCGGTACGGAAAGCTCAGGACAATCCGGCAGTGAAGTTTCTCTATGAACGGTGGCTCAAGAACCCGGGAAGTGAGGTGGCCGAGCAATACCTCCATACGCATTATTACTCTCGTCGAAGAATCTCGAACGAGATGATAAAAATTCAGGAGGCTAAGAGCGCTAAAAAGGTCGATGTGGCAGTCTGTGTGGGTACAAGCTGTTACCTCAAGGGTTCATACAACATCCTGCAGAGGCTCCTCAAAATGGCTAAGGACTATGCTGTGGAGGACCGCCTGAGTATTGGAGCAACCTTCTGTCTTGAGCGCTGTGTCAAGGGACCCAATATCCGGGTCAACGAAGAGATTGTTTCCGGTGTGGGTGAGGAGAATCTCAAAGAGATTTTCGAGAACATCATCCTTGCCCGCCTTCGGGAAAGTAGTGAGTGAACTTTTGAGACCCTGGCTTTGCAAAGACCCGAGGGAGAAACCTCGGGTTTTTTGTTTTTAGTGATACAAGTAGTAGAATAGGTTTATGGATGTCATTGTGGTCGAGGGGCTGCGCAAATGGTACGAGGAGGTCAAAGCGGTCGATGACATAAGTTTTACGGTGGAGAGGGGGAAGTTTTTGGTTTCCTTGGTCCCAATGGGGCCGGGAAGACCACGACCGTCGAAACGGTTATGAGTCTTATCAAGCGTGATGGTGGCCGGGTCGAGGTTCTTGGCATCGATCCCTTAGTAGATCCCTTTTCCGTACGATCCCGCGTTGGGGTACAACTTCAGGTGGCGCAGTTTTTCCCTCGGCTCACGGTATCTGAGACTATAAGGCTTTTTGGGTCCTTCTATCCTAAGAGAAAGCCGGGGAAGGAGATTCTCAATCTTGTAGGTCTTACCGAAAAGGCTCACACTCTCGTCGAAAAACTTGGTGGTGGGCAACTCAAGCGTCTCAGCGTAGGGCTGGCTTTAGTTGGAGAGACAGAGGTAGTATTCTTCGATGAACCCATTTCTGGTCTTGACCCTCAGTCCCGGAGAGGCCTGTGGGATATCATTCTCGCCCTCAAGAACGAGGGAAGAACCGTTTTTCTCACCACCCACTATCTCGATGAAGCCGAGAGGCTCTGTGACCGGGTGGCCATTATTGACCATGGTACAATCATTGCTCTGGGGAAGCCACGAGAACTCATTGCTGAGTACTTTAGGGAAAAGGTCGTGGAAATTCCTTTTGCCGAGGTTCGGAATGTTCTACTGTTGTCTTCTTTGCCTTCTGCGATGAAGGTCCGTACCGACCGTGAAATAGTCACCCTTTACACCCAAGACCTTGCTCAGACTTTTGCCGGTCTCAGTCAGCTGGGGAAGGAAGGACGACTCTCGCTGCATGACGTTGTGGTACGGGAGGCAACTCTTGAAGACGTGTTCGTGAAGCTCACCAGGAGGAGGATTCGCGACTGAGAGTTTTCTCCGCTCTTTTCGTAGCACATTTCAAGAATATCTATTGCGATCGAATGTCCATTTTTTGATTCTTGGCATTTCCTGTACTCTTCGTGTTTCTCTTTGGTGTTATCTTTGGTGGAATTGGGAAAGACTCATCTCTTGTTGTGAGCGTTGTTAGGGATAAGGATATGCCTGATGTGGATAAACTTCTTTTTTCCCTCAAGGAAAAGGGGCTCTCACCCTGATGGAGGAAAATCTTTCTTTGGCGATGATTGCACTTCGTCAGGGTAGGCGGGACATCGTTGTGCACTATACTCCTTCGGGCATTGTGGTCTATGCTCATCCGCAGCGTATGGAAAGGGCGTACATGCTTGCCGGTTACCTTCAAGGTGCTTTCCGGCGGGAAGGCCTCCTCTCTCCTGGTCTTTCTGTGGAAGTACGGGCTATCGAGCTTCTGCAATTTCGCCAGATCGATTATTTCCTCCCTGGAGTCCTGGCTATGGTCATCATGCAGCTTGGGCTTTTCGGATCGCTTGATTTTGTGAGCCTGCGGGAACGAAAAATCATCCGACAGCTGCAGGCAACGCCCCTGAAAAAGGAATGGCTTTTGTGGAGTGAAATCGCCGTGCACCTTGTGATTGCTTTTGTGCAGACGGCGGTAATCGTGGTTTCAGGCTGGCTCTTTTTCAGGGTACGAATTTCTGGTTCTCCACTGGTGCTCTTTGTATGGATCCTTTTTGGTGCCTGTACCTTCGTGAGTTTGGGTTATTGTCTTGTGTCTTTCGCAAGAATAGCCGAGAGCAGCCAGGGTGTTATCCAGGTGGTGCAGTTCCCCATGATGTTCCTCTCGGGCATCTTTTCCCCTCCCGAGACGATGCCTGAATCAATCCGCTTCATCACCCGGCTTTTGTCTTTAAGTTACTTCGGTGATGCTCTACGAAGTGTCATGGTAGGCATTCCCACGCAATTTGGTCTGATGAGTGATTTCCTGGTACTTTTTCTGTGGCTTTTGGGAACGTTCCTCCTGGCTTTTCGGTTCTTCAGGTGGGAATAAAAAGAGGAACACCAGCCCTGTTGACTTTCTTCCGCCTTGTGGTATATAGTAAAGCCACACGGAAAGGCGATGAAGGGGAGAAGTAGAGGGATTTCGAAGAGGCACAGAGAACCGGAGAAGGTGGGAGCCGGTCTTCTTCCCCCTCGAATCCGTCCCGGAGTTGTGGGTGCGAAAGACAAGTAGTGCCCAACGCTTGGTGCGTTAAGGCTTTGAGGGTGGTGCAGACTGCCGAAGAAGGGTGGCACCGCGGGAGCACTCCCGCCCCTTGGGCGGGAGTGTTTGCTTTCTTGGGGGAAGCTTCGTGACTGCAAAGGAAGTCTTTCAGGGTCTCCTGGGCACTGAAAAAGACGTCCTCCCCTGTCCTCTTCCTGCCTTTTGGGGATGGGAGGCCATCCTTGTGAATGCTTTCTCCCCTCAGGATGCGGTGGTATGCATTGTGACCGGGGAGATGAGTGAACGTTGGGCAAAGATGGCCGAGGCTTTGGGTCTTTCTGTAGTGCGTCTTGGAGGACGGGGCCATGAAACTCCTGCCGCGCAGGATTTGGAACTTCTCCTTTTGACCGATATAGGAAGGCATATCCGGGGAGTTTTGGCCGTTCATGTGGAGGAAAAAAGCGGAACATGGGTAGGTCTCGAGGCTTTGGGGGAGGTGTGTCGTCAAAAGGGGCTTTTCTTCGCCGTTGATGTGAGCGTTTCTTTAGGAATTTTCCCTCTCGCACTTGACCGCTTTTTTGTGGACGCTGCAGTGGCCAGGATACAAGATGCCCCAGAGTTTTCCCTCCTGATCTTGGGGAAGAACATGAGGGAGAAAGCCCCAGAGTCTCGTTTTTTGAAATATTCTCTCGCCGTAAGGAACTTGGAGGAAGCCTTTAGGGAGTATCCCATCCCCTCTTCCCCTTTAGAACGTTTTGAGTATCTGTACCGGCTGGGCATAGAACATGTCTGGCAAAGAAGGCTCTATCTTGCAAAACTTTTTAGGAGAGGAGTAAAGGCTCTAAGATGTGTGGTCGAAGGAGAGGAGACGACGTTTCCCTCGGTGAGTCTCCTTATGCTTCCTTCAGGAGTAAAGCGGGAACAAGTGGTAGCCTTTCTACGGAGGGAAGGCCTTGTGGTGGGAGAAGTGCCAGAGAAGAAAAACGCTCTTTGTGTACGTCATGGAGAAAGTCTCTCCGTCTCTGAAATTGTGGGGATGCTCTTTCTTTTGGGAAAGGCCTTAGAGGAGAGCGGTCAAAAAGTGGATATTGCTTTGGTTTTCTCACACCTATGGGAGGTGAAAGAAGATGGATGAAAAGGTCATAAGAGTTCTCTGTGCCCACGGAGTTCCGGAGGACATGGTGCGGAGGCTTCTGGAAGAAGTGGGTCCGGTAGAGGTTCTTTCTTCTGACAATGAGGAAGAAATCATTCGGGTCATTCAGGACAAGGACGTCTTCGTGGTTCGTTCTAAGCCTCAAGTTACAGCAAGAGTTATCGAAAACGCCCCCCGTCTCAAGGTGGTAGCCCGCCCTGGAGTGGGAACGGATAACATCGACAAGAAAGCCTGTGAAGCAAGAGGAATCAAGGTTATCAATACCCCTGAAGCGTCGGCCTCAAGTGTGGCTGAGCTCACTGTGGGCTTGGCCATTGCCCTTTTGCGGCACCTCTACCTCACTTGTGCCTTCCTCAAAGAAGGGAAATGGGCCAAAGGAAAATACACTGGGAAGACTATTGAGGGAAAAAACTGGGGTATAGTGGGTTTCGGGAGTATTGGCCGAAGAGTGGCGGAGATTGTCAAAGCCATGAGGGCCGAAGTCATGGCTTATGACCCCTATGTTCCGGAGGAGGAATTTGGACGACGGGGTGTGAAGCGAGTCTTTCGCCTGGAAGAACTTCTTGAGCGAAGTGACATTGTTTCACTCCATGTGGTCTTGAACAGTGAAACGAACGGACTCTTTTCCGAGGAAGTGTTGCGGAAGATGAAAAAGGGAGCCTATCTCATCAACACTTCTCGGGGAAGAGTGATCGATCAGAATGCTCTTCTGCGGGTGCTCAAGGAGGGGCATCTTGGGGGAGTGGCTCTCGATGTCTACGAGACAGAACCCCCTCAAAATCTTGAGCTCCTCAACCAAGAAAATGTCATCTGCACCCCTCACATTGGGGGAAGTACCGAAGAAGCCTTTTTGGATGCTACTGAGATTTTGGTCAATAAGCTTAAAGCTTTTTTTCAGCTGGGAGGAGGGATACCGATAGGGTACTAAGATGGACAAGCTCTTTGAGATTCTCGACCATACTGCCGATGTCGGACTTGTGGCTTGGGGAAGGTCTTTAGAAGAGCTCTTTGCCAATGCAGCTTTGGGAATGTTTTCCCTCATTGGGGAGTTAGAAAAAGTAGATGGAGGGTTTGAGGCCTCGGTTGCTGTTGAGGGTAGCGACTGGGAAGATCTTCTTGTAGCCTGGCTCAATGAGCTTCTTTACGTTTTTGAGGTTGAAGAAGCAATCTTGAACCACTTTGACATCCATGAACTCGGGCAGTACTACCTTAGAGCACGGGTTTTTGGAGAGTCTCTGGACCTCAAAAAACACGAAGTATTTCGGGTGGTCAAGGCCTGCACGTACTATGAGGTGAAGGTTGAGGAAATCGAGCCAGGTCTTTTCCGGGCACAGGTATACTTTGACATCTAAGGGAGGTTGAGAGTATGGCCGAGTGGGGTGGTCCATTAGAGAAAATAGACGAGTGGCGCTGGCGAATTCCCAGAGACTATAAGCGTGGCATGCAGGTCGAGGGAATCATTTACGCCAGTGAAAAGATGATGAAGTCCATTCGCAAAGACCAGGCTCCGGAGCAGGTGGCCAATGTGGCCTTCCTTCCGGGGATTGTGGGGAAATCTTTGGCCATGCCCGACATCCACTGGGGTTATGGCTTTCCCATTGGGGGTGTGGCAGCGACGCTCCTTGACGAGGGAGTCATCTCCCCTGGAGGGGTGGGTTTTGACATCAACTGCGGTGTGCGGGTGGTGAAGACGAACCTCACCAAAGATGAAGTTCTACCCCGTCTTGAGAGGCTTCTCTCGGTGCTTTTCCGGAACATACCCTCTGGAGTAGGATCTGAAGGTAAACTTTCCTTCTCTCCGTCGGAACTCCGAAGAGTCATGACCCAGGGAGCACAGTACGTGATATCCCGGGGGTTTGGGTGGCCTGAGGACAGGGAACACATTGAGGAAGGTGGAGCCATGGAGGGGGCAGATCCCGATGCGGTAAGTGGCAAGGCCATCGAGCGAGGAAAGGACCAACTTGGAACTCTGGGTTCGGGAAATCACTTCTTAGAAATTGAGGTAGTGGAATGTATCTTTCGCCCCGATATTGCCGAAATTTTTGGGCTCTTCGAAGGACAAGTCATCATTATGGTACATACCGGCTCTCGAGGGTTTGGACATCAAATCTGCACTGACTACCTGCAGAGGATGCAGAACGCTATGGATCGTTATGGTATCAAAGTGCCGGACAGACAATTAGCCTGTGCTCCTTTCCGGTCTCCCGAGGGACAGGGGTATTTTGCTGCTATGGTCTGTGCGGCAAATTTTGCCTGGGCGAACCGCCAGCTTATCACCCACTGGATTCGGGAGTCTTTTGAAGAGGTATTCAGTAAGTCAGCACGACAGCTGGGGATGGAGGTGCTCTACGACGTAGCACACAACATCGCCAAAATCGAAGAACACAAAGTAAATAGGGAGATTAAAAAACTTTGCATTCATCGCAAAGGCGCCACCCGTGCTTTCGCTGCAGGGCACAAAGCCGTACCGGAAAAGTTCCGCAACGTAGGACAGCCGGTTCTCATTCCGGGGGATATGGGCACAGGTTCGTATATCCTTGTGGGGACGGAGCTTGCCATGCAGGAGACCTTTGGGTCAACTTGCCATGGAGCAGGAAGGGTTATGAGCCGTTCCGAAGCCGACAGGACTTCCCGAGGACGGAATATCGCTGCAGAACTTGAGGAAAAGGGTATCCTTGTCATGGCGGAGAGTAAGTCCACCCTTCGGGAAGAGATTCCCGAGGCTTACAAGGACGTGGGGGAAGTAGTAGAGGTGGTAGAGAAAGCGGGAATTTCTAAGAAAGTGGCCTATGCTCGACCACTGGGAGTTATAAAGGGATGAGGGAGAGAGGCAATGCTTGACTGGAAATGGGTACGGGAACGTCCAGAAGAAGTCGCGGAAAGCCTGAAAAGAAGGGGAATGGAGACAACTACCCTTGAGACACTTCTTGCTCTTGATGAGAAACGGAGAAACCTTCAGAAAGAGGTTGATGCTTTGAAGCAGAGAAAAAACCAGATTGCCAAGAGTGTAGGAGTCCTCAAAAGAGAGGGTAAGGATGTTGCTCCTCTTTTGGCAGAGGGAGAAGAGATCTCTCGGTGTCTTGAAGCTCTTGATGAGGAACTTAGGAATATCGAACGGGAGTGGAGGGACACTCTTTTTTTCTTGCCCAATATTCCTCATCACACTGTCCCTCTGGGAAGAGGTGAAGAAGACAACAAAGAAGTGCGTCGATGGGGAGAACCGAGACAATTTGACTTTCCGCCTCGGCCCCACTGGGAAATAGGAGAGACCCTGAATATCCTTGACTTTGAGCGAGGAGCAAAGATTGCTTCTTCTCGCTTCACCGTCCTCAAAGGCGCAGGGGCTCTCCTTGAGCGGGCTCTCATCAACTTCATGCTTGATTTACACACCTTAAAGCACGGTTATAGGGAAGTTTTTCCGCCTTTCCTTGTGAACACCAGGGCTATGACTGGGACCGGGCAACTCCCCAAATTTTTTGAGGATCTCTACCACTGTCAAGATGATTTGCACCTCATCCCTACTGCTGAGGTTCCAGTGACAAATCTCCATGCCGATGAGGTTCTTGAGGAGGAGGAACTTCCCATATCCTATGTGGCTTACAGTGCCTGCTTTCGCCGAGAGGCCGGTTCCTACGGAAAGGACGTGCGGGGACTTATTCGGCAGCATCAGTTCAACAAGGTGGAGTTGGTGAAATTCGTGCATCCTGACATGTCCTATGAGGAACTCGAGAACTTGGTACAAGACGCAGAGGAGGTTCTCGAGCTTTTAGGGTTACCCTACCGGGTGGTCGTTCTCTGCACCGGAGACCTTGGGTTTGCGGCAGCCAAAACATATGACATTGAAGTCTGGATTCCCTCTCAGAACCGGTATCGGGAAATTTCTTCCTGCAGTAATTTTGAGGATTTCCAGGCCCGGAGGGCCAATATCCGCTTTCGTTCCTCTTCAGGAAAGTTTGGGTATGTTCACACCCTCAACGGCTCGGGGCTCGCCGTAGGTAGAACTCTTGTGGCCGTTTTAGAAAATTACCAGCAGGAGGACGGCACTGTGGTGGTCCCGGAGGTTTTACGCCGTTACATGCATGGAATAGAGCTCATAACCCCTGAGCTCGAGGTGAAGTGAGTGAAACGCATAGGGGTAGGCATCGTAGGTTTTGGATTCATCGGAAGAGTTCACGCTCTGGCCTTTTCTTCTCTCCCCTTCTACTACAGCGAGCTCCCCTTTCTTCCCGAAGTCCGGGGCATCTGTACTTCCCGGAAAGACACGGCTGAAAAGGCCAAAAAAGAGACCGGGGTTCCCTTTGCTACCCATAAGCTTGATGAACTTATGGCCAGAGACGACATCGATGTTATCGTTGTAGCTGTCCCTAATGCTTTCCATCTCCCGGTAGCCACAAAAGCGGCTCAGGCTCAAAAACACATTTACTGCGACAAGCCCCTGGCCCTGAACCTTGCTGAGGCAGAAACGATACAGGAGAGTGTTGCCCGGAGTGGTGTCATTTTCGGTATGGCTTTCCAGAATCGCTTTGTTCCGGCGATTCTCAGAGCAAAGGAACTCATCGACTCGGGGTTTTTGGGAGAACCTGTGCGGGCCCGTTTTCAGTACCTCCACTCTGGCTACAACGATCCCAATCGTCCCATGAGCTGGCGTCTCCGCAAAGACCTCGCCGGGGGTGGGGCTCTGGCCGACTTAGGATCCCATCTTATAGACCTCTGCCATTACCTTTTGGGAGTATTTGAAATAGCTTCTGCCCGAGGAAAAACCTTTATCCGCTGCCGACCAAGGGATGTCCAAGGGAACGAGCTCGAAGAGGTTCTTGTAGATGACTGGGCCGAGGTTATGGGAGAAAAGGACGGTGTTCCTGTCACTGTGGAGACGAGTCGCTTTGCTACTGGAAGCTGTGATGAACTTCGTTTCGAAATCGAGGGTATGAAAGGAGCTCTTCGCTTCAATTCCATGCAACCGAACTTCCTTGAGGTGTATGACGATCGGGAAGCTGGTGGGGCCTATGGGGGGAATCGGGGTTTCAAACATATTGAGTCAGTTAGCCAGTATCCTTATCCCAACCGCATTCCAGGGAAGTTTGCCGTCGGGTGGGTAAGGGCCCATGTCGCCTGCGCTCATGACTTTCTCTTGCGGATAGCAGGGCAACCCTCCCGAGGGGCCACACTTTCTGATGGTGTAGCCGTGCAGCGAGTGCTCGATCGGGCCTATGCTCTCATGGGGTACTGAAAAGGGTGGTCAGCGTGGGAGATATTCTTGTCACTGGAGGAGCAGGCTTCATCGGGTCTCATGTGGTTGATACTTATGTGCAGATTGGGTTTTCAGTGGTTGTTGTGGATGATCTCTCCACGGGGAGAGAGGAAAACCTCAATCCTTTAGCCCAATTCTACAGGGTGGACATTACCGAAAGAGAGGCGCTTAAGGAGGTTTTTGAACGGGAACACCCTCGTTACGTGAACCACCATGCTGCTCATATCAACCTACGCCAGTCTGTGGAGGACCCTCTCCATGATGCAGAGGTAAACATTCTTGGGACTCTCAACGTCCTTGAGCTCTCGAAAACATACGGTGTAGAAAAGGTCATCTTTGCCTCCACTGGTGGGGCTCTCTATGGAGAGGTGGAGAAACTCCCGGTGGATGAGACGTATCCCCCGGCTCCTCTTTCGCCTTATGGAGTGGCGAAGTACTCGGCAGAGCAATATCTTCGCTACTACGCTGCGGTCTGGGGACTTCCGTATGTAGCACTTCGCTATGGGAATGTCTATGGGCCCAGGCAGGATCCCCTGGGAGAGGCAGGGGTCATAGCCATATTTTCTCGACGTATCCTTCGAGGGGAACCCTGTGTGGTCTTTGGCGACGGTACGAAAACCCGGGATTACGTCTTTGTGAAAGATGTGGCCGAGGCCAATCTCAAAGCCCTTGAGGCACCTTCTGGAGAGTACAACATTGGAACAGGGAAGGAGACGAGTGTTATTGAGCTTGTCAGAATTTTTGAAGAAATTGTGGGGAGAAAGATTGAGGTACTCTTCACTGAAGAAAGAAAGGGAGAGGTTTCAAGAATTGCCCTCTGTACGGAGAAGGCAAAGACACTCCTTTCCTGGTCTCCTCAGGTTACCCTGAGAGACGGTCTTGAGCAAACTTTTGCTTGGTTTGTGGAGAAAGAACGCCATGAGAGCGATGGTACTTGAACGACAGGCGCCCTGTGAGACGATGCCCCTTGTGATGAGAGAACTTCCCCTTCCTCGTCCTCGCAAAGAGGAAGTCCTCATAAAGGTGGAAGCCTGTGGAGTCTGCCACACCGACCTCCATATTCTTGAAGGAGAACTCCCTGCACACCGTCTCCCTCTTGTTCTGGGACACCAGATTGTGGGGAGAGTAGTGGAAAGAGGGGAAGAAGTGACCAGAGTCAGAGGGGGGGAAAGGGTGGGCATTCCCTGGTTGTACTGGGTATGCGGGAAATGTTCTATGTGTCGGAGGGGGAGAGAAAATCTCTGTGAGCGGGCAATCTTTACCGGGTATGACGTGGACGGAGGATACGCCGAGTATGCCCTGGCCCACCAGGACAGCGTCTATCCTCTTCCCGCAGGGTACGAGGCAGTGGAGGTGGCTCCTCTCCTTTGTGGGGGAGTGATAGGTTACAGGGCTTACCAGGCGTGCGCTCTTGAGAAAGGTGACACTGTTGCTCTCTTTGGCTTTGGTTCTTCGGCACATCTTGTGCTCCAGGTAGCCCGTTTTGAGGGGAAAGAGGTCTTCGTTTTCACCCGAAGCCCAGAACGTCAGGAACTCGCTCGGAAACTTGGTGCCTCTTTCGTGGGAGGGACTGAGGAAAACCCTCCCCATTCCTTTCAGGCTGCCATCGTTTTTGCTCCTTCAGGTTCTTTAGTCAGAAAGGCCCTGGAGCACCTTGCCCCGGGAGGAAAAGTTGTTGCTGCAGGCATTTATGCCACCCCTCTTCCTGAAATCCCCTACGAGCTCCTCTACTGGGAGCGAAGTATCCAGAGTGTAGCCAATAGTACCCGGAGTGACGTTGTGGAGCTTCTTGACATGGCAGGGAAGTTTCACTTTTCGGTTCACTTCGAAACCTATCCTCTTGAGAGAGCCAACGAAGTCCTCTTAAAGCTCAAGAGAGGCCAGATTCGGGCCTCAGCTGTTCTTATACCTTAAGTTCTCCCACTACCCAGAGGGGCTTGCGCACGAGAGTCTTGAGGACTGCTTCTTTTTCCTGACTGACAAAGAGGATGACTGTTGCCGGTCCGCAGCTTTGATACAGGGAATAAGGGAAGGGTGGACGAAGGTGGAGACGCAGACTACTTCCCACCAGAAAAAGAAGCGCTTCGCAGAAAATCCCCTGGGAACCCACGGGTACGATGGGAATGGTGGGAAAGAATCTCCGTAAAAGCAGGATGTCTCTGAGATCAGCTATCCACTCGACGTTTCTGAGGACTTCTTTGCCGACTGCAGGAACGCCAAGAGCATAAAGTGTCCCCTCCGATATCTCTTCTCCCTTTCGCTTTGGCCTTCTTCCTATAGCGGTTATGCCAAGACCTGTGGTCGAGGTTTTCATGTTCTTCTCCGTTGAGACGATGACGGGGAGTTCCTCAAGACCGATGGAGCGAAGTTCCTCCGTGATGCCCCTTTTGGCTTCTTCGAGAAACGGATAGGGTTCAATGCTCAAAGTTAGCGATAGTGCCAGGAGCTCTCCCCCCAGGGCGAGAATTTCGGCCAGGGCCACTCGGGTGGTGAACTGAGCGGAAATGTGAAGGGGAACCGGCAAGGTGTCACCCTCCTTTGGGCCAATGCCCCCCAGAGCATCGCAGGCTACAAGAATCTCCTCTTCTCCAAGGGAAATGACAAGGATGTCTCGCTTCATTTTGAAAGGAATCGAAAGATACTCACGGCAATAACGATGTTCACCAGGGATCCCACAAGAAGCGAGGGGAAAATTCCCACAAAGAATCCCCACCCGAAAAGAGGCACAAGGCTCAAAGGGGCGAAAACCCCATTCAGGATTGTTCCGATCACTATTGCCGGAATGTACTTCCACCGCGAGAATACGAAGCGAAATGTGGCCACGATTCCTGCCATCTCAAGGGCAACGAGAAAATGTACTGGAATCCCCAAGGGAAATCCTACATTGAAGGAAGTAAGGAGATGTCCTAAGAAGGCGATGGCTGCTCCCTCAGGGTACCCAAAGAGAAGGCTTCCCAGAAACCCAGGCAGAGAGTCTAAGGCCACGGTCCCGGTGGGACTGGGAATCTTCAAAAACGACCCCACAAGACAGAGTGCTACAAGCGCTGCCACGAGACTCATCCGCAGGGAAAGGGATTGGATGTGTGGTTTTCGCTTCATAGAACTCATCCACCTTTCAAGTACGAATAAAAAAGTCCTCAGGCTAAGCCTGAGGACTTTGCCATCATCCTCAACGGCGCTTCCGTGGCAGGTCTTCTGGCTCAGGTTCCTCAGAAAAGGGCCCTTCCCGGGTTTCCCCAGTGGGATTCCTCCCTTTCCTCCCCATCACAGCGGTGGGTCCGCGCCGGATTTGCACCGGACTTCCCTATTCTCCCTTATCGGGCACCACAGAAGCTACGTGTTTTTTCTTTCTTTGTATCCATTGTAACGTTTGGGATGCTCTGTGACAAGAGGACTCACGGAAAGTCTCTTGCAAAGAGTACGCTGCCGTTCTTGAAGGCTTCCTGGACAAGGGGATCCGAGAGTTCCTCCTTGGTGTAGGGGAAGACGTCCGCCGGAAAGAGGGCCCTTACAGAACCGAAGGATTCTTCGCGTGCAAAGGAGGACATCTTGAATCCTCCTTCCTGGCAAGGTACTCCATGAGGCTACCTGCATCGGGTCCGTTGGAGGTAATAATGGCCAGGGGTCCGGGCACAGCTCTCCCCTTGATAAGCATAGAACGCTGTGCTCTTTTTTCAATATGTTCTTTTGTGTGATATCTTTAATTTCGCAAGAAGCAGAGGTAATGTCATTTTTGCTATAATCTCTCAAGAGTTGATGAGAAAGGAGTGGTGCCCTTGCCGAAGCTCTATGAGTACGAATTGGGTAAGGCGGCAGATATTTTGGTGCGAGAACTCTTCAAGCTCAAGGAAGGGGAAACGTTCCTCATCACTGCGGACACAGAGAGTGACGAGCGGGTGGTTGATGCCACTGCTCGGGTGGCCTTCTCCTGTGGAGCAAAGCCCGTGGTTTTCTGGATTCCCGCACCTCTTGGGGTGGGAAAAGCAGCCGACCCCATGCTCCCTATGGAGGCCTTGACGGCTGTTCTTCGAGCTTCCGATGCCTGGGTGGAATTCAACAATCAGTGGCTTTTGTACTCCACGCCTTATGACCGGGCTCTCAAGGAGAACCCCAAGCTCCGGCACCTTTGCCTTGTAGGAATGAACGTCGATATGATGGTTCGGTGTATCGGACGGGTAGACTACCCTGTTTTACGAGAGTTTCAAGAGAGGCTGGCTGAGAAGACGCGCCGGGCCAAGAAGGTTCGCATGACTACCCCAGCCGGGGGGGATGTGGAATTTGAGAATGATCCTACGCATCCGGTGAACTGTGAATTAGGATATGCTGATACCCCTGGTTCACACATGATGTCAGGACAGATTGCCTGGACCCCGAACCTCGACACGGTGAATGGGGTCATCGTTTTTGATGGTTCGGTGGTTCCCCCTATCGGTCTTGTGAAAGAACCCATCCGCCTTGCTGTGGAAAGAGGGAAAATCGTGAAGGTAGAGGGTGGGAAGGAAGCGGTGGAGTTTGAAAACTGGCTCAAAAGCTTCAATCATCCCCGTATGTTCTATATGGCTCACGTATGCTATGGATTCAATCCTGGCGCAAAGCTCACCGGGGATATCCTCGAGGATGAACGGGTCTGGGGATGCACTGAGTGGGGCGTGGGGAACATCGGTGCTATCCTTCTTCCTCCCGATGGGATTCCTGCGCCTTCACACTCAGACGGCATTTGCCTCAACACCTCGGTCTGGCTCGATGATGTTCTCATTATTGACCGGGGCCAGGTGGTAGATCCGGATCTCAGAGTACTTGCAGCAAAGCTCGGAAAGGCTTAAAAGGAGGGATTCTCTGTGCAAACCGCACCTCTTATGAAGGGAGCCATGGTTGCCGTCCGAGATTGCATGGGTGTGAAGCCGGGGGAACGAGTTCTTGTAGTGACTGATACAGGTAAACTCTCTATTGCCGAGAGTTTCTTTTTCGCCCTCCATGCCCTGGGAGTAGATGGAGTCATGATGGTCATGATTCCTCGCTCCCACCATGCAGAAGAACCACCGGACGAGGTGAAAGCAGCACTTTGTTCTTGCGACGTGGCACTTCTTGTGACTACGATGAGTCTCACCCATACCCATGCCCGCATGGAAGCTACCTCCCGGGGTGCCCGGGTCGCGAGTATGCCCGGGATTACCGAGGATATGATGACTGTGGGAGCCATGACTGCGGATTACCATAAGGTCTCGGAGCTCAGTTGGAAGGTGACGCGTCTTCTTGAGGAAGGGAAGGAGGTGGTCATCACCACGGAGCGGGGAACCAATCTTCGCATGAGCATCATTGGGAGGAAACCGGGAACACCGCCCGATGACGGGTTGTATCGGGAGCCGGGAAGATGGGGAAACCTTCCTGCCGGAGAGGCGTATATTGCCCCAGTAGAGGAATCGGTTGAGGGTGTGGCAGTGATCGACGGCTCTATGTCCCCCCTTGGGGTCCTGGGCGAGCCAATACGCCTTGTTATCGAAAGAGGAAAGGTGGTGAAAATCGAAGGCGGGAAAGAAGCGCAAGCCTTGACCCATTTCCTTGAGGAACTCGGTGACCCCAACGCCTACTTTGTAGGGGAGTTGGGGATTGGTACCAACGAGAAGGCTCGGGTGACGGGGAACATTCTTGAGGATGAGAAGGCCTTTAAAACGGTGCATATTGCCTTGGGGATGAACGTCGATATGGGTGGGAAAATTGAATCAAAGACCCACAACGACGGAATCATCCTCAATCCCACAGTTGTAGTGGACGGAAAGGTCATCATGGACAAAGGAGTTTTCACCATATAAGGAGGGAAACTCAATGAAGAAGTACACTCTTTTCGTATGTCTTGTGATTGGTGTACTCTTTTTGGGGAGTGTGGCCTTTGCCGAGTCGACGAAAGTCGTGCGTTTCACCGAAGCCTGGCCTACCTATATCGATCCTGCAGTGGCGGCGGACTTCTCAAGCTCTGTTTCCGTATCGAACCTCTATGACACCCTTGTTTTCCCCACCTATGATGGTGAGGTGGTGCCCCATCTTGCTGAATCTTGGGAAGTGTCCGAAGACGGTCTTACGTATACTTTCCATCTTCGCAAGGGAGTGAAATTCCATGACGGAAGTGAGCTTAAAGCCGAAGACGTTGTCTTCAGTATGGAGCGCCTTCTTACCATTGGCCAGGGATACAGTTACATCTTTAAGCCTGTAGTAGAGAAAGTCGAGGCTTTGGACGACTACACTGTTCGTTTTCAGCTCAAAAAGTCTTTTGGACCGTTCCTCTACGCTTTGGTACGCCTCTACATTGTGAACAGAGATGAAGTTCTTGCTCACGTTGAGCCTACCGGTGAATATGGGGAGATGGGAGATTACGGGAAGAAGTGGCTTCTGACTCATGACGCTGGCTCTGGGCCCTACATGGTGAAAGAGATGCGCCTTGAAGAGTACCTCCATGCCGTAAGATTCCCTGATTACTGGAAGCCTCTCGATCCTAACGCCCCTGAGGAGTTCAAGTACATCGGAACCACTGAAACTGCCACGGTTCGGACACTCATCAAAAAGCGGGAGCTTGAGATCTCCGACTTTCGCCAGCCAGCAGAATTCTATGATACGGTAAGCAAAATTGAAGGGATCAAGGTGGCCAAGCTCTTCGGTGGTAGCACCTTCTTCTGTATGATCCATAACCGTAAGCCTCCCACGGACGATGTGCATTTCCGAAAAGCTCTCGCCTATGTCATCGACTACGACGCTGTTGCCAATCAAATTTTCCCTGGAGCGCGGCAGGCTCAGGGACCGGTTTCGTTTATCCTTCCTGGTCACAACCCTGATCTCTACCAGTACAAGCGGAATATAGAAAAGGCCAAAGAAGAGCTTGCTCAGTCGAGGTACGCCGACAAGCTTGACGAATATCCGGTAGACCTTGTGTGGTGTGCTGAGGTTCCAGATGAAGAGAAAGTGGCTCTCCTCATTCAATCAAATGCCGCAGAGCTCGGCATCAAGGTCAATGTCATTAAAACCCCCTGGATGAAGATCATTGAAGAAGTAGCCACTCCTGAAACTACCGCCCATATGTATCTCATTTTTGTTTCACCGCACTACGCCGAGGCTGGCTCTATGCTTCAGTCCAAATACCACTCTTCTTCCTGTGGAACCTGGGAACAGACAGAATGGTTGCAGGATCCTGAACTCGATGCGATGATTGAAGATGCCATTGCTACCGTTGACAAAGAAGAGCGTTTTGCCAAGTATCGGAAGATTCAGGAGTACATCGTGAATCTCTGTCCCTCACTCTTCCTTATCGACCAGCCTGAGAACTATGCTTACCAAGATTACTACGTCGACTGGACGGCAGCAGAGCGGGCGGAACGAGGTGAAAAAGTCAATCCAGTTATGGGATACAACCACTACATGCCCGATATACGGATTTACCCTGAAAAGCGCGAGGAGTTGCTGAGAAAGGAATAGCAGGTATAATAGGGGGAGGCCCCGTAAAGGGGTCTCCCCATTCTTTTTCGAGGTTGGTGAAAGGGTAATGAACTTTTCCCGGTATCTTGTGCGCCGATTGGGGTATTCTGTTTTTGTGCTTTTGGGACTTTCCGTTGTTGTTTTCATTATTGCCCGCCTTGTTCCCGGTGATCCTGCCAGGGCTGCCTTAGGTCCCCGGGCTACGCAGGAAGCTGTGGAGGCCCTGCGAGCAAGACTGCACCTTGACAAACCCCTCTATATCCAGTATTTCTTTTGGCTTAAGTCTGTCTTTCAAGGAGACTTTGGAGAGTCTCTCTATACCCGCCGTCCAGTGATTGAGGACATCGGTGAGTTCCTTCCGGCAACCTTAGAGCTCGCCCTTTTTGCCGGATTTTTCATGGCCCTTTTTGGGCTTCTTTTGGGAGTCCTCTCAGCCCGGTATGCCAACACCTGGGTGGATAACTTGGTGCGGATCTTTGCCTACCTCGGCATTGCTACCCCAGCCTTTGTGGTGGCCATTATTCTCATCCTGCTTTTTGGGATGTACTACGAGGTTTTCCCCACCATCGGGCGCTTGAGCTCAGGGGTGAGTGCACCTCCCCGTCTGACCGGCCTTATAACCCTCGACAGTCTCTTTACCGGCAACTGGGGTGCCTTTTTCGATGCACTCAAGCATCTCTTTCTCCCTGCTTTGAGTCTTTCTCTTGGTGGTCTTTTTCAGGAAGCCCGTATCACCCGTTCCAGTATGCTTGGGAATGCCAAAAGAGACTTTGTGGCTGCCGCCCGAGCCTATGGGGTTCCAGAAAGAGTTGTGATAGCGAAGTATCTCTTTAAGCCCTCTATTATTCCTACCGTTTCCATTTTGGGTCTTGACTTTGCTGCACTCATTGGGAACGCCTTTTTAGTAGAGCTCCTCTTCAACTGGCCGGGACTTTCTCGCTACGGCATCAATGTTATGCTTCGCAAGGACATTGAAGCCATTGTGGCAGTGGTCATGGTCCTTGGAGTGGTCTTTACCGTAGTCAACATCATCGTCGACCTTGTTGTGGCGTATCTTGACCCAAGAATTCGTCTTGTAGAGAGGGGCGAGTGAGATGCGACGGACAAAGATAGGCCGATGGTGGTATAAATTTTCCCGAAACCCTCTCTCAGTAGTGGGACTTGTTATTGTCATTATGGTGGTCTTTTGTGCCGTTTTTGCCCCCTGGGTAGCACCGTACCCTGACCATGCCGGGCCTTATGTAAATTACGGTGAGGCTAATCGTCCTCCTTCGCTTTCTCATCTTTTTGGAACGGATGTTTTCGGTCGAGATGTCTTGAGTCGGGTTATCTTTGCCCTTCGTTCCTCTCTTCTCATGGGGGCTGTGGTTTTGGCCATTGTGGTTCCGGTGGGAGTGACTCTGGGGCTTCTGGCCGGATACTTCAAGGAGTCTTGGATTGATATCCTCATTATGCGTATTACTGACATTTTTCTCTCCGTTCCTCCTCTTATTTTGGCTTTAGCCATCACTTCTGTTCTCAAGCCCAACCTTACCAATGCCATGATTGCTGTATCTGTCATGTGGTGGCCTTGGTATACTCGCCTTGTCTATGGCATGGCTACATCTTTACGCAACGAATACTTTGTACAGTCGGCAGAACTCATCGGAGCAAGCAAACCTCATATCCTTTTTCGGGAAATCTTGCCGAACTGTGTCTCCACCGTTCTCACTAAAATGACCCTGGATATGGGATGGGTAATCTTAATCGGCGCAGCCCTGAGTTTTGTAGGGCTTGGGGAACAACCCCCCAAGCCTGCTTTGGGGACCATGGTGGCTGATGGGGCAAAGTATCTCCCTGAATATTGGTGGATTTCTGTTTTTCCCGGGCTGGCTATCATGCTCATTGTCCTTGGTTTCAACCTTCTGGGTGACGGCATAGGAGACCTCTTCTCTCTGGAGGAAGCGTGATAATGCAGAACGTGCTCTTAGACATTCAGGACCTTGTGGTGCACTTTCGGGTGTATGGAGGATATCTTAAGGTTCTTGATGGAGTACAGCTTCGGGTTCATCAACAGGAAAAAGTGGGCTTAGTCGGTGAAACGGGTTGTGGTAAGACGACCACCATGAAGACCATCATGGGCATTCTCCCTCAGCCCCCTGGGGTTATCAAAGGAGGAAAGATACTCTTTCGGGGGAAAGATGTTCTTTCCATGAAACCTTACGAGCTTGAAGATTTGCGCCGTCGTAGTATTTCTATGATCTTTCAAGACCCTACGGCGGCTCTCAACCCCGTCTTCACTGTGGGAGAGCAACTTAAAGATGCTGTTCGATATGCCCTGGGGAAAAGAGATCACGGTTCTCTTGAAGAAGTAGCCCTTTCGGCTCTTCATGCTGTAGCGCTTCCAGATCCTCTCCGCATTCTTGAGAGTTACCCCATACAGCTTTCGGGAGGCATGCGCCAGCGGGTGTGTATTGCCCTGGCTCTGGCCTGTCCTAAGGAACTTCTCATTGCTGATGAGCCTGGAACCTCTCTTGACGTGACTATTCAGGACCAGATTCTGCGCCTCATCCATCGTCTGGCAGAAGAACGCAGAATGGCTGTCATTCTCATTTCCCATTCTCTGGGGGTCATACGAGAGTGGACGGAGAGAGTGTATGTGATGTACGCTGGGACAATTGTAGAGGAAGCTAAAACCGAAGAGCTCTTTTTCCATCCTCTTCATCCTTATACCAAAGCCTTGATGGATTGTGTTCCCAAACTCACCGGAGAGGGCATAGCTGAAGGTATCCCTGGAAGGATTCCTGATTACTTTGACCCTCCTTCGGGTTGTCGTTTTCACCCCCGCTGTACCTATCGCATGGAGGTCTGTGAGCTGGAAAGGCCCCGACTTTTTGAAGTGGAGAGTGGGCATCGGGTGGCCTGCTTTCTTTTTGGGAGGAAAAGGGATGAGTGAACTCCTTCGTGTTGAGAATTTGCGAAAGTTCTTTGTCACATCCCGGGGAACGGTGAAAGCAGTGCAGGATGTGAGCTTTGTCATTCATCCTGGAGAAACCTTTGGGTTAGTGGGAGAATCAGGCTCGGGGAAGAGTACTGTAGCCTACATGGTCATGGGGATGTATCGGCCGAGCGGTGGTCGTATTCTTTTTAAGGGAAGAGATATCACCGTGCCTCATTCTCGCCGTCCTCTCTTTCTCAAGAAAGACCTGCAGATTGTCTTTCAGGATCCCGGCTCTTCCTTGAACCCTCGGCGTTCGGTCCAGGAAATCCTGGAACTTCCGCTTCTCGTACACCATATGGTTGACAAAAGGAGGGTTAAAGAGAAAACGGAGGAGCTCTTGAGTATGGTGGAACTTCCTCCCGATTACGCCGAAAAATACCCCCGTGCCCTTGGGGGAGGGGAGAAACAGATGGTAGCCATCGCTCGGGCCCTGAGTACCGAGCCATCCCTTCTTGTCCTTGACGAACCTACCTCGGCACTCGATGTTTCCATCCAGGCCAAAATCATCAATACTCTGGTACGGATCCAGAAAGAGCGTCGCCTGGGTTATCTTTTCATCACCCACGATCTGAGCCTTATGCGAAACATCGCCCATCGGGTGGCCATCATGTATCTGGGGAGAATCATGGAGCTTGCCCTGTCTCAAGTTTTCTTTGAACGACCTCTTCACCCTTATACCCAGATGCTTCTTTCTTCCATTCCTGTCGTTTCTGAGGAGGAAGAAAAGCTTAAACCGGGGAAGATCGTTTCTACTGGGGAAATCCCAAGCCCTGTTAATCTCCCTCCAGGCTGCTCCTTTCATCCTCGCTGTCACAGAGCGCAAGGTGTGTGCCGGGAAAAGGAGCCAGAGATGGTTGAGGTGGAAAAAGACCACTTTGTGCGTTGTCTTCTCTATGCTGGGTAGAGTAGGAGGAAGTTGTGGAACAAATCCTCTTTGTTATCCTCTTTTGCACGTGGGGAAGTATGGATTTCTACCTCTTTTTTCTCCGCCGCCCGAAGGAGCACATCTTTTTGGTTGAAAGGCGAAGTAAGTATGTGCTCCTTATCTTTGTCCTCTTTGGCCTTTTGGGGGGATTTGCCGTTGTACCAGGAACTGTGGAAGCTTTTCGAGAGCCCTTTTCTTCCTCCCGCTACCTTGCTTTCCTCTTCATGCCTTTGGGGATTGCCTTGCGAATAGTAGCAGTGCGCCAGCTGGGTCCTTGTTTCTCTATAGATTTGGGATTGAATCGGGAGGCGAGGCTCTATACTGGAGGCCTGTATTCCATTGTTCGTCATCCTTCCTACCTGGGAGAAATTCTTTTCTGCAGCGGCGTGGCCCTTGCCTTGCATCACCCTGTGGCATCACTGCTTGCCTTTTTTCTGCCCCTTTTGGCTTTTCTCTACCGTGTCCGTCTGGAGGAGAAAATACTCCTTAAGATGCTAAAGGACGAGTACCTTCATTACCTCAAAAGGACCTATTGCCTGGTTCCCTATCTCTACTGAGGGAGATTGTCGGAAAATTTTTCGCAGCTTGCGCAAAAGAGAATCTCCTTTCGAGTACCGGTACGTGGTGGTTGGCTTTGGGGGGTCTTCCTCCACCTGGTTCATTCCTTGTTGCTCCTTTTTGGAAAGCGGAAGGATTGGGAGAGGTGAGAGTAAGAAGGTCTCATCGTTGTGCTATAATATTTCTGTGAACACCTGTAACTATGATGCCCAGAAAGCGGCCAACCGTTAGGGATATCGCTTTGATTTCCGGGTCTTTCCTTGGTACGGGGAATAGAGTAATCAATGGGAGAGCAAAGATTCGTTCTCAAGCCTGGGAGAAGATCCTGGCTATCGCGAAAAACGTGGGATATAAACCCAATCGAGTGGCCGGCGTCCTAACTCGAAAAGCCCCCGTTTTTGCCGTTGTTTTTCCCGGGAACCCCACTGCTTCCGAAAGATGTTCAAAGAGGAAAACCAGCGCGACAGCCCAACTTAGAGATTTATGGGATTGTCTTCGGTGAAGGAAGTGAAAGGCTTTGGAAGAGGGGAATAGTATGAAGCAAACGCAAAGAACCATTTAAGGAGGTGGAGGGAATGAAGGGGAAAGTTGTAGTTTTGACGGTTTTGGGGTGTGTATTCCTTTGGATAGCTTCTGCCCTGGCTCAACTTCCTGCAGGAATACCTCGTGAAGAGACTCTCATATGTGCACAACTTACCGGACGGGTGGGTACTCCTACAAACTTTAACGAATGGGCGGGATGGCGATGGCAAGATCGAGGAACCCAGCAACTAGTTCATGAGCCTCTCTGGACGGTCGATTATGCCACTGGTCAAATTATTCCTGGCTTAGCTGCAAAGCTTCCTCAATATAATGAGGATTTTACTCAAATGACGATCTTTTTGCGTCAAGGGATAGTGTGGAATGATGGAGTACCTTTTACTGCCGATGACGTAGTCTATACCATTGGCCTCCATATGCGTGTTCCCGAACTTCTGTATCATGGACCGATTTCAGAATTCGTGGAAGAGGTAGAGAAGGTCGACGATTATACCGTGGTGGTGCATCTTAAAAAACCTAACTCTCGTTTTCACACTAATTTTCTGGACCGTTGGGGATGTTTGCGCATCTGCCCAAACATGTCTTTGAAAAGGTGGGAGATCCGATAACTTTTGAGTTCAATCCTCCTGTGGGTTGTGGACCGTATGTCCTTTCGGATTACGATCCAGCTGGTTTCTGGACATTGTGGGAACGAAGGGAAGAGTGGGATAAAACTCCCACGGGGATACTCTACGGTAGGCCCCAACCGAGGTATGTGCTATTTCGAGCTTTTGAATCGGAAGAGGCTAAGGTTTTGGCGCAGCTTCGCCATGAATTGGATGCTACTGACTATACCTTGGAAGCGTTACGGGCGGTGCTGGATAAAGGGGAAACAGTTCGGGCCTGGAAAAGGGAATGGCCCTGGGTAGAGTATCTCCATCCTTGCATTACTGGAATAGTTTTCAACAACGCTGTTGCTCCTTATAATCTCAAGGAAGTTCGCTGGGCTTTGCTTTTAGCCATCGATATTGCCGAGTACATGTCTGTGGCCAACGATCTTATCGGTGCAGTAAGTCCTATTCACCTTCCCTGGGTACGTGCATATATGGAACCGCTTTTTAAGCCTATGGAGGAATGGCTGACTGATCTCACCATCGACTTAGGTAACGGCGAAACGTTCAAACCTTATGATGCAGAAGTTCCCCTAAAGCTTGCTCAGGCAGCGAAACAGAGGGGATATCCGGTACCGGAGGATCCCCAGGTTATTCGAGAGATATTTGGCATGGGTTGGTGGAAACACGCACCCGAAGCAGCAGAGAAACTCCTTATGGAAAATGGTTTCCGGCGAGATGCCAGTGGGAAATGGCTCCTTCCCGATGGTTCTCCTTGGAAGATCAACGTTACTGCTGCTGTGAATCCCTCTCATCCTCCTTACAGAAACGCCGTGGCTGTAGCGGAACAATGGAGGAAATTCGGTATCGATGTCGTTGTAACCCCTACTGAAGCGTTTGAGAGTATGGTCATGTTGGGGCAGTTTGAAGTGTGTACAACCTGGCCCTCCCGAGAGCCCTGGGGTGTGGGGATGGATCTTTACCGAACCTTTATGTTGTGGCATTCTAAATTGTTTGCTCCTATAGGTCAGTCTGTGACGGCTGCGCCTGGTGCCTCTGCACGATGGTATGATCTCCGCCTGGACAAGCTCATAGAGCAAATGGAGCAGGTCAATCCGTTTGCCGAAGAAACCCTTCGTCTTCTCAACATTGAAGCCTTAAAGATTGTAGTTGAAGAAATGCCCACTATTCCCACTTTTACTTATCCATCGGCGTTGGCGTGGGATGAATACTATTGGACCAACTGGCCAGGAGCAGAAAACCCCTATTCGCAACCCTTTCATCATTGGCCTAACTTTAAGTACATGTTACCCTTCTTGAAATCGGCAAAATTGTTGTGTTAGTGTAAGTTTGTAGTAGGGATTTTGAATGGTATTCTGAGAGGGGGTGGTTGATGCTGCTTTTTTCAGGATCCGTATCGTCGGGAGTTTGGGGCGAAAGCGGTACTTTTTCGATTCCTGGTAGAAGGAGTGGTTCTTCCTTCCCATTTTTACTCCGGACCGGTGATGGTAGTGTGGAGTAGAATGAAATTTTACTATTCGGAGGAGAGAAGATGAAGAGGTGGGTTTTCGCTGGGTCTTTGATTGCGTTGCTTGTGCTCGGTCTTTCCGTGACCTTTGCCGTGGATTTGACCGTGTGGTCCTCTCCGGACAACGCTGATGCTTTGTATGAACTCGCCCAGAACTTCATGCAGAAGAATCCAGATGTGAAAATTGAAATCACTCCCCTTTCTTGGGAGGTACTCTACCCGAGGATTCTCCAGGATCTCACCAGTGGTGCAGGGTCTTTTGACGTGACTACCTGGGATCTCATGACTGCTGGAGCCATTGCCCCCGGAATGCTCGACCTTGAGGCTTTTGCCAAGGAACATCCTGAGCTTGTGGATCCCAACTTTGATGACGAGGACTTTATCCCTACGGCAAAGTACGTCTACGGATACTGGAAGGATAAGCGCATAGGGTATCCCTTCTATGGAGCAGCGATGTTCTTCTTCTATCGCAAGGATCTCTTCAATAACCCTGCACTTCAGGAGAAGTTTAAAGCCCAGTATGGAAGGGATCTCGGGGTACCGAAGACTTGGCAAGAAGCTAAGGAGGTAGCTAAATTCTTCACCAAGAAATCCCATCCCGATTCTCCTACTGAATACGGCATCGCCCTCATGTTCCCCCGTACCCATACCCTCTTTTACATGTATCTCAACTTTTTCGGACCCTATCGGAGGAGTTCAGAAGGAATCGCCAAGTTTGGAAAGGTTGACCTTGACTGGGGTGATTACTTTACGGCTCAGGGGGAACCGGCCTTCAACTCTGAAGAAGGTGTGAAAGCGCTGCAGGATATGATCGATCTCATGCAGTACGCTCCAGACCCCTTGGGCTCAGACTATGGAGAAACGCTTGAAGCTTTTGGGAAGGGTATGGTAGCTATGGTACCCCAGTGGACGGCTTGTCTGGCAAGCTGGAAGGAATCTCCCAACCTTCAACCCTTCGAGGAAAAAGTGGGTGTAGCAGTCATGCCTGGCGGGACGCCGGTGAGTGGAGGATGGGGCCTGGGTATCAATGCTGCCTCCAAGAACAAAGAAGCAGCTTTCCGTTTTATCCAGTATGCTACGAGCAAAGAGGGTGACAAAATCCAATGGCTCAAATACCGGATCGGGCCGACCCGAAAATCTGTCGTTGAAGACCCTGAGGTTATTAGTGATTCTCCATGGCTCAAAGAGGCCTATGTTCCCTCCCTTGATGGTGCGTCGCATCGGCCTCGCATTCCCGAGGAACCTCGCCTTGAAGATATTCTGGTGGGGACCCTCTCTGAGGTTCTCTTAGGCCAGCAGCCAAATACCTTGGAAACCCTTGAGACGGTGGCCAAGGAGTGGAGAAAGGTCCTGGGGAAGTAAGGTTTTGCAAAGAGGGGGGCCTTGTGCCCCCCTTCACGGGGGCTTAGGATAGTATGAAGGTAAAAAGGCGCTTTAGAACTGCTGGCTTTGTTATGCTCATCCCTCTTCTTTGTGTGCTTTTGGGGCTTACTCTGTATCCTTTCGGATACATGGTGTATATGTCCTTCTTCCGGTATTCTTTAGCTTCCTGGGAAAAACCCCAGTTCATTGGTCTTGGGAATTATCGGGATATCTTGAGCGATCGGACAGCTGCCTCAAGTGTCGACTTTACCCTCCTCCTTCTTGCTGTAGCCGTTCCCCTTGAAATTGTTTTGGGGCTGCTCATTGCCTTCCTTCTTCGGGATACTTTTGGGGAAAGGATTTTTCGGGGCGCCATCCTCACCCCTATGATGGTCCCGGCAGTTGTAGCCGGTATTGCCTGGAAAATGCTTTATAACTTTGAGTTCGGTCCGGTGAATTACTTTCTTTCCCTTTTGGGCTTCTCCAAAGTTTCCTGGCTGGGAACCCAGTTTTTCTCCCGTCTTGGAGTAATCCTTATCGACGTGTGGCAGTGGACTCCCTTCGTGTTTTTAGTGCTCTATGCTGGACTTCAGTCCATTCCCCGGGATGTGGTAGAGGCGGGCCTTGTCGATGGGGCGAGTGGTTTTTCCACTATGCGCTACATTGAGCTTCCCCTCCTGCGCCCTCTTCTTTTTGTGGTCCTCATCATCCGGGTGATCGATGCCCTCAAAATCTTTGACATTGTGTACATGGTGACTTTTGGGGGACCGGGATCGAGTACCCATTCCTACAGCTTTTACATTTACAAGGTAGGGGTTTCCTTTGGCTGGGATGTGGGATATGCTTCGGCTTTGAGCGTTTTTCTTCTCGTGGCGGTAGCTCTTTTAACGAACCTTCTTATCCGTATGCTCCGCTTAAAGGAAATCTTTGAGCTTTGAGGGAGGAGTCCTATGAGATGGCTCAGAAGTATCGTAAAGGGGGTTCTTGTGGTCTTAGTCCTCTTTTTCTTTCTCTTCCCCGTGTACTGGCTTGTCACCATGGCCTTCAAAAAGAGCGAGGAGTGGTTCACCTGGCCCCCGACTTTTTGGCCCTCCTCCTTCACCTTGGGGAACTTCCTCGGTCTTGAAGGGGGATTTTTCGGAAGCGTCACCACCGCCATTGCCACCATTACTCCCTATCTCAGGAATAGCATCGTTGTGGCACTCTTTGTGGCACTCCTCTCCACGGTCATTTCGGCCCTGGCGGCGTATTCCATATCTCGTTTCAAGGTAGGAGGTATGCAACTTGTATCCTGGATTATTTCCGTTCGTATGCTTCCTCCCATTGCCTCTGCCTTGCCGCTCTATGTTATCTTTTCTCGTCTTGGCCTTATCAACACTTGGTGGGCCCTGATCCTCTCGCACCTTGTTATCACTACGCCCTTCGGTACCTGGATTCTCATCACCTTCTTCAACGAGATTCCCAAGGAACTTGATGAGGCAGCCTTTGTGGACGGGGCCGGAATATGGCAAAGCTTTTTTACCGTCATTCTACCCCTTGCCTCACCTGGTCTTGCTGCAGTGGCTACCCTCGCCTTTATCCAGAGCTGGGGGGAATTCCTCTTGAGCCTCGTCCTTACCACAGGCAAGGAGGCGCAGACTCTGCCCCTCTACCTTGGCCGGTTCATCACCGGTTGGCGCATCGCCTGGGGGCCACTTTCAGCAGCAGGCCTTGTCACTATGCTTCCAGTAGTTGTCTTTTCTCTCCTTGCCCAGAGGTATCTTGTGCGGGGTTTAACCTTTGGAGCGGTGAAAGGATAATGGTACAATGGAGTACGCAGTGAGTGCCGGGAAAGAGGGGATGGGACGATGCTCAGAACGATCACTCTCACAACTACTCACAAAGAGGAGGTTGTCGACATAACTGAAGAGGTGGCGAAAATCGTCAAGGAGGCGGGATTGGATGAAGCGGGGGTTTTTGTGTATGTACCCCATGGAGATGCGGCGGTGAACATTCAGGCGAAGAGAGCGACGTCATCCAATCCACCCTTGAACAGCCTTCTCAAAAAGGTCCTTGAGAAAGGGAACTTCGAGGAGCCAGAAACCGGTGCGGCTTTTGTTGCACCGACAGAGGTCCTCATCGCCTCAGAAGGGAAACTGCTTCTCGGGGAAGACCAGCGTATCCTCTTTTACGAGTTCAACGGGCCCAGAAAACGTTTCGTACACGTTCTCGTCATCCCCTCACCAAAATCCTAAGTTTTCTTTTCTCGGGAAGAGCGCCCTTTTCTCTTCCTGGGAAGGACATCTCCGATTCCCCAGGCATCTTCCAGCACGTTCGTGTTGTGCCTGTGTGCTTTACTGAGGCTTGGAAAGACCCGAATTCCTGAGTGTAACCCTTGAGTCCTTGACGGGAAGGGTTTTGCTCCTATAATAGTTTTGAACGATTGCTTGGACATGTGTCTCAGGAGGGGATAGGATTGATTCTCGAGGAAAAAGGCGACAAAGAACTCCTTCTTCTCTATGAAGTTGCTTGCCTGTACTATGAAGATGGTTTGACCCGGGAAGAGATTGCGCGGCAAACCGGGTTTTCCTCTTCCTACATCCAACGGCTTCTTGAAGCCGCCCGAAAAGAGGGCATCGTAGAGATACGTCTTGTCTGTCCGGCGCCATCTTTTGTCGAGCTTGAAAGGCAACTTACCGAGAGATTCTCCCTCAAAAGGGCCATAGTGGTTCCTACTCCTTCATCACCACCCTATTTCATCCGTCGTGGTATCGGCAGGGCTGCAGCAAGGTGTCTTGAGTCTCTCTTGAGAGAAGGCGATATTTTGGGTATCGGTTGGGGGTGGACTGTCTATGAAGCCCTCAATCATTTCCAGAGGAAGGTTTCAGTGACCGTTCTCCCCCTGGTGGGAAGCATTGGGCAGGTGGATGTAGAGTTTGAGGTGAACGAGCTTGGTTACCAGTTTGCCAAAAGAATTGGAGGTTTCTTTGTTCCCTTCTATACCCCGGCCCTGGTAGACCACGAAGACGTTGCTCGGACCCTTTTTTCTGACCAAAGTGTCCGTCGGGTAGTGGAGCTGTGGGATGAAATCAATGTAGCTATAGTGGGCATGGGAGACCCCCGAAAGGAAGGCTCTATTGTTCCCAAGTTTTTTCTGGAAGACCCTGTTTCCTCGGCCATTCTCAAAAGAGAAGGGGTAGTGGGAGACGTGTTGTACCACTTTCTTCGTGGAGATGGAGCTCTTGCTGATACAGAGTTTGACCGCCGGGTCATGAGTATCCCCCTTGATAAGCTCAAAGAAATCCCCTATGTTCTTGGGGTTGCAGGCTCCCTGGAGAAGGTGGAGATCCTTCGGGCAGTCCTTCGAGGAGGATACATTAATGTTCTGGTGACCGATGCAGAGGTGGCAAGGGCGTTGGTTGAAGGGAGTGAAAGAAGCCAAGAAGAGAGGAACGGAAGGTTGAACCATTGAGCGAGGTTGTACTTCCCGTGACAATATCGGGGGCGACGGAATGCCAGGAGATGGAAAGATGACGAAGGGAGAAGGTCGTGAGGCACATCTTATCGTTCGGGTGGCCAGACCTTGAGGACCGACTCAGAAACCATGGAAACAGATGGGGAAATGGAAAGTTTCTGGGGGATATTGAGCAGGAAGGAGAGGCATAATTGTATGGAGAGTCTGCGTAGCACAGTTAGAAGAGGGATAGAGAATATGACCTGGCGCTTTCTTTTTATCTTTGGAGCAATTCTTCTTGGCTTCCCGGCGTTGGCTTTTGAAGATCCAAGGCATGTTGCTGAGGATTTTCTCGATCTTCTTCAAAGAGGCGTTTTTGAGGAAGCCCTGAACATGGAAGACGAGACCATGCGGGAACTTCTTCCCAAGGAAGCGTTGCAAAAAATGTGGAAAAGCATGACGGAGGAATTGGGCAGGCTTGTAGAGTTCCGAACGGATAGGGTGGGGGAAAGGGGGGAATATCGCATAGTCTTCGTAGTCTCTCGTTTTGAGCGAATGACTCTAATGGCGCAGGTGGCAGTGAACGAGAGAGGCAAGATATCGGGACTCTACTTTGTTCCCTTTGCGTCTGGGGAATACCCTCTCCCATCCTATGCCGGGACGGAACGTTTTATCGAGAGAGAAGTTACCTTCGGTGTTCCCGGATCCGAGCTTCCCGGAACCCTCACCGTCCCAAAGGGTGGAGGCTCCTTCCCCTGTGTCCTCCTCGTGCACGGTTCAGGAGCTAATGACCGGGACGAAACCGTCATGGCCTGCAAACCCTTCCGGGACCTTGCCTTTGGTCTGGCCACCAGAGGTGTAGCCGTTTTCCGCTATGATAAGCGGACCTATGTGCACGGAATACAACCTACCCTGTCTTTGCCATATTTTACGGTGGAGGAAGAAGTCATTGAGGACGCTCTTGAAGCTTTGAAATTCTTGCGCACACAAAAAGACGTCGATAGCAAGAACATATTTCTCCTTGGGCATAGCCTTGGAGGCTTTGTGGCTCCTGAGATTGCCTGTCGGGCAGACTTTGTGCGAGGAGTGATTCTCTGTGCCGCTCCTGCCCGTCCGCTTCACGAGCTTGTACCTGAGCAGATGGAATATCTTTTTTCCCTGGATGGGGTCGTCGACGAGAGAGAAGCCCGGATGCTTGAAGAAGTCCGGGGTGTTACCGAGAAACTCACTGGGCGTGTCTTTCAGCCCGAGGATTCTGTCCCTCAGCTGGGGGGATATGCCCGTTACTTTTATAGCCTTATGGATCTTAAGCCTCTTGAGGTTGTCAAAAATCTCTCCTTACCCTTTTTGGTCATTCAAGGAGGGAGAGACTATCAGGTAAGAGAAAGGGATTTTCTTCTTTGGAAGGAAGCACTTTCTCTCAATCCGAGAGCCTTCTTTCGGTTCTATCCCTCTTTAAACCACCTTCTCATCCCTGGAGAAGGCCCCTCGAAGCCTGAGGAGTACAAAAGACCTGGGCATGTGGACGAAACCCTCATTGAGGACCTGGCCTGTTGGATTGGTGAGCAGAAATCCTAACCTGAGAGAGGAAAACTCCAAGGAGGGTTGCGAAGGATCCAAGAATCTGTAACGGTTCTGGAATGTGTGTCATGAGGAGATACGTGAAGACATAGGCCCAGACCGGCACAAGGAGGGAAAAGGCGCTTGCGGTTGCTACTCCAAGGTTTTTAAGGCTCAGGAACCACAGGAGAAAGCCTGCCACCTGAGAGACAAAAGCAGTCAAAACCCCCCAGCCTATGGCCTCAAGGGAAAAATGAAAGCGAGCATCGACAAGGATTGCTAAAGGGGCCACGAAAATCGCCGAGAGGATGTTGAGGGAAGTGTTGAACTGGAGGACATCTTCGTTTCTGAGGTATTTTCGGTAGTACACGATGCCCGTGGCCCAGACAAATCCGGAGAAGATGGCCATCAGTACTCCCCGGTCAAAGTGCACACTCCCTGCCGACACCACCACCCCAAAGAAAGCCAAGAGAACGCCAAAGATCTGTGTACCCTTGAGCTTCTCTCCGCTGCAACGCAAAAGAAGCATTACAAAAAGGGGCTGGGTGTAGACGAGGGCTGAGGCTAATGCCGGGTTGGTGCTCATCGAGACTGCTTTATTAACGAGGGTCACAAAGAACGCCCCGTTGAGTAGGGCTCCCACGACTACTCGAGGAGTGAAAATCGGCCTTTGAGCAAAAAGAAGGAGGAAGAGGGCCCCTATAGAAAATCGCAAAAGAGAGAGGAGATAAGGAGACATAAAACACAACGCCATTTTTGCTGAGGGCCAGGAGAATCCCCAAAAAAGGAGAACCCCAAGCATCGGGAGGTACCGGCGGAGAGCCCTCACTTCAAGTCCCCTTTTAGTTTTATTTTTAGTCTTCCATTATATCAGGCATGGCCCTTTAGAGTAATACATGCAAATTGCCTCGTCTAAAATCTTGACGAACTCCTATCGTTACCTAACCTAAAAATCTTGACGTACATTATCCTGCCTCCAGGTGATTTTGAGGGAGGAGGTAAGGAAATGAAGCTCACCATGAATACCAGGAGAGAAATTGTGCGGAAGATGGCACCAGAATACCAAAGAGCCACAAAGAGAGAAAAGAGAAAAATCTTGGATGAACTCATCCACCTCAAGGAAAAGCACCACAATGCTGACTTCTTCTGCTACATCGAAACTCCTGTCAGGAGCTCTAACTCAACCTTCTGAGGACGGCCTTCTGAATTACTCTGAACCGATCCTTGACACCAAAATCCCTGTAAAGGTTCTCGGTAAGCGATCCTCTTGGGTAGTTGGTCTTCTCCTGAGTGACAAGGAACTTGGTGACGACAAGGAAGAACCGTTACGGGCTATGGAGGATCCTCGTCATCCAGCTCCTTCAGGAATTCAGATATCTCCTCAAGTTGCCACACCCTGCCGCATGGACATTCCCCTGCGTAGGTAGTTTGGTACTGCCCACCCACAAGTTCAAGCTCGATTTGTCTTCCACAGAGGCATTTCAGGGATATTTTGGTGTCCACATCAGTCCCCCTCTTTTGGCCCAAGCCGGAACCGTTCCCAGAGTTCATTGAAAGAGTACTCCTTAGAATTGTTGAGGCCCTCAAAAGAGTAAGTGAAGCACCGTATCCCCAGAGTCCAGTACCCTTGCAGAACCTTTTTGGGAAAACTCCCGGCGATGAGGAATCCACCCAGGCACTCTTCTCCTATTTCCTCCATGTAGATCCTGAGCTGATCCACATCTTTACGTTGGACCCTATTCAGCTTCGTTTCTACGATGATCTTCCGGGAACGTCCTACTGGTGAGCGATCCTTGATGAGGATGTCGATGTATCCCTCGGAGAGAGCTTTTTCCCCGAGTACCTCAAAATCCTCAGCACGAAGATCTCCAAGACCGCTGAGGTCGAAGAACCTCTGGAGATTTTCCTTGCAAGAGAGATGCCTCCGGACAAGCGACTGGAGAAGAAACTCCCTGAAGGGAAAGTTCTCCGGGGTTGATCCAGGGGTTTTCTTCCAGGCAATATATGGGGTGAAGGTACTGCAGTTGTCAGTGGCAAAGCTTTTCACAGGCTTACGATACAAATCCCCCATCCGGGAAACTGCTTGAAGAGTGGTCTGATTAGCCTGGAAGTGAGTCTTGCGGTAGCCACCCCGAAGGAGTAGGTTCTCGGCACGTAGGCAAGTTCGGGTCGAACCATGGACTCCGTAAAATCACGGATTAGTTTCAGGCGAAGGCGAAAGGGGAAGTAATAGGTCTTTCCTGACATCTGGAATGTGACGGAAGGCCAGGGACCGATGATGTCAACACCTTTGAGGGCTTCCTTTTCCTCTACCCGGTAGAGATTGAAAACTCTGGCACCATAGAGGAAGGAAACAAAGTCGCCCTCCTCAATGTCCACAAAGGTCCACAGTCCATTAATGCTGTTGGTGAACCCGGCGAGAGCGTACTCGATGCAGAGTTCAAGATTTACTCTATTTGCGACTGAGAGAAGGAAATAAGCCATGGGCTCTTTGGAATCTCAGGGTTCCCCTGCAATACACCGACGCCGAAGGAGCTTGGCCTCAATCGCTGTCGTCCCCCCCCACCCACAAAGTAATCAAGCACGAGATCTCCAGTCTTAGAGTACTTGAGAATCACATTAAGGGGGATATAGGGAGACCAGTTCCCCCGATATCCTCCATGGTGTGTGGCCCAGTCTCCTCGCTGAGGATAACTCCAGACCGTGGTTGTTTCCTTCCGGAAATCCTTTGGCTCCCAGGAAGTAATGCGCCAGGGACGTCCGAGTGTCGAAATGTTCACTCCGTACGTCTCGGTGATGATACGCTCAAGTTGCCGGAAAGTGATCCCGAATATTTCTCCAATCCGGGCATCGGGAAGTCCAGATTTCTTTGCTTCGAGAACGGCTTTCCGGAAGGTTTCTTCTCCATGCACCTCCCGGAGGTGTTTCTCTCTTGGTGTTCTCCCTTTTACACAAAAGAGCGTACACTACCAAATCGGGCATAACCCCCTATACTGACGAAGCGTGGCTCTTGCCCTCGAACATAGTTGTGGGAACTGATGTTTACTGAGTGCACGAGGGGAAAGTTGGTGTGTCGAAAGAGGGGTTGAATTTCCCCCCAACAATCTTTCCCTCGAAATCCACAACCACCGTGTTCTCCCAAGAGAGAGTATCGTATGGGACACCACTTGGCTTGATAACCACAAGACTCTTCTCCCGATCGATACCACTCCCAGTTCCCCAGGCGGGAATCGTAAGACCTTAGCGAAAGAGTTCTCAATTTGTCTCCCAAACTTTCTGTTTAAGCTCTTCGAGCATTGTTATTCCCTCTCCCAAAGTGCCTGGATTTCTTGAGCAAAGCGCATAGCATTCTCGAGATCCTTTTCGTTTGGTCTTCCTCTGTTAATACCACCTATAAGCCACAAGGGCCCAAAGGTATCAAGGCCACGGCAGGTGAAGCTTCCAAGAAGAACAAAACCCCGCTGGATCAAGAGCTCTTCGAGGGGGCGGTTATACTCTTTCTTCCCCAGGCCGCTTGTAGAGAAAATGAAGCTTCTTTTTCCTTCGAAAAAAGGAAGACTCTTCGCGAAGCGCAAAAGACGCCTGTGAAACTTTCCAAAGTAAATTCCTGAACCAAAGCCTACGAGGTCGCACGACAAGAGTTCTTCTTGTGAAACTTCCTCCGGCTCCTTGATAACGCCTCCCAGAACTCCAGAAAGAGCTAAAGCCACTTTGCGGGTATTCCCGTGATGCACCGATACCACAACGATGAGGCTCCGCATATTGTACCTCTTCTTGCCTCTTTTCTCTCCTTCTATTATTATTCTAAGAAAAAATATAAGAGAGGGAAACCTCCTCATGGAAATCCTTCGCCTTCTCAGCGCAACTTGGGATGGCGTGCCCGATGGGGTGAGTATCCTTGATGCTTCTTTCTCTGTAATCGCGATGAATGCCACCATGCGCACTTGGTATGCCCACTGGGCACTTCGCCAGGGAGTAAAATGTTTTGAAGTGTACCATGGACGGAACCGACCCTGTCCTCGGTGTCCCACGCGCTACGCCCTCAGATCGAAAAATGCAGCAACGGGGACCGTCCCCTATCATGGGCCAGGAGGAGAAATTAAGGGGTGGCAAAAGCTTACCGTTTTTCCTATCTGTACGGAAGGGGAAGTTGTTGGTTTTATAGAGTACATACAGGACGTTACCGAAAGGAAACACCTTGAGGAGGAAAGAGAATATCTTCAAACTCGTGTTCGGTTTATTGAAGGGGAGGTTCAGCTCCTTACTGCGCTCTCTCCCGTGAAAGAGAAAGACAGAAAGAGCACCTGCGTTTCTTCACATCGAATATAGCACCGCTTTTTGCCATGCTTTCCTCGTCCCTCCCTCACGACTTCCAGAAGATGCTCTTTGGAACTCTGTGGGAAGCGGTCACACAGCTTTTTGAGGGCCGGATTGTTCCAGACTTCCCTCACTTCACTCCTCGGGAATGGGAAGTAGCGGGACTCCTCGCTCAGGGCTTGACGAGCAAAGAGATCGCCGAGGCTCTTTCGGTTTCGAAAAAAGCCGTGGACTTCCACCGGGGAAACATTCGCAAAAAGCTTGGGTGTATGGATTCCCACTCTCTCTTTGCCTTACTGAAACTCCTGGAAATCGCTTAGGAACTTCCTGGTACTTTTCTGGTATTCCCCCGTACACGTTTCTCCTCTATCCTTTGTGGAAGAAGGGAGGTTTGCACCATGACTGAAAATTTTCTCTTTATCCCCATTGCAATTGGAAGGAAAAGAGCCGAGAATCGCTTTGTCATCAATGCTATGGAGTGCTGTGATTCTGACGAACTTGGCAATCCCTCTCCACGGACATATCGGAGATATGCAAAACTCTTTGAAGGAAATGCTGGGGTCATTTTTCTCGAGGCGATCACGGTGAGCTATGAGAGCCGCGCGCGCTTGCACCAGTTGAGCATCATGCCTCGCAATGCGAAAGCCCTTGAGCAATTCGTTGCCAAGATGAGGAAAATCAATCCCAAGCCCCTTTTCATTTTCCAGCTCACCCATGCAGGGGAGTTGAGTAACCCTGAGTTCTCCCGAAGGGTTTGTGTGAAACCTCTCCCAGGTCTTGGTGGGGATATTTTAAGCAAAGAGGACGTTGAAACTATTATTGACCAGTTTGTCCTGGGTGCAAAGATTGCCCATGATGCGGGAGCAGATGGTGTCGACGTGAAACTTTGCCACGGATATCTGGGAACACAAATCCTCCGCCCATACAATGACCGTCCTTGGAAATACGGAGGACCGTGGGAGAAGCAGCGCCGATTTGCCTTTGAAATCTATGAACGTATCCGAAAGGCTATCCCCGACGCAAACTTCCTCCTGGGTTCAAAAGTTACCATGTGGGAGGGTATTCCCGGAGGTCAGGGGTGCGCGGGCCCGGATACAGCCATCATGGACCTCACAGAGCCCCTGGATTTGCTGCAAGGCCTGAGAGAACGTGGAGCAAACTTTATTCTTGTTTCTGCAGGAAATCCATCCCTCACTATTGCTCTGGCACACCCGGACAAGAGAATCCCTGATTACGCTTACCTCCACCATTACTTTCAGAAAGAAGCACGTAAAGTCCTTGCCCCTGAGGTCGTCACCATGGGCTCAGCGTATTCCATTTTCCGGGACGGGAATAACAATTTTCTCGGTATAGAACGAGAAAAGAGTTCGCTTCTTTTCTGGGGAGACAAAAATATACGGGATGGGGTGGTAGATATGGTGGCCATAGGCCGTCAGTCTCTTGCTGACCCGCTTCTCCCCAAAAAGTTAAAGGAAGGAAAAACTCAAGAAGTTCAGTGGTGTACTCTTTGTGATGCCTGCATGGAACTCCTCATTCGGCAACAGCCCACAGGGTGTGTCGTACATAACAGAGAGTACGCCGAAATCCTTCGCAAAACTCGAGAGCAATATGGCGTTTTAAAATTCAAGCATACGTAGGAGTACAGCACCGGTGCAAAGGACGGCACAGGTGCTCAAAAGAGAGCATTCCAGCCACACGACCTGTGCCGTCCTTTGCAGCAGAGACAGGGGCATTCCTTTGGTGAAGAGATTGTAGTTTCGCTCAAGCTCCGGGAAGAGATTGAAGAGACGTTTCCGAATTCCATCTTTCAGGTGGGAAACCTCTTGAGTGCGCCTTTCCCTTTCTGGGGAGAGGAACTTCAGTTCGATCAGTGTTCCCCTCCTTAAGGGTGCTGGTTGGGCAAGAGGAGGTAGCAAGCTTAGTAGGGGCATCCTTTCTCTCAGGCTCAGTATTTCTGATTGCAAGCCAAGAGGAGGTATTGATCACCAAAGGGTGGATGATGACGGTGTCTCTGTTGTTTTCTCCCAGGAAAAAGAAGAGATTCGGGAAGTAGATTCCATACTGGCAAGGAGAGGAGATTCTGGAGATATGGTTTCAGGGAAGCCTTGGAAACCCTTCAGGGATTGGGGGAATATGGAAAAAGCAGGGTCTGCTTTCTGTTCCTTCCTCCATGGTGACAGGGGCTTTAGGATCCAACCAACCTATTCGGTTTGAGGAAGCAGGAAACAAGCTCTTTGGCGGGCTTACATAGTCCAGGTGAGGAGGATGTTTTCCTGCTTCTTTTTCTTAACCTTCAAGACTTGAAATCACTTTACCAAAACCACTAGTAGGGGGTGAAGAGAAAGGCAAAGAAACGCTACGATGAACCCCAGAGGTGAGGCATCGAATCCGTTTCATCAAGATTTTTACCTGAGGCATCACGTCATGTTTCTCTTAAGCCTTGCGTGAGGTACCCCTTTCTTCTCCCCGTGTGAAAGGGGTCAATATCTGATCAACACCAGAACGAAAAGGGATTGGAGATGAACCGGTGTGAGTGGGAATGACCTGCAAGGCATTCAGTAGAACTTAAGGAGTTTTGTAATCGTTTGCAAACATCGTGTTTCTTTGAGCTTGTGGCGAGAGTATGTATTTGACACGATAAGCCTTTCCTCTTATAATAAAACTAAATCGGTTTCAAGGAGGTGGGAAAACTTTTAAAGAGACCAAATATCCCTCGGTTTTTCCGCTTTACCTTCACGACTTTAAAAGGGGGGTTGTTTTGATGAGAAAAACGCTCTTTGTGGTTTTCGTGGGGTTTGTGCGATACTTTTTCTGACCGCTACGGCAGCCTGGGGTGAAGGGAAGACCATCAAAGTTTTAGCCATGACGGGGCCTTGGGTGAGCGGTCCGGTAAAGGTCCATGGAGAAGAGTGGGGAAAAATGACGGGAAACCGAGTGGAGGTCATTGAAGCCGACTTTGCCGACCTCTTCCCCAAGATGCAGCAGGCAGCAGCTACTCGTAGTAAGGCTTTTGACGTTCTTCTTGCCGGTAACATCTGGATGGCTGACCTTGTAGGGTGGGGGTATGTCATTCCTCTTGACGATTACCTCAAAGACCCTGAGGTCCAGTACGAGACCGACGTTCCTGATGGTATCAAGCTCAAGAACATGTTCGGTGGAAAGACCTACGGTCTTATCTGCGACAACGATAACATGTATCTTTTCTACCGCAAGGACATTTTAGGGAACCGCGACTACCGGGCGAAGTTCAAAGAGAAATATGGATATGAATACAACGTTCCTCCACAGACCATCGATGAACTTATCGACGTGGCAGAATTCTTTAACGGTTGGGATTGGGACAACGACGGGGAGATTGAGTATGGTTTTGTGCGAAGCACAAAACGTGGTGCTCAGACCTACTTCTATTCTCTTCCATGGGTAGCACCCTATGCAGTGGTACCTCGAGATAAGGCCCCGGCTCAGGGCATCCTCTACTTCCAGCCCGACATGACCCCTCTTGTAAACAGCCCCGGTTGGGTGAAGGGCATTGAAAAATTCATCGAAATGGGGAAGCGGGGATGTGGTCCCGGCCTTGATTGGGTACGGGGTGACGTTATCAACGAGGTAATCCTTGGGCATGCCGCTATGGCCATTGACTGGGGTGACATTGGTCCGAACTCCCATGATGTGCAGTCGAAGGTCAAGGGACTCATTGGCTATGCCCTTCCTCCCGGTACGAAAGAGTACTGGGACTGGCAAAAGGGTGAGTGGGTAAAGACCGAGGAAGTCCACTATGCCCCCGTACACTGCTTCAACGGTTGGTCTTTCTACATCACCTCCACCACCGACTATCCGGATCTCTGCTGGGACTTTGTTAAGTACATGATAAGCCCCGAAGTCAGTGCCAAAGACGTAGCGAACCCCTTCTCCGGGTATCAACCCTGGCGGAAATCCCACATGGAAAACCTTGAAGCATGGGTCCAGGCCGGGTGGACGGAAGAGGAAGCACGGGAATACATCGCCAATACCCTTGCTGTTACTGATGACCCCAATGCGGTCATTGACATTCGAATTCCGGGCTCGGCTGAATACATGGATGTGTATGAACTCCATCTAACTGTAGCCCTTTCTGGAGAGAAGTCGGCTCAAGATGCCATGAATGACTGTGCCGTAGAATGGAATGCTCTCACCGAGCGACTTGGAAAAGACGCTCAGGTCAAGTTTTACAAACAACACCTTGGAATCGAGTAAATTCATTCCCCCACCCCTTGTAAGGGGTGGGGGAATTTTTGTTTAAGAGGTGAAACCATGGCTCTTCGAGCAGAATGGAGAATGAAGTACGCGATGATCCTTCCTGTGGTGATTTTTATCCTTGCTTTGGCCATTTTCCCCCTCATCTTTTCCATCCTCATGGCTTTAAGTCAATGGACTCCAGGAACCGGGGGTTTGCGTTTTGTAGGACTTAAGAATTTCATCGAGATGGTAAAAGATCCGCGTTTCAGACATGCTTTCTCTCTTTCTTTTGGCTATGTAGGGACGGTGGTGGGCATTGAGCTCCTTTTAGGTATTGTTTTAGCCATGTTCTTGCAGAAGGACGTCCTGGGTAAGAACTTCTTTCGGGTGACGTACATGCTTCCCATGCTTCTTTCTCCTGTAGCTATATCCTATGTCTGGAAGATGATTTTCGATTACAACCGAGGTCCACTGAACTATTTTCTGGGATGGTTTGGCATTACCCCCATTGAGTGGTTGGGAAAGGGAACAATGGCTTTTATTTCTCTCATTCTTGTCGATGTCTGGCAGTGGACTCCCTTCATGGTTTTCACCATTCTGGCGGCTTTTGAGTCTATTTCTGAGGAACTTTACGAGGCGGCGGTAGTGGATGGCGCATCTCACTCCCACGTTTTCTTCCGCATTACCCTCCCTGTAGCCTTTCCAGTCATCATCACCATTGTTCTTTTGCGAACTATTGATGCCTTTAAGGTCTTCGATACCGTCTATGTTCTTACTGGAGGAGGCCCGGGAACGGCGACCGAGACTCTCAACTTCTATATTTACCTCAAGGGCTTTCGAGCCTTTAACCTTGGCTACGGAACGGCGATGTCCTGGATACAGCTTCTCATCATCATTGTTATGTTTACCTATCTCACCCGATTCCTTCAGCGGATAGGAGCGTTGAGATAATGCCAGGAACCTACTTTAAGGTGAAAAACAAATGGTCGAAAGCGGGAATCTATGTGGTGCTCCTTTTCTGGCTCCTTTTTACCCTTTTTCCCATTTACTATAACGTAGTGACTTCTTTCAAAGAGCACGAAACGGTTTATGCTCCACGGCCAAAGTTCTTCCCCTTCATCGATTTCCGGCCCAGTCTCCTGGGGTGGATTCATCTTTTAGGAAGAACGGCCCCTGGAGAAGCAGAATACCAGGTGATGAAAGTCCTTGGCGCTCAGGGGGCATATCTCAAAAATAGTGTAGTGGTGGCCTTGGTCAGCTCTCTCATCACGGTGGTTTTGGGAATTATGGCAGGGTACGCCCTTACCCGTTTTGTATATCGCCGCTGGAGGAATGAGAGTATTGCTTTCTTTATCCTCTCTCAACGCATGTTTCCTCCGGTAGCTTTGGCCATGCCCTTTTTCATCCTTTTTAACACCTTGGGACTTTTGGACAACGTCGTGAGTCTCATCATCGTTTACAGTATCATGAATCTGCCTCTGGTGACCTGGATTGTCAAGGAGTTTTTCTCAGACCTTCCCAGGGAGCTTGAGGAAGCAGCAATGGTTGATGGGTGTTCCCGGTGGAAAGCACTCTTTTCGGTGGTCATCCCCCTTGCCCTTCCCGGTATCGCAGTGTCCTTTCTTTTCTCTTTTATCTTTGCCTGGAATGAATTTTTGGTGGCGCTTACTTTAACCTTTGAGAACGCCAAGACCTTACCCTTGCAGATGGCCGGGCTTACCACCCTTCGGGGACCACAGTACTGGGATATTGCCGCAAGTTCTCTGGTGATCATTATTCCCCCGCTTCTTGTGACTATCTTTGCCAATCGCTACATTATCCGAGGTTTGTCCCTTGGAGCAGTGAAAGAGTAGAGGAGGAAATCTCCGTGGAGAGTGTTGAGAAAAAGAGGTCTCGAGTTCTTACAGCCTTGAAAGAGCATAAAGAACCGGATCGTGTTCCTCTTACGGATTTTTACTGGAGTTCTTTCTTAGAGCGATGGAGGAAGGCTTTGAATCTTCCTGAAGAAACAGACATTTACGAGTACTATGATCTTGACGTCAAGGTCATTTCTCCTAACATGGATCCTAAGGTGGAAAGCTGTGTCATTATTGAGAAAACTCCAGAGTACGTGGTCTTCCGAAGCGGCTTCGGTTGTACGGTGAAGAAATTATTTTCTGCTCCTATGCCGATGTTTCTTGATTTTTCGGTGAAGAGTGCTGAAGAGTTTGCTTCTTTTACTTTCGACGACCCCCGGGATGATCGGCGATACTTTGAAAAACGCTGTGACATCATCAACTGTGGTGACAGCTTTGGAGTGTTGCCGAGTTTTGTGGAGGATATCGAAAGCAACAAAGACAAATTTTGCCTTTTTGGTTCTATATGTGAACCCTATGAATTCATGTGGCGTGTCCGAGGTACAGAGGGATTGCTTATGGACCTTGCGCTTGAAAAGGACAAGGTTCGAGATTTTGCTGAGCGGGCTACCGATTTTATGCTTGAGATTGCCGAAAGAGAAATAGAACTTGCCCCCCTCGCCGGTATGATTATTTGGGGTGACGTGGCCTACGATAAGGGGATGTTTTTCTCTCCCAAACTCTGGAGGGAGATCTTCTTTCCTTGTGTCAAGAGACTTTGCCATTTTCTCCATCGCCACGATCTCCTTGTGGTGTATCACGGGTGTGGTCGAAGTCTTGACATTTTCCCAGACCTCATTGAGGCTGGAATCGATGTGTACAATCCCTTGGAGGCCAAGGCAGGGATGGACCCGGTGGAACTTAAGAAACTCTACGGTGAGAGGGTCTCCTTCTTTGGAGGAATTGATAATCGAATTCTGGGATATGGGACCTGGGAAGAAATCGAAAGGGAGGTGCTCTATAAGCTTAAGGCAGCAGTGGGGGGAGGGTATATGCCCGCTTCGGACCATTCGGTGGCGAGTAATGTCGATCCCTTGGTATACGACCGAATTGTCCGGCTTCTTAGAGAACGAGGGGTATATCCTTTGGAACTTTCGTAGGTTTGGGCAATGACAACGATATACGATGTGGCCAGAAGGGCCGGAGTTTCTCCAGCCACGGTCTCTCGAGCCCTGAGTGGAGTTCCGGGGGTCAGTGAGGCAACACGAAGGAAAGTCCTTGAAGCTACGGAAGAACTCCACTATTCTCCAAACTACATTGCCAGGAGTCTTAAGAAACGTCAAACGAATACCATAGCACTGGTTATCTCTGACATCACCAACCCCTTTTTCACCACCTTAGCCCGGGGCGTGGAAGACAAAGCCTCCGAGCACGGCTTCAACACCATCTTCTGCAACACCGACGAGGACCCCAAGACTGAGGAAGCCTATCTCGAACTCATGGTAAGGCGTCAGGTAGATGGGCTTCTCGTTTCAACCTGCAGTGACGGGAAAACCCTCGATCGCCTTTTTCGGAGAAACGTTCCTGTGGTCCTTGTAGACCGAAGAGTCAAAGACGCTCCCTGGGATTACGTGGTAGGGGACAGTGAGTATGGAGCGTATGAGCTCACAAAACACCTCATCGAGGTCCACAGGAAAGAAAAGATTGCTATTATCTCTGGTCCTCTGGTGATTTCCACAAGCCGAGAGCGAGTGGAAGGATACGAGCGGGCCCTTAAGGAAGCAGGAATCCTTCTGTCTAAGGAGTATGTTCGCGTCGGTGCCTACAAGGAGGATTTCGGTTACCGAATGATGCGGGAATTCCTCAAAAGTGGGGTTCCGATTGAGGCCGTCTTTGCTGGAAACAATGTCATCGCCATCGGGGTGGTGCGAGCGGTTCAAGAGTTAGGCATGGGGATACCGGAAGACATCGCCTTGGCAGCCTTTGATGACTTTGATCTTGCCTCGGCTCTTTCTCCCTTTCTTACCGTGGCAAAACAGCCCGCCTATACCATGGGGACGCTGGCCGTCGAGGTGCTTTTGCAGCGCATTCGGGGGGAGAATATCAAGGAACGCCGAGAAATCATTCTGCGTCCCGAAATCATCATCCGCCGATCTTGTGGATGCAGTATAATGGAGGAAAAGGAGGGATGGAAATGACGCCGAGAGAAAGAGTCATAGCTGCACTCTCTCATAGGGAGCCGGATGTCCTACCCCTTGATCTTGGTTCGACTCTTATCACCGGGATTCACGTCTCGAGTCTTCACCGCCTCAAGGTAGCCCTGGGACTCATTCATCCGGAGGACCCGGTTAAAGTCATAGACCCTTTCCAGATGTTAGGGGAAGTGGATGACGAACTGCGAAAGGTCCTGGGGATAGACACCGTACCCCTCATGTCGCCGACGAACTTCTTCGGTTTCCGCAACGAGAACTGGAAACCCTGGAGGTTTTTCGATGGTACGCCTCTCCTTGTTCCTGAGAAGTTCAACACCGTTCCCGATCCCGAAGGCAACATCCTCCAGTATCCCCAGGGAGATACCTCCTGTCCTCCCTGTGCCAGGATGCCCAGGGGGGGATTCTACCACGATGCCCTCATCCGTCAAAAGCCCATCGATGAGAAGAATCTCAGGGTGGAAGACCAGATTGAGGAATACACCCTCTTGAGCGAGGAAGAACTCCGTTACTTTGAGGGAGAATCCAAAAGGCTTTTTGAGGAGACCGATTATGCCATCGTTTCTTCTGGTGTTCCTGGAACGAACCTGGGAGACATTGCCTTTGTCCCCGGCCTCTCTCTCAAGGACCCCAAGGGGATAAGAGATGTGGAGGAGTGGTACGTATCCCTCCTTACCCGTCAGTCCTTCCTTGAGGAAGTTTTCGCTCGCATGACTGAAATCGGCCTCCACAACCTTAAGATGTTCCACGAGGCAGTGGGGGAAAGGATTCAGGCCATTGTCGTCTCCGGAACAGACTTTGGCTCACAACTTGGCCCCTTCATCGCTCCTGAGCTTTATCGGAAGCTCTTCAAGCCCTTTCACAGGAGAGTCAATGATTGGATTCACCGGCATACTGCCTGGAAGACCTTCATCCACACCTGTGGGTCGGTGTACGAACTCTTGCCTGACCTCTCCGAGGCCGGCTTTGACATTCTCAACCCGGTACAGATTTCAGCTGCCTCTATGGACCCCAAAACCCTTAAGGAGGAGTTCGGTGACCGTTTTGTCTTCTGGGGTGGGGGGGTGAACACCCAAAGGACTCTGCCTTTTGGGACCCCCGAGGAGGTCAAAGAGGAGGTACGTCGACTCGTTGAAATTTTCAGAAAGGGTGGGGGATTCGTTTTTGCCACCGTCCACAACGTCCAGGCCCAAATCCCGGTGGAGAATCTCCTTGCCCTTTTTGAAACGGTCAACGAGTACCGTTCCTGACCTGAGAAGTTTATTTTGTCTCAATCTCGCTCTGTCGTTTAGTATTTGTGGTAATTGACACGGCTCTTCCTCCTCCTTATAATTCAAGGCAATAAGGGGTGATAGTGGTGCACGAAAGAATGCGAACACTCGTTTTCGGAGCCTTGGGAATCGCTCTTGTGGCTTTTGCCACAATGAGTGTTCAGGTTCCCATCCCGCAAACTCGAGGATACATCAATTTAGGGGATACTCTCATTTTTGTTTTTGCTATCCTCTTTGGAGCGAGAATTGGAGCCCTTGCCGGGGGAGTGGGTTCGGCTCTTGCCGATATTTTGACCGGCTACGCTCACTGGGCACCATTCACTCTCCTCATCAAAGGGATTGAAGGACTCATTGTTGGCCTTCTTGCCTCAGGAGAAAAGAGCAATATCCGACGTCTTTTGGGATGCATCCTGGGTGGCCTTGAGATGATTGCAGGGTATTTCTTGGTAGAGGTTTTCCTTTATGGTCTTGGTGCTGCTTTTGCAGAACTTCCGGGTAACTTTATTCAGGCAGGAAGTGCTGTTGTTGTGGGGCCACTTGTTGTTTTCGCCCTGCAGAGAATCGAGAAAGCCTTATTTCATCGGACTTAGGCTATGGGTGAATTTTGGCAAGGACTTCCTGTTCTATCTCGGGAAATGCCCTCAGTAAGCGATGGACAAGGAGAGACAGAACGTCTCCTCTCTTTCCCTCAAAGCGCAAGGTGTAGACCGGCTCAGTGACCGACTTTCGAATGAGAGCCCATCCGTCTTCCCATTCTACCCTGAGGCCATCGATTTTTGAAACGGTTCCACCTTGTACCTTTTCTTCAAGGAGCGCGAGGAGATTCTCCCGACCCTTTATGGGAATGCGAATGTCTGGAGTGGTGTAATTTTTGGGAAAGGAAGCAATGGTTTGGGAGAGAGGAGTGGTGCTTTCACTTAAAAGGTGGAGGAAGAGGGCGGCGGCATAGAGCCCGTCATCCCGGCGGAGTTCCCCGAAAAAGTAGTGGCCACTTATCTCCCCAGCCATGATAGCCTTTTCCTCGATGAGTCTCTTTTTGATGTAGGTGTGTCCTGAACGCTCAGGGATGGGAATACCCCCTGCTTTGCGTATCTCTTCGGGGATAACCGAGGAACACTTAAGGTCGTAAACGAATTTCTTTTCCCCAGGAAAACGAGCAAAATGGTAGCGGATAAAGAAAATCATACCCTTTTCGCCTTCAAGCACAGTTCCATCGTCAGCTACGAAAACAACCCGGTCACCATCCCCATCAAATGCCACACCCACATCGGCTTTAAGTTCTCTGACCTTATTACTCAAAGCTACAAGGTTTTTCGCCTGGGCGGGGTTGGGGGGACGGTTGGGGAAAGAACCGTCAAAAGTACAGAAAAGTGGTGTAACCCTGTATCTCAGGGATTCAAGGAATCGTGGAGCAAGGAGAGAGTAACACCCGTTACCGCAGTCGACCACGACATTAAGCGGCCGGTAGGGTCGAGAAAGAGAAGAAGAGAGGAAGGCAAGGTACTCTTCTTCAAGATTTCTTCTTTCGAGGCGTCCTTGCCAAGCTCTACGGAAGTCCTTTGCCTCTATTTTCCGGGCAAGTAGGGCAAAATCGGAAGGCGAAGGAGGACGGTCGGCAAAACCGATTTTGCAGCCGTTGTACTGAGGGGGATTGTGTGAAGCGGTGATCATAACGCCGGCCGATGCCTTAAGATGGTCTATGGCAAAGTAGAAAAGAGGCGTGGGGACAGTGCCTAAGTCCGCCACATTTTCCCCGCTTTCCCGCAACCCCTCGATGAGGGCCTCTTTCAAGGCAGGGGTGTGGAGGCGTACGTCTCCTCCTACCACAAGGAGTTCCCCTTCGGGAAAAAAGGAGCCAAAAGCCCGGCCAATGGCATAGGTAATTTCTTCGTTGATTTCCTCAGGGACAATACCCCGAATATCACAATCCTTGAAGATGCTCATTTGTTCTTCACCTGCAGGATGCCTCGAGCAATCAGATCGTACATAGCTTCAAGGACTGCTCCTTCGGGAGTATATTGGGGAACAAAATCCAGGACTTTACGCGCCTTTTCCATGGATACGCAACACCCTTGACGGACGTGGAGCGCGGCCATTTCAGGGTATCCGAACCGGGCAGTGTACTCTTCCAGGGAAATGGAGCGAAAACGAAAAGGTTTCCCAAAGGAGCAAGCCAGAAATTCTCCAAGACCAAAGAAGGTCATGGCGTACTGTGCGCCACAGTTGAAGGCCTCCCCCTGAGAGGCCTTGGGGTTCGAGAGAGCAGCAAAGAAAAGATCGGCGACATCCCGGGGATGCACGTGATGCAGGGTGCTGAGTCCCCCATCAAGAAGGAAGATTTCTTCCCCGTTGAGGATTTTCTGAAGAGTTTCAGGATTATTGTCTCCGAAAGGTGTGATGAAAGGCTTCCCTGGACCGGTGATGTGGGTAGGGCGAACAATCGTTACCATGAGTTTACCCTTTTGAGCAGCTGAAAAGAGCGTGTTTTCAATGAGGACCTTCCTTTGAGCGTAGTCGTTCTCCGGGAAACGGAAAGCCTCTTCTCTGGTGGGGATGGTCCTCGTTTTTCCATAGACCCAGGCTGTACTACATACAAGAAGATGCGTTTCTGTCCCCGAGAGAAGGTCGGCAAGGAATGCGGCGCTTTCCGGCTCAAAGGCGATGAGGTCCACGATGATGTCGGGTCGTACGTGGCGTATACGCTCTCCCAAGAGGCCACTCTTTTCCTCTTTTTCCCGTTCTCCCCGGATTGTGTTTACCTTGGCCCAAAGCGGCGAGGAAGGATAGGGATTCGTTGTCCCCCGGGCAAAAACCCATACCCTGTATCCTGAGGTCACAAGCCTTGGGACGAGGTAGCTTCCAATATGTCCTGTTCCGCCGATGACAAGCGCGGTTTTCTCCTGCATGGCTACATTGTACCCATTACAGGCCATTTCGAAAAGAGGATGCATTAGATAATGGAAAATGTCCGTGAAAGATATACTACCTCTTGAGAAAAAAACACCACTCGGGAGGGAAAAATGCCCAAGGGGTTTGATATGGAGTTAGGGGAAAGATATGTGAAGAGAAAGAACTCCTTTGAATACCCCAAGATCTAAGGAGATGTTTTTGAACTTGGAGGATCCCTATGTATGAAAGAGCTCTGGAAAGACGGGTGTCTCTCTTGGTATGACCCTAAAGTCCTTGCCGAGACCAAAGGGGTCTTTTTGGGAACATGGAAACTCGTGGTCAGGCAATTACCCTCTCCTCATCCCTTGCCATAACTGCCATTGACACCAATCTTTTGAGTCAATGGATAGTAAGGGTAGTAGAGGTGGGGAAAATCTTGGGAGTTTTCAAGAGATGGGTCAAAGAGCCCAGGGAGAATCCCCATTCCAGTTTGACAGTACCATCCTGACAACCACAATTTTGAAGGTGCTCTTTGACCTGGTAGAGGGTGAAAGGGAAACTGACCCGGTCAAGATCCTGCAAGAAAAACGACCATGCTCATGTGGAACAAAAAGGGGTGATACAGTCAGGAAACTGGTGGGATATTTCCGAAGTCAGCGAGGAAGAGATGATTTTGTGGAATGAGATTTATGGGGTTTCCGATCTCCTTGATAACTTCTGGGGAAGGCCAAAGACAAGAAGGGGAGGGTGCATAAGAGGTTCTACAATACACCCAAGACCCCCCACAAGAGACTCAAGAGTGCGTGGAGGTTTCTTTTCAGATCAAGGAAGCACCAAGAGAATGAGGCAAGAACTCAGCAGGGGAGAATTGGGAAGGGGATCAGGCGAGGTGTTAGAGGAACTCTTTGAGAGAAGTCCAGTGGGAGAAAGAGGCTGTATACGGGTTCGGTGTTAGCGCAAATTTATCGTAGCGTGGTACCCCATTTAGTGTGTCCGATCAACATGAAGCTATCTTCTTTCTTGAGGAGCATTCTTCAACCTTTAGGGTATCCTTCCTCTCTCTACCTTGAAAAAACATTCCCGAGGCACCTTCTATCGTCGGATAGAGAGGCCCAGAGTGAAAAGAAAGAGGACTACGTTAAGTGTCTTGAGGAACTTGACGTACCCGTCCTTCTTTCCTAAAGTGGAATGGGGGTGAGAGTATGGAAGTCAAGGTAGGCAAGGCAAGGATTTCTCTCATCCAGGGAGATATCACCAGGCAGGAAACAGACGCCATCGTGAATGCAGCCAATCCCCGACTGGCCGGTGGGGGAGGAGTGGATGGAGCCATCCATCGGGCCGGAGGACCCAAAATTGCCGAGGAGTGTCAAAAGATTGGGGGCTGCCCTACGGGGAAAGCGGTGATAACAAGTGGAGGCAATCTCAAGGCCCGTTATGTCATTCATGCAGTGGGACCGGTATATCGAGGGGGAAAAGAAGGAGAGCCGGAGCTTTTGCGAAGTGCCTACCTTTCGAGTCTGGCACTGGCCGAAGAGAAGAAGCTTCGCTCGGCGTCCTTTCCATCCATAAGTACCGGAGCCTACGGGTATCCCATAAGGGAAGCCTCCCGCATCGCTCTGCGGGCAGTGATTGACTATCTACAGGAACATCCCGGTACGTCTCTTGAGGAGGTCGTTTTTGTCCTTTTCACACCACAGGACCTTGCAGTGTACGAAGAGGCTCTTCGAGAGCTTGCTGCTACGTACGGTCTTTGAAGACCTTTTCTTTGAGGAACATCGCGCACTTTCTGAAGGCTATGGCCCGGTGGCTGACCCGGTTTTTCATTGCCGGGCCGAGTTCGGCAAAGGTCTTCTCATAGGGAGGGAAGACGAAAACAGGGTCGTATCCGAAGCCTTTATTTCCCCGAGCTTTCTCGGCTATCCATCCCTCACATGTACCTTCGAATACCTCTTCTCCTCCCGGCCACACCAGGGCCACGACACACACAAAGCGGGCAGTCCGGTTCTCAAGGGGCACACCTTCGAGTCTTCTCAGGAGAAGTTCGTTGCGCTCTTGGGAAGAGAGTCCTTGACCTCCGAAGCGAGCTGAATGTACTCCAGGAAGGCCATCCAGAGCATCGACCTCAAGGCCTGAATCTTCCCCTGCACAGACGAGTCCGGTCCGGGAGAAGCCAAAGCGAGCCTTGAGCAGGGCGTTTTCTGCATAGGTCGCCCCTGTCTCCTCTATATCGTCTTCGAGTATGACTTCGAAGATGCTCTGGACTTTGATGTGGAAAGGAAAAAGGATTTCTCCTATCTCGGTGAGTTTGCCCTGATTCCTGGTCACTACGTAGAGCGTGGACTTCACGGTAGACCCCGCTCAAGGATTTTTCGCTCCAGAGCAAGAATTTCCTGGATTCCTTTTTGTCCCAGGTTCAAGAGGGCATTCAAGGTCTCTCGGGAAAAGGGTTCCTTTTCGGCGGTACCCTGTACCTCCACAAACCTTCCACTTCCCGTCATCACAATGTTCATGTCGACTTGAGCGTTGGAATCTTCCTCAAAGTTGAGGTCAAGGAGCATTTCCCCATTCACCACTCCCACACTGACTGCAGCAAGGTAATCCCGGACAAGGCCTCGCTCTGAGAGGATTCCCTGCTCGAGAAGGTTCCACAAAGCGTCTGCAAGAGCTATGAAGGAACCGGTAATGGCTAAGGTTCTTGTCCCCCCATCGGCCTGAATAACATCACAGTCCACAAGGATTGTACGCTCTCCCAGTTTCTCAAGGTTGACCACGGAGCGAAGGGCCCTTCCGATGAGACGCTGGATTTCGTGGGTTCGTCCGCCAACTTGCCCCTTTACCGCCTCGCGAATGTTGCGGGTGGTAGTAGCCCGAGGAAGCATGGCGTATTCGGCAGTGATCCATCCTTGACCGGTGTTGCGCAAGAAGGGTGGGACCCTGTCCTCAAAAGATATGGCACAGATGATGCGGTTATTCCCTGCCTCGACGAACACGGAACCCTCGGCGTATTTCAGATAATTTCGCACGACGGTGATCGGCCGCAACTCGTCAGGTCTTCGTCCATCGCTTCGCATAAGCGTCCTCTCCTTGAGGTATCGTCCTAATTCTTGAAAACTATTGAACCTTTGCAATGATTCGCTCATCCCTTTGTAGAGGTTCTGAGATGTCGATGTGACCACAGAGAGTCTGGGTTTCTTTTCCGTCGATGAGTATTTTCACTTTTTCGATGCCCGGGAAGGCGGTGAGGGTATCCACAATGGCGTATACGCTCAAGAACTCCTGAGAAGTTCCTCCTGACTGATTTTTGGCCATTTCGACCGAGAGGTCCACATAGGCGATTTTCTCCTCCACGAAAACTGCATTGAGGCGGGTTCCTTGGGGCAGAGCGTTGAAAAGATTTTTATCGTTTGGTCCTTTCAGAAGTTCTCCGATCACTCGTTCGAGTCGTCGTTCATCGTTTGGAATACGTCGCTTTTCCCCCACAAGGGCCGTAAAGTCAGGATTGGCAAAGTACACCGTGACCTCCATTTCTTCTTTGGGAGGCAAAAGGATTCCTCCGGAGGGAGAAGGAGTGGGAGACGTTGGTCGGAAAAGCCGCAAAAGTATTTCCCCCCCGTAAACTACACCAAAAAAGAGCAGTACTCCCAAAAAGATATAAAGGAGAGCTTGCCAAGGAAAGGAGGATTTCTTTTTCTTTTTTCTTTGATAGCGAAACTCTCCCATCCTCAGTCTCCTTTGAGTAGTTTTTCAAGCACCGGACTTTTGGCAAAGGCCTCTATTGCTTCGGCAATGCCCTTGGCAATACGATCCTGGAAAGAACTTGAAGCGAGTTTTTTAGCCTCATTGGGATTACTCAAGAATCCAACTTCCACCAGACATGCCGGGTAGTACATATGCCCGAGAACCACCAAAGGAGCCTCTTTAAGACCCCGAGAAGTCTGTCCGGTGGCGGAGGAAATCTTGTCAAGAAGGAGCCTTCCGAGTTCGGCACTGGCCTCGCGGCTTTTGCCGTAATATGCTGAGGTGTAGACAGAGTTGAGTTTTTGGGGGTTAAGGCGCTTCTCTACCTCTTCCCTTCCGAAGGAGGCGTTCTCCCGATTGGCTACATCTAAAGCTCCTTCACCTCGGGGTTTTGCTCCTCCTAAAAATGCTTCAACCCCATCCGCCTTAGGGTTGGGACAGGCATTGCAGTGAATACTCACAAAGACAAAGGGATTTTTGCTGTTGGCAAGGTTATATCGATCATCGAGAGATGGATATGTATCGTCGTTCCGCGTCATGTACACTTCATACCCTCTGGTTTCAAGGAGACCCTTGACTTTCTTGGCAATCTGAAGAACAATCGCCTTTTCCTCGTGTCCGTTATGGATGCACCCCGGGTCCTTTCCTCCGTGACCTGGGTCAAGAACGACTGCTTTTGGGTTGATGATCTCGGGAGAGGGGCTCACCAAGAGAGGCGAGGGTAAGGGGGAAGGAGTACCTAAAGAGGGAGACGGTAAAGGGGAGGGACCGGGAGGGAAAGTGGAGGCAGTGGTGACTTCCACAAGGCTTACGAGGTCAAAGTAGGCTCGAGGATTTTCTCCCTCCAATTTTCCTTCCCTGAGTTGGACGGGTTCTTTAAAAGAGATTATGGCCTCAATTTGCCCGTTCTGCTTTTTTAGGGTTATTTCTTTTATGCGAGTATCGTTGACCGAGGTGGTTTCCGGAACATCTCCAAGATTGCAATTTCGGAAGAGGATTCTTACTGTGTTCTGGGTTCGGTCCACCTGGGAGGAAAATGAGGGGACTCTTCCTCGAAAGTCAAAGGTTATTCGTGTCCGCATTTCTGTGTCGTATGAGGCGAAACGAACACCGGAAAGAAGGGGGACCAGAAGGCGGGGAGAAGGAACAACCTCTTTCGGAGAGGGCGAGGGGACTTCTTCGCCCCTGGTAGAAACCTTGAATCCAAAGAGCTCTGCTAAAAAGGAAAGCGCTACGTAAACCTTGTTGTCTTCCACAAAGACATTCCCGTTGAGGGGAATTTCTTTGTCCTCGGAGACGGCTACGCCCTTGTCGAGGGAGAGAACAAAGGAAATCCTCCCGAGTTTGAGGTTGACCTTTTTCATGATGGGAGAATAGTATGCTATCCCCCCGATTTCTTTAAAGAGGTCTTCGACAGCGATGTATACCGTTTTATCCCGGGCTACGACACGGGCTGTGCTTGTGAAACGTTGCCCGTTAATCGTAACGGTAGTTTGGGCCTCACCCAAAGCAGGGAAGAGGAAGCCAAGAAAGACCAAAAAGGCGACTATATTAAAAAGGAACTTCTTCAGAGCCTTCATTATCTGCAAGCGGGATGTCTTCAAGATCTCCAAGAGGTCCTTCGCTCTCTTCACCGGGGAACGTGCCGAGATTCTCTACGTCTGCTTCAGGGGAGAGATCAATGACCTCTTCTTCAGAAGGTACGACTCCTTTGGGGGTGCTGAGGAATTGAATGTTTTCGGCTCGAATTTCATAGGAAGTACGCTTTCCTCCGTTTCGGTCTTCCCAAGAGCTGGAACGGAGAGCCCCCACGACGGCTACCCTGCTTCCTTTGTGGAGATAGCGGGCACAGACCTCGGCAAGTTTCGACCATGCGGCAACGGTGATATACGTAACTTCCTCCACTGGCCCACTTTTACCCTGATAGCGCCGATTCATGGCCATTCGGAAACGACAAACAGGCGTTCCCTGAGGGGTATACCGGAGTTCGGGGTCCTTGGTGAGGTTGCCAATGCCGAAAAAATAATTGATGTCTCTGGCCATGCATCGATACCCCCACATCTCTTATTCTCTCTTTGAGTTTAACACAGAAGAGGGGAGGGGGAAAGACTCTCCCCGAAAATTATCCGAGTTGATTTTTGAATGGGGTTTCGCGGGATTGTTTTTCCAGGCTTATTTTTGGAAAATTACAAGAAAACAAAAGGCGAGGCTTACCTATCTGTCCCCTCGACGGGAGAAGAGGCTTCTTGTAGAATAAGAAGGGGTGATGACACTGGCTCGGGAAGCGCGTATTCAGCGAACGACTAAGGAAACGGAAATTGAGGTATACCTCAATATTGATGGTGGGAGGCACCTCAGTCTTGACCTTGGAGCCCCCTTTTTCCCCCACCTTCTTGAGGCTTTGGCCTTTCACGCCGGTTGGGATCTGACGCTGAAAGCCAGAGGAGATACCCACGTGGATTATCATCATGTAGTAGAGGATGTGGGTATCGTCTTGGGGGAGGCATTCTCTCAGTGCCTTTCTGATAAAAGGGGGATTCGACGTTTTGGTTTTGCACTCATTCCTATGGATGAAGCTTTAGGGATGGCTGCCGTGGACTGTGGTAGCCGGGCATACCTTGTGTATGATGTGCCCTCCTCTTTGGGGTTATGGGTAGGGGATTTCGAAGTTTCCCTCGTTGAGGAGTTTTTGAAGGCCTTTACCTCTTTTGCGCATGTTACACTCCATGCTAAAATATGGTGGGGTAAGAATGCTCACCACGCTCTCGAAGCGCTTTTCAAAGCCGTTGGCCGGGCATTTTCTGAGGCAACGCAAATAGTAGGGGATACTCTTCCGTCAACAAAGGGGGTATTGTAGGAGAGGGTAGCCATGATAGCCATTGTGGATTACGGAATTGGCAATCTCCGCAGCGTTTCTAAGGCCCTGGAGCGGTTGGGGAGGAGTGTTCTCGTTACTAACCGCTCCGAAGACGTCGAGAAGGCAGAAGCGGTAATCCTTCCGGGTGTGGGGTCTTTTGGAGAGGCTATGGAGAACATGGACAAAAGCCAACTCATTCCGGTGATTCGTCAGGCTTTCGAGGATGGAAAACCCATTCTCGGTATTTGTCTTGGACTTCAGCTTTTTTTCGAGCGGAGTCAGGAGGCCCCCAGAAAGAAAGGCCTCTCTCTTATTCCTGGGGAAGTGCGGAAACTCCCCCCCACCACGAAGATTCCCCATATGGGGTGGAACAGGATTTACTTTAAGCGGCCCACCCCGCTTACCGAGAATATCCCCCAGGGGCGTTTTTTCTATTTTGCTCATTCTTTCTATGTCCTTCCTGAAGATGAATCCTGCATCGTAGGAATCTGTAACTACAACGTGACCATCCCAGTGGTGGTGAGCATGGGAAACCTCTGGGGGGTACAATTCCACCCTGAAAAGAGTGCCACTTGGGGCATGAAATTCCTGGAAAACTGGGTGAGGAAACTCAACGGCGATGCTTCTTATTCCAGCGATTGACCTTTTTGCCGGGCGAGTGGTACGTCTCACTCAGGGTGACTACGATCGCGTCGAAGTCTACCACGAAGACCCCCTTTTGGTGGCCAGGCGATGGGAGGAAGAAGGAGCGCCGATGCTTCACGTGGTAGACCTTGAAGGGGCACGTTTTGGGGAACCCAGAAATTTTTCTTCTATCGAGCGGATCATTAAGGGGGTTACCATTCCCGTTCAGGTTGGTGGAGGGGTCCGGAGTCTTTCGGTCTTCACGAGATATATTGAGGCAGGAGCAGCTTTTGTTGTTGTGGGGAGCGTGGTAGTAAAGGATTCGCAGACCTTTGAGAAGATGCTCGAGGTTGGGAAAGAAAAAGTCGCGGTGAGTCTTGACGTTCGGGATGGAGAGCTTGTGGTTTCCGGATGGCTTGAAAGAACCCCTCTCCGGGCTGCCGACCTTGCTCGAGGTCTTTCTCAAAAAGGGGTCTCTCGTTTCATCTTCACCGACGTATCTCGGGATGGAACGCTTGAGGGGATTAATCCCGGGGTGATTCGAGAGTTCCTTGAAGAGAGCAGTGTTTCGATCATCGTTGCTGGTGGAGTGAGGGGGGAGGAAGATATCTTCCTTATTCGAGGCATTCGGGGTGTCGAAGGGGTCATCCTTGGAAAGGTTCTGTACGCCGGTCTTTTGAATTTTAAGGCAATCCTTAAGAAAATACAGGGGGAGTGAAATGTTAGCCAAGCGAATTATTCCCTGTCTTGATGTGAAAGAAGGCCGAGTGGTCAAAGGAGTCCATTTTGAGGACCTCCGGGATGTGGGGGATCCGGTGGAGCTTGCTAAAAGGTATGAGGAAGAAGGTGCCGATGAATTGGTTTTTCTCGACATTACCGCTTCTTACGAGCAAAGAGAAATCATGATCCATGTGGCTGAGAAGGTGGCAGAGGTCCTCACCATTCCTTTCACCGTTGGTGGAGGGATTGGTAGTGTCGAACATGTGAGCAAGCTCCTCAAAGCCGGGGCAGACAAGGTTTCCATCAACACTCAGGCCGTCTTGAATCCCAATCTCATCACCGAGCTCGCTGAACACTTCGGAAGTCAGTGTGTGGTGGTAGCTATAGACGTGCGGCGAACCTGGGATCGCATAACTTCTCGAAGCTACTGGGAAGTATTCATCAATGGTGGTCGTACTCCCACGGGGAAAGACGCCATTGCCTGGGCCCAGCAGGTGGAAAGGCTGGGAGCGGGCGAAATCCTTTTAACCAGCATGGATGCTGATGGAACACAGTCAGGCTATGATATCAGCCTCACCCGGAAGATAGCCGAAAAGGTGAAAATACCGGTTATTGCTTCTGGGGGAGCAGGAAAGCTTGAGCATTTGGCTGCTGTTTTGCAAGAGGGGAAAGCCGATGCAGCACTGGTGGCCTCCATTTTCCACTATCGCCATTACACCATTCCTGAGGCTAAAGCCTTTTTGCGCAAAAGGGGCATCCCGGTAAGGATGGAAGAATGATGAATGTTCTTGGGGAACTCACCTTCGACGAACGAGGGCTCATTCCGGCAGTCATCCAAGATGTTGAAAGTGGCAGGGTCCTCATGGTGGCCTACATGAATGAGGAGGCGCTCCGGAGAACCCTGGAGAGCAAAACCACTTGGTTCTATAGCCGGAGCCGAAAGTCTCTCTGGAACAAGGGAGTAACCAGCGGTCACGTGCAGCATGTGGAGGGGATCTATGTGGACTGTGATCATGATTGTCTTCTTATCCAGGTGAGACAGGAGGGAGTAGCCTGCCACACGGGATTTTTCTCCTGTTTCCATCACCTACTCACCGAAAGTGGCCTTTCTTCTCCTTCAGAGGGATATCCCCCCTATGCCCTTTCGGCCTTTCTTGAAGAGCTTTCCTCGGTTATAAAGGAGAGAGCACAGAATCCCTCTCCTTCTTCTTACACGGCAAAGCTTCTCGTCGAGGGCAGGGAGAAAATCCTTCGGAAAGTGGCTGAGGAGACAATTGAAGTTCTTTTGGCCTCCCTTGAGGGAGGAGAGACAAAAAAAGACCACCTTCGTTACGAAGTGGCCGATCTCCTCTATCACCTTCTCGTCCTTTTAGAGGAGGAAGGCCTCACCTATGGTGAGGTTATGGAAGAGCTTAAAGAGCGACATGTAAAGAGAAAAGCGTCTCAGTGATGGGGGGTCTGAGGTGAAAAAGAAGGTGTTCCTTTTCCTTTGTGTCTTTCTTTTTGTGCTGAGTCTGTCTTGCGAGGTTTTCGCCCAGCCTACCCCGGTTGCCTGGGGTGACTTTCTGCAGTCACTCTCAAACATTTTGGGTATCTCTTGGCCCCTTCCTTCGGGCAAGAAAAAGACAGACCCGGTACTTCGTTTTGAGGCGATAAAAACCATGCTTCAAGTTTTATCGTACGACGATCTTCTCTCTTTTGTTGACACCACGAATACGGTTTTTAAGGATATCGAGGATTTGAGTGATGAAGAGAAACGATGGATTCTCCTTGCTGCTTCTCTGGAACCACCCCTTATTCGGGGAGATGTCTCAGGAAGGGTCTTTCCTAGAAGAGCCTTGACCACTCAGGAATTTGTCATCATAAAGGAGACCCTCAAAAATTACGCCTTGGGCACCATCCGCTTTGAGCGGCGGAAATCAATTCATCCTCACCTCGAGCTTGTGGTAAAGAAATGGGGCTTTTCCCCTCTCGAAAAGCAGAGCATTGTGCCCCCTACTTCTACTCCGGGAGAGACCTTTTTCCTTCAAGCAGGAGCTTATGAGAGCAAAGAGCGGGCAGAGCGGGTAGCAGGATGGCTTAAAGAATTAGGTTACGGTGTTGTTCTCCACGAAGAAGGAGGGCTTTTTAAGGTTCGAGTGGGGCCTTACCCAAAGGAGAGCCTCAAAGAGGTACAGAACCGCCTTGAGCGGCAGGGATTCCCTTCATACCCCGTTTTTACCCGCCAAGGGAAGCAAGCCGAGCAAGCCCTCCCCCCTGGCCCTTTCTTTACCATGGCTCTCCTTTTTGACCCTGAGGGTGCACCTTTTCGTCTCGAAGTGGCCCTGGCAAAAGATAGGGTCGTAGATCGAGAAAAGACGAGCGAGATTGCTAAAAGAAGAGGGGCACTCTTCGCCATGAATGCCAGTTTCTTTATCGAGAATGGGGACCCCATCGGTCTTTTCATGGTTGGGGGAAAAATCCTCAGTGAACCCCAGAAGGGATGGTACTCCCTGGGTATAACTGACGAGAACCACGTGGTTATCGGGGAAACTCGACTTGAATGCCGGGCCTTGGGAGGACAAGGAGAGGTAGGGATTGACGGGATCAATCGCTTGAATAACGATAACGAGGTTGTCTTTTACGATGCCTTTTTTGGAGATACGACCCCTGCCCAGGAAGGAGTAGAGGTCATCGTCCGACGAGGAGTGGTAGAGGAAGTGCGTCTTGGTGGAACGGGGAAAACTCCTATTCCCCAAGACGGTTTTGTACTTCTTGGGAGAGGCAAAGCCGGACAGGCCCTTCGCCAAGCCTTCTTCCCTGGAGACCACATCCGGGTGAAGATGACCCTCTATTCTCCTCCTGAGCAACTTGAAGAATGGCGCCGGGTACGATATGCCATAAGTGGAGGACCTCTTCTTTTCTCTGGGGGACAGCCCGGTCCTTTTGGGGATTTCAATCCTGATATCGTGGCCAAAAGACATCCCCGAGCTGTTTCGGGGACTTTGGAGGATGGGCGGATTCTCTTCTGGATTGTCGATGGACGAAGACCAGGGCACAGCGTGGGTATGACGATTGAAGAAGTGGTGCAAGAGCTTCAAAGCTACAATGTGCGTGATGCTTTGAACCTTGACGGGGGCGGGTCAACTACCTTTTACCTTGAGGGAAGGGTCCTCAATCTTCCTTCAGACCTCGTCGGGGAGAGAAAGGTTTCTTCGGCCATTCTTCTTATTCCATGATACGAGTTGGGGTGTGCGGCTTTCCCAAAAAGAGGGCCGAGATATTTGCACTCTTTGATGTTGTGGAAGCACAAAAGACTTTCTACGATTTTGTGCCTTCAGAGACTCTTTTTCACTGGGCAAGAGAAGCACCACCCCATTTTACCTTCACCATGAAGGCTTTTCAGGGCATTACTCATCCGGTGCTCTCTCCTACCTATCGTCGAACAAAGCTTCCTCTCCATTTTAGGTCGGAAGGCCTCGGATTTTTTCGAGAAACTCCCGAAGTTGAGGAGTGTGCCCGTCGCACTCAGGAAATGGCAAAGGTCCTCGGGGCTCGAGTTATCGTTTTCCAGTGTCCCCCTTCTTTTTCTCCTTCTTTGGAAAACATGAGGAATCTCACCCGCTTCTTCGAGCGTTTTCCCCGGGAAGGGAGCATTTTGGCCTGGGAGCCCCGTGGGAAATGGAGGAAAGAGGAGATACGGGACATTTGTGAGTCTCTTGACCTTGTGCATGTGGTTGATCCCTTCGTAGCCGAACCCCAGTGGGGGGGTATCTATTACTTTCGTCTTCACGGTAAGGGTTCTTACCACTACTTTTACGGTGATGAGGACCTCTCTTTCCTTTGTGACTTTGTAAAGGGTCTTGAGCGAGAGGTCTTTTGCCTCTTTAACAACGTTCCGATGTTTGAGAATGCCCTCGCCTTCAAGCGAATGCTTGTGCCGTCTCCTTGAGGCTCTTTCGCAGAAACTTTAAAAGGTCAGAAGGGCGAAGGAGCACGAAGTCGGGATGCATGGCCAAAACCCTCTTCCTTTCCAAAGCACCCCACAAAGCCAGGGCAAAAGGCATGCCTGCAAGGTGCGAGGCGGTTATATCATAAACGCTGTCCCCCACGAAAATGGCCTCCTTCGGCCCTACTGAGAGCTCGGTACAGGCTACAAGAAGAGGATCTGGGTAGGGTTTAGGTCGTGGAGCATCCTCGGCACAGATGATGGCCCTAAAAAGGTGATTCAGCCCCAGGTGGTCAAACTGGTACGGCATTTCTGAACGAACCTTGGCAGTGACGATGGCCATAGGTATGCCCTCTTCATGGAGGGTTTCGAGTACCTCTCTCATCCCAGGAAAGAGACTCACCCGGGACATGCCCTCTTTGATGAGCTCCTGCCAGCGCTGCACAAAGTATTCCGCCTGTTCTTTCGGAATACCTAGCTTTTTCACCGTTTCGGGGCTTGGAATTCCCAGGGTGAAGATAAAGAATTCCTCCGGTCTATTCTCTCTGGTTACTTCTCGATAGGCTTCTTTTACCGCCCAAAGAAAAAGAGTATTCGTGTCGGTTAGGGTTCCGTCTATGTCGAATATTACCGCTTTGAACATGTTCTCACGCTCCGGTGCAAAGGCTTCTTTGTATTATACCAGGCCTGTCAAGGACACGTTCTTGGGCGACAGGCTGTGCAGCCGGCAGTGCCCGGTTGTGTACGGTGCCGGAGCTTGCAGTGGTTTTTCTCAAAGGTTTCTTGCCTGGAGATTTTGACTTTTGAGGGAATTCTTTCTAAAATTCAGGCAGAAGGTAACCTTGGGAGAAGAGAGAATGTCGTTGCGGTGGCGGGTAACTTATATTGTATGGAGTATCCTATTCATTCTTTTTGTCATCTTCTTTGTGACCCGTCGTTTTCTTACCCAGGATTTTCTTTCTCTTGAAGAGCTCGATATTTCAAAAAGCGCCGAGAGAGTTTTGGCTCTGGTGGAGAGTGAGAAGCAAACCCTTGAGCGTAGCCTCATTGACTGGTCTTTCTGGGAAGATACGTACCAGTTTGTGGGAGGAATGTATCCAGAGTACGTCAAGGTAAACTGTACTGATGACGTCTTTCTCAACCTTCGTCTTCATTTTATGGGCTTTTTCCGGGAGGATGGAACGCTCTTTTTTGGAAGAAGGGAAGAGGGGAGTCTCCCTTTACCCTCTTTCCCACCGGAGATTTTTGACCTTCTTAAGCCGCAGGACTTGCAAGATGTGAAGAGTGGCTTTTTCAAAACTTCTGAAGGGATCTTTATGGTGGCCTTTTCCCGTATTCTCAGAAGCAATCTTTCCGGTCCACCCCGGGGGTTTCTTCTCTTCGGTCGCCTTGTCGATGAGGAATTCATCGGGCGTTTGGAGGAACTCTCCGGTTTCTCTTTTCGCTTTGGAGAAGTGAGTGGGGTTCCCGAAAAGACTGTGCGGGTCGAAGAATTGTCCCCCAGGGAGAAAGGCGTTACCCTCTTTTTCCCTTATCTTCAGGGAAATGGGGCGTTGCAACTTTCTTTTCCCTATGAACGAGTAGTTTTCCTTAAGGCTCAAGAATCACTGAGAGCCCTCTCTCTTCATCTCTTTGGGGGGAGTGCCTTGCTGTTTCTCTTCCTTTTCCTCTTTATGGGGAGGACAGTTGTGCGGAGGATTCTTGCAGTGGCCTCTTTTCTCGAGGATGTTCGCATAAGGAGAGATTTTACTCCTCGTCTTTCCCCTTCAGGGGGGGACGAGCTACAGATTTTGCAGGAAGCGGTAAACGACCTTCTGGCAAGTATTGAAAAAGCCCAGGAGGACCTCAGGGCAAGTGAAACCCGGTTTCGGGAACTCTTTGAAAGAGTCCCGGTGGGAGTTTATCGGGCGCGCTTTGGAGGGGAAATACTCCTGGCTAATTCCCGAATGGTTGAGCTTTTCGGCTGTAGTAATCTTACAGAACTCAGAGAACAGGGCCTTGGATTCTTCAGAAGGGATGCTCTTTTCACCTTAGAGTATTTTGAACGTCTTTTAAGAGAGCAAGGCGAAATTCGAGGTCTTGTAAGCACCTGGGCACGGAGTGATGGTGTGCCTCTTTTCCTTCGGGAAAGCGCTCGCCTGGTGGGAGGAGAGTTTTATGAGGGAACCCTGGAGGATGTAACCGGTGAGGTTCTGGCCCGAGAGGATCTCAAAAAGAGTGAAATGTACTATCGGATTCTTCTGGAATACAGTTCCGATGGAGTAGTAGTTCTTGACCGGGAAGGACGAGTACGTTTTGCAACCTCTTCGATGGAGAACGTTACCGGTTTCAGGCCTGAGGAACTTCAAGGAACCCTGGCTTTCACCTTTGTGCATTCTCAGGACGTGCGCTTGGTAAAAAGGGCCTTTTTAAGGGGCAAGGAGGGAGTAGTTAAGCGGGTAGAGTTTCGTCTCCGTCATCGTGATGGGAATTTCCAGGTGGTGGAGGCAGTAGGCAGAATACTCTTGGAACACCCTCTCGTCCAGGGGGTAGTGGTAACCGTTCGGGATATCACCGAAAGAAAAAAGATCGAAGAGGCCATTCGTTATGCCAGTTTCCGGGATGCCCTGACCGGGCTTTATAACCGGGCGTATTTTGAAGAGGAACTTACTCGTTTGAGCGGTACTCGCTTTTTGCCCTTGAGTGTTATCATTGGGGATCTCAACGGACTTAAAATCACCAATGATGTCTTTGGTCATGGAGAAGGAGACAAGGTCCTGAAGCTTGTAGCCAAGGTTTTCCGGGAAGTTTGCCGGCAAAGCGATGTTGTAGCTCGCTGGGGAGGAGACGAATTTGCCGTCATCCTACCCAGAGCCGATGCACAGGTTGTTGTGAATGTCTGTGAGAGGGTGCAGAAGAGGCTCGGAGAGGAGGGGTTTCCACTCCCGGTGAGCATCGCCTTAGGCTGGGCCACCAGAGAATCCTCCCCTGTGGATCCCGAGGGTTTGGTTCGAGAGGCAGAAGAAAGGATGTATCGGGTGAAGCTTTCTGAAAGAGAGACCATGTACCAGAGTATTCTGAAGACTCTTGAAAAGATCCTCAAGGAAGTTCAAGGAGAGGTATACCTTGTAAAGATGGAGCGTTTGGCCTCTTCCTTTGGAAGGAAGTTGCATCTTTCGCAGGAAGAAGAGGACCACCTCGTGCTTTTGGCTCGCTTTGTCGATGTGGGAGTGGTGGCTCTGGCTCAGAGAGGTTGGGGGTCGAATCTTGAGGGTGAAACCTTCATTCGCCAGCATACCGAGTCTGGGTACTTTATCGCCAGCAACATCCCTCTCCTTTCCCCTCTGGCAGAGGCGATTCTCTCCCATCACGAGCGGTGGGATGGCAGAGGGCTTCCCCGAGGGCTAAAAGGAGAAGAAATTCCTTTTCTCTCCAGGGTTGTGGCATTGTGTGAAGCTTTTCTTTTAAGACCTTATGAGGAGGCTTTGAGTTTTATTCAGAGCCAGAGTGGCTATATTTTTGATCCCTTCCTGGCCCTGGAATTCATCAATTTTGCCAAGAGTGACTTTGTCGAAAATGGTGCTGAGTGGATGAATCGATGAAATTCTTTGCGATATAATAGGGCCACGGAAAGGAAGGGAAAATCATGGACGAAGATAAACTTCGCCAGGAGTTGGCTTTTTTCGGGCGAAAAATCCTTGAAGTGGGCCTTGTGGTAGGGCCGGGAGGAAACATTAGCGCAAGGTGTGGGGAAGACATGCTCATTTCTCCCAGTGGTCTTTCTTTTGAGGAGGTACCCCCGGAAGGATATGTCAAGGTACATATTTCTTCCCTGATTGCCAAAGAAGGAGGGCGGCCTTCTTCGGAAGTAGCGATGCACCGGGCCATCTACCTTGCCCGTCCGGATGTGAATGCCGTGGTCCACGTTCATCCCCCCTTTGTCATCGGAGTAGTGAGCGGAGGGGGAGAAGTTCGACCAATGTTCCCCGATTTTGTGGCCCTCATACATCGGGTTGTCGTCCTGGACTATATCCTTCCCTGTACTGAAGAACTGGCCTTGGCAGTGCAGGGTGCTGCCCAGAAGGCGGAGGCGATTCTTCTTCGAAATCACGGAGCGGTGACTGTGGGGACCACTCTCAAAGAGGCTTTCTACCGGGCCCAGATTCTCGAGGAAGCGGCAAAAATCACCACCATTGCCCACCTTTTCGGAAGTCCGCATGTGTTAAGCGAGAAAGAACAAAGAGAATTACTCTCTCTTGATGCGGAGAAATATCGACAGAAAGTCCTGAAGGAATACGCGTGAGGTTCTTGTTATACGCGTTGATATTGAGTGAGGGATTTCATGTGCTCTTCAACGTTTCTCATACAGAGGTAACAGAGGTTGAGCTCATGATCGAGCCCAAGAGAGATATGCCAGTCGGCATCTCGGCCGCAAAGGTCACAAGTTATGAAGAAAGTCATAATGGGTTCCTTGATATAGGAGAAATTCTGGAGTGCCCGGGCAATTTCTTCCTTGGTGCGCATCCCCATACCTCCTTTCTCTTCTTTTACAACCTCTCAAAACAGAGAATATTCCGCTGTGCTTCGAGTTTCTTCTAAGGACGCCCTTTTCCCCTATCGAGTGTTGCAAGAGGTTGATTACAGAGAGGCTTTGGAATTTCAAAGAAAACTCGTGGAAGAGGTCTACGTCCGGAATGTGCCTGGGGTTTTTCTTCTTCTTGAACATCCTCCGGTTATAACTCTGGGGAGGGGAGCGAAAAGAGAACACCTCCTTTACCCCCAGGCGGTACTTGTGCAAAGAGGCATAGAGGTGTATGAAGTGGAGCGGGGTGGAGATGTAACGTATCACGGTCCCGGTCAAATCGTAGGATATCCCATTGTGAACCTTCGCTTCTGGCAAAAGGACGTCCACGCTTTCTTGCGGGCCCTGGAGGAGCTTCTCATCCGCTTTCTGAAGATTTTTGGAATCGCGGCCTTCCGCTTTCCACCCTACACCGGAGTGTGGGTGGAAGAAAAGAGCCCGAAAAAGATTGCCGCTATCGGTGTAGCCGTACGGCACTGGGTGACGTTTCACGGCTTTGCCCTGAACGTGTGTGACGATCTTTCTCCTTTTCGGTATATTATTCCCTGTGGGATTCGAGGCTTTGGGGTGACGTCTCTGCAGAAAGTCTTGGGGGAAAAGCTTGGAAGAGAGGACCTTGAGAACATGAAACATCTTTTGGCCCATGAGTTTGGAGGGGTATTCGGTTTTCCCATGGAGGAAAGCCATGGGTAAGCTTCCCTCTTGGATTCGTCGGCGCTTCCCTCCTCAGGAAGAGTGGGAAGAGGTCCAAAGGCTTCTGCAAAAACTCTCCCTGCATACGGTATGCGAGAGTGCTCACTGTCCCAATATTGGGGAATGTTTTCGCCGCGGAACGGCAACCTTTCTGATCCTTGGTGATATCTGCACCAGGAACTGCCGTTTCTGTGCGGTGCAAAAGGGACACCCTCTTCCCCCCGATCCTGAAGAGCCGAAGAGGGTGGCAGAAGCAGCCAAACAACTCAATCTGGAACATGTAGTCGTCACTTCGGTAACGAGAGACGATCTTCCCGATGGAGGAGCGGAACACTTTGTCAGAACCGTAGAAGCCCTAAGGAAGTTTCTCCCCGAGGCCACGGTGGAACTCCTTATCCCCGATTTTTTGGGGGATTGGAAGGCCTTGGAGGTTGTTCTTTCAGTACACCCCGATGTTCTGAATCACAACGTGGAGACTGTTCCCCGCCTATACCCCCTCGTGCGGCCTCAGGCAGACTACTTTCGTTCTCTTGAGCTTTTGAGAAGAGCGAAAGAACGTTTTCCTTCGCTTTTGACAAAATCGGGGTTCATGGTGGGGTTGGGAGAGACGCAAAAGGAAGTGGAGGAAGTTTTGCAGGACCTTAAAGACTCGGGATGTGACATCGTAACCATTGGACAGTACCTTCGTCCTTCCATGCGACATCTCCCCGTTTCGGAATACGTGTTGCCGGAGGTTTTTGAGTACTACCGCAGATATGCCCTTCGTCTTGGATTCTTAGGAGTAGCGAGCGGTCCCTTTGTGCGAAGTTCGTATCGCGCCGAGGCTTTCATAAGGCCATGAGTGTTGCAGGTCTTCTTCTTGGAATTTTGGGAATCTTTTTCTTTTTCTGGGTCTTCCCCCTCTTTTTTCGGGGCATCCCTTGGCAGCCTACCGATATGCGGCGGGTTCGAAGGATGCTCGAGATGGCTCAAGTACGCCCGGGGGAAGTGGTGTATGACCTGGGGTGTGGAGACGGGAGAATTGTCATTTGTGCCGTTCGAGAATTTCGGGCAAAAGCGGTAGGTATTGAACTCAACCCCTGGCTTTTTTGCGTGGCCTGGATGCGGGTTTTCTTTTCAGGTTTACGACCGAAAGCCCGAATAGTTTTTGGAAACATCTTTTCGGTGGATCTCAAAGCGGCTGATGTTGTCACCCTCTTTCTTTTCGAGCACGTCAATGAGGCACTGAAAGAGAAACTCGAACGGGAGCTCAAAAAGGGAGCGCGTATCGTATCGTACGTTTGGACTTTCCGGGGATGGATTCCGAAAGAGGTGGACCCCACTCTTCGGCTGTATCTCTACGTGAAGGACGAGAGGATTACTTTCTGATATCCTGCGCCTTCAGGATCAATTTTTTGTCTCTCCACTTTTCCCTCTAAAGTTTTCCTGTTTCTCTCCGATATAATAAAGCGGGAGGGAATGAAAGGGCAAACTCTCCGAAAGGGGAGGGCGCAAAGCCACGGACCTACAGCACGAAAAGTGCCACGGTGGCCGGGCTGCCAAGTCCCTTTTTTGTTGGCCGGCGCCCGCCCTCAAGGGGAGTCCCTGAGGGGGTGTAAGTATGAGGAGCCGGATTCCGATTTTTGTCTTTCTCTGCAGCGCCCTTCTTGTTTTTGCTTCCGGTTGTGCGACGGATCTCACCACTCCTAAGAGCGAGGTTTCGGTTTCTTCGGAGCGTTTTGTCGAGAGAAACTTCGACCGTATACTCCTTGATGTTCCCTTTCTTCCTCAGGTTCCTCCAGGGGACTGGTCGAGAACACGAAACTGCGGCGTGGCTTCTGCAGCTATGATTCGGGCTTACTATTTCGGTACGATGCCGACGAAAGAAGACATCATGCGAGCCAATGAATGGCTCAATGCCCGTTTTGGTTCACCCATCAACGGTTATAATGGCGACTATACAAACGTCTTTCAGATCCGGGCCTGGCTCGAAGCAGAGGGTGTTCCCACAAGAATCGGCATGGGAAACCTTGGGGTTCTGCGTAGACTCCTTGAAGAAGGTAAGCCCGTTCTTGTTGCTGTTTATTCCGATATGAATCCTCGGGGGGCCAAACACGCCATGGTTCTTGTGGGCATGGATGGTTCCTCAATCTATGTGCATGACCCGGGGAAGACGAATGGGGCGAATAACTGCTATCCTACCTCTCGGTTTCTTTCCGTCTGGTCCTTGCAGAATAACTGGTATGTCACCATAGAGTGACTAATAGGAAGAATTTCCTATTGCCTTTTTCCCTCAAAGACTGGTATTTTTTCCTGAGAAAGGGGGGCCAGTCTCTGAGGGTAACATTCGGCTTTTTTGGAATCATGAGTATTCTCGTGGTCTTGGGTATTTCAGGGTGTGGAGGTGTACCGCAAGGAGGGTGCTTGGGAGGAGATACTAAAATCACGGGGAAAGTGCTTCTTCCCGAGAGTTGTGGTTCTTGTCCTCTCTTTGTGATCCTCCGTGACGAAAATGGTCCCGTATCTACGGTTTTGACCGATACCGAGGGACACTTTTCCTTTTCACAGATTCCCGGTCCTGCAGTACTCCTTTATGTGCGCTGTGGGTTAATGACTATGGCCAAGGGTGTGTATCCCCTCAATGAAGGAGAAGTCAACGATGTAGGCTGTATCGACGCCTTTTCCACCGCTCAGGTAGTGATCTATGAGGTAGCCCGTGAGAAGTATCCTGGAACGGTCTTCATCCGTGATATTCCCAATTTCCTTGTTCCGGAGAATTTCGTGTGTCTGGTAGAGGGGGCACTTTCCCACTGTGAAGACCCCCTTTCTTCTTCCCTGGTGCGTTCCGAGGCTCTTCGATATATAGATGTGTGGTTTGGAAACCCTCCTAAGTAATTTCTTTCGATTCTCCCGTCTTTCCTTCTGCCTTATTTCTGCTACAATAATCATTGGAGGTGGTATTTTATGAAACGCTCAGTGTTTCTCTCGGTGCTTCTCTTAGTTGGGCTTCTCGTTTTCACTTCGGTGTCTTCAGCAAAGACCTATGAAATTGCCGTAGTGGTGAAGATTGCGGGAATTCCCTGGTTCAACCGCATGGCTGAAGGCGTGGAACAGGCAGCCAAGGAGCTCGGGGTGAATGCATATCTCACTGGTCCGGCAACGGCTGACCCGGCACCGCAAGTGCAAATGGTGGAGGACCTCGTCACCCGGGGTGTAGATGCCGTCTGTGTAGTCCCCAATGACGCCAAAGCTCTTGTTCCAGTCTTCAACAAGGCGAGGGAGAAAGGCACTGTAGTCATTACGCATGAGTCACCTTTTGAAACCGAGGCTATCGATTGGGACGTGGAAACCATTGATAGTGTGCAATTCGGTCGGAATCCTATCGATGCCATTGTGGAGAAGCTCAAAGAATCGGGAGAACTTGAAAAGTACACTCCGGAGAATCCAGCAGGGTTCGTCATGCTGGTGGGTAGCTTAACTGTTCCACTTCACAACTTCTGGGCAGACGTAGCTCTTGAGTACGTCAAGGAGAAGTACCCATTCCTCAAGGAACTCACTTCTCGTTTGCCTACCGCCGAAAGTGTTGAGGATTCCCGGGCTGCTGTTCTGGACCTCATCACCACCTATGGTGATCAGTTTAAGGCGGTCATTGGATGGGGAAGCCTCGGACCGATCGGTGCCGCCCAGGCTGTGGCCGAAAAGGGGATGGAGGACAAGATTATTGTTGTAGGAAGTGCCATTCCCTCTACTGTTGCACCGTATCTTAAGACCGGGGCTGTTGACTGGGCACAACTTTGGGACCCCAAAGATGCCGGATATGCCATGGTCTACATCGCCAAGCAGATTCTCGATGGAGTGGAAATCAAAGAAGGTATGGAGATTCCGGGTCTTGGTCCCATAAAGGTGGAGGGTAAGGTCATAAGCGTGAACCAGATTAAACTCATGCCCACTGCTGAAGCTGCAGAGGCTTTAGGGTTCTGAGAGCAACAGGGAATGACAGAGATGCCGGGGTTCGAACCCCGGCATCTCTTTGAGGTGGTATAGTGCCGGGGAGAGAAGAAGTCCTTCACCTTGTGCATATTACCAAGCGATATGGAGGAGTGGTGGCGCTCCGGGACGTAGATTTTTCCGTTCTCCGGGGTGAGGTCCATGGTTTGGTGGGTGAGAACGGCTCTGGAAAGAGTACCCTTGTGAAGGTTGCCACAGGGGTTGTGCAGCCTGACGAGGGTGCAGAGATCTACCTTGAGGGACAGAGAATTCCCCGTCTGAATCCCTACCTTTCCTTCCACCGAGGAATTCACGTGGTGCATCAGGACCTCTCTCTTTTTCCCAACCTCTCGGTGGCGGAGAACATTCTCTCCCATGAGTACATAGAGAAGCGACGTTCTTTGGTCTCGTGGTCGGATATGGAGCGACGGGCAAAGGAAGTCCTTGAAAAGCTTGGAGTTGACCTCGATCCCAGGGAAATTGTGGGGCGACTTCCCTTTGCCGATCAACAACTTGTGGCCATCTGTAGGGCGATTGCAAGCCAGGCAAAGCTCATCATTCTTGATGAGCCTACGTCTTCTCTCACTTTTCGGGAGGTACAGCGTCTTTTTGGCTTCATTCGAGAGCTTAAGGTTCAGGGAATAGCTACAGTTTTCATCAGCCATCGCCTTGATGAGGTGCTTGAGATCAGCGACCGGGTAACGGTCTTAAAGGATGGGGTCAAGATTGGTACCTTTTTGAAAGAGGAGCTCACCAAGGGCAGGCTTTCTTTTCTTATGACCGGGAAGGAAATCACGGCGCGTTCTTCTTTGTCTTTTCTTTCAGAGGCTCGAGAAGTCTTGCGGGTTGAAGGGCTGACCCGAAGAGGAGAGTACTACGATGTTACCCTTTCCCTATATCAAGGGGAAATCCTTGGTCTCATCGGTCCTCGGGGAGCGGGGAGAACCGAACTTGCTCTGACGCTTTTTGGTCTTAATCCTCCCGACCGGGGAAAAATCGTCCTTGACGGACGTGAAGTGGTTTTTCGATCCAATCGAGATGCCATTCGTCATGGGATCGGATATGTACCGGAAAACCGCCTCCTTCAGGGGCTTGTTCTTGATCAGCCTATCGCCGATAACATTGTGGTAACCATCCTTGATTCTCTGGTGAACCGTGGGGGGTTCTTACGTCCCGCGGTGAAGTTTTCGGTGGCAGAAAAGGCGGTAAAAGACTTTGGAATTAAGACCCAGGTAGTTGATGCTCCGGCGCGTTCTCTCTCCGGAGGGAACCAGCAGAAGGTTGTCCTTTCTCGTTGGATTCTCACCGCTCCGAAGATTCTGATCCTTGATGCCCCGACACATGGAGTCGATGTAGCGGCCAAAGAGAGTATCTATGAAACCATTCGGGAACTCTCCCAGAAGAGAGGTATAAGCATCCTTTTTATTTCCGATGAAGAGCACGAAGTTCTTGAAGTGTGCCATCGGATTCTTGTCATGCGCGAGGGCAGGATTGTGCGGGAATATAAAGCAGAGGAAGTTACCGAGGAAGCGCTTCGGGAAGAAATTGTGGGATAGAGGAGAGATAGCCATTGCTTCGGCGAATTTCAGGGAGATCTGAAGTATACCTTGCCGGTGTTGTCATTGCCCTTTCCGTGGTCCTTTTCTTCCTCAACCCCAAGTTCCTCACCGCCGAGAACCTCTTTGATGTCCTTCGAAACAATTCCTTTCTCGGTATTGTTGCCCTTGGGGAACTCGTAGTACTTATTTCCGGGGGAATAGACGTATCTTTCACTGCCATAGCTACAGTGGCGCAGTACATCATGGGAGTCATTATGACTCGTTACGCAGTGGAGAACGTGTTTTTGGCTTTCCTCATCCCCATCCCCATTGGTGTTGCCTTGGGAGCTTTCAATGCCTTTTTGGTCAACCGCACTCGAGTGCATCCCGTTATCATCACCATCTCGAGTCTCAATGTGTTTTATGGGTTTTTGATGGTGGTGAGTCGGGGAAAGTGGATTTATGGATTTCCCGTTCCTTTTCGAGAATTTGCCCGTCTGAAAGTTCTAACTCTTTTTTCAGGAAAGGGTGTAGAATATGGACTCTCCATTTTTACAGTCATATGGTTTCTCATTGCCGTGGCAACGTGGGTGATTTTGCAATACCTTCCCATCGGTCGGAAAGTCTACGCACTGGGGGGTAATAGTGAAGCAGCCCGGAGAGCCGGCTTTGACATCTTTCGTATCCAAATTTTTGTCTATTGCTACATCGGGTTACTTTCAGGTTTGGCCGGTTTTGTCCATGCGGCGCTCAACCAGATAATCCAGCCAAATGCCATAGTGGGGCGAGAGCTTGACGTCGTGGCCGCTGCAATCCTTGGAGGCGCGAGTGTCTTCGGCGGAGCAGGCTCTCCTTTTGGAGTCATTTTGGGGGTGCTCTTCATCGCCTTCATTAAGAATGGCCTCATTCTTATGAAGGCTTCGGCCTACTGGCATCAGGTCATCATGGGGCTCATTATCGTTCTTGCAGCAACGCTCAGTGCGTACCAGCAAAGTCTTGAGAAGAAGAGAAGAAGAGGAAGGAGTATATGAGGGTCACACAGCATAGAAGAGAAACGCAGGCTCTGGTACTTGTTGTAGTGGTAAGTTTTTTAATCGTCCTCCTGGGCATTCTCACCAGGGGTAGGCTCCTCGGTTTTGACAGTCTCCAGTCTATCGCCTTTCAGCTCCCCCTTTTGGGTATCCTCACCCTTGCACAGATGACACCGATGCTTACCGGAGGTATTGACCTTTCCATCATCTCTACGGCCAATCTCTGTGGAGTGGTGGCTGCAATCTTAATGACCCGCAGCGGTGTTTCTGTCCCGCAAGCTCTATTTTTTGGTCTTCTTTTAACTCTGTTCCTTGGGCTTTTGAAGGGCCTTCTCATTGCCTGGGTGTCGGTTCCGGCCATCATTGCTACCTTGGGACTCATGATCTTCATTGAAGGGGTATCCTTGGTCCTCACTCGGGGGTATGTGATCGCCGGGTTTCCGGAAAGTTTTCTCTTCTTAGGGAACGGAACGGTTCTTGGTATTCCCATGCCCTTTGTAATCTTTGCTCTGGTGGTGGTCTTTCTCTACATTCTTTTGGCTCGAACTCGCTTTGGAACACATGTTTACCTCCTTGGGTCAAACCCCGTGGCGACACTCTTTGCCGGAGTTAACAACAGTGGTGTACTCTTTAAAACCTATCTTCTTTCGAGCTTCCTTGCAGGTATTGCTGGTCTTGTTATGATTTCCCGTTTTAACGCCGCTCAGGCAGACTATGGAAAGTCTTACCTTCTCTTGACCGTTTTGGCCTGTGTTCTTGGGGGTGTGGACCCGGCCGGAGGATTTGGGCGTATTCCGGGAGTGGTGGTATCCATCGTTGTTCTGCAGGTTGTGGCTACCGGTTTCAACCTTTTAGGATTGAGTTCGCATCTTGCCAGCGCTCTGTGGGGATTGATTCTTCTTGGGGTCATTGCCGCGAATCGCATGCTTGGAGCAGAAAGGGCATAGAGCTACTTCTATTCTTGAGGACTTTTGAGTACCCAGATTTCAGTAGAAGAGGGGAGGTCTTCTTTTTTGAGAATGATAAGGCCTCCTTTAAGGATGGTTTTCCACGCCTTTGCCCAGGAGAGGAACTCTTCGCACGATGCCAAGGGCCAGTTTTGGGTTATGGAGGTTCTGTAGTGCATGGGAATAATAACTCGGGGGCTCAAAACCTCAATGAACTCCTTGGCTTCCTCCAGGGGAATGGTGTAGTTTCCGCCTACCGGCATGAAAAGGACGTCAACACCCCTGAGTCTCTCCATGACGTCTTCGCTTGGTGGTGCTCCTATGTCCCCAAGGTGTGCAAGATGGAGGTCCTCACCCTCGATGACCACGATACTGTTTTTTCCTCGCAGCTTTCCTTCCTCCTGGTCATGGTATGAAGGGAGGGCAAAAAGATGCACTCCCTGTATGGTACGGTCAAAGAGGTTCCACTCTTTTTCATTGCCCTTCGTGCCTAAAAGAACCTCAACGGACTTTCCTAAAAAGTCCGGATTGTAGTGGTCGAAGTGTTCATGGGTACTCACGAGGATGTCGGCGTCAATGCGAGGGATCGGATATCCGGTGCGAGGAGAGAAAGGGTCGAGAACAAGGCGCAATCCATTTTCGAAGGTCAGAAGAAAAGCAGAGTGTCCCAGGTAACGAATCTCTAAGGCCTGCGCAGGAAAAGCGCAACACAGAGAGAACAATACCAAAAGAAGCACTTTTCTCATGGCAATCCCTCCTTCTCTTCTATTATATCCTATAATATTCCTAACGAGGCGCAGGGTATGAAGCGCCAGGACCTGAAGGAGGCACAGGACTTATGAAGGCAAGGCTTGCCCCTCTGTACTTTTCTTCCGGGATGGATGAAGAGTATCGCACACAACTCGATGTGGTCCGAGAGCTTTTGTCCGAGGAAGCAGAAATCCTTGACCCGGTTCCGGTGGGGAGTAGGATTGCTGATTGTGATGCCCTTCTTTTCCCCCAAGTCATCGGAGAAGCTTATCGGGCAGCCAAGGACTTAAGGGAAATGGGTTTCCCCGTCATTCTTGTGACCTCTCCCTTCGGTACAGTGAACATGTGGGACTGGGAGATTGCCACATACTTCAGAACCCAAGGCATTGAGGTTTTTACTCCGTGTTCCCTTGAATTGACCAAGGAGATACTGCGGGCTTTTGCTTTTCGTCGCAGGGCTCAAGGAGCAGTTTTTTTGGTTTTCCAAGACAATCCGGGGGAAGGAATGCAGGCGGAAATTTTCAAGCGTTTCTTCTGGTGGGAGGAAGAGTGCCGGAAGGGGATTGAGGAGAAAATCGGAATCAAAGTGGTGGTAAGGAGCTTTAAAGAACTTGCTCATCGGGCAAAAGGCATCCCTGACGAGGTGGCGAAAGAGGAGTGGTGGAACTGGGATCTCCCCACAGAGGGAGTTTCAGAAAGGTCCATCTTGAGTGCGGTGAAGATGTATCTTGTTCTGGCTTCCGAGCTCTCTAAGGAGGGAAACGTCCTGGGTATAGGGATAAATTGTCTCAATGAGTCCTTTTTTTCTGACACTACCCCGTGCCTTGCCTGGAATATGCTCTTTGAAAGGCATGACATTCTCTGGGCTTGCGAAGCCGATATTCTCTCTCTTCTTACCGAATGCCTCATCTGGTACCCGTTGCGTGTCCCCTTTATGATGACCAATATTTACCCTTTTCTTATGGGTGACGCCGCTTTGAAACACGAACGCATTGAAAAATTTCCCGATGTTTCTGAGCCGGAGAATCACCTTCTTTTTGCCCACTGCGGGTATCTTGGGGTACTGCCCCGACCCTTTGCTACCTCATGGTGTGTCCGCCCCAAAATCTTGAGAATTGTGGATGAGAATGCTGTTGCTCTCGATGCCCGTCTTCCTGAAGGGCTGGTAACTATTGTGAAACTCCACCCCTTGCTTTCCAAAATTGTTGCTGTCCAGGGAAATCTCGAGGGATATGTTCAGTATCCTGGGTCGGACTGCGAGAACGGGGCGGTGGTAAAGGTCCGGGATGGTTATAGACTCGTTGAGGCACTCTACTCCCACCATGTGTGCCTCGTGAGTGGGCAGAGAATCCCTTCCCTGCGGATGATTGCTCGGGTCTTTGGGCTTGAGCTTGAAGAGCTCTAAGGGAACCTGGATGAGAAGATGACGAAGGCTATCCAGTTTGGTGCGGGGAATATCGGACGGGGGTTTATGGGGCAGCTCTTCTTTGAAGCAGGATACCATACGGTTTTTGTAGAAGCCCGGAAAAGTTTAGTAGAACTCCTCAATGAAAGAAAGTCCTACCCCCTTCGTCTCCTCGATGCCTACAAAAAATCCATCGTCAACCTCGAAATTCGGGATATCACGGCGCTTCATACGGACGAGTTGGAAGTCGTGGCTTTAGCCTTTTCTGAAGCAGAGGTTGCCGGAACTGCTGTGGGGATCCAAAATCTTCCCGCCCTTGGCCCCTGCATTGCCCTGGGGATCGAAAAGCGGAGAGAGAAAAATGCTTGTCCTATCAATATCTACCTCTGTGAAAACGCTTCAGGCGCTGATCATGTCCTGAAGGAAGCGGTTTCCAGGCATCTTGATGCTGCTCTCATAGGCTGGGCAGGGGAAAATGTAGGTTTCGTGCGAGTGAGTGTGGCCCGAATGGTGCCCTCCCCGGAGAGTTTTCCCAAAGAGGCAGATCCCCTCCTTGTCGTTGCTGATTCCTATCACAAATTTCCCTACGATGCTAAGGCGGTGAGAGGGAAAGCTCTTGAGGTTGTCGGTGTGCAACCGGTACAGAGCTTTGAGGCCGAACTTGCCCGAAAGCTCTACACCCATAACCTGGGACATGCCGCCCTGGGGTATCTGGGGTACCTTAGGGGATACACCTATGTCTATGAGGGTTTTGCAGATCCCTGGGTAAGCGAGATCTTCGAGAGAGCCCTTGACGAAACCACCAAAGCCCTTCTTTGCCGTTTTTCTGGAGACCTTGACCCTCAAGAGCACGAAGAGATTCGGAAGGACATCCGTATTCGTTTTGGTAACCCCCTTCTCAAAGACACGGTCCACCGTGTCACCCGGGATCCCTTGCGCAAACTCGAGCCTCAGGAACGTCTTATAGGAAGTGCTAAACTCTGCCTTGAGGAAGGTATCTTTCCTGAAAACGTTGCTCTTGTTTGCGCTGCCGCACTCCTCTACGATTGGGAGGGCGATGAGGAGGCGAAAAAGCTCCAGAGGATGCTCCGGGAAGAAGGGCTGGCCTGCGTCCTTGAGAAGGTGTGCGGTATACCTTACAAAAGCCCTCTGGGCGAGGCCATCAAGAGGCACTATCTTGCGCTTCGTCGAAGGAAGGAGTGAGGGAAATGAAAGCGGCCGTTTTCTATGGTCTGGAAGATATACGGGTTGAGGAGCGCTCTCTCCCTGCCATCGGCGAGGGGGAGATTCTCCTTAAAGTTGAAGCCTGTGCCATATGTGGGACAGATGTGCGCATTTTCCACCATGGACACCGGGGCGTGAAGCCGCCTCAGGTCATTGGCCATGAGATTGCCGGGATAATCGTTGATAAGGGGAAGAAGGTAGAGGGACACGAGCTCGGAGAATGCGTGGTCGTTGACCCTATTGTTTCCTGTGGATACTGCTACTTTTGCCGGAGGAATCTCACCAATCTCTGTCTCACCTTCAAAGAGAGGACTGAAGCCTTTGGGTACTTCTATCCAGGGGGATTTGCTGAGTACATGGTAATTCCTGAGAAGGCAGTGCGTCGGGACAACCTCATTAAATTCTCCCAAACTCTCTCTTTTGAAGAAGCGGCAATCTCTGAGCCCATGGCCTGTGCCCTGAACGGGCAGATGCTTTCCCAGGTTAAGGTGGGAGAACGGGTTCTCATCATCGGTGCAGGACCGGTGGGATGCATGCACATAGGTTTGGCCCGAATCTTTGGAGCTACGAAAATCCTTGTTGCTGAAGTCCAGGAGGCGCGGCTTGAAGTTGCTCAGAAGTTCGGTGCCGACCGCTACATCAATCCTGCAAGGGAAGACCTCAAGGAAGCCGTCCTCTCTGAAACAGATGGCATAGGTCCTGACGTGGTCATCGTTGCTGCTTCCTCGAAGAAGGCTCAGGAAGAAGCACTTTCTCTTGCTGCTCCTCGAGCCCGGATAAACCTTTTTGGCGGCCTTCCTAAAGAGGACAGCGTCCTCGGAGTCGATGGTAACAACGTACATTACAAAGAGCTTTTCATCCATGGGACTTCCGGTGCTGCGCCTTCCCATATCCGCATGTGCCTGGAACTCATGGCTTCAAGGAGAATTGACGGGAGTGCCTATATCAGTAAGATTGTTTCCCTTGAGGAGTTACCGGAAATGCTTCGAGAAATCCAGAGGGGACCGTACCTCAAAGTAGTGGTGAAACCAGGGGCATAGAAAAACTTGCAAAACAGCCTCCCTTGGGGTACTCTTATGACACTTGTAGAGGGGGTGCAAAAATGGGGGAGAGGCTCTATCGTTCCCGGAAAGAAAGAATTTTAGGAGGGGTTTGTGGGGGAATCGCCGAATACTTTGGTATCGACCCGGCCATTGTGCGTATCATTGCTGTGCTTCTCGTTCTTGTAGGAGGCGGGGCAATATTGGCATACATTGTAGCATGGATCATCATTCCTGGAGAACCAAGGGAGGAAGAGAGTACCGAGGACAGGAGTCAAGAACCCCGTAAGGAGCCAAACCGTCAGGTCTTAGCCTGGTTTTTGATAATTGTTGGGGCGTTATGGCTTTCCCAATTCATTGTTCCCCTCTGGACCCCCTTTGCCCCCTGGGTCCATAGAGCCTTTTTGCCCATCCTTGTTCTTGCGCTGGGTATTCTCCTCCTTGTGAAGCGTTAAAGACCTTCTTTCTGGCAAGGGACTAAGAAAGCTGCTACAATACGCGCGGGATAGGTGAGAAAAGTTGTTTCTGAGAATAATGGATCGCTACGTTGCCCGAGAGAGTGCCTTAGGTATGTTCACCTGGGTGGGAGCAGTTACTATTGTTATGCTCGTCCAGACGCTCTTTGAGCTCATGGACTTTTTCGTGAATCAGAAGGTTCCCTTCCTCATTACTCTGGAAATCTTGCTCCTTTACATCCCCGCACAGATGGTAATGACCTTTCCGATTTCTGGACTTCTGGCGGCGGAACTCAACATGGGGAGACTCTGTCGGGACAGTGAGCTCATTGCCATCGAGGCGAGTGGAGTGAGTATACGGCGTTTCCTTTTGCCTTATATCCTCTTCGCTTTCCTTGTGGCCATAGGTTCATTCCTCCTTAATGACTTTGTGGTTCCTGAAACGAATCACAAGGCTCAGACCATGGTTCGTTATTACGTCTACAAAAAGGCTCCCCCCAAGATTCAGCAAAACGTCTTCTTTCGTGATGCGGAGAATAGATACTTTTATGTCAACGAACTCGATGCCACAACCTGGGAGATGAAGAACGTCATCATCTATGAACTTGGGAAAAATAGGCAATTTCCAGACGTCATCCTCGCACAGCGAGCCCGTTGGGTAGAGGACCAATGGGTCCTTGAAGAGGGAGTGCTGCATCGCTATGGAGAAAATGGGTCTTTGGAAGAGGAGGTAGAATTTGCCTCGATGACAATCGACATGAAGGAAGAGTTGCGAGAATTCTTTGAAAAGCAACGCAGCCCTGAAGAGATGTCTTCCCGAGAACTCAAAAAGCAGATCGACATTCTCAGGCAGGCAGGGAGCGAAACTCAAAAATTCGAGGTGGCTTACCACTTCAAGTACTCCCTTCCCTTTTCTGCTGTGGTTTTTGTACTCATGGGGATGCCCCTCGGGGTACAAAGGACAAGGGACACGAAGACTCTTGGAGTTATTGTCACCGTTATTCTTGCCTTCGTGTACTACATGCTCCTTTCCATATTCCGCTCCCTGGGTAGGGGAGACGTGCTCTCTCCTTGGCTTTCAGCCTGGATGCCGAATTTCCTCTTTGGAGGGCTGGGGGCCCTCCTCTTTGCTCTGGTGGACCGACGATGAAAGGAAGATTTTTGCTTCTGGCCATTTTTGTGCTTTTCGTCGGAAATGTCGTTTGGGCTCAGGGTCTCTTTGACGAGGCTTTGGTAGCTAAGGAGAAGGGCGAGGTGGAAAAGGCCTTAAGCCTTTTTGAAGAGTGTATACGACGAGGTGAACGGATACTCGATGCGTACTGGGAGGCGGGAAACTTACTCGTTGCGCAAGGAAGATACCGCAAAGCCTTCAGCATGTCCCAGGGGGCCATTCCGGCCTTTGAGGAATACCTCGAGAATCACCCCGAGGACCATTTCAATTGGTTCCGTTTGGGTTACGTTTTTGAGTTGCGCAGCGCAAGTGGTGTGATTCGAGAGTGGGACAAAGCGAAGGAGTGTTTCACCAGAGCTTTAGAGCTTCAGCCAGAAAATTCTCTCTACCTTTTGCATTTGGGATATGTATTGTATAAGATGGGAGAGAGAGAAAAGGCAGTCTTGGTCCTCTCGAGAATTTTGGAGAGATATCCCGGAGACCTTGAGACTCGTTACTGGCTTGCGGTAGTGTTTGAGGCACAGAGAGAGTACGAAAGGGCGAGAGAGGAGCTGCGCTTTATTCTTGCTCATGCTCCGGAGGGTTTTGGGAGACTTAGGGAAGTTGAGGCGCTTCTGAGGAGAGTGGAAAGGAAGGTGGAGCAGTGAAGCGAGCGCTTTTCTTTCTTTTTGGAGTTTTTGTAGCCCTGGGACTTTACGGATGCTTCCGAGTTGGAGGACAGGGTAGTGTAATCGGAGAGGTATGGAGCAGTACCGGACCCATAGAGGGAGTACTTGTGGAGGGAGGAGGAAAGAGTACCCTTACCGATGCAAATGGGCGATTCCTTCTTGAAGGCGTTCCAAGTGGCAACTGTTACATTTTCTTTTCTCACCCTTCCTACACCGGTGCCGTGCTGAAGGTAGAGGTTGTCGATGGGGAAACAAGAAGCGTCAACGCCGAGGGAAGGGTTGTCCTTAAGGAGCGCAGCGATGAGAATTTCAAGGAGTATCTCTTTACCCTTTACGAGCTCGGTTTTTATGAACGAGTACTTGAGGGCGCAAAGGATTTTCTCTCTGCCTATCCGACGAGCCCCCTTGCTGCCGGCGTAACCTTTCTTGGGGGAGCTTCGCTCTTTTACCTTGGTCGATATCGGGAAGCGATTGAATCTCTGGGAATGGTTGTGGGACAGTTTCCCGAGGACCCCTTTGCCGACGATGCCCAGTATCTTTTGGCTAAGTGCTTTGGCGAGGGGCTACGGGATTACAGTCGGGCAATTATAGAGTATCGGAGACTTGTTGAGACGTATCCGGATAGCGAGCTCGTGGGAAGTGCCTGGTATGAGATGGGGGATTGCCTGTATATCCTTGGCTCTTTTCCAGATGCCTTCTTTGCTTACGAAAATGCCGTGAATTCTGGGGGGGAGGTGGCACCAAGGGCCCTCTATTCTGCAGCCCACTGCCTCTACCGCATGGAGTTTTACCACCGGGCGGCGGCAAAGTTTTTGGAGTACGTAGCCCTGTATCCGGCAACCGATCTCTCCGACGATGCCCAGTATTTTGCCGGAGCATCGCTGTACAAGGCAGGGCGGTTTGCCGAAGCCTTACAAGCCTTTGATGACTGTGTGAGGCTCTACCCTCAAGGGACTTGGTACAACGGTATTCTCATCGCTCCGGCAGCTCTCTTCCACAAGGGACTTTGTCTTGAGAAACTCGGTCGATATTTGGAGGCCTACAACCTCTATCTTGAGATCATCCGGAAGTACCCCGGGGCGCAATGGGCCGATGGATCTTCTCTCATTCAGAATGTCCAGTTCCGGATCGAGTGGCTCAAGAAATACGTCCTGTAGAGACTGTACCATGCGGGAACGGAGTGATAGGGAAATCATCCAAGATGTCCTTAACGGCAACAAGGACCTCTTTGAAGTTCTCGTGGCAAGATACGAAAAATCCATCTTCAACTATATTTACGGTCTGGTGCGACAACGCCAGGAGGCGGAGGACCTAACTCAGGAGGCCTTTGTCAAGGCCTTTTTTGCCTTGCAGACTTACAATTGCTCTTTTGAGTTTTCCACCTGGATGTACCGTATTGCCCGGAATGTTTGCCTTGACTACTTCAGGCGACAGAAAATTCGCTCTTTTCTCTCCCTCAATGCTCCGGTGGGGGAGGAAGAAGGAGAATTTGGAGATTTTCTTGCAGATGGCAAGGACCCAGAAGAGGGGATCCTTAAGGGAGAACTTCTTGAGCGATTGTCAAAGGCGATCGGAGAACTTCCTCTTAAATTCCGAGAAGTTATCGTTCTTCACTATGTGGAGGAGTTGCCTTACGAAGAAATAGCTAAAATTCTCAATCTTCCCGTGGGCACGGTCAAGACGTACATTCACCGAGCCAAAGGGAAGCTCAAAGAACTTTTGGGAGAGGAATTTTCCTGAAACTCAAGATGTGCCTCCTTCGTATGTATAGTTGGGTGGGTTAGAGTGGAGAAGGAAAAACTCGAAGTGTATCTTGAATGTTTGCCGCGGGTTGAACCCCGCTGTGAGCTTGCGCCTCTTGTCATGGCGCGCATCAGAGAGAGGGCAAAACCTTCCTATCGCCACTACAAACGGTGGGTGGTGGCCTTGGGGGCTGCAGTTCTTTTTGTCCTCATGCTCACTACGAACCTTCCCTTGAATCCTCGTCTTGAGTTATTTGGATATCGGAGGGTGAAGATTGTTTTCTGCAGCGCTATAAGGAATCCCAAAACCGTGGCAGTGGCGGGGGATTTCTCCGAGTGGGAATCCCTCCCTATGGAGAGGGTCAGTGAGAATTGTTTTACCCTAACCTTACAACTTCGGCCTGGCAAGTATGAATATGGTTTTTTGGTCGACGGGAATTGGGTTCCGGATCCCCTCTCCACTAGGATGGTGGCCGATGGCTTTGGGAGTGTAAACTCCATCCTTGTGGTTGATGGCGAAGAGCAGTGAGAAAGGTTTCTCTTCTTGTCCTCGTCTTCCTTTTTTTTTGTGTGACTCCTCTTTGGGCTTTAGATACAGTTGAAGACCTTGTGAGCCGTTCTTCATATTCTCCCGAAGATAAGGCCTACCTTCTTGAGAGAGTCACGCAAATCTTTGAGAACGTTCAGGGGCTTCCTCAGGAGCTTCTTGTGAAGAAGCTTAAGGAAGGCCTTGTGAAACGTGCTGCTCCCGACAGTATCGTTCTGGCGCTGAAGCAAAGAAGAGAAGCCCTTGAAAAAGCGCAACGCCTTCTGGAGGAGACGGGGATCCAGGGAAGGAAGAATTTGCTGGAGGACCTCGCCTTTTCTTTGGAACTTTCCGTTCCCCCTGAAGTTCTTGCTGAAGTGCTCAAGAAAATCTCTAATAACCCCAAGGTGGCCGAGCGTTTTGTGGATACTTTGGCAACCTTTCTTGAGGTAGGGGTCTCCTCAGAAAGGACAGAAGAAGTGCTTAAGCAGGTGACGGAGAAAGATCTGGGCGCCAAAGAGCTTCGCAAGATTGCTGGTCTCCTTGAGCAGGCTCGACGTGAAGGGGTAGAAACCCAAAAGGTGGCTGACGTTCTGGATAGTGCTCTAAGAAAGTACGATAATTTTAACCTGGTGGAGATAGAAGTTCAGGGATTCATTGCGGCTAACAAACCGAAACCTGTCCTTCGCTCCGGTCAAGGGGTTGTGCCGCAGCCTGGGATTTCCTCTGGTGGCACTCCTGTAGAAGAGGGTGGGGCCCCTCTCGAGCCCCAACCCTCTGCACCTCGTCCTCCTACTCAAGAAGGCGGAGGGCCCTTAGAGTAGCCTAACTGCTAACTACCAACTTGGGCAGGTTGGGCAAGTAGGTGTAGGTGTTGGACATACTGGGCAAGTAGGTGTAGGTGTTGGACATACTGGGCAAGTAGGTGTAGGTGTTGGACATACTGGGCAAGTAGGTGTAGGACACGCT
>CAYRSB010000002.1:121599-135941 GCA_964426875.1 uncultured Atribacterota bacterium
TGGGCAAGTAGGTGTAGGTGTTGGACATACTGGGCAAGTAGGTGTAGGACACGCTGGACAGGTAGGGCGACATCCATCGATAAGGGCTCCCAAGAAGAGAGGAGCAAAGAAAAGCAGCAAAACCGGAATAATCCAAGTCCGTGAAAATCCCTTTTTCATGACACAACTCACTCCTTTGCTTTCGTTTGTCATAGTATATCACTGCACAACGTGTTGAGAAAAAAATTTATTTTGGTTGCTCTCCCAGCCAGAAAGGTGGGGAGGGTTTCACTTTTCATACCAAGGAGGCTACAAGGTCCCCTACTTCCTGAGTTGAGAGGCCCATTTTTCCGGCGCTCATACTTTTGATTTTTCCGCTCTGCAGGGCCTGGATGATGGCATCTTCCACTCGGTGTGCTGCTTCCTCTTCCCCGATGTTTTCCAGGAGCATCTGCATGGCACAGATGGCGGCCAAGGGATTGATGACATGCATTCCCGTGTACTTAGGAGCTGAACCTCCAATGGGCTCAAACATCGAGACCCCCTGGGGATTGATGTTGCCTCCGGCGGCGATGCCCATTCCTCCCTGAATCATGGCTCCGAGGTCGGTGATGATATCTCCGAACATATTATCGGTGACGATGACGTCGAACCACTCGGGATTTTTCACCATCCACATGGTAGTGGCGTCAACATGGGCATAGTCGGTCTGAATGTCGGGATATTCCCGAGCTAACTCGTAAAAGGTTCGTTCCCAGAGATCGAATGCATAAGTTAGCACGTTCGTTTTCCCACAGAGGGTAACCTTTTTCTTTTTGTTTCGCTTTTTGGCATACTCAAAGGCGAAACGAATACATCGCTCAACGCCTTTTCTCGTATTTATGGAAACCTGGATAGCCACCTCATCCAGTGTACCCTTTCGCAAGAACCCCCCTGTTCCCACATAGAGGCCCTCGGTATTTTCCCGTACCACCACGAAGTCGATGTCCTCCGGTCCCTTATCTTTTATGGGGGTCCATACCCCCGGATAGAGCTTCACTGGGCGGAGGTTGATATACTGGTCGAGTCCAAAGCGGATTCTCAGAAGAATCCCGTGCTCAAGGATACCCGGCTTTACGTCAGGGTGGCCAATAGCACCGAGGTAGATGGCGTCAAGTTTCTTGAACTCCTCAAGGGCTGAATCCGGCAGGGTCTCCCCGGTCTTTTTGTAGTGCTCTCCACCGAAGGGGTACACAACGGTCTCATAAGAAAAACCTACCTTCTTTGCCACGGCTTCAAGAACCTTGAGTCCCTCTCCGACGACTTCCGGTCCAGTTCCATCTCCAGGAATAACGCCGATCTTGTAAGTTTTCTTCATAAACTTCCTCCCTTCTTGGTTGTCTATTATAAAAGATTGAGTTGAGCTCGGGAAGTCAAAGCTTCACAAAACATTATGTCAGTGTAAACTTATACGCAGGGATTCTGACGGGGCTCCTCATCCCTGGGAAGAACGAAGAGACCTCACCATCCAGTGTGTGGTATAAAGTTCTGTGAAAAACCACAACCCACAACCAAGGATAGAAGAGGCTTGGAGGTATCTCTGATGTTTCTGGAGCAAGGAATGAACTTCTAGGAGTTCGAAACGAGGCTGTGGGAAACCATACACCGCTTGGGAAAGGATATTCTTACTGCTGTCCTGGAGGCCAAGGATAGAGAACTCCGGGAGAAGAGAGAAGCCTGGGAGGTAGTGAGACGAAACGACCAAAGAAGCGTTCTCACCTTCCTGCCGGTGATTTCGGTAAAGTAATTTCAAGTCTTGAGGGTTCAGACCAAGAAACAGGAAAACGTGTTCCTCACCCGGACTGCGTAAGCCTGTCAGAGGGTCTGTTTCCTCAACCCGAACAGGTCGGAATCTTTAAGCTCGTGTCACTAACTAAGGAGGAAGGGGTAGGAAGAGATCCTGCTTCTCCTTTGAAGGTATTGGAGGTGTTTTCCATAGGAGGTACGGTCTCTTTATCGGTGTGGATATCTTGAAGGAGTCTTTCTCAGTTTGCATGAAGGATCCTCAGGACACGTCTCTTCAATCTCTTCCCAAAGCTTGAACGGAACCCACAATCTCTCACCAGAGGAATCTCTGTTTCTTGCTTCAGTCCCCCTTCATCTAAGGTATCCAAAGATCGCCCAAGAGAAAAGTCGAAAGGCCATTCGCTCTGGCCTTTGAGGGGAAAGGGAAGAAATCCTCTTTCTCCGTCCGGAAGATCAGAGAACTTACCCTTTGCTCCATAGGGATAAAGTCCCATGCCCTTGAGGAGATGCTCAACAGCAAGATTACCATGCACTTTACGGTAGGAAAGGAGATCGATACATTCAATCGGCTCATCTTGGAAGAGGTCAAGGAGATGAAGATAGAGAAAATCCATATCCTTACCCCTATCCCAGTTATCGGCAAATCTCTGGCCAGGAGTTTTCTCTGTGGGTTCCCAAGATAGAAGCCTTTGAAAACGGGAAGAGTCTTCAAAAGCTCTGGGCAGTACACGGGAGAGTTTGGTATCTCTGAAAGAGGAACAGACACCTAGGGAGGACAGTGTACCTCATGGCTACAAATGTCATTCTTCTACTTCAGGCTGAGGGAAGGGGGGGAATCCTCTATGGAGGTAGTTTCAGCTGTGACCAATAAGTCGGTCAGAACTGTATATTCCCTGCTCATTCATGGTACCTTTTGCTCTCCCCATTATTCATAGTTGACTCTTTTCCCAGCTGATAAATGCCCGGTATGAAAGGAGGGAGTATTATACTCACCAATAGCCAAAAGTTTTGAAGAATGGGGAGATCCTATGGGAGGCTCGTTGTTTGTCGCTTAAGTCTAGGCAGGCTATTCCACCACGCCCATATAATCAGCATAAGGGGAAGCAAGGCCATAAAGTTTTCTCGACCCTCAGGCAAAGGAGAAGCTCTTCTCCCTTGTCGGTATAGAGCGAAACGAGGAGTACACCGAGGGGGCGCTCCCTCGTTGCTCTCTTGAGGGAGGACTCTTGAGCTTCAAGGAGGAAACAATACGATAAAGGAGAAGAGTTGACATGTATGACACAAGATTGTTGACGCAACCGGTAACAATGTCCTGGCGTAAAAACTACGTCTTCTTGACCTTTGTCCTTCGTTGATATACGCTACCTGTTAGCAGGCAACGGCGCCTCTCTGTCCAACGATGGACCTCTAAGATATCTTCTACCTCAAAGTCGGGCGTGGAGTGCCCAATGGAGGGAGGAAGCATCGTGATTCAGCGTAACCCCTTTGAAATGGCTCAGGCTCAGCTTGATGAGTGTGCCCAAATTATGAAACTTGATCCCGGTGTCCATCAGTTTCTCAGGGTTCCCATGCGAGAAATTCATGTTGCCCTCCCGGTACGCATGGATGATGGGTCTGTCAAGGTTTTCCAGGGATTCCGTGTGCAGTACAACGATGCCAAGGGTCCTACAAAGGGTGGTATTCGCTTCCATCCCGAGGAGACTATCGATACCGTGAGGGCTCTTGCTGCCTGGATGACCTGGAAATGTGCGGCTATGGATCTCCCTCTGGGAGGAGCCAAGGGTGGTGTCATCTGTAACCCTAAGGAGATGTCCCGGGGAGAGCTTGAACGTTTGAGCCGTGAGTATGTTCGTGCCGTGTACACCCTCATCGGTCCCGATAAGGATGTTCCTGCTCCTGATGTGTACACCAATCCTCAGATTATGGCCTGGATGATGGATGAGTATTCTAAGATGGCCGGGAAGAACCAGTTTGGGGTTATAACCGGGAAGCCCCTTCCTCTTGGTGGCTCCAAGGGTCGGGACAAAGCAACAGCCTGGGGGGGGCATGGTTGCCATCCGGGAAGCAGCCAAAGTTCTCGACATTGATCTTGCTAAAGCTACAGTGGCGATTCAGGGATACGGTAACGCGGGGTACTATGCAGCGCGCCTTGTCCGTTCTCTTTTCGGCTCAAAAGTTGTGGCAGTGAGCGATAGCAAAGGGGGTATCTTCAATCCTCAGGGCATCGACCCTGAAGAAGCCTTAAAGTGTAAGAGCGAGACTTCCTCGGTTGTCAACCTTCCTGGAGTTCAACGCATCTCGAATGAAGATCTCCTCGAGCTTGAGGTTGATATCCTTATCCCTGCTGCCCTTGAGAATGTCATTACTGCTGAGAATGCTCCTCGGATTAAGGCCAAAATCGTGGCCGAACTCGCCAATGGTCCTACAACACCGGAAGCCGATAACATTCTCCACCAGAAAGGGGTCCATGTCATTCCTGACTTCCTTTGCAATGCTGGTGGTGTTACGGTGTCGTACTTTGAGATGGTGCAGAACTTTTACATGTATTACTGGGAGGAGGATGAGGTTCTCGAGCGTCTCGATAGGAAAATGACCACCGCCTACCATACTGTCCTTGAGATCTCAAGAAAGTATGGTGTTCACATGCGTCTTGGAGCATATGTAACTGCGGTGAGCCGCGTTGTGGAAGCCATGAAGCTCCGTGGCTGGGTGTGAAAAGTGAGTGCTCAAAAAGCCACCCCTCTTGGGGTGGCTTTTTATTTTTTGGAGATAAATAGACCTTCTCTGGCTCAACCACTGCAAAAACCTGATAAAATAAAAAGAAGGGGGTGAGAGGATGAATCGCTACCTTATGAACCCTGAGCGGGTGAGATGGTACTTGAACCTCTTTATCGTTCGGGCCATTTTCCGCTGGGTAACCCGGAAAACTTCTGACGGTAGCGTAAGACTCGAAAAGCTCCTTATGTGGTATGGTAAACCCAGAAAGGGTCTGTCTTTTTTAGAGTTTCTGACCTTTATGCCGGTCTATCTTGCCATTGATGTCCTGAGGATTCTGCTCCGCTGGAAAAAGGAATACCTGGTCGGAGAGATTTTCGGATCCCGGAATATACGCCGCGCTACCATAAACCTGGCCCGAAGTGTGGCAGAGTATGGGGCTACGAGACCGCAAAAGTTTGCCAGTCCTTTGCTTGTGGTGTGGAATTTCACCAACTTTTGTAACCTGCGATGTCGCCACTGTTACCAGAATGCGGGTCCAAAAACTGAGCAACTTTTGCTTTCGGACCGTCTGCGGGTCATCGATGAGCTTGAAGAGAACTTTGTGCCTACTCTGGCTTTCTCGGGAGGAGAACCCCTCTGTGACCCGGAGTTCTTTACGGTAGCTCAGTACGCTGCCTCCAAAGAGATTTACCTTTCGGTAGCCACAAATGGTACCCTACTCACGGAGGAAATGTGCAAGAAACTTAAAGACCATGGAATTCAATACGTGGAGGTGAGTCTTGAAAGCTCCTATCCGGAGTATCACGATCGATTTCGGGGTATTCCTGGACTCTGGGCAAGGACAGTGCGGGGTATTGAGAATGCAGTGAAAGTCGGACTCATGGTGGGTGTGGCTCCCACTGTAACCCGAGAAAACCTCAGAGATCTTCCTGAACTCTATCGATTTGTGAAGGAGCTCGGAGCGCATCGCTTCTACGTTTTCAACTTCATCCCCACAGGAAGGGGAAAGAGGATATGGAGTGACGACCTGAGTCCTGAGGAAAGGGAGGAAACGCTTGACATTCTCTATTCTTGCCTCATGGAAAAGAAAATCCAGGTTTTCAGTACCAGTCCTCAGTTTGGAAGAAAGTGTGTGGAGAAAAACCCTGAGGGTGTTGTCATCACCGGACACTACTCGGTTGCAGAAGGGAAACTGGCCAGAGTGGGGGCAGAGTACGTGGGGGGATGTGGAGCAGGCAGGGCTTACTGTGCTCTGCAACCTGATGGAACGGTTACACCTTGTGTCTTCATGCCTATCCCTGTAGGGCGTCTTCCCGAGAGACCTCTTAAAGAAATTTGGGATACTTCAAAGGTCTTGCGAGAACTGCGCTTGAGGGAGCTCTACCGTGGCCATTGCGGAGTCTGTGAATTTCAGGCAGTATGTGGAGGTTGTCGGGCTCGGGCGTATGCTTATTGCGGTGATTATCTCGGGCCAGATCCTGGCTGCAAGTTCAATGCTGATGTCTACCGGGCATCTTGTGAAGCGACACACGCGGGGGTGACAGCATAGACAGGAAAACGGGTTTAAGGTCTGAGTTTTTGTCGGTTGAGGCAAAGGGAACGTAGGGCCCTCTCTTGGGAGCGAGTTCTGTAATGTGGAGAAAGCGCCAGGAGCTCTTGCCGGAAGTTCTGTTTCGTCGGTAGATTTTTGCACAGCCGAGGTGCACGATCGCTTGTTTTTCCTTTTGTACCTCTTGAAGGGCCTCAAGGAGCGCGTTACAATGAGAGTATCAAGAAAGAGGAGGGATGTGGTATGAAGAAGTTGGTAGTTGTGCTCTTTGTGGTCCTTGTGGTACTGCTCCTCTCGGTAGTCATGGCCGAAGCAAAGTACAAGATTGCCTTTGTACCAAAGCTCATCGGCATTCCTTACTTCAACGCTATGGAAGAAGGTGGCAAAAAGGCGGCGCAGGATCTCGATGTGGAGTTCATCTATACCGGCCCTGTGACGGCGGATGTGGCCAAGCAGATCGAAATTATCGACAATCTCATTACTCAGGGCGTCGACGCCATAGCGGTGGCCCCCAACGACCCGGCAGCTATCACCCCAGTTCTTAAGAAGGCCAAAGAGAAGGGCATTCTCGTTATGACCAGTGACACCGATGGTGCCCAGGAAGTGCGGGATCTCTTCGTCAATCAGGCTCTGCAAAATGAAATCGGCTACACCGTTATGGATGAGCTTGCCAAGGCCATGAACGAAGAGGGAGAGTTTGCCATTGTCTCCTGTGGTCCCACTGCCTGGAACTTGAACATTTGGATTGCCTACGAGCTTGAGCGCCTTGCCCAATACCCTAAGATGAAGCTTGTGACCATCCGCTACGCAGAAGAGGATGTGCAGATGGCTATTAACGTCATGCTCGACCTTATCAATGCTTTCCCGAACCTCAAGGGTGTCATTGGTCAGTGCAGCACTTCTGCTCCCGGTGTAGCAGAGGCCATCGAGCAGGCTGGGAAGAGTGGGCAGATTGTATCCACAGGGCTTTCTGTTCCCTCGATGATGGCCAAGTACGTGAAGAGTGGTACGGTGAAGTCCTTTGTTCTCTGGAATCCTATCGATCTCGGATACCTTACGGTATGGGCGGCCAAGTACATTCTTGACGGGAACGCCTTTGAGGATGGAAAGGAATACGAGATTCCAGGGATTGAGACCAAACCCAGGTACATTGCCAAAGACAGGATGCTTGTTCTGGGGCCTCCAAAGGTCTTCGATGCTTCAAACATCGATCAGTACATGTTCTTCTGATTCTTAAGGCGCCCGCGAGCTCGCGGGCGCTTTTCTTTTTGGGAGCGAAAAGTGATGGAGTATATTCTTGAGTGTCGTAGTATTTTTAAATCTTTTGGCGGTGTTCAGGCCCTAAAGGGTGTGGACTTCACTCTGCGTCCTGGAGAAGTTCATGCCCTGGTGGGAGAGAATGGAGCGGGGAAGAGTACCCTCATCAAGATCGTCTCTGGAGCTCTTCTCCCTGACCGAGGAGAAATACGTTATGCGGGACAACCTGTTCACATTGAGTCTCCACGTAAGGCTCAGGAAATGGGCATTTCCACCGTCTACCAGGAGCCTTTGGTGTACAGTGAGTTGAGTGTCCTTGAAAACATCTTTTTGGGCAGAGAAATACGTACTTCTTGGGGAAACATTGATTGGAAAAGAGAAGAAGAAGAGGCTCGCCGGCTTTTTTCCTCTTTAGGTCTCCCTCACCATTTTTTGCGCGAGCCCATGGGCGAATTGAGTGTGGGTTTGCAACAGCTTGTCCTCATTGCCAAGGCTTTGGTGTACGAGGCGAAGGTCATTATTTTCGATGAGCCCACGGCAATTCTCACCGAACATGAGACCGAGCGACTTTTCGGCATCATCCGAAAGCTTCGAGATCGAGGTGTAGGCATCATCTACATCAGTCATCGCCTCGAGGAAATTTTCCGTATCGCTGATCGGGTGACGGTCATGCGGGATGGAGAGGTTAAGGGGGAGTTTCCCGTTGGTGGTGTTGATCGGGCAAAAATTGTGGAACTTATGGCAGGAAAACTCCTGATAGAGGAAATCGCTCGAGAAGTTTCTCGAAGAGAACACCCTATCCTTTCGGTACAGGAACTCACTAAAAGACCTCGCTTTTTCGACATTTCTTTCGATGTCTTTCCGGGGGAAATCCTGGGATTTTTTGGTCTTGTGGGATCAGGGAGAACGGATGTGGCCCAGACCATCTTTGGCCTTTTCCGTCCCGACAGTGGCAGGATTGTCTTTGATGGTCGGGAGGTGGTATTTGAGTCTCCTGAAGAGGCTATGCGGCATGGTATTGCCTATCTTCCTGAGGATCGCAAGGTCCAGGGGCTCTTTCCCATTCAAAGTGTAGCCTACAACATCTCTATCACCGTCCTCAAGGAGATGCTCAAAAGGCTGGGAATTGTGGATGTCAGGAGAGAAAAGGAGGTAGCAGAAAGGCATGTGCAGGAACTTAACATCAAAACCCCGAATCTGAGGACAAAGGTGTACAGCTTGAGCGGTGGAAACCAGCAGAAGGTGGTCCTGGCCAAATGGCTTTCCGTCACTCCAAAACTTTTAATCCTTGACGAACCCACTCGAGGAATCGACGTAGCCTCAAAATCTGAAATCCACAATCTCATCGCTCATCTTGCCGACCGGGGTCTTGCAATCATGATGATTTCTTCAGAACTTCCCGAAATCCTCAAGATGTCCGACCGGGTACTCGTAATGCACGAAGGGAGAATTACTGGCATCTTTGAAGGACCAGAGAAAACTGCCGGGAACGTCATTCGTGCCGCTACCGGTGAGCGGATGGCCGTCTCTGGGGGTGTCGGAGCATGACGAGCGTGGGACTTCGAAAAATCCTTCGGAGAAGAGAATTCACCGTTTTGGGTCTCATTGTGGCCCTGGTGATTATTTTTTCCTTAACTACCGAGCGTTTCATGTCGGTGAGCAATATTTCCAACCTTCTTTTGCAGCTTGCGGGTACAGCCATTTCGGCCATTGGCATGACCATGGTCATCATCACTGGAGGGATCGATGTTTCGGTCGGTTCTACCCTCGGTATGGCTTCAGTAGTGGCGGGAAAATTCCTTATGGGAGGATATGCACCTTTTTGGGTGCTTGCTGCAGCGGTGGGCATGGGGCTTCTCGTTGGACTTTTTAACGGAGTGCTTATCGCCTGGGGGAATATCCCTCCTATTATTGTGACTCTCGGAATGATGAGCATCTTGCGAAGTCTCATGTACCAGCTCCTTGGGGGTCGGTGGATTTCTGGTATTCCACCGGCAATTCGGGTTATTGGTCTTGGAAAGTGGCTTGGTATTCCTATCTCCATGTGGGTGACAGTGCTCCTTATCGCCCTTTTCACCTACTTTCTATCTTCTCGCCCCTTGGGTCGAGCGATTTACGCTGTAGGAAACAACCCTGAAGCAGCGCGCATCTCGGGTATTGATCTGAAGCGGACAACTCTTTTCGTGTATGCCGTCCTTGGGGCTCTTGCAGGATTTGCTGGTCTTGTATACGTTGCCCGAACAGGGATTGTGCAGACAAATACGGGAAGTGGTTTTGAGCTTGAGGTTATCGCTGCGGTAGTTCTTGGGGGGACGAGCATTCTTGGGGGTCGGGGAACGGTCATCGGGAGTCTCCTTGGAGCGTTCCTTGTAGGGATCATCAAAAACGGCATGGTGCTTTTGAACGTCCCGGCTTTAAGTGAGGGTCTTGTGGTGGGGACCCTTATTATTCTTTCGGTGATGATTGATGTCATTCGCACAAGAGGAGAACGGGCATGAAGGGCATTGTGGATCGCATTGTGGAAAATCGGGTCCTCTTTCTTCTGGTTCTCTTTCTCATTCTCTTTGTACTCTTTGCCTTCACGGTGAAGGGGTTCTTCACCTTCTACAATCTCACGAATATGACCCAGTATGGAGTGGAGCTTGGACTTTTGGCCCTGGCGGAGATGCTTGTCATCCTCTCTGGAGGTGGGGGGATTGACCTTTCAGTAGGTTCCATGCTCACCATTGTGGCGATGATTATCGGGGTGCTTATTGGAAGAGTGGGGCTCAATCCCTCCCTCTCTATCCTTATCGGGCTCTGTGCCGGGGCAGGCATGGGGTGCCTCAATGGCGTTCTTGTGAGTTACACCAAGGTTCTTCCCTTTATCGTGACCCTGGCATCCCTGTACATCTATAAATCTCTTGCCCTCATCATTGCTGTCGATCCTCGTTTTGGCCCTAACCCCATGCCGGTGTCCAATTTCCCTGAATCATTCTATTTTGTAGGACAGCACCGTGTCGCTGGCATTCCCTTTCAGGTTCTTTGTATTTTCATTCCGGTCATCATTCTTCTCTATCTCATCCTTGAAAAGAGCATTTTTGGCCGATACCTCTATGGAGTGGGAAGCAATGCAAAAGCGGCTCTCTTTTCAGGGGTAAACGTAGAGAAGACAAGACTCACCGTCTACACCCTTTCGGGAATCTTGAGTGCCCTCTCGGGGTGGATTATTACCTCCCGTATAGCCAGTGCCCGACCGGACATCGGCACAGGATATGAACTTCAGGCCATCACCATAGCGGTTCTCGGTGGAGTAAGCATTAAAGGTGGGGAAGGGAACATTGGAGGTGTTGTTTTGGGGATCGCTATCATCACACTGCTCTATAACGGCATGCAGCTTGCCGGCATACATCAGATTTGGCAGCTTGGGTCTTTGGGGGTTGTACTTGTAGGAAGTGTGCTCCTCAATCAGGTGCTCCTTGCTCGAAGGAAGATATAGATTTTGGTTCTTTCTTGCCTTTTGTCTTGTTCTTCTCGGAATATGGCAGGTAGAAGGGAAGGCACTTCCGGCTGTTGTACTTCTTTCTCCCCAGGAGGATGTGTATTTCTTCCCCTTTCTTGAGATTTTTTTGCGGCGGGTCTTGCCCGAGTACGAAGTTGTGACCCTTTCTCTTGAGGGTGTATTCCCTCCCCGTGAAGGGTACATTGTCATAGGGTTTTCCGAAGCTCTAAAGCGTTTGAGGCTCCCTGAAGAGGAAGTGCGTGGTATCCTCCTTGGAGAAAGTAGCGAGGTTTCTTTCCCCCTTTTGGGACAGATTATTTTTTCTTGGCGGGATACTGCCTTGGCACTCTGTAGGAACCTGTGTGCTAATAAAAAGATAAACTTTTTCTTTATAGGCGAGCAGGCTCACCCTCTTTCTATATTCCTTGCAGAGCTTTGTGGGAATGGACGCTTTGACAAGGGTGTTTTTACAGAAGATGTAATTTGTATTGACCGAATTTCTCGTGCCCGTTCTTTCTTGGAAGAGAAGAAGGGCTCTTCTTTTCTCGTTGTTCTTGAAGCAGCGACAGAAGCGCTCTTTGCGCTTCAAGAGGGGAAAATCGATGGTGTTGTGGATACAAAACCTTCACAGGTTGCACAGTGCATTGCGGAAATTGTACAGGGCAAAAGAAACACTTGTACTATCGTGCCCCTCTTTGTAACGCAAGGGAATATCTCCTGTGCTGATGCCTATGAAGTTATGCGCCGTTGTCTTTCGTGTCATTAAGGCGTGTTCTCTTCTTAGACGTTCTTAAGTGTTCCTCTATATGGTATGAGTCTAATAATCCCAATTTTATATATCTACAAATCCATTATTGACAAATTGCACATAGATGATAAAATTAAACATGTAGAAGTTGAGAAGGGAGGTTTATCGGTGTGAGAATGGTCATTCCAACTTTGGATGACGAGGGAATCAAGAGTAAGATTTCGGAACATTTTGGGCGGGCACTGTATTTTACCGTGATCGATCTGGATGAAAGAAACGAGGCACTGAAGGTAGAGGCTATCACCAATTCTGGAGAACATTTTGAAGGACAAGGGCGTGCTGCGGGCCAGATTCTACCTTTGAACCCTCAGGTGGTTATTACTCGGGGCATGGGTCCTCGAGCTATAGCTCGTTTTGAGGAAGCAGGGGTGACGGTTTTGCAAAGTGATGCCAAAACTGTCGAAGAAGCTCTGTCGCTTTATAGAGAGGGTAGACTTTCTAGACTCACTGACGGCTGTCACCACTATCATAGGCTTACTGATGACTGTTACCACCGTCACCACGGGTGAGATCCAATGCGGAGGAGATTTCGCGGTTGTGCCTGGAGTCCCTTGGTAGGAATGGACATTCTCATGCCCGCGGTTCTTGTGGCCTTGCTGCAGCAGCCGGGCTATGGGTATATCCTCCTTGAAAGAGTAAGGGCTCTGGGCGTGGAAATCCCTGGGTATCATCTCAGTGTTCTTTACCGGATATTGCGGATGATGGAAATGGAGGGGCTGGTCGCCTCCTCCTGGGATACGGAGGGTCCTGGACCGGCACGAAGGGTTTACGCCATCACCAACCTTGGGCGAGCCTTTTTGCGGGATTGGAGTCAAAAAGCGCGGGAAAATTTGAAAATGGTTGAGAAACTGATTCAAATCATTGAGAAAGGAGGTGATTAAGATGTATGGATGCGAGGGGTTTAGATTTCGAGGAGCCACACCTCCCTGGCCTTACGTGGGAATAGGAAGGGGAGGACTTCCTCGGTGTGCCTATCCGGGGCTGTGGGAAGCACCATTCTGGTATTACACAATCTCACCAGAGCAAGAACTTGATTTCTTGAGAAAACGAGCTGAAGCAATACGGCAGGAACTTGCCTGTATCGAAGAACGAATCCGAGAGCTCGAAAAAGAAAAGTAGGTAGAAAAGGACCAACCCCCAAAGTTCATCCTTTGCCCCATTAAAGTGGAACGAGGCCATGGGAGATAGAGATTCGGCGGGGAACCTTGCGAGATTTTAGGAAAGTTATTCAGCTTCTCCGGATGGTTTTTCCCCAAGACGAAACCGGATATTAATGGAGTTTTTTACGCTTCGACCCTTTTTTCTGTCCAGAAGATGTGTGGTTTATAGAGGATAGGAAAGAAGTCGTTTCGTGTCTGTGGGTTCTGCGGCGTTTTTTCTCTGATGGGAAGCAATTCTTTCTTGCGGGAGGAATCGCCAACGTGGCGACTCATCCTGCGTTTCGGGGGAGGGGCCTCGCTTCCCAGCTTCTTGAGAGAGTTATTGGTGTGGCCAAAAAGAGGGACTTTCCTTTCTTGTTCTGGTCACGAATGTTCCGTCCTTTTATGAGCGTTTCGGATTCAAGGATTGCAAAAATGGGTTAGTCAGGTGGAACCGGAAGGAGGAAAATCAATCGAGCTGGTAAAGCCTCAAACTGAAGAAATTCTTGAGTGCTATGGAACCTTCTACCGAAAGAGACAATTGCTGACTCCGGTGAGAAATGATACGTATCTTCGAGGAATGCGACGGTGGAACCGTTACAGTGCAGGTTTCCGGGCGGGGAAAGAGATCGCGTTTTGGGGAAAAAACGAGAGTTCAATCGGATATTTCCTGAAAAAAAAGCCAGGCAATCGAGATGTTCGATTTCTTCTTTAGCAAAATTCCTGAGAAAGCATTTTCGCTCCTTTGCGGGCTTGGAAAGCCCGTGCGACTGTTTCACCACCCGGAGGTCTTAGGAGAGCTTGGACTGCCCTGTGTGCCGGACCGGGACACGGTAATGGTACTTCCTTTACGCACTTTCCCGGAGCGCCTTTACCTTCCGCCGGCAGACTATTTTTAGTTAAGAAACTGCAACTCCCCCTTGCAAAGAAGAAGAAAACCGAGTACAATACCTCTTGCCCTGTTGGGCATGTACCTTGAAAAGTGAATACAGTCTGGGGAAAGCATCTTGCCGAATTGAGAAGACAGGTTTGCGGTCAAGGAAGAAAGGGCATACGGTGGATGCCTTGGTGCCAGGAGGCGATGAAGGGCGTGGCTAACTGCGATAAGCCCCGGGTAGCTGTAAGCAAGCGTTGATCCGGGGATTCCCGAATGGGGCAACCCACTGGGGCAAACCCCCAGTATCCTTCCGCAAGGGAGGAGGCGAACCGGGGGAACTGAAACATCTCAGTACCCCGAGGAAAAGAAAGAAAACTCGATTCCCCAAGTAGCGGCGAGCGAAAGGGGAAGAGCCCAAACCCAGAGAGTGTCAAAGCCCCTGGGCATTGCTCTCTGGGGGTTGAGGGACACAGAAGGGCCAAACCAGGGTGAGGCCAGAGAGTTCCACCAAACGGTGTCTGAGCCGAAGAGGACTGGAAAGCCTCGCCAGAGAGGGTGAGAGCCCCGTAGGTGAAGGACGACCGTCTCTCTCTGTGTTCCCAAGTACCACGGTCCACGAGGAATTCCGTGGGAATCTGGGAGGACCACCTCCTAAGGCTAAATACTCCCTGGCGACCGATAGTGCACGAGTACCGTGAGGGAAAGGTGAAAAGCACCCCGGGAGGGGAGTGAAAGAGAACCTGAAACCG
>CAYRSB010000003.1:0-131124 GCA_964426875.1 uncultured Atribacterota bacterium
CACTGGTGTTCCTCCCGATATCTACGCATTTCACCGCTACACCGGGAATTCCACTCTCCTCTCCTGCCCTCCAGCCTTTCGGTTTCCCACGACCCTCCCCGGTTGGGCCGGGGGCTTTCACGTGGGACCTGAAAAGCCACCTACGAGCTCTTTACGCCCAGTGAATCCGGACAACGCTCGCTCCTTACGTATTACCGCGGCTGCTGGCACGTAATTAGCCGGAGCTTTCTCCTGGGATACCGTCACCAAGAGGAGCTCTTCACCCCTCTTGTCTTCTTCTCCCAGAACAGGGGTTTACGACCCGAAGGCCTTCTTCCCCCACGCGGCGTCGCTGGGTCAGGCTTTCGCCCATTGCCCAAGATTCCTCACTGCTGCCTCCCGTAGGAGTCTGGGCCGTGTCTCAGTCCCAGTGTGGCTGATCATCCTCTCAGACCAGCTACCCGTCATAGCCTTGGTAGGCTATTACCCCACCAACAAGCTGATGGGACGCGAGCCCCTCTTGAGGCACCAGCATGTTTCCACAGAGGCCGGCTTTTCTCCCTGGTCTTGCAACCGAGGAGGGTATGGGGTATTAGCCCCCCTTTCGAGGGGTTATCCCCCTCCCCAAGGCAGGTTACTCACGTGTTACTCACCCGTTCGCCACTCAGCCTTCCCAAACTCTTTCGAATTCAGGAAGCTGCGTACGACTTGCATGTGTTAGGCACGCCGCCAGCGTTCGTCCTGAGCCAGGATCAAACCCTCCATGACAAACCTTTGAAGGCCCTCAGAGAGGGCTTGGATTCCTGGTTTTTGTTCTGTGGTATCACCTTTCAGGAAGTAGGCGGAATATTCACTTTTCAAGGTGCATTTTTTACCCTGGTTCCCCAAGGCAAGAGATAATTTAGCACAGGGATGGGAAGTTGTCAACGAGGGACTCAGAAATTTGCGGCTTGTCTTTTGTAAAACCCTACACTACAATGGACAAAAATTGAAAAGGGGAATAACAGTGAATACTGCGGGAAGTGTTGTGCTTGGTCTCATTCAGGGTCTTACCGAGTTTTTTCCTATCTCCTCTTCAGCACACCTTTTGCTCTTTCGGGCCCTGATACCTCTGGGAGAGCCGAGCCTTTTTCTCGACGTTCTCCTCCATGCCGGGACATGGTTTGCAGTGCTTCTTGTCTTTTTGCCCTCCGTAGGTCGGGTTCTCAAACACCCGCACATCGTGGTCAAGGTGCTTCTGGCCACCGTCCCGGCAGGAGTTTTCGGATATCTCTTTGAGAAAGGTGTAGAAGAAATTTTTCGGAAAAACCTTCTTTTGGTGAGCGCAGTTCTTCTGGGAATGGGGATAGTCTTTCTTTTAGTACGAAAGGAAGGGGGAAAGACCCTGGAAGAGATGAGTTTTGGTGACGCTCTCTTCGTCGGACTCTTACAGGTCTTCGCGCTCCTTCCCGGAATCTCTCGCTCCGGGATTACGATTCTCGGGGGAATAGGTGTCGGACTGCGAAGGGTGGAAGCGGTACTTTTTTCTTTTCTCCTCTCCCTTACGACGATTGCTGGAGCCCTTCTTTTGGTTCTCCTCAAGCACTCCGCTTACAGAACGGTACCTCTTGGGGTCGTAAGCCTGGGTTTTCTCGCTTCGCTTCTCAGTGGAGTGGTGGCATGTGTTTTCCTTCTCAAGCTCGTGAAGGAGAAGGGACTTGCGCCTTTTGGATACTATCGCATCATAGTAGGAGGATTCTTCCTGCTCTTTTTCCTTTTGCGCTGATCAGAACATGATTTCCTCAAGGATAGTCCTCACCCGCTCACGCAGGACGCGCTCCAGGCGCTCGAAGAGATATTGGGAGTACACTGCGAAAGGCATCCAGATTCGAATGCGGCCATCTTCAAAGGAGATACGGATATTCTCCGGGAATTCCCGCTCCTGAGCTATGGCTTCTTCAAGAAAAATATTCAGAGCTCTTAGGGGAACAAGACAAAGCTGGTACGGTCTTTCAAGCTCGTATTCCCAGTATATGTAGACGCCCTCTTCATGGCGGTATGGCACCGGCTCAAAAATGAGGCGAATCATCGTATCACCCCCACAGCAAAGTATCCACCGAAAAAGACAAGCACGGTGCCACATACTCCTACGAGGGCTCGATAGGCTCTGTTAGAGAAAAACTTCTTTCCTCGGTCAATGGTGAAGGAGACCGCACTGTACCAGACAAGGTCCGCAAAGATGTGTCCTGCAAAGAAAACCACGACGCCCAAGAGCTTCAGTCGACTTGCCGAAAGAAGGAGTGTCAACCCCACCGTAGCCCACCACATGATCCAGTAAGGATTGGAAATGCTGGTTACAATCCCTTGAAGAACAAAGTTCTTTGTCTCTTTCTTCTCCCCCTCCCCAGGAAGGGAAATGCTTCGAAGGGCCCGAAGCATCCCAATACCCAGATATACTAGAACAACCCCTCCCACGACGCCGATGAAGCGGAAGACAAGAGGAAGAGTAAGAATCTTTCCAAATCCCAGGAGAAGAGCTACAACGAGTGAAGCTTCAAGGAACGCATGTCCCAAAACCGTCAGAGGACCTACCCGGAACCCGGCTTTTGGAGTTCCTGAAAGAACAAGGGCAAGCATAGGCCCCGGCATCAGGGCACCAGAGAAGCCGATAATAAAAGCACTACCAAAGATTGAGAGAAACGGTAACATCCTCACAAAGCACTCCTGCAGCAAGTTGAAGCGAGAGCGGGAGAACAGGTGTTCCCCGCCATAAGAGGTACCGCCAGATGGCAAGCGCCCTCATGGTTTGCCCCCCGTGAAAGGAGAATGGTGGAGGCGGTGGGAGTCGAACCCACGTCCAGAACCCACAAGAATCAAGAGTCTACGAGCGTAGCCTCAGTTTTATGAGTGCATGACCCCTCCCTGAGGCCGGATGAGCCACACACTTCCTCGAGTTTCTCTCGCTTTCGGTACCCGAGGACTTCCGAAAGCCAGCCCGCGATGTTGCGTCCTCCAGACTTAGCAGGCGGTCCATCCGGGGACGTGCTGCGTCAACTACGCAGCAAGTGCCAAGTCAGCGTTGGCGTTTGTTGTTGTTCCACCTTTTTTACGAGCCCCGGTGGAGACCTCGGCTCGCCTCTTCACCCCTGTTTGGTCCTGTCGAAACCCTTACGCCCCCATACTTCTATGGTTTGTACTTAATTACCCGTTGCAGTTCTCGCTCTTCGTCTCTCTCGATAATTTCCCTGCGCCGGTCGTAGACTTTCTTAGGCTTGACAAGAGCAATTCCAATTTTAGCTTTACCTTTTTCGTTAAAATACACCCGTAAGGGAACAATTGTCAAGCCTTTCTGCTCCACCAAAGACCCCCAGCGGAGAATTTCCCTCTTTCTGAGGAGAAGTCTTCTTGGCCTTCGGGGATCGTGATTAAAGACGTTGCCAAAATGGTATGGAGCGATATGCATGTTGTGAAGCCACATTTCTCCATTTCTCACAGAGCAAAAACTCTGGTCCAAACTCGTCGCGTGATTGCGCAGGGACTTGACCTCTGTTCCCTTGAGTTCAATGCCTGCTTCAAGAGTTTCAAGTATATCATAGAGGTGCCGTACCTTTCGGTTCTCTGCAACTATTCTCATTCTTCCTTATAACCACTGACTCTTCGAAAACATTCCTGCAGGGAGTATAGCACGAGAACGATTTCTTGCCAAGGACGGGTTCTCCTAGTACAATGGTACACGAGGTGGTCTCTGTGGCAAGAAAGGAAATCCCCGACCTTGAAGAGGTTCGAAGGTCTATCGAAAGTTATGTTAAAAGAGCAGCTAATCTTCGGGACGAGAGAGGAAAGGGAGTGGAAATTCTTAAGCTCCGAGACGCTATAGAAGATTGGCTTTCTTTCTACGAATCTCGGGGTGCCTCAGTAGAACCTGAAAGGACGAGACTACAGAACTTTGACGCTCTTCTTGAAAAGAACGCTGCCCTCCTTCTGAAGATGGTGGGAAAGAAAGCACTGGAGAGAGAACGCGCTTCGGTTGCACCCCCCCGGGAACGCTTCTGGTGGTGGTTTGACGAGAAAGTTCACAGAGAACGGAAAAGGCGCCTCAAAAGAACGATGGCGACCCTTGGGGTGGTCCTCGGCGCACTTGTTATTCTGTACTTTTTGGTCTTTCGCCTTCCTCCCCAAGAAGAACAGTACCTCAATGCCCTGACTGCTGCCGAGCGCTTTCTTGAGGAAAGAAAATGGGAAGAGGTTATCAACCAGTGTCTCAAAGCCATAGAGATCTTCCCCAATCGTCCTACCCCTTACGTCGTTGCCGCCTTAGCGGCAGAGGAATTGGGGAGGAAGGAAGAAGCCTCCCGTTTCCTGGAAAAGGTGCGTCCCCTCTATCAGAGTGAAACTGATCTGTTGCTGGAAGAAGCGAATTGGTGCTTTCGTGCCGGTGCTCTTGAGAAAACGAAGACCCTTATTGCTCGGGTCCTACAAGACGACTCGGAGAACCTTACGGCGCTGAATCTTCTTGGAGCAGTGTATGAGGCGGAAAACAACGTCATCGAGGCTTTAAAGGTCTACCAGCTCGTGCTCGATATTGCCGAGAAAAAGAACGAAGTCACCCTTATCCCGGTGGCCAAGATGAAAATCGGCATGCTTCAGCTCAGACTCCCCTTGAGTCTTCCTGAGGTTCCGAAGGGCGGCGAATAGTTCGGGTAGCTACAAGGTCGATATCCTCTCCCAGGAGGTTTCGCACGATAACTTCACCCCTTGTGACCGGGGCTTCTACCTCAAGGGAATGCAAAAAGCTCATGAGTTCAAAAATCCGGTCTCTGGGGAAGGGGCGGGAGGTACGTACCGGGAGGCGAGGAATCTCTCCTCCTCTTACACAAATAGTGGTCGTTACCACCCGACAGGGATATGTCGCTTCCTGCCTTGCGTAGGCCTTTCCCCGGAAACAACCTCCTTGTATTAAAAATTCTTTTCCCTCTCTTTCTACCGTCAAACGGCACCCCAGGGGGCACACCACACAGAGAACTTCAGAAACGATCGAGGTGCTGTTCTCCTTTGAGGGCAACCTGAACTTGACCTCCTTCTTTCGGCCAGGAAATGGAAGAAAGATCGACCTTCACCATCTCCCCGGGTCGACAAATCGGTATCGGCACCCGGTGAAACTCCTTCCCATTGAGGGAGAAGGACAGGGTGGCACTCCGTAAACTCTCCAGAGGACGTATGAAGAGAAACCCGTCTTTCCCCTTATGGATTCTTTGGGGAACAAGGACGGCAACACCTTCCTGAGGGGAAAGGAAGAAGTGGGGTGTCTTAAACCCTGAATTTTCCATAATTCGCCTCCCTATTCGCTCTGCACCCTTGGTTACGTAGTCTACAAGATCGAAGACGGCTACCACATTCCCGCAGGCGAAGAACCCTTCTTCGTCACAGGCAAAATCTTCATCGACGAATGGTCCTCCACTGCGAGCATACACTGATATCTGGGCCTTTTTGAGGAGTTCTGCCTCAGGGATAAGACCCACCGAGAGCAAAAGCGTGTCGCAGGGAATCCATCGTCTGTCCCCGGCAGGAATTCCCCGCTCATCCACCCTGCCTATTCTCACCCCCTCCACTCTCTCTCTGCCACATATCTCAAGGACCGTGTGGGAGAGAAGGAGGGGAATGTGAAAGTCCTGTAAGCACTGCACATAGTTACGCAGGAGGCCACTCAAGGTTTTGCGAATTTCTACTACCGCTTCTACCTGAACTCCTTCGAGGGTCAGTCGACGGGCCATAATGAGGCCGATATCTCCTGAACCAAGAATCACTGCTTTCTTCCCTGGAATGTACCCTTCTATGTTCACGAGGTACTGGGCACATCCTGCGGTGAAAATCCCCGCCGGCCTTGTTCCCGGGATACGTATCATTCCTCGTGTTCTCTCCCGACAGCCGGTGGCAAAGACCACCGCCTGTGGTCGGAAAACGAGGACTCCCTTTCGATTCACGGCCACGACCGTTCGATCTCTCTTCACCTCGAGTACCGTTGTTTCCGTCATAGCCTCAACCCCGGTGTAAGAAAGAGCTTCGATGTATCGTTCGGCATACTCTGGGCCGGTGAGTTCCTCACCGAAAATATGGAGTCCAAATCCGGGGTGGATGCACTGGTTGAGAATACCCCCAAGGTGGGTTCCACGTTCAAGGATGAAAACCGAGCGCGCCCCCCATTCCCAAGCCGAGAGTGCGGCAGCCAACCCTCCTGGTCCCCCACCAATCACGACTACTTGAGGCTCATAGCACCGGGGCACGTTCTTTTGCCTCCCCTCTTCTCAGAACATAGAAAGAACCCGGACCAGACTTGACGATTTTCTCAAGGGGAATACTACATTCCCTCTCAAGAATTGCAGGGAGATGCATTCCACAAAAACTTCCCTGACAGCGGCCGGCCATCACCCGGGTTCTTCGCTTCAGACCGTCAAGCGTCCGGGCTGGGGGATTAGACCGGAGAGCCCTTTTGACCTCGGCCAGTGTCACCTCTTCACATCGGCAGACAATCTTCCCCCAATCAGGATCCTCAAGAATGAGCTTTTCTCGCTCTTTGAAGGTGCATTCTCTAAACGCTGGCAGAGACACCCGAGGGAGAAACTCCCGCCTTTCCTGCAGAGGGAGACCCTTGCCCTGAAGGAGTTCGCCTATGTACTCAGCGATTCCAAAGCAAGCCGTAAGCCCAGGGGACTCAATACCTACCGCGTTCACAATATGGGGCATGGAGGGTGAAAAGGCGATGTAGAAGTCTCGCTGAGGGAGTGTTGGTCGTAATCCTGAAAAGTTGGCAATGACTTTCTCAAAAGGAAGCTCGGGGACAAGTTTTCGTGCTCCTTTCCAGACTTCCTCAAGACCTTTAAAAGTTGTGGCGGTATTCTCTCCAGAAACTCTCTCAAAATTTGGTCCAAGGAGGAGATTGCCCTCCGGAGTAGGAGAAACGAGAATCCCCTTACTCTCTCTGTGGGGTACAGGATAGAGAATATGGCGTATGAAACCCTGACAATCACGATCAAGGACAAAGTACTGTCCCCGAAAAAGATGAAGAGAAGGAACTCTATCACCGCTTATTTGTGCAAGACGAGAAGAGTAAAGGCCTGCACAGTTGACCACAAAGTGACCGAGGTACTGTGTCCCATCCCGACAACAGATCTTTACTGCTTTTCCTTGGGGCTCAAAGGCTGTGACTTCCTTCTCGAAGACCATCTCAACTCCGTTCAGCATAGCTCCCTCAGCAAGAGCAATGGTAAGGGTAAAGGGGGAAACGACCATAGCCTGGGGGTCGAAGTACCCAGCGTAAATTCTTGGATTTACCTGGGGCTCTTTCTCCATCACCTCTTGAGGGGTGAGAATATCCGCCCCCTCAATGTTTCCCACCTTTTTGAGATCACTTAGGTACCTGGCTTCTTCCTTCAAAAAGGCAAGAGTCAGAGCGCCACAACGCAAGGGATGAATATCAAGTTCCCGAAAGGCTCTCTCAAACCAAGAGAGAGAGCGAAGGTGCATCTCTCCCTTAAGGGTTTCCGGAACATAGTAGCTTCGGGAGTGGAGAATGCCGGTGTTGGCCTTACTCACTCCAACGCACACATCCTTTCCCTTCTCGACAAGGAGAACATCGAGCGAGAAGTGTGCCAGGTACCAGGCCACCGCACAGCCTACGATTCCTCCGCCTACCACGATCACGTCATGTTTCCGCATCCTGACCAACCGTGCTCCTCATTCATCTTCCAAATTTCTTTTACACTGGTTGAAACAGCAATAGCTCCACTTTTGAGGATTTCCACCACCTCTTTTTTTGTACGGATAAATCCTCCACAGATTACCGGTGGAAATCCCTCCAGGGGAATGTATCTTTTGAGTTTGGGGAATATGACCCCCGGGAGAAGTTCCACTGCATCTGGTTCCACCTCCTGGGCTACCTTCATACCCGTTTTCAAGGATTCGCTGTCAATGCAAAAGAGGCGAAAGATGGTCAGAAAATCCATGCGTTTAGCAAGACTCAGTATCCTTGCCCGGGTGGAGATTACACCAGTGACTTTGGGAAATATTTCTCTCAGGAGGAGGAACCCCGACTCGTCCGGGGCAATGCCTCCGAAAAGGTCCACGTGGACGAAAAACGAGGTTGCACAAGAGACAAAAGACGTCATCTTTCGGGCTCCGATGATGTCCCCCTCCAGGATGAAATAGACTGGACAGAGCTGTAAATCCTCCCTTTTGAGGTCTTTCCAGTTACTGCTCCGGAGAGCCCCAATAACCGGGAATCCTCGAAGAACTGAGGTGATGCGCTCCATTTTTTCCTTCAAAAAAGAAAGCCTTCCGAGCAATCGGAAGGCTTTCTTGGTCTCCAAGCCGCTTCTAAGTATACCATACTTACCGTCTTTGCCCAAGATGGAAAAGGAAAACTCCCAAAAGAAGAAGGAGATAAATCCAAATGAAGTGGCGGGCAAAGAATGAGGAAGGAGAACGAACCACAAAGAGAAGATATATGAGAGGCACCAAAAGAACGAGCGCCACCATTGCCATGATCATTCGCATGAAAAGTCTTCTCCCAGGAAAACGGGGATTTTCTTTTTCCCTGAAAAGCATGCTACAGCCTCAAATCCGGCCTCACGAAGGAGGGATTCTGCTCTTTTGAAGTCCCTTCCCACATCCTCGGGGCGGTGGGCATCAGACCCCACGCACACCTTAAGACCGAGACGCTTTGCCTTTCTGAGAATATCAAGAGAAGGATAGGCCTCGCCTATCGGCCTTCTCCATCCGGCGGTATTGAGTTCAAGGGCGACATCATGCCTTTGGCAGGACAAAAGTACCTCCTCCACCTCAGGAATGTCTTGGGTGGGACGAAAGCCAAACTTTTTGGGGAGGTCAAAGTGCGCCACAGCGTCAAAGTAGCCTGTTTCTATACCCTCAAGAAGCACCCGGTAGTACGTGGCAAAGAGCTCGTCGATGTCCCAGTCGGCATAGCGACCGATGTACTTGGGGTGGTCGAAGGGCCAGTCGTCAAGATAGTGCACCGAGAGGAGGAGATAGTCCCAAGAGTAGAAGTGCACCACTTCTTCTAACCCCTTTTCATGCCCCGGAACGAAATCCACTTCAAGACCCAATCGAACAATGAGACTTCCCCGATATTTCTCTCCTAAAGCCTCTATTTCCTGAATGTAGAGTTCCAGTTCTTCCTCTGGTATTGCCGACTCCCTCTTGCGCATCTCTCGAGGGAGAAAGTACTGAGGAGAGTGACCGGAAAAGCCGATCTCCTTAAGACCTATCTCCAGAGCTCGCTCGATGTACTCCTCGTAGGTACCATGGGCGTCACCGCAACGAGGAGTGTGCATGTGGTAATCGCAGAGAATCACCATTCTCACCTCCAGAAGAATTATCCCTCTTTTCCTTTACAAGATACAGAGAGGGAGGGTACAATGCCAAAGAGGTGATTTCATTGCATGGAGTGGTCGCAAAACGCTTTCGGGTTTTGGCCTGTCGGTCTCTCTATCGGGAGTTGTCCCTCTTGATCTCCCAAGTGGAAAGTGCCTGTGACGTTTCTTTTCTGCCCCTCGGACTCCATAACGATCCTCTACTTCTCAGGGAAACACTGCAGCGAGAAATAGAATCTACCGGACCGCAACGCCTCTCTTACACGCAGGGAGGTCTTGAAGGAGGTTACGACTACGATGCTGTCCTCCTCGCCTATGGCCTCTGTAGTCGAGGCACAGAAGGGGTTTCTTCGCCACGCTACCCTATCGTCATCCCCCGGGTCCATGACTGTATAGCCCTTCTTCTCGGTTCTCACAAAAGGTACACGGAGCTTTTGGATCGATACCGGGGTATCTACTGGTATTCCCCGGGGTGGATTGAGCACTCCCTGCAGCCGGGGCCAGAGCGTCAGGCCTTCGTATACGAGACGTACCTTCGAAAGTACGGTGCGGAAAATGCCCGTTACCTCATGCAGCTCGAGGAAAACTGGCAGAAAGAATACCGCTATGCCTTCTACCTTCGCTGGGGTTTGCCAGTGGATGAACGCTACATCAATTTCACGAGAGAGTGCGCGAGCTTTCTGGGATGGGAGCATCAAGTCCTTGAGGGAAACCCAGAACTCTTGAGAGACCTGCTCTCAGGAAAATGGGACGAAGAACGTTTCCTCATACTTCATCCAGGAGAGATGCTTGAGGCAAGTGGCGATGAAAGGATTCTTCGGAAATCACTCCTCGCTCAGTGATTCAAGCTCTCGCAGCATGCGATAGGGTTTGGTGAGAATTCTGAAGGGAATGGTGCTGAAAAACTCCACAAGGTCCTTTTCGTACTCCTCGGTGAGGCGCTGGGGCTTGGTGAGGATTCGCTCTATGAGTTTCTCCCCATAGAGTGCGACGAGCTTTGTCCGGTCAAGACCAACCTCAAGACCGCATTCTTTACAGATGATGGAGCGGACAATACCTCCCTGGTACACCACTCGGTGTTCCGTCTCCTTCTGACAGAAAAGACACACGAAAACCGTGGTGATTTCCTCTTTTTCCACCTTCTCTCGTCTCCTCCTTATGCCTCTATGAATTCCCCCGCTCCACGCGTATAGCGTAGACGTCCCTCACAACCTCAAGCTTTTTGATCCTCTCCAAGGAGTCCTGAAGTCGTGCTTCGAACACTTCATGGGTGAGGAAGTAGATGTTCGTCAGCCTTCCGGGAGTGCTCACCGGCTGCTTCACCGCCGAGAGACTCACCCCTGCCTCCCCGAATTGAGTGGCAATCTTCCCCAGAACTCCCGGAACGTCGAGGGCCAAAACCCTCACACAGTACTGAGCCACAAGCTCGGCCATCGGTTGTACCTCGAGTTTTCTGAGGCATGTACAGCCGATTCTTCCACGACAATTGTATTTGAGATTCCGAATAGCCTCAATAATATCTCCCAGAAGGGCACTTCCTGTAGCCTCTCCCCCCGCCCCCGGCCCCCGAAAAGTCAAAGCCCGGGTTCTTGACTTCACATAGATAGCGTTCTCCACTCCCATGACGCTGGCCAGAGGGTGTTCAAGGGGCAGAAATACGGGGTGTACTCTGAGTTCCACCTTCTCGTTGAGCTTTTTCGATATGGCCAGGAGCTTTACCACGAACCCGAGTTCTCCGGCGAATTCGAGGTCCTCGGGGATGAGACGGGTGATCCCTTCCCGGTAGACGTCTTCAACGTTGACCTGGGTGTGGAAGCACAGAGAAGCCAGAATGGCGATTTTGTATGCTGCGTCAAATCCCTCCACATCCATCGTGGGGACGGGCTCAGCGTAACCTTTTCTCTGGGCCTCTTTGAGGGCTTCTTCATAGGGGGACTTCCGGAGAGACATCTCGGAAAGAATGAAATTCGTCGTGCCATTGACAATACCAATGACCTCTTCAATATTGTCTCCTACGAGTTGTCCCTTCAGAGCATGGATTATGGGAATACCTCCTCCTACGGCTCCCTCAAAAAAGAGATCGCTTCTGTACTTTTTGGCAATCTCAAAGAGTTCTCCTCCCTTTTTGGCCACGAGCTCTTTGTTGGGGGTGATGACGCTTTTGCCCCGTGATAGGGCCTGGGCAACAACGTCAAAAGCGGGAGAGACTCCTCCAATGGCTTCAACCACGACGGCAATTTCCGGGTCTTCAAGAACCAGAGAAGGATCGGTTCCTCTGAGTTCTGGAGGGATGACCACAGGCCGTTCTCTTGTCCAGTCTTGGTCTATGACCCTTGCTACTTGAACCCTGACCCCGAGTTCCTCCTCTACTTCCTTCTGCCGCTCCCACAAGACCTTAATGGTTCCTGCCCCCACCGTTCCAAATCCGATGACGCCGATTTTCACGATTTCCTCACTCATTCAGTCCACCTCAGATGTTGATGACCTTACTCAGGAATTCCTGAGTACGGGGATGTTTCGGATGATAGAATATCTCCTCAGGAGTACCCTCCTCGATAATCTCTCCATCGTCGAGGTGCACTACCCGATCGGAAACCTCCCGGGCGAACCCCATCTCGTGTGTCACCACAATCATGGTCATGCCTTCCCGGGCTAACTCCTTCATGACATCGAGCACATCCTTCACCGTCTCCGGATCAAGGGCTGATGTAGGCTCATCGAACATCATGACCTTAGGGTTCATGGCCAAAGATCGGGCAATAGCTACCCTCTGCTTCTGCCCTCCGGAAAGTTCAGAGGGGTAGGCATGAGCTTTTTCTCCAAGTCCTACCTTCCGAAGGAGCTCTATGGCTATCTTCTCTGCCTCCTGACGAGGCATTTTTTTCACCTTCTGGGGAGCGAGAATGATGTTTTCAAGGGCCGTCATGTGGGGAAAGAGGTTGAAACTTTGAAAGATCATGCCGATAGACTGGCGAACCTTACTGAGGTTGGCTCGACCGTTCGTGATGCATATACCGTCCACAAAAATTTCTCCACCCTGAATCGGCTCAAGGCCGTTGAGACAACGCAAAAGAGTGCTTTTGCCTGAGCCTGAAGCACCGATAATGGAAATGACCTCTCCAAAACGGACCCGGAGGTTGACGTTTTTGAGGATGTGGTGTCGGCCGAAATACTTATTGAGGCCCCGAACTTCAATAATCCACTCACTCACTGTAACGCAATCTCTCCTCTGACAATCTCACAATTCGGGAAATAATATAGGTCATCAGGAAATAGAAAAGGGCTACACCACTCCAGATTTCAAAGGACTTAAAGGTTCGTGTTATGATGATTTGCCCTGTCCGGGTGAGTTCGGCAATGGCAATGGTGGAAACAAGAGAGGAGTCCTTCAAAAGAGCGATGAACTCATTACCCAGAGGAGGAAGAATACGCACGAATGCCTGGGGAAAGACGACATAGTACATGGCCTGCTTCCAAGTCATACCCAAAGATAAAGCAGCTTCCATCTGCCCCCGGGCAATAGATTCTATTCCTCCCCGTACAATCTCCCCGACGTAAGCACCGCTGTTGACACCCATAGCGATGACCCCGGCGACAAAAGGGTCAAGATTCAGTCCCAGAGCGGGAAGACCAAAGTACACCAGGAATATCTGTACCAGAAGGGGTGTGCCCCGAATGACCTCGATATAAGTCCCGGAAAGAACTTGAAGAACCTTATTTGGCCATACCCGTGCCAAACCCGCAACGATGCCGATACAGAGCCCCAGAGCAATGGAAAGCGATGTTATCCTGAGAGTGACTGTTGCCCCCACCAGAAGTGAGGGCAACGCTTTGTACAGAGCATAAGGATCGAATTGCATGTTACTTCTTTATCTCTCCAAACCACCTTTGGTAGATCTCGTCGTACCTCCCCGATTCTTTGATACGTCGTAGAGCCTCGTTGATGGCAGCAAGGAGTTCGGTATCACCCTTCCTCATCGTAACACCGTACTTCTCTTCCCCTTCCCGGAAAGTGGCCACAATTTTCATATCGGGGAGCATTTTCATCCGATAAGCGACCTCTGAAAGGTCGTTAACGACGGCATCAGCTCTTCCATTCAAAACCTCCATGTATGCTTTGTCGATGGTGTCGAAGCGCTTGACTTCTACTCCTTCTATCTCACTCACTGCCAGGTCTCCCGTTGTCCCAATCTGGACAGCCACAACTTTCCCCTTGAGGTCTTCCGGTCCTTTAATGGTGTCGTTGTCTTTGCGAACGGCAATAGCTTGAGAAGTGACATAGTAGGGATTGCTCATTTCCTTTGATTTAAGGCGCTCCTCGGTAATGGAGGTAGAGGACATGATGATGTCGAACTTCTTGGCATCAAGGGCCGGAAAGATTCCATCCCAGGCCGTGTCGATAAAAACAGCCTCTACCCCCAACTCTTCTGCAATGGCCCTGCCAAGGTCGATATCAAATCCTATGATATTCCCTGCCTCGTCGTGGAACTCCATAGGAGGATAGGTAGCATCGGTCCCAATGAAGATCTTCCCCCGAGCCCTAATTTCATCAAGAGTGGATGCAAAAGCACAGGAGATACCAAACACAAAGAGCAAGATCAAAAAAAGCACAAAAATCTTCCTCATATTCCAACCCCCTTCTTTTTTCTTCGAATGATACCGCTTGTTATACAGTGTGTCAACGAACTTCTGACCCTTCCTCCTGTCCGTATTTGATGTAGAAATAGGCAATCCAGACTGTGAAGAAAATACTGGAAAGAAAAGCTCCTACAAAAGGTATGAGCGAAAGAATAAAAGAGCCTCCTACGTAGAGAAGGAGCAAGAGGAAGTTCACCCCAGAGAAGGAAAAGCGGAGAGAAAAGAAAAGAGCCTTATCAAAGGTAGCGTTTTCCTTCGCAACATAAGGAATGGCCATGATGAGCACGGTTTCAAGAAGTATGCCGGGAATGATGAAGAACAGGGTTCCAAAGGCTACTATGATGATGACGACCAGGATAGCCACAAAGAGATTTGGCGCATATCTGGCAAGTATCACCCAGCTCCCCTGAAGGTCTGGTTTCTCTCCTTTAAGGTGCTGGTCGAGCAAAAGCGTCGTCCAGGCAATGCCCAAAAGGCTCACCACCCCCCTACAAGGATGACCCCAAAGATGACCCATCCTCCTTGCAAAGCGACAACACCCCGAAGACCTAAAGAGAGTGCCACGTTTACCACACCTGTAATGAGAGCGGGGATAAGGACTACAGGGGCATGGCCGAGGAGCTCAAGGGGCATTTGCAACGCATCCTGTGCATCAGTTCGAGCCATTCTCTAATCCCTCCCTATATTTTTGTTCCATTATACCATGGCTTCCCTTCTCTTTGAGGGATGAGGTACAATGACACAAAAAGGGGGGCGGTCTGGATGAATGATTGGAATATTTTCCTCGGGGAGTATGCCAAGAGATTTGGAGAATGCCTCGAGCAACTTGCCCGTGACGCAGTAATTGGGCGATTGTGGCAGAAAGATCACACTCTATGGAAAGATGAACCCCGTGAGATCACCAACCGCCTGGACTGGCTTGAGGCTCCTTGCCGGATGCGAGGAATGGTCGAAACTCTCAAGAGGTTTGCCAAAGACATCAAGAAAGAGGGTTTCACCAAAGCAGTGCTTCTTGGAATGGGTGGTTCAAGCCTTGCCCCCCTTGTGTTCTCCAAGGTTTTTTGGCGAGAGAAGGGCCTTTTCGACCTTGAAGTTCTTGACAGTGTCGACCCCTCAGAAGTTCATTCCTGCGTTATGAGGAACAACCCCAAGGACACTCTCTACATTGTTTCCACGAAGTCGGGAACTACTCTTGAGACCCTTACCCTTTTCCGATACTTTTTCACCCTTCTTAAGGAACGAGGAGAAGAGAATCCAGGAAGACATTTTGTGGCTATCACCGACCCTCAAACTCCACTTGTGGAAACGGCCCACGCTCACTCCTTTCTTCGCATTCTGAGTAATAATCCCAACATCGGCGGGCGATACTCCATGTTTTCCTCCTTTGGTCTCTTCCCGGCCGTGCTCTGTGGCTTTCCAGTTACCCCACTCATCGAAGGCGCTCTGAAGGGCATGGAAGAGTGTTTCCCCGACTGCGGAGTTGAAGACAATAAAGGCGCACTTTTGGGGGCTTTCTTGGGAAGTCTTGCCCTTTCAGGCTGTAACAAAGTGGTCTTTCTCTTTACCTCCAGGGAGTTCGAGGTGTTTGGAGCCTGGCTTGAACAACTTCTTGCCGAAAGCACTGGAAAAGAGGGTAAAGGAATCCTTCCGGTTATAGAAAGGGAGTGGACGGTCTTCTCTCGCCGGGACGTGGGATACGTCATCTTCAAGAAGGCACAGGATGAGGATGTTTCTGGTTTCCTCCAGAGCCTCCGGCGTGTTGGTCGACCGTATGTGGTGCTACTTCTTGAAGGTCCGTATGCCCTTGGGGAATGGTCTTTTCTTTGGGAGTTTGCCACAGCAGTAGCTGGATACTTCTTGAAAATCAATCCTTTCGACCAGCCGGACGTGGAGTCTACCAAGCGCTTTACGCAACAGATAATGGCTACCCCTCAGGAGGTTCTGGCTGGACATTTTAAAAAAGAGGGAGAAGTGGCTTTTCTTTTTGAAGAGGGGACGTCCCTAAGGGATGCCCTGGCAGGATTTCTCAGCCACTTGAAAGAGGACGGTTACCTTGCGATCCAGTCTTTTTCCTCGTATGCACTTGAGCTCGAAGAAGCCCTTGGAAGTCTTTCTTCAACTTTAAAGGGAAAATACAATACAATTATCACCACAGGATACGGTCCCCGTTACCTCCACTCTACAGGACAGCTCCACAAAGGGGACGAAGGGAAGGGGAGTTTCCTCCAAATCATAACCCAGAACGATGAGGATATCCTGATTCCTGGAAAGACAAAAGAATCAAAAGGCTCGATGACTTTTGGCCTTTTGAAGACGGCTCAGGCCCTCGCAGATCGACAGGCCCTTCGTGAGAAAGGCAGGAACGTACTGACCCTTGTTGTTCCTGAGAGAGGGGCTGGACGGCTCATTCTTGAACTTCAGGATGCTCTGTAGAAGGATAGGGGTAGCTTGAGGGTCTTTTTCGCCACTTCTTTCCGTACATGTCTTGGTCAGCGTGTAAGAGGAGTTCTTTGATCTTCTGGGGTCGGGAAGGGTCAAACAATGCCCAACCCGAACTGAAGGAAAGACGATACGGTTTCCCAAAATTCTTATTCCACCTATCCACTAGAGAATTGAGGCGGGCAAGGATCTTCTCTATCTCACTCTCTTGGGCTCCTAAAAGAAGAGCAACAAATTCGTCACCCCCTATACGGGCAAGGATGTCGGATTGCCTGAATGCCTTTCGGGCCAGAGTACCAAACGCTTCAATCACCCTGTCCCCCTCTTCGTGACCGAAGTGATCGTTGATCCACTTCAGGCCGTCAAGATCGATAAAAAGAAGGGCAGCCTTTTTGTTCTCTCGCCGGGCAAGGGAGAGAGAATGTTCTGCAAGAAGAAGGAGTCCTCTCCGGTTGTAGAGACCGGTGAGCTCATCGGTAAGGGATAATCGCTCGAGCTCCTCCATCCGCTTCTCCTTTTCTTCAAGATGGCGGGCAAGATAGAGAGTTTCTCCAATTTTTCGAGCGAAAAGGTTGTAGAGCCTGTACTCTTTGGTCCCCACTGGTCGAGGGGATTCTAAAAAGAGGATGCCCAACTCTCCTTCTTCTCCCACAGGAAAGACACACTGGTTATCCTTCAAATTCTCCATTTCCCTCTGTACCTCTGAAGGAGAAGAAAATCCGAAAGAAGCCAGGAATACAGAATCCCCATGCCTCTCTCCGAGAAAGGCTATTCGCTGAAGGCCAAAGAGCCTTACTGCCCGCATCACCGCATCTTGGAAAAATTCTTCGTACGAACCCGGGAAAGTCAAGGCGGAAATCTCGTGGAGTGCGGCAAGCTCTGCTTCCTGGGGTATCTCAAAGGAAGAAAGTGGTGTCACTTTCCTCCCCTTACCTCCCAAAGCCACCACCACACTCTTGTTGTGGAAAAACGGTGCACATCCGTAAGGATGGATTTCTCCCACGCTTAAAAAGCCTGCCAGGGGGATGGTACCTATGATTCCTTGAATGCCCTTGAGTTCCTCCTCGAAGGCAGCACCGAGGAAAAAGGAACGGCTTATACAATCAAAAACGAGAGCAAAGCAAGCCTCCTCAATCCCCTCTCTGGCCCTTTGAGCTACCTCCCTCGAGGTCGCAAGGACTTTCTCCTTTTCCCCCTTCATCACATATCCTACAGCTCCCCTGAAAATACTTGCTCCTACAAACCCCATGTGACCGGAAGGAGAGAGATACACCGGATCGCGAATGAGCAAATCCCCGAAAATATTAGGAAAGCCCAAGGGATAGAGAGCACTCACCTCTTCTACGTCCCAAGAAAGGTTCCCTATCCTCGCCCTATAGGCCTCCAAAGGAGTGACTCCATCAATTTCCAAGACCTCTCTACCCTGAACACGGGTAACGACAAGAAGACCCTGGGTGGGCGACCACCCGTGACCCACTGCCGAGGAAAAATCGATTCCCGCCAGCACACCAAGGCTCAAGGGGCCACTGTTCACCCCCTTTTCCGTCCATCGGAGAGGCCCTGTTCCCCCTCCGAGGTACAGAAACTTTGGCCCCAAGACGTTGTACATCCCCTGAAGGAGAAAAGGGACCTCAAGAGAAGGGTCTGGGAAGATGAATACAGTACCACCCTCGGGGGAAGGACAGAGTCTTCGAAGCTCCTCTCCCGCCCTGATGCCCAAAGCGTAAGGACCTCCCGGTTCCTGGGGAAGGGAGAAAGTTTGAGACTGTATTTCTCCCCCAATGGTTACAAGCACAATACCCTGATGGAGGAGCCGATCTCCAGCAATTACGCCCTCGGCAGAACACCCCAAAAGCTTTGCAGAAGGCGCCAGCTCGAGAAAGGTTTCAATGAGACGATGAGGGTCGTGTTGGGGCGTAGCAAAAAGAAGGGCGAAAGAGAAAGAACCACTCCCACGTACTGCTTGGGACAGTGCTTCTTTGAGAGAATCCTCTTCACTTGCGAGAGTACTCCACCCAAGACCTGCTCTCATGGAAACACAAGGAGAATCTCGAAGGATTATTCAATTCTTCTGGTGCGCCCGGCGGGAATTGAACCCACAGCCTTCGGCTCCGGAGGCCGACGCTCTATCCTATTGAGCTACGGGCGCACAGGGCATGATACAGTAGGAAGCTTTCGTCACCACATAAGAGCCACTGAGGGCTCCTTCTGAGGTCCTCAGTGGCTCTTTTTACTTCACTTCACCACTTCTTTCAAGAGCTTTCCGGGACGGAAGAAAGGCACTTTCGTTGCGGGAATATGAATCTCCTTACCCGTTTGTGGGTTTCTTCCCCTTCTTCCTGCTCTCCTTTTTACTCCAAAAGTACCAAACCCTACAAGCTGCACCTTTTCTCCCTTACGCAGGGTATTTTCGATCACTTCAAGCATCTTGTCCACAACTCGGGCGGTGTCCTTTTTAGTGATACTCAAACCCTCCTTCTTCAACTCCTCAGCAAGAGTACCCACTAAATCCTGTTTGTTCATCTTTCCCAAACCTCCCCTTTAGTAAATTGAGATTAAATTTAAGCCGGAAGTACAATAAAGCGTATAGCAGTTTTCTCTGTATCGTCAATTTTTACATCCACGAAAGCCGGGATACAAACAAGATCTATACCACTTGGGGCAAGATACCCCCTTGCTATGGCAATCGCCTTCACCGCCTGATTAACAGCACCAGCTCCTACTGCCTGCATTTCCGCCCGCCCGTGCTCGCGAATAACTCCAGTAAGTGCTCCAGCCAAGGCTGCCGGTCTGGTTCTTGAAGAGATCTTGAGTAGTTCCACTCCTTTAACCCCCTTGCTTGGTTGGTGCAACTATGTTTGAGGAACCGGCTTTTCTGAGCCTCCCCCTCCCCTTTTAGTATTTTAGCGTACTGTCAAGGATTTTGTCACTATTGCAAGGAGAAATTCCTAAAAATTTCACCTCCGGGCATTCAGACATTCCTGGGCTTGACGCAAAATATCCCGCTCGTTCTCATAAGCCAAGGCTCTCAAGGCAGAAGGGAAATCAAACCACCTTGTTTCTGCAATTTCCTCCTCGGCTTTTATCGGTCCCCCTTCCCTTGCCTCCATAAGGTAGAAAGAGGCATGTTCTTCAAAACATTGGCCATTTCTCTCGTAGGTAAAGAATATTTCTCCGATCCGAGGTCCTACCGTCACCCTGCATCCGGTTTCTTCCTCCACCTCTCGCCGGGCCGCTTCCTCTTCTTCCTCTTTCTTCTCCAGATGTCCCTTAGGCAAGGTCCACACTAAAGCTCCCTTTTTACGCACCAAGAGAACATTCCACCGATTATCCTGGTTTTTTACTACAACACCCCCGCTCGAGCGAACGAGGTTTACCCCGTCCATATTTTTCACCCGAGATTCCTTTTCAGAATGAGTGCTCCCTGAGGGACACCGAATTCCCTCGCCACAGGAACACACTTGGCCTTGAGCAGGAAGTAGATGTTTTCTTTCCTCCCGTTCAGGCTTTCAAAGTTCCCCTGCCCCTTGGATATGATGACGTCTGCCCTTTTCCAGATTTCTTGAAGCTCGGTCGGTGCCTTCGCAAAGTCTATACCTGTTTCCGCCCCTCCTGTAGTGAGGAGATGTACGAGGCTGTCAAGTCCTACCTCACAAGCATCTTCAAGGAGGGCATCATTGGAAATCGGCCCGCTCCTGACTACGAAGAAGACTTCCTTCTCTCCGAGTGCTTTCATTTCTTCTACAAGGACTCGGTCAAAAACTATTTCTCCGGCATTGTCTCCAAGGTATACGATGATCTTAGCTCTCTTGACATCCCTAGCAAAGGTTGAGAAGTCGTATTTTCCCCATTGAACACTTTCCACCTGTTTGAGGATGCTCTCTGCGTCCACCTCTCGGTACACTCCAAGGTCGATAATGTTGCCGGCAATGGCCACACAGACTGCCCGTTCTAATCGATTTTCCCCTTGGTCTACGAACTCTCTGAGTCTTGGATAAAGCTCGAGGGCCATGCGATTGTAGTGCTTCTTGAGGGAGTAGAAAATGTCTTCCACACCGGTTACCTCCTTGGCGATATTGTGTGCCAAGGTGGTCATGTAAGCAGGGGTCCACTGGGGGTCTGCCTGGGCGTACAGAGCACAGACTTGCTGAGAAACCCTCCAGAGGAGGTTGAAGTCCCCTCCCGCAATCTCGGCCGCCTCTTGAGCCTGACGAATGTTACAGGTAAAGCACTCAAGCTGAGCTTTCATACCTCCACAACCCTTCCGTTCCGAGTTTCGGCAATTTCTTTGAAGAATCTTCGCAACTGCTGCTCATTGCCCAAAATGTAAACGATGTCTCCTTTGGTGAGTATCTCATCGGCCGAAGGTGAAACCAAGTACTCGTCGCTCCTCCTTATGGCCAAAACGGTGATGCCGTAGCGGTTGCGCAACTGCGCTTTCCCCAAAGACATACCGTAAAGAGACGGGGGAAGCTTGGTTTCCACAATGCTGTAACCTGGAAAGAGCTCCTCAGTTCTTATGGCGTTGGGGAATGCCAGGGTCTTTGCCACCTTCAGGGCCATGTCTCTCTCCGGGAAGATAACTCGATCGGCCCCGATTTTTTCAAGAATTTTCCCATGCATTTCATTGATGGCCCGGGCAACAATGAAGGGGACTCCCAGTTCTTTGACAGCAAGCGTGGTGAGGACGCTCGACTGGATGTCATTGCCTATGCTCACAATGGCGACATCGAAGTTCTTGACTCCTAAAGCTTCAAGAACCTTTTCATCGGTGGTGTCAGCCTGAACGACTTCGGTGATTTTTCCTGCCATTTCTTTAACCGGGTCCTCTTCAATGTCGACTCCCAAAACAGCAAACCCCTGCTGATACAGGGCGATAGCGATACTACTCCCGAAAATTCCAAGACCGAAAACGGCGAACTGTCTCATGGCACAATCTAACCTCTCTATGCTTGAGACGATGCCTTCATGTTCGACTTCGCCTCGAGTTTTTTCATAAACCACTCCCTGTTCACTACAAACCTCTCTAAGCGCCCCTCCCCTACTTTCTCCACCTCATCAAAGGCTTCAGCTTCAAAGACGAGGCGGTTTCGATAGACCTCAACGAGAGTTGCCCTGGCCGTGACCCGCATACCCTTTGGGGTAGCAGCCACATGAGATATACTGATTCGTGTCCCTACACTTACATACCCCTCCGGTAGGTGGTGTTTTACCGCTTCGTGAGCCGCGTTGTCCATGAGGGAAACAAGCATCGGAGTAGCGAAGGCCGGTACCATGTCAGGATCAAAACGGTTTGCCGTGCTTTCATCGTTCACCACCATGCTGGCCATTCCTGTCAAACCAACTCTAAGCGTGTTTGCTTTCATGGATGCTTTCTCCTCCTCTGTAAGAGCTTTCATCCTGGGGCATGTTAAGGATTCGTTCGATATCTTCCTTCCCCAGGACTTCTTTTTCCATAAGCTCTTGTGCCAGCATATCGAGTTTTTCCCGATACCGAGTGATGATATCCTTGGCCCCCTCGTAAGCCTTGTCGATCAGGGTCCGTACTTCTTTGTCGATGGCATAGGCAATCTCCTCACTGTAGTTTCTATCTTCGGCAATATCTCTTCCCAGGAAGACTTCCTTATGTTTTCTTCCAAGAGTGAGTGGCCCAAGGAGTTCGCTCATCCCGTACTCGCAGACCATTTCCCGAGCAATTTCGGTCGCCTTTTTGAGATCGTCATGAGCCCCAGTAGTGACATCTTTAAAAACCACTTCTTCGGCAACACGCCCACCAAGGAGAATGGAAAGACGGGCAAGGAGCTCTTGCTTTGTGAGGAGGTAGCGATCTTCGGTAGGAAGTTGAAGAGTATATCCCAGAGCAACTCCCCCTCGGGGAATGATGGATATTTTATGCACTGGATCGCTGTTGGGTAAAACCTTCGCCACCAGAGCATGTCCTGCCTCGTGGTAGGCGATAATACGTTTCTCCCGCTCACTTATGATGATGTTTTTCCTTTCCGGACCGGCGATGACTTTGTCAATCGCCTCTTCGAAGTCCTCCATGCTAATGACGTCCTTACCCTTTCGAGCAGCAAGGATGGCTGCCTCGTTAACTAAATTCGCGAGATCGGCTCCCACAAACCCCGGGGTGCGGCGGGCCAAAATCTTGAGGTCTACGTCTTTCCCCAGAGGTTTCCCGCGAACGTGAACCTTAAGGATCGCCTCTCTTCCCTGCACATCAGGTTGAGGAACGGCAATACGACGGTCAAACCTCCCTGGACGGAGCAACGCTGGGTCAAGGATGTCCGGGCGGTTGGTAGCGGCAATGAGAATAACCCCCTGATTGGGGTCAAATCCGTCCATCTCCACAAGAAGTTGATTGAGTGTTTGTTCCCGCTCATCATGTCCTCCTCCAAGACCTGCTCCCCGGTGTCGACCGACAGCGTCAAGCTCGTCCACAAAGACGATACAGGGAGCGTTCCTCTTGGCGTTCGCAAAGAGATCTCGCACCCGTGCTGCTCCAACTCCCACAAACATTTCCACAAAATCCGAGCCACTGATACTGAAAAAGGGTACACCTGCTTCCCCAGCTATGGCCTTGGCGAGGAGGGTCTTTCCCGTTCCCGGAGGACCATAGAGCAAGACCCCCCGAGGGATTCGGGCCCCAATTTTCTGGAATTTTCGAGGATTCTTCAGGAAATCTACCACTTCTTTAAGCTCTTCTTTAACCTCATCGATTCCAGCAACGTCATCGAAGGTAATCCTAACTTTCTCCGGGTCCACCATTTTTGCTCTGCTTTTCACGAAAGAAGTAACCTTGCTTCCTCCTTGGATCTGCTGGAGGAGAAAAATCCACACCACGATGAGGAGGAGCGTAGGCAAAAGAGAATTCAGGATTCTCGTCCACCAAGAGGGTTCCACAGGGGGGCGGGCTTCGATTTCCACACCCTGATTACGAAGGATGTGGATGAGTTCCGGATCTTCCGGTGCATAGGTGGTAAAACGAGTGCCATCGTACATCTGCCCGTCAATGTTTCGATCAGCGATGATGACCTTTTTTACTGCCCCACGCTGGACGGCGTCAAGAAACTGGCTGTAGGTGAATACTTGAGGAGGGGCTTCCCGCTGCATGAGAGAAGTCGCCAGAGAAATAATAATGATGAGAAAGAGCAGGTAAAAACCGAGGTTTCGGTAAAACCTTCCACCAGGAATGTTGTTCATCCCCCGTTTATCCTTTCCCTCCCCAGGGTATTCTCGTAGTACTCTGACCTTAGAACAAAGATGAAAGGGTAATTCCGGTAACGCTCGGCGTAATCCAACCCATATCCCACCACAAAAAAATTGGGGATTTCGAATCCCAGGTAGTCTATTTTCAAATCCTTCACAATTCTCCTCTCCGGCTTACTCAAGAGTGCGCAGATTCTGAGACTGGCCGGTTCCCTGGTCAAAAGAACCTCCCGAAGATGCCTCAGAGTCAGACCGGTATCCACAATGTCTTCAACGATGAGAACATGCCGACCCGTTATGGGTTTATCAAGGTCCTTGAGGATACGCACTATACCACTTGTCTCACACTCGTCTCCGTAACTCGATATCGACATAAAATCAACGCTCAGGGGGAGATGAATATTCCTGACCAGATCGGCCATAAAGATAAAGGCACCGCGTAAAACCCCGACAACCCTTATCTCCCGACCCTGGTAGTCCTTGGTAATTTTCTCTCCTAACTCTTGGACTCTCCTTTGGATTTCTTCCTCCGATATGAGGATTTTTTCGACACAACCCTCCACGGTTTCACCTCTTGTGCTTCCACAGCCGGACATGGAGAACACTTTTGCTATTTTCCTGAACTCCCACCCTTTCGTCAAGAGCTAAGCCGGGCATCCAGAGGATCTTTTCCCGATCACAGAGAAAGGGAAGCAGTCTCCTCCACTCTCGAATAATACCAAATTCCTCGAAAAGTTCCTTAACCTTCCTTTCCTTACCGGCCCACGCAATACGGTCGCCTTCTTGAAAGTTTCGAAGGTAAAAAGGGGGCACACATTTCTCAAAGTCTAAGGCGGTTTGCCACACTGTTCTCTTTTCTGAAGAGGAGGGTGGAACAAAGCCTCCTTCTATAGCGAGGCCAAGCTCGGAGATGAGAGAGGTCCCCGGGAGTTCAAGAGAAAAGCAAAAAGGTGGTATTTCCACCAGAGGCAAGGATGAAAAGGAAGCCCAGAGACGTCCGGAGTTTACGTAGACCCGCATTTTCCCAGGAAGGAACACCTCTCCCTTTCTCTTTTCCACAAGACGCACTATACTCTCTATTTGACTCCGGGTGATGTCCCAGAGCGTTCCTCGTGCTTCTTTGAGAAAATGCCGTACCATAAGTTCTCGCTCTCCAGGTGGAGCAAGAAGGAAGACATCGAGGTCTACACACAAAGCATCTCTTATCCTCATTGTAGAAAGAGAAGGCATCTCTCGACAATTCATGGCTTCCTGAGCATTGAGAGAAAGTCGAAAAATGGCCTCAGAAACCCTCGGATTCACTTCTTCAAGGAGTGGGAGGAGGACATGACGAACTTTGTTGCGGAGAAAAGAGAGATTAAGATTGGAACTGTCCTCAACAAAAGGAATGCCCTCTTTGGTGAGGAATTCACGAATTTCTTTCCGCCGCACGCTGAGAAGCGGTCGAACATATATCCCCTCCTTGGGAAGCATGCCTGAAAGTCCAATAAGGCCTGTTCCTCGAATGATGTTCATGAGGACCGTCTCCACCTGATCTTCATAGGTGTGTCCCAGAGCAACACAGGAAGCGCCCTCTTTCTCCACGTATTCTCTGAAAACCCCGTACCGTACCATACGGGCTGCCTCCTCTAAGGAAAGTTTCTGTGACTCGCGTACGGATTGTACATTTCTCCTTTCCACAACGATGGGTACCCCCCGCTCCTTTGCCCAACGGAGGCAAAAGGCTTCATCCCGCTCGGACTCCTCACCCCGCAACATGTGGTTCACATGAAGGAGCAAAAGCCCTATGTTAAGGGAGGATCTTAGGCGACAAAGGAGCTCTGCAAGGGCGGTGGAATCCGGACCTCCGGAGAAGGCCACAAGTACCAAAGATGCAGGAGCGAAGAGAGAATGCTCCTTGATGAACCGGTAGACTCTCTTTTCCAGTATTCCCACTGTCAAACCCTTCACAGTCTGGTGGCGGTGCAGGGATTCGAACCCCGGCGCTCCGGGTATGAGCCGGATGCTCTGACCACCTGAGCTACACCGCCACCCACTTTTTATTATACTAAGGAACCCAAAAAAAACAAGAACCTGACAGGACCCTCAACGGCGGCACCTTAGTGTATACTTAGAGAAAGAGAGGATGAGTGAAGGAGATGAAATGCACCCGGTGTAAGAAACCTGCCTTCGTGAAGCTCAGACGCCACAACGCCGCCTTCTGTGAAGAATGCTTCAATCTTTTCTTTGAACGCCAGGTGGAAGGGGCCATCCACCGAAAACGAATGTTCACTAAGGAAGAAAACATCCTCGTCGGGGTTTCGGGTGGGAAGGACAGCATGGTTCTCTGGTACTACCTCCACCGGGCAGGATACAGAATCACAGGAGTTCACGTTTTTCTGGGCATTGGAGAGTATTCGGAGAGATCCAGAGAAGTGGTAGAGAGCTTCTCTCACCTCCATGGCCTACCTCTCCATATCATCGATATCAAGAACCTTATAGGGTGTCATCTTCCGGAGGCGACCAGAAGGCTTCGAGAACGAGCGCCCTGTTCTCTCTGCGGTACTATCAAGCGCCATCTTTTGAATCGATTCGCTTTTGAGAAGGATTTTCGTGTGTACGCCACCGGCCACAACCTGGATGATGAGGCAGCAACCCTTCTGGGCAACTTACTCCACTGGCAGGTAGAGTACCTCGCTCACCAGGACCCCTATCTTCCCAGTTCGCATCCCAAAATGACTCGAAAGGTGAAACCCTTCTATACCCTGACTGAGGAGGAAATTCTGCAGTATGCAAGGCTCCATCGCATTCCTTTTGTTCCCGAGCGGTGTCCCCTCTCTCAGAGAGCTAAAAGCCTAAATTACAAGGAGGCTCTGACACTCCTTGAGGAAAGATCTCCAGGGACAAAAACCATGTTCTTCTTAGGGTTTCTTGAAAGAGGTAAGAAGTACTTCGAGGAGAAGGAGAGTTTCCCTGCGCTGGGAGAATGTACAAGGTGTGGTATGCCCACCACCCAGGAAGTTTGCAATTTCTGTCGAATTGTGGAAAAACTGCAAAGAGGGGAGGGAAGATGAAGTGCGCATTTTGGCAGTGAACAGTGGGGGGTCCTCCATAAAGTATGAGCTCTTCGAAATGGGTGAGGAGGAAAAATCTCTCCTTCGGGGAAACATCAAGCGTCTGTATCGGCCAGATTCCCTGTTGGAGCAGAATTCTCAGCGAGGGGTCATCTCTAAAACCGAGCCTCATCTTGACCACGAGAAGGGATTACATCTCATGCTTGAGGCGCTCACCGAGAGTGGTTACCTCCGGAGCCTTTCAGAACTTGAGGCTATAGGAATAAAGCTCATCAATGGTGGGAAAAAGGTTGTCCAGACGAGCTTCATTGATGATAACGTTCTTGAGGCTCTGAAGGATCTTGCCGGAGTGACTCCGGTACATAATCCCCCGGCCCTCCTTGCTATAGAAATCTTCCGCAGGATTGTCCCCCGCGTTCCCTTAGTGGGAGTCTTTGAGACCACTTTCCATCTATCCTTGCCCCAGGCCCACCGGGTCTATGGCCTTCCATGGCACTTGAGCACTCAATATGGCCTCGAGAAACTAGGATTTCATGGTAACTCATACCGATATATTGCCGAACACATCGCTATGCTCACCCCTCTCCACAGGAAGGTCGTAGCCTGCCATTTGGGAAGTGGATGCAGTGTATGTGCCATAAAAGATGGGAAATCCTTTGATATCTCAAGCGGATTCACCCCTCAAAGCGGTGTCATCATGTCCACCCGTCCGGGGGATTTCGATGCACAGGTTCTCCTATACCTTGAAGAGAAGGCAGGGCTTTCCCCCCAGGACCTCAATCGCCTCCTTACGAAAGAATCAGGACTTTTGGGCATCTCAGGAATCAGTGGAGAGATGTGGGAAATAGAGAGAGCGGCTCAAGAGGGCAACGCGAGGGCCCGCCTGGCCATCGAGGTTTTCGTGTACCAGGTAAAGAAATACATCGGAGGCTTTGCTGCCCTCATGGGTGGTATTGAGAGTCTGGTATTCACCGGTGGCATTGGAGAGAATGACCCCTCTATGCGCCAGGAAATTTGCCAAAGTCTTGCCTTTTTGGGTATTTCCATTGACCCGGACCTCAACAAAGCTATGATAGGTGGAAAAGAGGGGAAAATCAGCAATTCCTCGACAGAAGTGTGGGTTGTACCGACGTGGGAAGAACTCATGGTGGCCCGGGAAACGGCAAGTCTTCTTAAAAAAGAGAGGAGATGAGAGAATGTCCCTGGCTTCGAAATATCACCAAGAGGGTTTCAATTGTGCGGAATCCGTTCTCTTGGCTCTTTGCCGGGAAATGGGCATCGAAAGTTCTCTCATACCCCGAATTGCTACCGGTTTTGGGGGAGGAATAGGCCACACAGGGGATATCTGTGGAGCAGTAACCGGCGCAGTGATGGCCCTGGGAATACGCTTCGGCCGAAGCGATCCCCAAGACAAGGAAACGAGAGATAAGCTCTACCTTCTGGTAGAGTCCTTTTTAAGAGAAGCGGAAAAGAACCTGGGGCACCTTGATTGCTTGAGTCTTATCGGCGTTCGTCTCAACACCGAAGAGGGCCTCAAGCGGTACCGAAGAGAAAACCTTAGAGAGAAGTGCCGCTTAATTGTCACCACCGTGGAGAGTATCGCCTTGCAGTACCTCCATGGTGATGACTCTGCTCAGGTTCTGTAGTGTTCCTCAAGAAGCAAGGGGATCCGAGTATAACGTTCGAAGAGTTCGTCGTACACTTCCCGCCCTGGAGATGGTTCAAAGACCCGGGTGGTAAGGGAGACGCTTTTCTTGGCTTCTTCGAGGTTCCTGACGTATCCTGTTCCCACCATGGCAAAGAGGGTAGCCCCGAGGACCGTTGCCTCTTCACAGGAAGTGACGACAACTGGAAGGTTCAAAACATCAGCACGAATGCGGTTCCACAACCAGTTCTTTGCTCCCCCTCCCACCACAACAACTCTTTGGGGTTCCCAAAAGAAAGCCCTCTTGATAGCGTGAATAGCCTGTTTGAGCTGAAAGGCGAGCCCTTCAAAAGCAGCCCTGGCAATCTGGGCCCGGTCCGAGGTAAGACTAAGGCCGAGGACTGTTCCCTTGGTTCCATAAGGTTTGTGGGGACCGGAGGGCATGAAGGAAGGCACAAGGAAAATTCCCCCTGCTCCTGCAGCCACAGAGGAGGCGGCTTCAATGATGTGCCCGTAGATGTTCTTCTCATCCTTGATATCAGCAAAAAAGTTCCGACGAACCCACTCTACGACCCCACCAGCAATCATGAGCATCTGGGGATTCCAGAATCCCTCCTCAGCATCGAGTTCTACCAGCATCCCCATAGAGAAGGCAATTTCCGAATCTCGATAGTAAGGAAGCCGCAGAGCGGCAATCTCCCAAGTGCCGGAGCTTAAAACGAGTTCGTTCTCCCTGGCGAGGGAACCGATGATGGCGAATTGAGTATCGTGACCGGCGGAGGTTACCGGAGTTCCCTTGGGTATACCGGTTTCTTGGCTTGCTTTCCCAGTGACCGTCCCGATAATCTCGCCACTTTTTACCACTCGGGGGAGAAAGTCGGGATTCAGTCCGACAAGGGAGAGAAGCCGATTAGACCACTTTCTCTCCTTAATGTCCATCATCATGGTTGTGGACGCCGAAGTATAATCAATGGTTGCCTCTCCTGTGAGTTTGAGATTCAAGAGCCCCGGCATCATGAGAAAGTACTTTGCCTCATTCAAGGCTTCAGGGGCATTTTCTCTCAGCCAGAGGAGTTTCAAAAGGGTATTGAAGGGGATGACTTGGTATCCTGTTATCCTGAATATTTCTCGAGCGCTGAGAAGTTCAACAACTTTTCTCGCCCAGATTTCCGTACGGGAACATTGCCAGGAAATGACCGGGTATGCGAGACTTCCATCTTCTCTTACTGGTGCTCCATCGGCCCCAAAGGTTGTGACTGCTACAGCTTGCACTCCCTGTCCGACTTCGGCGATGACTCCCCGAATGGCCTGACAGAGTTTTCCCCATATCTCTTCAAGATCCCACACAAGGTAATGCTCCATCCCCTCTTGGTGCTTAGGAGCGTTGGGAAAGGAGACCAAAGAAAGAATGTCCCCCTTGGGATCCATCGCTACAGCTCTTATGCTCGTTGCACCACAGTCTAAAATTAAAAAGTATTCCCTCTCTACGTTCATTTTTCCTCACCTCACACTTGGAAACGAAGGAAAGCCCCAATGCGTTGTATTGCCCCAAGCCTATCATTGGAGGAACTGATGTATTTCACTTCGCCTTTTTGGAGGACAGCTAACTCAAGCATTTCTTCCACAACATTGTCAATTCTTCCCCTTTTCTGCCCACAGAGTTCACACACTCCTTCGGAGAGCGCCATCGTTTTACACGACGCACACAGGAATCCCGGCTCCGCGTAGTTTTCATCCACAACGAGCATCTGGCAGGCACCAAAAGACACTGCCCTGAGGACATTGGCTATCCCCACCGTGGCCAAGTCGGCATTCCCTACCATGGTAACCAGGCGATTGATGAGCCGGTTATCCTCTTCATCCAGAACTTCCCTCTCAATTTTCAAAGCAGTCTCAAGTATTTCAGAGGGTTCACTCTTGGGACTTACCTCTACTCTCCCCCTGAGCCGTTCCCGAAGGTAAGAATGGAGAACACGCTCAAAAAGGGAGTAATCCTCTCCTTTTATGCCTACAAAGAGAACCTCAAAGCGCTTTTGGCGAAAGTGGTCAAGGAGAATATCAGAGATTTCCTGAAAGTGATGGAGCATCTTGTTCTCTATACTCCGAGTAATCCGCCATTCGTCAAGGCCGTACCATCCGCCTTCCCTAATCTTTTGAGGGACTTCAAAATAGTATGGTTCGTGCTCTCGGGTTTCCCCCATATAAACTTCGAAGAAGCGAGCTCCTTTGTGGTCTACAAGAACCAGGAATATCCTTCGATATTCATCGAAGATTGCAGAAAGAGGCTTCACATAGGGGGAGGGGCCGAAAGAAAGAGTCAACTTCCAGGGTTGGGGCAACTCGTAGACTTCGAAAAAATCGTTCTTTATCCTGGCAAAAATTGCAAGACCCCGTGTTTTTGGGGAAGGGAGGTAATGGGACAAGTGCTTAAAGAGAAAATGGAGAGACTCTTTGAAGCCTTCGACTTCTCCAAAACTGGCATATCTCTGGGGGATGATCGCTCGAAGCATCGCTACTTTATCTTCCCAACGGTTTCCCTCCACCTTGCAATACAAAGAAAGAATACCCCCTTCTTGGGAGTGGACCGAAGATAATCTCAAAAGCTCATCAGCCTCGATAAACCTTCCCACTCTTACCCTCCTTTCTCTTCAAGCGGAAAAACTTCTCTTTAAAGGGAGGAGAAACAATACCTTCTTCGGTCACGAAGGCAGTGATAAGAGTATGGGGGGTTACGTCAAAAGCCGGATTTCGCACCGAAGCTCCCAAAGGAGCTACACTCGCCCCTCCAAAGGATGTGACCTCTTCGGCGCTTCTCTCCTCTATAGGGATATCCATACCGGTTTCGGTGAAAGGGTCCACCGTTGAGAGGGGAGCAGCCACATAGAAAGGTATTCCATGGTGTTGGGCAAGAACTGCTACCGTGTAAGTGCCGATTTTGTTGGCCGTATCTCCATTCAGGGCTATCCGATCTGCCCCCACAATGGCCTTGGTGATCTCACCCCGAGACATTAAAAATCCTGCCATGTTGTCACAGATGAGGGTGACGGGTACACCGCTTTTGAGAAGCTCAAAGGCCGTGAGACGAGAACCCTGCAGAAGCGGGCGGGTTTCATCGGCATACACCACGAGCTTTTTCCCTTCTTTGAGAACTGCCCATAGTATCGTCCCCAGTGCCGTACCCCATCCACCGCAGGCCAGGGGCCCGGTATTGCAATGGGTGAGCACCCGATCACCGTCTTCAAAGAGCTTTGCTCCAGAGCGAGCAATCCGCTCTGAGACAAGAGCGTTTTCCCTATCTATAGTTTGGGCCTCTTGTACAAGAAGTGTCACGATATCGACCTCCTTTGCATTCCCCTTACAAAGAGGAAGCCACACCCTCCTCATCCTGTCCAGTGCCCAGAAAAGGTTCACCGCCGTGGGGCGGGTGTTACGAAGGTCGCTATCAACCCTCTCAAGAAAGGAGAAAAGATTTCCCTTTCTCCTGAGGCCTTCAAGGGCTCCTAAACACAGTCCGTACGCCGCTGCTACTCCGATGAGAGGTGCTCCCCTTATCCGGAGCTTCTTTATGGCTTCGGCGACACATCTGTAGTCCTCGGTTTCGATGTAGGACTCCTCTTTTGGAAGGCGGGTTTGATCGAGAAACCTGATTTTTTCTCCCTTCCATTCAATGGCCTGAAGCATTGCTCTCCCCCATCCTCAGAAAGCTTTTCCTAAAAGCACAAGAAAGGACACAAGAAGAGTGGCCAGAGCCACTCCTCCCACTGCAAAAGGAAAAATCTCCCAGGTCTTGAACCCAGCAAGAAAAGAGATAAGGGCTCCAGTCCACATCCCGGTGAAAGGAAGAGGGATTCCCACAAAAAACAGAATACCCCACTTTCCGTATCTTCGATAGGAGGAAAAACGGCTCTGGGCCCTTTGAGTGTACCACTGCCACAGGTTGTTAAACCATCTCAAGTGCAAGAAAAAGCGCACCAGGAGGGGCAAAACGTACATGACCAGAAAGAAGGGCAAGATATTACACACAAAGGCGACAGAGACGACAAGAAAAAGGGGGAGCCTCTCTACAAACACCCCGTAGGGAAGCGCTCCCCGGACCTCACTTATGGGTAAAAAGGCAAGGAGTGCTACCCGAAGTATCCCCGGAGAATTCACAGGGACATCCTCCGGACAAGCTCTCGAATGATCAGGGTAAGCCTGGGCTGGGCCTCGTTGGCAACCTGAACGACCTCCTCAAAGCTCAGCGGCGCCACCACTCCCTCAATGGCAAGGTCCGTGATGCAGGAGATCCCAAACACTCGCATTCCTGCGTGCTTCGCCACTATGACTTCGGGAACGGTCGACATTCCCACAGCGTCTGCTCCAATTCTTATGAGGAAGCGATACTCGGCGGGAGTTTCAAGGCTTGGCCCAGGAAGGGCTACGTAGACTCCCTGATGAAGGTACACACCATGTTCAAGACCGATCTGAAGGGCGAGACCCCGGAGCTCCGGGTCGTACACCTGGGACATGTCCGGGAAACGAGGTCCAAGTTCAGGATCGTTGGGACCCCGTAGGGGATTGTCACCGAGGAGGTTGATGTGGTCGGTGATGATCATGAGGTCTCCCCGGCGCATGTTGCGATTAAGACCCCCGGCGGCATTGCTCACAATGAGCACCTCTACTCCCAGATTTCTCATTACCCGTACCGGGAAAGTCACCTGCTGCAAGGTGTACCCTTCATAGTAATGGAACCTCCCCTGCATGACGACTACCGGCTTTTCAGAGAGAAACCCCAAAACAAGATTTCCTCGATGGGTTTCCACCGTCGAAACAGGGAAGTGAGGAATTTCCTCATAGGGAATGACTCGGTCAATTTCCACGTCGTCGATGAGTTGCCCCAGTCCTGTTCCTAAGATGATACCGACTCGTGGGGCACAACGAACTCTCTCCCTTATGAAATTGGCGCTTTCTTCAATCTGTCTGCGCAGTTCCATTTCTACACCTCCCGAATTCACTTTCTCGGAAAAGCTCGAACATACGACTCCCGAAGGAATTTTCTGTCTATATGGGTATATATCTGGGTGGTAGAAATATCACTATGTCCCAGAAATTCCTGAACGATTCGAAGTTCTGCTCCCCCCTCAAGAAGGTGTGTGGCAAAGGTGTGGCGCAAGGTATGAGGGGTAATGCGCTTCTTGATACCCGCCTTAAGGGCGTACCGCCTTACCATGTTCCATATGCTCTGTCGACTCAGGGGACGGCCTTCAGGACCACTGACAAAAATATACCTGCTCTTTCTTCTCTTGAGAAGCAGGTTCCGGGCGCCGTTGAGATACTCAAGAAGAGCTTCCCTAGCTGCCTCCCCAAATGGAACGATTCGTTCTTTAAATCCTTTCCCCCAGAGCCTGAGGCAATTCCTCTCGAAGTCAAGGTGTTGAAATTCGAGGGACGCAATCTCACTCACTCTCAGACCACTCGAGTACAACAGCTCAAGGATGGCCCTATCTCTCACCCCCGAGGGCTTCTTAGTGTCACAGGCATCGATGAGTGCTTCTACTTCTTCTACAGTGAGTACCTCGGGAAGACGCCTTTTGATACGGGGTACATCAAGAAGCTTGGCCACATTCTCGTGGAGCACCTTTTCTCTCACCAAAAAATCGAAGAAGGTCCTGAGTGCCGATATGCGGCGCGCTAAGGAAGTTGCTTCAAGGCCTACCTGTGATTCCTGCACCACAAAGGATTCAAGAAGGGGTAAAGAGACTTCCGAAAGAGTGCGGACATTCTGCTGCTTGAGAAAGGAGAGAAACACAGAGACATCCTGCCGGTAGGCAGAAACCGTATTTTCAGCCACCCTTTGCTCCCAAAAGAGGAAATGGAGAAAAGCCTCGAGGAGTTCCTCAAATTGAGGATCTTCCATGTCGCCTCAAAACCCCCTTGAGAGAGAGCACCAAAAGGATGAGAAGAGCACAGGCCATCTGCCCGATGGTGAGAAAACCGAAAAAGGTGAAGGGTTCATCCCGGAGATACTCGATAAGGAATCGAGCAATCCCATAGAGGGCTAAATAGTCGAGAAAGAGCTCCCCTCTGAAACGCCTCGTCTTTTCTAGACGAAGAAGAATGAAGAGAATGACAAGGGAGTAACCGATGGCGTAAATCTGTGTTGGATAACGGATTCCCTCAAGATGGGGAAACTTCACCCCCAGGGGGAAAAGAGGGAAAGGAGATACCCGACCATAGCAACAGCCGTTCAGGAAACAACCAACCCGGGCAATGGCGTAACCCAGGGCCAGGGGTGGGGCAAAGAGGTCAAAAAAAGAGGCCAGGGGGTATTTCTTCAAGATAATGTATGGAACGGCAAAGACAACAGCCCCCACTATGCCACCATAGAAGGTAAGCCCCCCTTCCCGGAAGAAAAAGATGTGAGAGAGGTTATGGCGATAGTAACCGAAGTTGAGGAGAACATAAGCAATTCTCGATCCAAGAATGGCTCCGATGATGCATAAAGAGGCCACCTCAATGACCACCTCAGAGGAAATACCGTAACGAGGAGCTCTCTTTACTGCAAAAATGATTCCAACAAGAAAGGCAACCCCCAAAAACACTCCGTAAGAGTAGACCGGGAATCGGCCAATGAAAAAAAGTATACGATGCATCAGAACACCACCTTTTCAGAAACATCTACAACCTCAATCCAGAGTTGCCCGGGAGCAATTTTCGCCTCCTTCCCGTCTTCAAGATAAAAGCGCGTTTTATCCCTAAAACTATTCTTTTCCCAAACGAGAGGGATGGCCCTTCCTCCCACAAACATCCATCCAGACCCCTTCCCCACAAAGCGGATCTCCACTCTCCCCTCCTCGTCCTTGACTCGATGTTCTGTAAGTTGAACAATAACAGTGCTACAGGAAATCTGCTGTCCCGACTCGGCATCTCTGTGAGGTTCGCCGTTGATGAAACGATAGTACATCCCCCTTTGGGCATCATACACAAACTGCACGCGATAGTCACGACCGTAGCGTATTTCTATCCTCTGGGTACCCCGTCCTTCCAGTTTTTCCTCAGGGGAAAGAACTGGAAAGCTGGAGGAACGTACCGGACGACTCAGACCGAGACGTTGTGCTTCTTCAAGAAGGTTGGAAAAGAGGGCGTAGAGGTTGTGAGGTGGGCGACGGTCCCGAGAGCGCTCAAAAGGCCTAAAATTCTTCTGTTCATCGATACTGTCTACAGGGAGTTCCCGAAGATAGGTGTAGGCTTCTACGCTGCCCCCGCTGTGGACAAGGATGGCATCGTGTTCAAAGGACTTCAAAACAAAATAGGGTCTGGCGCTGCGGATCGGCCCCACCCGGCGAGGAGACCCAGAATAGAAAACAGCCAAGAACCTTGTGATGCCACCCTCAGTGAGCATCTCATAAACAACGCTGGCCTGAGAAAGTCCGTACTGGGGTCGCGCTCCCGGAGCATTTTCGATGGCAAAGGCAAAAGGACGTTTGGTGAAAGGAGACCTTCGTTCAAAAGAATAGGCAGGAGGAACGAGTTCCCCTTCGGCAAGAGTCTCTCCCACCATGCCTTCCTTTTGGGTCAAACCTTCTTCAGCAAGGCGGGCCAAAAGATTGGAAGTTCCCCCTTCTAACGCTCCTTTGATGGTAGTTTCAGCCTTGAGGGCCTCCTCTTTTGTTGTCTCCACCACCTCGAGCTCTTCCCCAGGAGTAAAGAGACGAGCCCCCGAAGGCGAAGCCCTCTCCAGAATACTCTCCGCCTCGGGAAGGTCAACAGGTGGCTTGGGAATGCGAACCTGCTCTTTTTTTTGCTCGACCGAAGCAGAGAGCTCACTCCTCACCTGGGGAGGTTCAAGGGATTGTTCTCTTATCTCCTTGGGAGGTTCAAGTTCTGCCTTTCTCACCTCTTGAGGGGCTACCCCGGCAGGTGTCTTCTTTGAGGGAATTTCCAAGAGTTCAACGACAATCGGTCTCTCCTCTTCTCTGATCACTCGGAAGGAAAGCCACCACACGGAAACCGCTGCCAGAATGGAAATATTAACCATCAAAGAGATAATAAGAGACAGGGACCACACCCTCTTCTCATTGAACACCATGTTACTCTTCCTCCCCTGGTTGGGTGGCAATAGCCATCTTCTCCACTCCTGTCCTCCGCAAGAGGTCCATGAGCTTGACCACCCTCCCATGCAGCACTTCTCGGTCGGCCTCGATGATCACCGAAATGGCAGGATCTTTGCGGAGCTCCACTACCACAAGGCGAGGGAGTTCTGCCCAGTCCACCATGCTTCCATTGAGGTAGAGGAGGTTGTTCTTCGTGAGGGTTACCGTTATGGTCTTAGCCTCTTCAATACGGGAGAACTGAGCTGAAGGGAGGTTAACCCTCGCTCCCGTCTCTACACTGATGAAGGTGGTGGTGACGATAAAGAAGATGACGAGCTGTAGGACGACGTCCACCAAGGGTGTGACGTTGACCTGGGGTTCAGCTTTTCTCTTCCACCGCCGGAATCGGAACATTCTCCTCGCTCTCCCTCAAGATGCTCCCCGTCTCCCTCTGGGGAGGGGGTGCACTGCTCTCGATGAGTTCCAAGACCTCACTCGCTGCTCGCTCAACATCACCTATGATGTTCTCGGAGAGATGGGAAAGGTAGTGGTGCATGACCAGGGTGGGAATGGCCACAGAGAGCCCTGCTGCAGTAGTGATCAAGGCCTCGGATATTCCCCCAGCCATCTCCTGAGGTTTCCCCACTCCTAAGGCGGCGATGACGGCAAAAGTCCGGATCATTCCGGTGACAGTTCCCAAAAGTCCAAGGAGAGGAGAAACATTGGCCACTACCACCAGGGTGGAGAGTCTCTTCTCATAGAAGGGGAGCTCAAAAGAGGCTGCTGTCTCCATGGCCTCTCGTGCTTCCCGGGGATGGCCACTGAGGTACTTCTTGATCCCGGCCAGGATGATGCGGGAGGCCGGATTCTGGTGTTTGGTGCTCACCTCAAAGACACCATTGAGGTCCCCCTGGGCCAGGGCCTTTCGTACCGCTCTGAGGTACCGACGTACTCTTTCTCTGGAGTGGCGCAGGACATACCATCGTTCGATAAAGACGGCCAGAGCAATGACCGAACAGGCAACAATGGGGTACATGATGAGTCCGCCTTTTATGATGACGGAGAAGATCTGCATGGTCTTAGGCCTCCTTAGAAATCTCTACTCCCTCGTCAGCACCATAATACGCTCCTTAGCTCTGAGCACCCATTCGTCACTTTCTTTTCTCTCTTCGAGGGCTTTATACACCGAGAGAGCTTCCTCATACCTTTCCAGGTGCTCAAGACAAACTCCAAGCCAATATCCTCCCCGAGTAAAGAATTCGCTCTCCCCGGCATCAAAGATTTTCTGGAAGAGAGAACAGGCTTCCTCAAAGCGCTCCTTTTTGAGAAGAGTGCTCCCAACTCTGTACCACACAGGAAGAAGCTCTGAGAGGGAGATTACCCCTGATTCAAGCCTCCGCAACTCTCTGAGCGCTCCCTCGAAATCCTCTTCTCCAAGAAGAATGTTTACAAGAAGGGAAAGGAGCTCGTTCTTGTGTTCCCCGTGCGGGAAGCGTTCCTCGTACACGGCAATAGTCCACTTTGCCTTATTCATATCTTGAGAAAAGTAAGCAGCCCATGCCAAGAGGGCAAGAATCTCCTGCGCCTTAAGATGTTCGGAATACAGCGAAAGGAAGACTTCGGCTTCACTGATGAAAGCAGTGTAGTCTTTCAGGGCATAGAGTTCCTCAAGAAGGAGGAGGCGAATCTGGTCGTCCCATTCTCCCTGCCCCTTTATGCGTTCAAGCACGGCGATACTCTCCCGGAATGCACCCAAACGGTAGTAAGCCAGAGCCATTCTCCACAGCGTAGCAACACTGGCCTTCCCTTTCTTCTCCAGAAGACTTACCCATTGTATCACTTCTCCCCAAGTCTCCGTTCGGTAGGCAATGTCCACGAGATAGAGAAGTGCCTCTCGACGCAAGTCCTCAGGAAAGCTGAGACAATCCTTGAGGCACGAACGAGCCTCTTCCAGACGATTGAGATAGTAGTAAGACTTACCCAGGAGGAAGAGCCTCACTTGAGATTCCTCCGGGGTGAGTTCCTCACTTTTGAGGGTCTCAAGGGAGACAGTTGCTTCACTATATTGCCCTTCCTCTACGCTTTTGAGGGCTTCTTTAAGTTTTTTCCTTGCTGGACTTTCCAGAATTTCCTCTGGTTTTTCACCTGCTTTTTTGAGAACCTCCCGAGCTTTCTCTTCCTCTCCCAGGCGTTCGTAGGCCAAAGCCAAAAGAAGGAGGTATTCTCTGTCGAGTCTTCCCACCCTTTTTTCAAGAAGGGAAAGGTTGTCGATCACTCCCTTCCAGTCCTCCTTCTTGTGGGAGATCCGAGCCTTGAGGTGGAGAAAGTCAGCCGGGAAAAGCTCCAAAAGGGCAGACTCCCTGTCTGCTATGGTTTCTTCAGCTTCTTTTGCTCTCCCCATTTCAAGGTACAACGAGGCTAACCTTAGGGAAGCCTCGGTTGCAAACCTACCCTGGGGGTATTTGGTGAGATATTCTCGGAAGGCAATTTCTGCTTCCCTGAAGTTTCGCCTTCGATAGAGTGAATCAGCCAGGAGAAATTCTCCCTTTTCCCCTTCAAGCTGGGCAAAATACCTCCCTGCCTCCTCTTCATTCTCCAAGGCCCTGTAGGTGTAGCCAAGCATCTCTTTTATCTGGGGAACGAACAAACTCTGAGGATACTTCCTCAAAAAGGATTCAAGAGCGGTCTTGACCCTGTCCCATTCTTTTTCGTTGTAGAGGGCAAGAGTGTAAAAGAAAGTAGCCTTTTCAAGGAGAGAGCTCTGGGGAAAACGGATAACGAATTGTTGAAAAGCCTTTTCTGTCTCCTTATTCTTCCCCTCCCGAGCAAGCACCTCGACTCGAAGGGCCTCCGCCTCCTCGATAAAGCTTGAGTAAGGATATTCTTTCACAATTTCTTCGAGAAGTGGCAGTGTGTCGCTGTATCGCCCAAGGGCATGGAGAGACGTTGCCATCCCCCAAAGAACTTTCCCCTTTTCCTCTCCCTCCTCGATATACTGAGAGGCCGCTCTGTAGTGCTCGAGAGCTCTAAGCCATGCTCCTTCCTCGGCATAGATTTCCCCTAAGACGAGATGGGCCCCTCCCAAAGATGGGTCGTTCTTCACTGCTTCTTCAAACATCCTTTTGGCCTCGGCCTTGTCTCCCCATCCGAAGAGTTCAAAACCGACCTCGTAATACTGCCAGGCTTTTTCTTTGGGTTGAGACGCAGAAGTGGCTGCTTTCTTTCTTTCCTCCACATAAGCCTCCTTTCTACCCATCCGATAATAGCAGCGGGCGAGATAGTCGTGAGCCTCAGAGAAAAAGGGACTAAGAACCACTGCCCTCTCGAAGTAAGAGGCCGCCTCACTATATCGAGCTTCCTCATAAAGCCTATATCCCTCTTCGAAGGCCTTTACGGCCTCACGACCATATTTCTTCTCTTTCCGGGTTCTCTCCAGAAAACGTTGGGCCTGGGCATGAAGGGGGTCTATCTCAAGGAGCTTTACCCAGGCATCCTCCGAACCATCAAGATCCCCAAGCTCGTAGAGTGAACGACCAAGCCAGTAGTAAGCCTCTTTCATCCTTGGATTGGAGAAAACCGCTTCTTTAAAGGATTCCGCTGCTTTCTTGAAATCCCCCTGGGTAAAGCGCTCGTATCCTCTAACGTACGCCTCGTAGGCGGATTTTCCAAAAATGCGACCCTTCTCAGCCATCTGGGCAAAATATCGGGCTTCTCTAAGACTTGAATCGAGTTCCAAGGCTCTCTTGAAGAGCTCTTCCGCTTTTTCCATGTCCTCTTTTTCGTACCATATTTTCCCCCAGAGGAGGTACACCTCCGCCCAAGAGGGGGCAAGCTCTGCTGCCCTCTCCACGTAAGAGAGGGCTTCGCCAAACTTCTCCTGGGACAGGCAGAAGAAGGCAAGGCGGAAGTAGGCCTGCGCTACGGGGAGTGCTGAAGCTCCATAGGTGGTCTTGAGCTTTTCAAGATACTGTTCCCATGTTTCTACTTCCTTAGCCCACCATTTTGTGGTCCGATACATGCAGGCAAGATAGTAGTAAGCCTCGGGGTAATTCGGTTGCCTTCCTATCGTTTCTCGAGCAAGCGAAAAAGCCTTCTGCCAAAGAGGTCTATCGGGGTACTGGCTCGTCCCATAGGTACGTATGGCCTCATCCATGGACACGACTCCTTCATAGAGAGGCACAAGGTCCTCAAGAGGAAAGGGGAAGGAAGCCGTTTCAAAGGAGGAAATTCCAAGAATCGGGCTTATGTTTTCCAGGACATACTCTCCAAAAGAAACGAGCTCCTCCATCTCTAAAACCACACTTGGAATGTCCATATAGGTCCCTTTTTGGACGTCGAAGAGACGAGTGCTTATCACTACCCTTTCTTTCCCTCCTACAACCCTATGGCGGAAGGAACCAGAAACAAGATGAGAACAACCTATTTTCCTGGCAAGGTTTTGGGCAGTTAAGGGTACAAGAACCGCATCCCACGAGAGGCCTGATTCTCGCACCAAGTTGTCGGAAAGCACCACATCACACACTCTCACGTATCTTTCGAGTTCCCGCTTCACAAGGTCTCGCAGGAGATACCCCAAAAAGGCCTTCTCACCATCCCGAGCGGCAAAGGGAAGAAGGGCCACAAGGGGGTGGTTCTGCGACGTGGCAAAATCGCCAAGGAGAAAAACGAAAAACACACAAAACAGGAAAGACATCCACACCCTCTTCTCATTGAACACCATGTTACTCTTCCTCCCCTGGTTGGGTGGCAATAGCCATCTTCTCCACTCCTGTCCTCCGCAAGAGGTCCATGAGCTTGACCACCCTCCCATGCAGCACTTCTCGGTCGGCCTCGATGATCACCGAAATGGCAGGATCTTTGCGGAGCTCCACTACCACAAGGCGAGGGAGTTCTGCCCAGTCCACCATGCTTCCATTGAGGTAGAGGAGGTTGTTCTTCGTGAGGGTTACCGTTATGGTCTTAGCCTCTTCAATACGGGAGAACTGAGCTGAAGGGAGGTTAACCCTCGCTCCCGTCTCTACACTGATGAAGGTGGTGGTGACGATAAAGAAGATGACGAGCTGTAGGACGACGTCCACCAAGGGTGTGACGTTGACCTGGGGTTCAGCTTTTCTCTTCCACCGCCGGAATCGGAACATTCTCCTCGCTCTCCCTCAAGATGCTCCCCGTCTCCCTCTGGGGAGGGGGTGCACTGCTCTCGATGAGTTCCAAGACCTCACTCGCTGCTCGCTCAACATCACCTATGATGTTCTCGGAGAGATGGGAAAGGTAGTGGTGCATGACCAGGGTGGGAATGGCCACAGAGAGCCCTGCTGCAGTAGTGATCAAGGCCTCGGATATTCCCCCAGCCATCTCCTGAGGTTTCCCCACTCCTAAGGCGGCGATGACGGCAAAAGTCCGGATCATTCCGGTGACAGTTCCCAAAAGTCCAAGGAGAGGAGAAACATTGGCCACTACCACCAGGGTGGAGAGTCTCTTCTCATAGAAGGGGAGCTCAAAAGAGGCTGCTGTCTCCATGGCCTCTCGTGCTTCCCGGGGATGGCCACTGAGGTACTTCTTGATCCCGGCCAGGATGATGCGGGAGGCCGGATTCTGGTGTTTGGTGCTCACCTCAAAGACACCATTGAGGTCCCCCTGGGCCAGGGCCTTTCGTACCGCTCTGAGGTACCGACGTACTCTTTCTCTGGAGTGGCGCAGGACATACCATCGTTCGATAAAGACGGCCAGAGCAATGACCGAACAGGCAACAATGGGGTACATGATGAGTCCGCCTTTTATGATGACGGAGAAGATCTGCATGGTCTTAGGCCTCCTTAGGGGATATCCCCAAACTCGTTAAAAAGTTCCTTCATCCAAATCTTCCTGTCAGATAATCCTCTGTTTCCTTTCGGCGGGGGTTGGTGAAGATCTGCGCTGTGGGACCAAACTCAATGAGGTGTCCCATGAGGAGGAAAGCTGTATAATCAGAAACCCGAGCTGCTTCCTGCATATTGTGGGTCACAAGGACTATAGTGTAACGCTCGCGAAGCTTTTTGATGAGCTCCTCGATGCGGGCTGTGGCAATGGGGTCCAAAGCTGAGGCCGGTTCGTCCATGAGGAGTATTTCCGGTTCAACTGCAATGGCTCGAGCAATGCAAAGGCGCTGCTGCTGACCCCCTGAAAGTTCAAAAGCCGAGGCATGGAGGCGATCTTTGACCTCCTCCCACAACGCCGCTGCCCTGAGGCTCTCTTCAACTCTTTCCTGGATGGCCTTTTTGTTCTTCCATCCCTGGATACGCAGACCATAAGCCACATTCTCAAAGATACTTTTGGGAAAAGGATTAGGACGCTGAAAAACCATTCCAATGCGTCGACGCAAGGCTACCGGGTCAACCGAATCTCCGTAGATATTCTCTCCGTCAAGGAGAACTTCTCCCTGTACTCGAAGGTTTTCGTAGAAGTCATTCATCCTGTTTATACTCCTCAAAAGGGTGGATTTCCCACACCCTGAAGGACCAATAATGGCAGTAACCCTGTTTTCTGGAATATCGAGAGTCACACCATGGAGAACCTGCTTCTCTCCAAAGAAAACACTCAAATTGCGAATGCCAAGTTTTGATCTCTCGCTGTGCACGTCCTACCACTTCCTTGCCATCCGGAACCTTCTTCGCAAAACGATGGCCAAGAGGTTTACTAGAAGAATGAGGGCCAGAAGAACAAGAGCAGTTCCATAGGCCAGGGGTATTTGTTTTTCTGGTCTCGTTCCTTCGGTTATGAGTCCATAGATGTGGTAGGGGAGGGCCAATACTCGATCGAAAGGGGAACGCGGGAGCCCCCGAGCAAAGAAGGTTGCTGCAGTGAACATGATGGGTGCCGTCTCTCCTGCTACCCTGCCAACAGCGAGAATCATACCGGTAAGGATTCCAGGAAGGGCTGCAGGAAGGACTACCCTCTTTATGGTAGTCCACTTGTTGGCTCCCAAGGCAAAGGAGGCCTCTCGGAAGGGGCGAGGCACACTCAAAAGAGCTTCTTCCACCGAGGCAATAACCACGGGAAGTGACATTATCCCCAGGGTAAAAGAACCGGAAAGGATAGAGACACCAAAACCAAGAAGTTTCACAAAAACCGCCAATCCAAAGAGACCGAAAACCACAGAAGGAACTCCCGCCAGGCAATGGATGGCACTTCGGACGATTCGCAGAAAAGTGCTTTGGCGGGCATACTCGGTGAGGTACACTGCCGAAAAAACTCCAAGAGGCAGAGAAACACAGATACTCCCTACCACGAGATACAGTGTTCCTACGATGGCAGGGAGGATGCCTCCCTCAGTCATACCACGACGGGGAAAGGAGAAGAGGAATTCAAAACTGATGACCTTGCCACCCCGTACCACGACAAAACCCACGATCACGCCCAGGGCAAGACAGACCAAGCCCATGGCCAATCCGCAGAGGAAGAACCACAAACTCTGCACCATCTTTTTCTCCATTTCTACCTCCTTAAGACTTCCCGGCGACTGAACGTGGCCACTGCAATATCAAAAAGGAGGGTAATGCCAAAGAGCACCAGAGCCACCAAGAAGAGCACACGATAATGAAGGCTCCCAAAGGAAGTCTCTGCCATCTCAGCAGCAATGGTGGCGGTCATAGTACGAACGGGCTGGAAGAAGGACCGAGGAATGATGGCTGCACCTCCAGCTACCATAAGCACTGTCATGGTTTCTCCGATGATTCTGCCTGCTCCAAGCACCACGGCTGCACCAATGCCGGAGGAAGCAGCAGGAATAACGACCATTTTTATAGTTTCCCAACGAGTCGCCCCCAGTGCCAAGGCCGCCTCGCGATAGTCTCTTGGAACAGCTGCCAGAGCGTCCTCTATGACACTCACCACAACGGGCACTGCCATAATTCCCAAAAGCAGAGAGGCAGTAAAAGCAGTGAGACCTGTGGGGAGTTCAAGAAGCTTTCGAAGCAAAGGGGCAAGGAGGAGAACACCAAAGAAGCCATAGACTACTGAGGGGATACCGGCAAGCATCTCTATGACGGGCTTCAGAAGTTCCCGTATTCTCCGGGGACAGATTTCAGAAAGGAAGATGGCAGAGAAAAACCCCAAGGGCACGGCAAAAGAAAGACCCCCCAGAGTCACGAAAAGCGACCCCAAAAGGAGGGGGAGAAGGCCGAAAGAGGGGGGCGAAGACACAGGATACCATCTCTTGCCCAAAAAGAACTCTCCCAGAGGAACCTGAAAGAGTGCAGGAAGACCTTCTACAAAAAGCACGGCAATGATGCCGATAACAAAAGCCACTGAGGAAAGGGTAACGAGAAAGAGGACAAAACTTGCAACTTTTTCTTTCTTTCTCAGAAACAATTTCCTCCCTTCTTCGTAGTCTCCCTCCATTAAACCAGGCTTCTCTCAGAAAATCAACTTTCTGACTGATCGGAGGTTCCAAAGAGAGTGGTTATCTGCTCCTTGAGCATGCTTTTTTTGATTCCAAAACCTTCACTGAAAATTTCTACCACGTCTTTGGGAGTCATCCCGCGAGCAAAAAGGAGCTCGATGAACTTCTTAGGAACAAGGGGTGGAGGTTCTTCCCTGCTCTTTCCCTCGACAACAATGAGCACCTCTCCCCGGATATTCCTTTCAACAAGCTTTTCTTGTACTTCCCTCAGGCTCCCTCGAAAGATCTCTTCATGGAGTTTGGTAAGCTCGCGCGCCACAAGAACCCTCCTTCCCTCTCCCCCAATGTCTTGAAGCTCTTCAAGAGTCTTCCGGAGTCTGTGGGGGGATTCGTAAAGGACGGTGGATTGAGGCAAGGAGAGCACTCTTTGCAAGATTGCCCTTCGCTCTTTGGCTTTTCTGGGGAGAAAGCCTAAGAATACAAAGCCGTGGAGGGAAAAGCCTGAGTATACCACACCCAGGACCAGGGCGGAGGGGCCGGGAAGAACCTCAAAGGGTATATCCTCTTGAAGGAGGACGCTCACAAGCTCCATTCCAGGGTCCTGTATCCCCGGCGTCCCTGCGTCAGAAACAAAGGCCAAATTTTTTCCCTCCTTTACTGCCTTCAGGATTTCCCGAGTAGCCCGGGGTACATTATGAGCGTGGTAACTCAAAAGGGGTTTCTTGATACCGTAGACATTGAGGAGCTTAAGGGTAATGCGGGTATCTTCGCAAATCACGCAGTCTACACTTTTCAAAATTTCGAGGACCCGCAGAGTAATATCCTTGAGGTTACCCAAGGGGGTGGGGCAAAAGTATACTTTGCCCCACCCCTTATCCTTAGAGTTCATGACCTCAGCGCTTTTCAGTCCTCAGGGGCACAAAATATGTCCTCCCACCACGATCGATGAGAAGGAGTACTGTGTCCCCCGGTTGAACTTCAGCCAAAGCCCTATCCCAGTCCTTTAAGGAGGTGATTTCCTGTCGGTTTACCTCAAGAACGACATCCCCGGGACGCAACCCTGCTTCATCTCCTGGACCGCCTGCTTTAACGTTGACGATCACCACACCACGGGTAGTACGAAGATCGTACTGTTCTACAAGGTCCGGCGTGATTTCGGCTACCTCGAAACCAAGAGTTACGCTTTGAAAAGAGGGCATCTCCAGACCCGATTCTTCCTTGAGTTCTCCAAGGGTGGCTTCAACAATCATGCTCTTTCTATCTCGCCATACCTCGAGGCGCACTCGATCCCCAGGAAAGTGGGAACGAATTTCCATCTGGAGTTTGCTGACGGAAGTGATTTCCTTGTCATCCACCTTGAGGATGACGTCCCCTCTTTTGATTCCTGCTTTCTCGGCCGGGCTCCCTTTGGAGACGTCAGCCACAAGGGCTCCCTTGGACTCTGGAAGACCGAATTTTTCGGCCATTTCCGGAGTGAGGTCCTGGATGTACACCCCAAGCCATGCCCGGGTGACTTTGCCTTTGGTGATGAGCTGGTCAAGGATTGACTTGGCCATGTTGATGGGAATGGCAAAACCAATGCCCTGAGCATAGGGGAGAATGGCAGTATTAATCCCGATGACCTCTCCATTGAGGTTCAGGAGTGGTCCCCCGCTGTTTCCTGGGTTAATGGCTGCATCTGTCTGGAGGAAATTTTCGTACTCTCTCCCAGAATCTCCGGCAGATATCGGCCTACCCTTGGCACTCAAAACCCCTACCGTCACCGTGTGGGAGAGACCATAGGGATTTCCAATGGCAATGACGAATTCCCCAACCCTGGCCTTATCGGAATCTCCCAAGGGAATGGTGGGGAGGTTGAAAGCATCGATCTTCACCACAGCAATGTCGGTGAGAGGGTCAGAGCCCACCACTTTACCCTCGTATTCCTTACCATCTATGAAGGTTACTTTGATTTGACTGACTCCACGCACGACGTGTTCATTGGTGAGGATGTAACCATCTGAACGGAATACAAAACCGGTACCAATGCCTCTCTGAGGAATCTGCCGCTCGAGCTCGGGGATATCTCCAAAAAAGCGTCGAAAGAAAGGATCGCTGAAAAATGGCGCCAGAGGGGAACGGAAGGTTGTAATCCTCAGGGTATCAATGTTGACCACGGCAGGACTCACTTGCTTCACAATATCGGCTACTATGTTCTGGTCTCCAAGAACAACTGGAGCAGCCCATGCCATGCTTCCCAAAAGAATGAGTATGCTCACCACCAAAAGGGCAACTTTCTTTACCATGTTCATCGACCTCCCTCTTCGGTAAGAGATTTCAGCACTTCCTGTCCCACGCGTGGGTCAAGGCCTCCGATGAGGAGAAAGTAAAATCCTTCTTTTTCGGCAGCTACCTTGGTTTCACTCTTCCCCAGGTTCATGTGTATGTAACGGAGAGTGGGCGACCCCGAAATTTTAAAGGGATAGACGCTCTGGAAAAGCACGAAGGAGACGAGTCCGTCGGTATAGACAAGACCGTAGAATTTCTTGCCTCCGTCATTGAGGAGGTAAGCCCGGTGGAGCTTAAATCCGGGTGGAACAAAGCTCGGAAGAACTGCCTTGAGGGATCCCCCCCTTTGGGATTCAACGTCTCTCACTCTATCGTTCCACAATGCAAGGAGGTTGAGATAGCGAGAAATCCAGGGATACTCAGGAGAAGTATCGCGGTAGAGCATCTCCCAGCTGCCCAAGAATTCTCCCCGAGGTGAATACATCCTCTGGGCTATAACTTCTCCGTTATCGTCGAGAAGAAAGGAGCGAGCGACTCTTCCGGTCCATTTGGAGACAAAAGTCAACTCGCTTCCTCGCAGGTCGAAGATGTAATTCTCCAGAAGGAGATCCAGGATATCCTCCTCAAAAGGCGCAAAAGGAAGGTCCAAGAGAGGATAGATACTCTCTACTTCCCCGTTTTCCAGATTGATAACGTAGCGGTAATTCCCCAAACGCATGTTGAAGTTCTCTCCCTCGCCCAACACCCTCCAGCCAAGCCCCACACTTCTGAAAAAAACTACCTCCACAAAGTGTTCCTTCCTTCCTTCTGCGTCCTTAACACGCCACATTCCCCAGTAATCCAAGGCCTTAGACTGTTTTACAATGTGCTGAAGAAGGGCTTCTGCTTCCTCCGGATTCAAGATTTTTGCCCCCAGGGACAGATTGTAAAAACTCAAGAAAAGCACCAAGATAATAAAAACCCACAATCCCTTCATCGCCGCTCACCAAAGGAAAGTTCCACTGTTTGAACTTTTACCCTCTCGCTCTTTTCAGAAATACTCTGAGTTAATACGGTAAATCGTTCAATATCTAGGATTTTCTCCTCCTTCAAAGATCTATGCCATCCAAGAAGAGCAAAAAGGGAAAGAGAGATAAGAAAAACGGCAAGAAAGGCCCAAAGGATTCTGCGGAAACGCAGAACCTTCTCTGCCCTCTCCCAGGAGAACCCCCCCCTGTGTCTTTTAGGGGTAACCCTCCCTATTTTGCGACTGAGATTGCGAATGAGGGAGAGTTTTTCGTATTCCCTCCCGCAGAGGGAACACTCTGCAAGGTGCTTCATCACCTCTTCTTTCTCCTCCCGAAGGAGTTCTTCATCGAGAAGAGAAGAAATTTTCCCTTGTACTTCCCAGCACTTCATCTTCCATCATCCCCAAAGTTCCAAGAGTTCATCCCCGTACGCTACCTCAATGGCCTTTTTTACCTGTCTCCGGGCTCGATGGAGACGCGAACGAATCGTTCCGATGGGGCAACCAATAATTTCACTGGCCTCTTCGTAAGAACGCCCCATAATGTCACAGAGCACCACAACCTCTTTCATCTTGGTCGGGAGAGCCTCGATGGCTTTATAGATATCACGAACGACCTGCTTTTTCAGGGCAATGGCTTCCGGACTTTCGCCCTCAAACTCTATTTGCTCGGCGAAATCCTCTTCCTCCCCCTCCCCGTCGGTTTGCCAGAGGGAGGAAAAAAGCTTGAGAAATCGGTCCTTCTTTTCTCTCTGGCGGTGGATGTTCAAAAGGATTGCTGAAACCCAATTCTCAAAAGAGTAATGGCTGTCAAAGCTGTGACGATACTGGAAAGCTCGAAGGAAGGCTTCCTGTACCAGGTCTTTTGCCTTCTCACTGTTTCCCGTAAGGTAGTAAGCAAAACGAAAGAGGTGACTCTCACACTCTTTCACCCGCTCTTCAAACCATATGCGGTCTTCCTCAAGAGTTCTTCCCAGAGAGATCGCCCGCGGCTCTGCCATATTCCATCACCTCACATCCCCTACATATCCTACCTTCCAAGGCAAAGTTCCTTAGAGGAAGTATCTATTGTACTCTTCTTCCGTAATCTCTACTTCTCTCCCATCTTCGAGTTGAAGGTGAATGCTGTTCTCAAAAACATTGACCTCGAGGATTTTGGCAAGACCCATAGGGGTCACAACCTTACTTCCCCTCTTGGGGAAACGAAGCAAAAGTCGGCGGTAGAGAGGATATTCGAAGGCGAGACAACACATAAGACGCCCACAAACCCCTGATATCTTGGCAGAATTAAGAACAAGGTTCTGTTCCTTGGCCATGCGGATGGAAATAGGGTCAAAGTCTGAAAGAAAAGAGCTGCAACAGAGTTCCCTTCCACACATCCCGCATCCCCCTAAAAGCCGGGCTTCATCCCGTACTCCAAGTTGTCTCAGCTCTATACGGGTTCGAAATATCGCTGCCAGGTCCTTCACAAGCTGTCTGAAATCGACACGTTCTTCGGCCCTGAAGTGGAAAGTAAGCCTTCCTCGATCCAAGGTGTAGTGTGCCCTCAAAAGCTTCATAGGGAGACTATACTGGATGACGAGCCTCTGGGCAATTTCAAAGGCGTCTCTTTCCTTTTCTTTGTTGAGCTTCCACTGCAGGAGGTCGGTCTCCGTAGCTTTCCTCACCACGGGCTTGGGTTTTTCAGGAAAATCGGGGACCACTACCTTTCTTCCTACTTCCCCCAGTTCAAGGCCCAAAACGGTCTCCACCACACACTTTTCTCCTACCTCAAGAACAAGACCTCGGGGGTCGAAGTAGTAGAGCTTGGAATTCTTTTCAAAGCGTACTCCTATAAGATTTGTCATGACTGCTCACTCCCGAATTGCAAGAGAAAGTGAAAGCTGGCAATGTCCCATTGCACGTTTAAAGAAAGATCTTCAAGAAATGTTTCCAGAGAGGTTATAGAATGGAGAAGCTTCTTTTGACCCCACTGGGCAAGGTTCTCTATCATACCCTGTGCGTCCTTGGGGAGGTTAAAAAAGGGAGTAGAGTTTCCCTCGAAAAGGGGAAGAAAAAGAGCATCGCGTAGGAGGCGAAGGAGGAAAGATAGAAATATGGCAAGGTCTTCCCGATGCTCTGAAAGCCAGGGACCAAGATCAAAAATGCCCTTGGGATCCTGGGCCCTTTCGAAAAAATTCTGTATTTCTTCAACAACACTTTCCCCTCGAGAGGTAAGAAAAAGGGCCTGACCTATGCTTCCTCCCGAGAGAAGGGCGAGGAAACGGGCCTTATCGGGTTCAAGGTCCCTTTCCTCTCTGAGATACTGTTCTACGCTCATTTCAGAGAGAGGAGAGAAAACGGCTCTCTGGCAACGAGAAACAAGGGTCTCTGGAAGAGCAGAGACTCTCGAGGTCACGATGAAGAGAACCGCCTTTTCCGGTGGTTCTTCTACGGTTTTAAGGAGGCAGTTGGCTGCTTCCTCAGTTAACTTTTCTGCTTCATCGATTACCCCAACCCTAAAGGGCGATAGTACCCTTTTGAGAGAGAGTTTCTTCACGAGATCTCGAGCAGCCTCGATCCCCAGAGAATTTCCCTCAGGGTTGAGAAAGAAGAAATCAGGGTGCAAGGATTGTTCAAAGAGCTTGCAGCTTTTGCATCGATCGCAGCTTTCTTCCCCGGAAATAAGGCAAAGAAGCGTCTTGGCCACTTCAAGAGCAAGGGTCTTCTTACCTATGCCCGAGGGACCGGAGAAGAGATAAGCATGGTGAATTTTTTTCAAGGCGATGATTCTCTGGAAAAAGCTCTTTTGAAGCTCATGGCCGAAAATTTTATCCCAGCCCATAGGGACTCTCCTTAAAACCTTTCGTAGTACTTTATGGGAATTTCAAAAAGTACTCCTCCGCCCTTGAGTACCTTGATCTTCTGAGGGACAAAGGGACCTATGGGTTCGTTGGCCGGAATAGTAGATTCCACTATCTCCTCACGACGGGCACAGTATTCCCGGATGATGGAAAGGACAACCTCCCGGAGTCCTTCATCTACACCAATGAGAAAGGTGGTGTTCCCTTCCCGAAGAAACCCCCCAGTAGAGGCAAGTTTTGTGAAGGCGATACCTCGCTCTTTCAGGACATCGGCAAGACGAAAGGCATCCTGGTCCCGAACTACACAGATCAAAAGAGAAGTGGGCGTCAAAAGATTCTATCCCCCCTTCATTGCAATCCTCGGAAGTACCCTTTTGACTATCTCTGCAAAAATTTCGTCCTCCAGGCGATTTGCAGATACAATCAGAAACCGCTGTGGTTCTCGGTGGGCAAGCTCAAGGTATCCATTTCTTATGGCCTCGAGAAGACGCCGGGTCTTTTGAAACTCAAGCTCAAAGCGGATCTCATCGCAAGAATGGCGAGACAAAGAGCGTGAAAGCCCTACCTCCGGGTCCACATCGAGAAGAACGGTACAATCCGGAAAAAGACCACCGGTAGTCCTTTCGTTCAGAGAGCCAAGAAAATCGAGTTCCACTCCTCGTCCCCATCCCTGATATGCCAGGGTGGAATCGGTGAAGCGGACACAGATGACAACTTTGTCCTCTTGCAGGGCAGGACCTATAACCTTCAGTACATGTTCCCTCCGGGCAGCCTCGAACAGTAAAACTTCCGTAAGCGGATCCAGGGAACCGGTCTCAGGGTCAAGGAGCAGCTCTCGCAATTTTTCTCCGATGGATGTCCCTCCAGGCTCCCGGGTCAGGAGACAGGAAAAACCCCGTTCTTCAAGGAAATGAAAAAGACGCTCTGCCTGAGTGGTCTTGCCACTTCCTTCGATTCCCTCAAAAGTCAGGAAAAAACCCATCTCACTCGCTCTTCTCAAGCGATCGGGGGTAAATCACAACCCTCCGGAATGGTTCTTCTCCGATGCTCTGAGAAAAGAGGTTGTATCGCTCGGCGATTTTATGTTGCAAGCGTCGTACGAAAGCACTACGTGGAGAGAGTTCCACCGGTTCCCCCGCTTTCAGGACTTGGCGGGCTGCCCTTTCCGCCTCAAGGAGTCCTGATTCCTCAACGCCTCCTTGAGAGGACTCCGAATAGCCAAAGAGGTCAAAAACGAACTTCTGAACCTGGTTGTAGGTATTGCTCCGAATGATGTGGACGGGAATCCCCCGATTTTCTGCTTCTCGGATTTTGCTGCCTCGCTTCCGGTAACGACTCTTCAAGGTCAAGACAAAGTCAGCCCTGTTCAGGTCATCAACTATTTCCAAAGGGACCTTAGTTTGTCCTATGGCCCTCTGCATGTAATTCCTGCTTATGGCAAAAAGATACACCCTCAGCATTCGCCCGTCAGATAATGCTGAGACTCTCCTCTCCACTTCCTCTCCTCTTCCCGGAAAGAGTTCCTCACGCCTGTGCTGACCTTCCGTAACCTGGATGGCTCCCTCTTTCGTTCTCCGGCGGATTTCCGGTTCCGGATCGTATCCCCGAAGGAGAAGGTCCACGGCCTGAGCGGTATCGTGATAAATGGCCACGGTGTCTCGATCTCTGAGCTCTACCACGGTGTCGAAGGTGGGAACGGCTTTTCTCTCGAGAATCGCTTTCTGAGTTCCCCGTCGACGGGCTTCCTCGTCGCTCAGAATCACTGATTGAATCCCCCCTACAAGATCACTCAGGGTAGGATTGAAAAGAAGATTCTCCAGATTAGTACCATGAGCAGTAGCGATGAGCTGTACTCCCCGCTCGGCGATGGTTCTGCAGGCTCGGGCTTCCTCCTCTCGCCCAATCTCATCAACGATTATGACCTCGGGCATGTGGTTTTCCACCGCTTCTATCATGACGTCATGTTGTCGCTCAGGGGAGGACACCTGCATTCGTCGTGCCCTTCCGATGGCAGGATGAGGAATATCGCCATCACCCGCAATTTCATTGGAAGTGTCCACTACAATGACCCTTTTCTGAAACTCGTCGCTTAAGACCCGAGCTACCTCCCGAAGTTTTGTGGTTTTTCCTACCCCCGGAGGTCCAAGGAGCAAGACATTCTTTCCGGAAACGATAACGTCACGAACAATATCGATCGTGCCGTATACGGCACGACCCACTCGCAATGTCAGACCCACGATATCTCCCAAACGATTTCGAATACAGGATATGCGATGGAGTGTGCGTTCAATTCCTGCTCGGTTGTCCCTGGTGAAAGCACCAACCCGCTGAACCACATAGTCAATGTCTTCCCACTCTATGACTCGATCAGAAAGAACGGCAAATCCCCCACCAAAGCGAATCTCGGGAGAACGCCCAAGATCCATCACGATCTCAATGAGGTCGTCGGTGTTTTCCTGTTCTTCCAGAGCCTTGCGAATGTGGCCCGGTAGGACCTCGAAGAGCTTGTCCAGATTGTCAACAACGCCTTGGAACTGTTCACCCATATATATTCCTTTGCCCCCTCTTGGATTCTCTCAGAGAAAACCCACGATGCATCATTTTATTTCCACTATTATAACAGAAGGAAGCCTTTCGTATCTCTTCAGGTAAGGGTATAATGAGTAGAAGATGAGGATTCTCGTGCTCAGTGACCGAGTGGACCCTCGGATCTATAGTAGCTTCTGTAAGGAACGTTTTGGAGATGTGGCTTGTGTTGTTTCCTGTGGAGATTTGCCGGAATACTACTTAGACTTTGTGGTCTCAACCCTCAATGTTCCGCTTTTTTTCGTTCACGGTAACCATGACGATCCGCAAGAAGCCCCCCTTGCCGGAGGAACCAATCTCGACGAGAGTGTTGTTCACTATCGGGGTGTCATATTCGCCGGGCTTGAGGGGTGTTATTGGTATAACGGTCGCGCCCATCAGTATACAGAGCGAGAAATGCGCTGGAAGTACTTTCGTCTTCTCCCCCACCTCTATTGGGCGAAACTCAAATACGGGAGATACCTTGATATCTTTGTCACACATGCCCCTCCTCAGGGAGTTCACGAAGGCAAAGATCTCCCACACCGGGGCTTTTCTACCTTTAACCTCATTCTTAAAAAGTACCGCCCGAAGTACCACCTCCACGGACACGTACATCTCTACGAAGCGAACCAAAACCTCACGGAGAAGCTCTTTGACACCTGGGTTGTCAATTGCTATGGATACCAGGTGATCGAGGTCGAGCTGGAAAACGGGAAAGGGGAATAATCCTTTTCGAAAAACAGTGATTTCTCCTCCCTTTCTGCGGCGTTGCAGAAAATATGGTACAATGAAGAAGGTTAATCCTGGTGATGGAAGCGTGTCCCGTTCTCTGGTGCGGAAGAAAGAGGGACTTCTGGAGGAGATCAAACAAGAGGTGGAACGTTGCACTCTCTGCCCCCTCTCTAAGAACCGAACGAGAACCGTGTTCGGTGAGGGAGACCCTGATGCTTTCATCATGTTTATCGGTGAAGCCCCGGGAGAGGACGAAGACCGCTCGGGACGTCCTTTCGTGGGAAAGGCAGGACAGCTCCTTACCAAAATACTTCTCTCCGTGGGTATCAAGCGGGAAGAGGTCTACATCGCCAATATGGTGAAGTGCCGGCCGCCGGGGAACAGAACTCCAGCCCTCGAAGAGATTGAAATCTGCTTTCCCTACCTCGAGGCCCAAATCGCCATCGTGAATCCCTCGGTTATCGTCACCTTAGGGAGTATCTCCACGGGATACCTTCTCGGGACGAAGGAACCCATGAGTAAGCTCAGGGGACAGTGGTTCGATTGGAGGGGAGGAAAGAGGATTTTCCCCATGTTCCATCCCAGCTTCCTGCTCCGCCATGAGTCCCGCGCCCCAGGGTCACCAAAGTATCTGACCTGGCTTGACATCCAAGAGGTAAAAAGAGTCTATGACTTGCTTCGAAGGGACATGGAAAGGATATGATATAATAGCAGGGAAATATTGAGCGGGAGGGAGGTATATGAGCTACCTCGAATCTATCAAGGCATTTACAACCGAGCAAGTGCTTAAACTCATTGTCAATTCTCTACGCAACGTTTCTGATGAAACCATAATCAGGCTCACGTATCTTGCAGAAAAACTTACCCCCATTGAGTACTACCGGGACCAAATTCGGGGGCTTCGTCAGATGTTTGAGGAAAAGAGACCTCAAATCGTATTGGCCCGGCGAGTACTCCAGGAGACCCATCCAAACGTACGAGAAAAACTCATGGTAAATCTCATCGTCAAAAGCATTCTTCTTGGGGTTCCAAAGCGCCAGAAGCTTGAAAAAGAGCTGGGGTGTCAGGTACCGTTCTTTTTTGTTGTGAGCCCCACCATGCGATGCAACCTCAACTGCTACGGATGCTACGCCGGACAGTACCGGAAAGAGAGTGACATGCCCATCGAGCTCATGGACCGAATTTTTACCGAAGCGAAAGAAATGGGGATGAACTTCCTGACCATCTCTGGTGGAGAGCCGTTCATTCGAAAGGAACACCTGGACTTATTTGAGAAGCACAGCGATATTTGTTTCCAAATTTATACGAATGGAACGCTCATCGACCGGGAACTGGCCAAACGCCTGGCCCGCATGGGGAACGTGTATCCTGCCATCAGTGTCGAAGGGTACGAGGAAGAGACCGATGCCCGGCGGGGAAAGGGAACTTTCAAGAAGATTAGCCAGGCTATGGAAGCCCTTCGAGACGAGGGAGTTCTTTTCGGTTTCTCCATCACGGCAACACGATACAACACAGAGCTTGTTTCGAGTGACGAATTCATGGACTTCCTCATCAACAAGGGTTGTAGTTTCGGGTGGTACTTCACCTACGTTCCCGTAGGGAAAAAGCCCGATACAAGCCTCATGCCCACTCCGGAACAGCGCATTTACCTTCGTAACCAGGTTCACCGACTCCGTTACGAAAAACCAATATTTGTTGGAGACTTCTGGAACGACGGACCGTACGTGGGTGGATGCATAGCCGGTGGACGGAGATACTTCCACATCAACAACATGGGAGACGTGGAACCCTGCGTTTTCTGCCACTTTACGGTGGATAATATCAGGAACAAATCCCTCAAGGAAGTTATTGCTTCTCCCTTCTTCCGGGCTATTCAGGAGCGCCAGCCTTACGACAACAACCTCATGAGACCTTGTATGCTCATCGATGTTCCTGAAGCACTACGAGAAGTGGTGGAAAAATATGGAGCTCGTCCCAGCCACGAGGGAGCGGAAGGCCTTGTCACCACTCTGAAAAACGAAGTAGATGCCTACGCCCAAGCCTTTAAGAAGTTAGCAGACGAGATATGGGAACGAGACTACAAGGGGACCGTTTACTACAAAGACTACAAGAGTGAACGGAAGGAATACCTGCGTAAGCTCCAAGAGGAGGCAGAGAGGAACCGCAAGAAAGAAGAAGTAAAGGTCTGAGAAAGGGGTCCTTCTTCAGGACCCCTTTCTCTTAAGAGCACGAAAACCAATATCTCGGCGGTAGTACATACCCTCAAAACGAATCCGGGATACTGCAGCGTAGGCTTTCTCATAGGCTTTGTAGAGGTCCTCACCGAGAGCACATATGTTCAGGACGCGACCACCGGCAGTATACCATCCATCACCCCTTCTCTCCGTGCCGGCATGAAAAAGGAGAACATCATCCTCAGGGAGATTCGCGAAAAGCTCAAGGCCCTCTATCTTTTTCCCTCGCTCGAAGTGTCCCGGATACCCACGGCTGGCGAGAACCACACAGAGGGCAGATTCGTTCAAGACCTCAAGGTTCACCTGGTGTAAGTTTCCCTCCCAGATGGCCATGTTCACCTCAAGCCAGTCGTTTCGAATTCGGGGAAGAACGGCCTGGGCCTCTGGGTCTCCCAGGCGAGTGTTGAACTCAAGAACCCAGGGAGTTTTGTCTTTCCCAATCATGAGTCCCAGATACAGCACGCCTCTGTAGTAGAGAGCCTCCTGCTCCATACCCTCAAAGAGAGGTTCGAGAATCCGCCTTTTGACCGCATTGAGAATTTCCTCGCTCACTACCGGAGTGGGAGAATAGGCTCCCATTCCTCCGGTATTAGGTCCGATATCCCCCTCCCCTACCTTTTTGTGATCCTGCGAGGAAGGGAGAAAGCAATACGACCGTCCATCGAAGAGGACCATAACCGTTGCTTCTTCGCCTTCAAGGTACTCTTCAACCACAATCCTCTCCCCCGAGGTCCCAAACTTTCGATCCACCATGAGCTCAAACACGGCGAGCAGAGCCTCATCAAAATCCTGAGCGATGTAGACTCCTTTTCCCGAGGCCAATCCGTCCGCCTTTATCACTATCGGAAAGTCGTGTCGCTTCCTTAAAGTCTCTAAGGCCTCCTCCTTGCTCTCAAAAACAGTAAAAGGAGCAGTGGGAATACCATGCCGTTTCATGAATTCCTTGGCAAAGACCTTACTCGACTCAAGGAGGGCCCCCCTTCGGTCTGGACCAATGATGGCTTTCTTCTTTTCCAAAAAGGCGTCCACGATTCCCAAGGATAGGGGAGACTCAGGACCTACAACGGTTAAGTCGACGCCTTTTTCCTGGGCAAAACAGAGTATGTCCTCAACCGAGGGAAGGGAAACACATGTAGCGAAAGTACTCATGCCTCCATTTCCAGGCACACAGAAAACTTCCTCTACCTCGGGGCTCTGAGCAATTTTCCAAGCAATGCAGTGTTCTCTCCCTCCGCTTCCCAAAACCATGACCCGCATGTTATCCTCTACTCCTTTCTCACAAACACCTTTCTTCCTCGAACCTCGAGTTTCCCTTCGAGAAAGAGTTTGACAGCCCGAGGGTAGATTTGATGTTCGTATTCGAGAATTCGCTCGGCCAGAGTTTCCGGTGTATCCTCTTCAAACACCGGACAGGTTGCCTGCAGAATAATCGGCCCTGTGTCCATTCCCTCATCTACAAAGTGTACTGTACACCCACTGACTTTCACCCCATACTCCACAGCTTGTCTTTGTGCCTCAAGCCCCGGGAAGGCAGGAAGAAGGGAGGGATGGATATTCATAATCCGGTGACGGAAACGGGCTACAATTTCTTTGCCTACAATCCTCATGTATCCGGCAAGGCAAATGAGCTCGGGATTCTCTCGCTCCAGAACCTCCATGAGAGCGGCCTCGTAGGCCCTTTTGTTGGGAAAGGATTGGTAGTCAAGAACAAAGGTAGGGATTTTGGCCTCTTCGGCTCGACGAAGGGCGTAAGCTTGAGGGTTATCGCTCACCACAAGGCTTATCTCTCCAGGTATGAAACCGCTTTGGGATGCCTCAATGAGAGCCTGAAGATTTGTACCTCTCCCCGAAACAAGAACGACAATCCTCTTTTTCATGTCCATGTCACTTTTCTCTCCCCTCGTACGATTTCCCCAAGGACAAGAACCTGCTCTCCTTTCTGAGCAAAGCAATCGATGACCTTTTCTGCCTCTTGAGGACCCAGAACGAGAACAAAACCGACCCCCATGTTGAAAACCCTCCACATCTCTTCCTCAGGAATGTTGCCCTGCTCCCTTATAAAGCGGAAAACCCAGGGAACCGGGATTGCCTCCTTATGAAGACGAGCTGTACAAGAATCGGGGAGAATGCGGGGAAGATTCTCCACAAGGCCTCCCCCGGTGATATGAACCATGCCTTTCACTGTGACTTTTGAGAGGAGATCGAGTATTGGCCGTACGTAAATTCGCGTGGGGCGAAGGAGTTCGTCAAGAAGATTTCTCCCCTCGACGGAAGCATCAAAAGGAATTCCGGCGTGCTTCAACACTTTCCGTACCAGGGAAAAACCATTGCTGTGGAGGCCAGAGGAAGGAAGGCCAAGCACAACGTCTCCTTCCTTGATCTTCTTCCCGTCGATGATGTCCTCTTCCTCGACAATGCCCAGGGCAAAACCAGCCAGGTCATACTCTTCCTCGGGATACATATCCGGCATCTCTGCTGTTTCTCCCCCAAGGAGAACGCACCCTGCCTCCTCACATCCTCGAACGATTCCGGAGAGCACCGCTTCAAAAACAGAGGGATTTAAGCGGCCACAAGCAAAGTAGTCAAGAAAAAAAACGGGTTCTGCACCCACGCAGAGTACATCGTTGACACACATCGCCACCAGGTCGATCCCTACAGTATCATGGCGGTTGCACTCTATAGCTATTTTGAGTTTTGTTCCTACTCCATCGCTCCCTGCCACAAGACAGGGACTGCGCCACCTCTTCTCCAGGCGAAATACCCCGGCAAACCCTCCGATACCCTCTTTGACCTCAGGACGGTTTGTCTTCACGGCAAGACTTTTGAGCCGCTCAATAGCAAGTGAGGCTCTGTCTATATCCACCCCTGCGCTCTTATAGTCCCATACTTCAGGCATCCTCTCCTCCTCCCTGAATGCCCACCCTTTTGAAGATTGTGTCCACGTGTTTTATATAGTAGTTATAATCGAAAAGACCCAGAAGTTCCTCTTCCCCAAAGTACTGTCTTATGTCGGGATCTTCTCGTAATACCTCATAGAAAGAAACACCTTCATTGTCCCAGGTTTTCAAGGCACAGCGCTGGACCACGGAGTATGCTTCTTGCCTGGTGAGACCCTTTGCGATGAGAGCCAAAAGCACCCGCTCTGAAAAGACAAGTCCCCGACTCTTCTCGAGGTTCTTTTTCATGTTTTCAGGATACACCACGATTCCCAGAAGAAGGCGGGCAAAAGTCTGGAGAAGGTAGTCGACAAGAATGCAGGCATCGGGAAGAACGATGCGTTCTGCCGAGGAATGGGAGATGTCCCGCTCATGCCAGAGGGGGATGTTCTCTAAGGCGGTGAAGAGATAACCTCGTAAGACCCTACTCAAACCACAGATTTGTTCTGCAGTGATAGGGTTCTTCTTATGGGGCATTGCCGATGAACCCTTTTGTCCCACCGAGAAACCTTCCTCCACCTCCCGAACCTCAGTCCGCTGGAGGTGTCGGATCTCCAGGGCGAATTTCTCAAGACTTGTTCCGATCATTGCCAGAGCCCAGAGAAACTCTGCATATCGGTCCCTCTGGATGATTTGGGTAGAGGCAGGGGCTTGCGTAAGTCCCAAACGCCCACACACGTACTCCTCAACACGGGGGTCAATATTGGCAAAGTTGCCCACCGCCCCTGAAATTTTTCCTACACTTACTGTCTCTTTTGCCCTCACGAGGCGTTCCCTATTTCTCTGCATCTCGTCGTACCAGACGGCGAGTTTCAGACCAAAGGTAGTCGGTTCGGCATGGACTCCGTGTGTTCTTCCCACCACAAGAGTATAGCGATGCCGAAGGGCTTGTCCTTTAATGACTGTAAGCACTGTGTCCACATCCTCAAGAAGGAGTTCTGCCGACTCCTTGAGAAGTACGGCGTTTGCCGTATCAAGGACGTCGGAAGAGGTAAGGCCAAAGTGGATGAAGCGAGATTCCCGACCAAGATTTTCACCGATGCTCTCAATAAAGGCAACAACATCGTGCCTAGTAATTTTTTCGATTTCCTGCATACGTTCTTTGGAAAACTTAACCTTTCCTTGGATTCTCTCGAAATCTTCCCTTGATACAAGTCCAAGTTCGGCCAAAGCCTCGAGGACAAGCATTTCGACCTGCAACCAGACCTCAAAACGATGGTCGTCACTCCAGATCTTCTGCATGCGAGGAAGGGTGTACCGCTCTATCATATCTTTTGTCCTCCTCTCTTACGTTCCCCAATATTCTAACACAGTCGACGCAGCAACCAAATCACGAAAACTGGCATGGGCTTGTCTTATAAAAAGACCGTAAGGTGAACTGAGTTGTACCGTGGCAAGAGATAAAAACAATCTGAGATGTGTCCTTCAAGTTTGTCCTGAGCCTGGCGAGAGGCCCACAACAAGAGCCAGAAGCCAGAGCGCAAGCGAGGATATTCCTAGATCTGTGCTTTTGACCCCTGTCTTGCCCTTCTTCTCGAGCTTACCTTAGAGCCACTCGTCGGAATACCAAAGAAGCATCCTGGGGCTTTCCTCCAAGGGAACTCTATCTCTCTTGCCAGTCCTTGCATCGCTTTGCCAGGAGGGTGGGAGAGGAAGAGCTATGGGATCTCTACAATAACTCCAATAACTCAAGGAAACGTACACCCTCAATCCCAAAGGAGGAGCCCTTGTTGCTTTTAGACTCCACTGGTCTTGCCACTGCGGTAAAGACAGCTTCCTTCATGGTAAAGGGAAAGTCACAAGTGGCAGGTGCAGGATACAGTCGACTCCTTTACCCTTTGCATTCCTACCCTCAGGGAAGGACATGTTTTGGAGGGAGTACAGCTGGTTCTGCCCATTTTTTGAGGTACACCCTGGGCTCCACCTTGAGGAATGCCACTATAGGAGGTGAACTTCTTGCCGATGCAGGCTTTGATGCTCCCTCCTTGGGAGAGCCTTTAGCCTTAAAGGGTGTAAAGGAGCATATACCCGGTGGGAGGAATTCGATGCCTCCTTTGACCGACTGCAAGAGTTGGGGGTGTATCTGGAGCAAGAAAGATTTGCTTCTTTTGAGAGTACCGGCAAGAAATGCTGCCTTGGATGGCTAAGAAGGAGGCCTATTTTGAAGCGATAGCCTCCAATCTCTGCTTGCTACTGCGCCTCTTACTGGATCTACTTTGGTCCAGATTCCTACCTCTGCCAATCTTTGCTCAAGTGTACTCTAAGCCCGGCTGATTATTTATAAGATAAGTTCTAAGACCCCTTGATACCTCTTCCTTCGCATAGTACATTCTATCCTGCCTGGTGGGTCGTTAGCCTAATTCTGGCAGAGCAATTGACTCTTCATCAGTGGGTTACGGGTCCAGATCCTGCACGGCCTACCAAATTTCCCTAAAGTCACGCATTGAAAAAACTTACCTTCGTTCGCTTTCCTTGATTTCCAGGCGTCTTTAGTATAAGCTTACTGTTAAAAGGAGGGGAGTGCATGAGGTACATTACTCTTTTAATCCTTCTCGCTGTCTTTAGCTTAGGGGGATGTATTTCTCCATCCGGGGAGCTACCTGTAGCAGTTCTTGAGGATTTGGACTCAGCGATTAAAAACTGGAATCAGATCTACGGCACCAGCGTCCAAGCGACTGGTTACTTCTACCAGGGCAGAATAGATTCAGTCTTTGAGCTCGATGAAACAGTAGCTGGGATACTCGACCCCGACAGGGCTTGGATCCCTGATATTGATGTGAGTGGTTCTGCCTCAGCGGATGCCAGGCTACTTTCTGAATTGCTCCCTCAGGTTCGTTCAGAAGCCTTAGAAAATTGGAGAAGCATGGTTAAGAGCAGAGTCCAGGTGGGCTTACACATTTTTCAGATTGACTGGAGGAAGGGAAATGAGACTTTCACTACCACTTGCGTGACCAACGATTCCACAATCGTCTATGACAATATGTTATCGAACGCCGTGCTGGTTGGAGCAAGCTCTCGCCGCAACTGCGAGGACTTTGTAATCGAATGGCTATGGGGTAGAGAGCGGGGGAGAATAACTGTATCCCTCTGGGCAGTTTGCAAAGACGGTAAGGTGGTAAACTGTGAAAGAAATTGCTCAGCCAACATGTCTTTGGGTTCGGCTCAGGTAAAATGCAAAACCAGAGTGGTGGGCAACTGTTGCATCCTGGATTACAGCTGGGCTTGGGGAACTCCCTTAGTATGGATCACAGTAAAGGGAGATAATTTCACTTTAGAAACCTCTGGAATTGGCTCATCCGGGGAGGGAAGTGGGAGTTGTACTGATTGCTGTTACGAGGAGGTACTCCCTGTAGATTAAAATCTCAATATCTGACCCTCGGAAAGGAATCTCCTCACTACCCGACGGGTTATCTGGTCAAAGACCTCGAAATGGCTCCCTTCAGAGAGAATCCTCCTCCCATCGGCCAGCACAGGAATCCCAAAGAGGGGGAAGTTCCTGCGCCTGGTGCGGGGAGATATCTATTTGTGCCTGGCCATCCAGTACCTCAGGGAGAGAAGGCCCTTCTTTCCGATGGAGATGGAGGTGGAAGAGGGGTATACCCCCAATCCTCTTTTTGGAGTCCAGGTTCTCTCTGCCCTTGAGGGAAGAGGTATTCTCCTTACTGAGAATAGTTTTGACTCTGGTGTTTCAGGTAGCGCAGAGGAAGTTTGTTCCCCTAATCCACCTGAGGGAAAGGATGCGGAGAGGAAAGAGGCTCCCCTTCTTTTGATGTGCAGCGGCGCGGGTCTTCCTGGCCCTTTTACGCTTTTCTAAAATCCTTGTGTATCTCAGTGTCCCTGCCTGGAGAACTTCTTTCTCCAAGAGGTTGTTAGTAGAGATTTACGAGACAAGCCCAATTGGCGTTGACAGGCTCCAAGTACTCTTGGTATGATAATATTAACATAGGAAGGAGGAGGGTGACGTATGAAAAGGTTTGGGTGGTTTGTAGTGCTCGTGTCTTTCCTCTTTGTGGTCTCGGCTCTCGCCGCAGAGAAAACGTGGGAGTCTCAACCGGGAGAGTTCAAGGGCCAAACTGTCACCGTTCTCATTACCGATCCCCATTCAGCAGTGGTAGAATCCTGGAAGCCCGAGTGGGAAGCTCTCACCGGGGCAAAGGTGGAAATGGTCGTTGTTCCATACGCCTCTCTCTATGACAAAATGATGACCGATTTCATTACTGGTACCGGAGCATATGACCTCATCTGCTGGCCTTCTACCTGGGCAGGAGATGTCATGGGTGGTGGATGGGTCCTGCCTCTTGAGGACCTCATGAAAGAATATGGCTATCCGGATTGGGACGACGTGGTCCCGGCCATCAAACTTATTGTTTCCTGGGCGGGAAAGGTCTACGCTCTCCCCTACGACGGTGATTGCCACATGCTCTACTACCGCAAGGACGCCCTGGAAAACCCGGACTATAAGGCTAAGTTCAAGGAAAAATACGGTTATGAGTACAACGTACCTCCCAAATCTTGGGAAGAAATCATGAACATTGCCGAATTCTTCACCGGATGGGATTGGGACAATGATGGAGAGGTAGAGTATGGTATCGCTTTCATCGCCCAGCGAAAGACTCAAGCCATGTGGTCGTACCTTGACATTGCTATGCAATATGCCGCCCAACCAGGAGTGGCTCCCTTCTTTGATCCCGACACCATGGATCCTCTGGTCAACAATCCCGGATGGGTAGAGGCCATGGATGTTATTCAAAAGCTCACCAAATTCGCTCCTCCGGGTCTTTTAAGCTATGGCTACAGTGAGCTCCGTCAGGCCTTTGTCTCTGGAAACTCGGCTATTGCCTTGGACTGGGGAGACATTGGGATTCTCGAACAATCTCCCGAAAAATACGGCAGCAAAGTTAAAGGCCTCTTGGGTTATGGTCCGCTCCCGGGAGCCATGAAAACCTATGACTTCAAGGCGAAACAGTGGATTGAGGGATATAATCAGGTAAACTTCCTGAACTTTGGCGGATGGGTATTCTCCATCTCCAAATTCTCCAAGAACTCTGTTCCCGCTTACAAATTCGCTGCTTACTTCACTGCTCCTGAGCGAAGCCTTCTTGATGTGTGCGGTGTTCACGGTTACACCGGAGCAAATCCTTGGCGCTTCTCGCACTTCAAAAACATCGACAAGTGGGTCGAGGGTGGATGGGGTCAGGATTCTGTCACCAAGTACCTTGAGACTATCCAGGCTATTCTCTCCGATCCAAAGGCCGTCACTGATTTGCGTATCCCCGGGTCAGCAGAGTACTATGACTACCTTGACCTTTACCTTGCTCAGGTCCTCTCCGGCAGTGCCACTCCTCAGGATGCCTGCAACGCCATTTACAATGAGTGGGTGAAGATCACTGAGGCTCAGGGCAAGGAGAAACAAAAAGCCCTCTATCGTGAGTCCCTCGGTCTCCCTGCAGAGTGACCAAAAAGGGTCGGGGAAAACCCCGACCCTTTTTTCTTTTAGGGAGTGAAAGACGTGCCGAAGAAAGCGAGAGACACTGTAAAGTTCGGTTTTCTTTTACCCGGACTCCTTTATCTTATGGCCATGGCAGCCTTCCCGCTCTTGTGGTCGCTCACCCTGAGTTTTCAGCGTTGGAAAGCCGCCACGGCAGCTCCTCGGGTATTCGTGGGTCTTGGGAACTTCTTCAACATTTTCTTCCGGGACCCCCGTTTTTGGAACAGCCTTCGCTTCACCGTACTCTACGTGGCCGTTGTCGTTTCCGTAGAGCTGGCACTGGGATTGCTTTTGGCCTACATTCTCAGTGAACGCATTCGTTTCCGGAATTTTTTTCGGGTCCTCTTTCTTCTCCCTATGGCTGCTCCTCCAATAGGCGTGGCCTTCATGTGGCGCATGCTTCTTAACCCCGATGCAGGAATAGTGGTAAAGATTTTGAACTCCCTGGGTTTTAACATGGTTCGCTGGCTCACCGATGCCAAACTCACACCCTTTGTGCTCATGGCTGTGGACATCTGGGAATGGACTCCCTTCATGTTTCTCGGGCTTCTCGCTGCCATGCAGTCCCTGCCCGTCTCTCTCTACGATGCTGCCCAGGTTGACGGTGCTTCGCGATCCCAAACTTTCTGGTTCATCACTTTTCCCCTCCTTCTCCCCATTATGGTGACGCTTGTGCTTTTGCGGGCCATTGATGCTTTCAAGCTCTTTGAACTCGTTTTCGGTATAACCGGTGGAGGACCAGGGACGAGTACTGAGTCTCTTTCTTATTACACCTACACCGTAGGGTTTCAATACTTTGACCTGGGGTACGCCTGTGCACTTTCCTGGGTTTTTCTCGTCATCGTTCTCATGATGGCCAATTTCCTCCTCCAGAGACTTCGCAAGGAGGTGTGAAATGGTGAAAAAGAGAGTCGGCGGATTCATGATTTTTGCCTGGATTGTTCTTTTGGGCTTTTCCATCTGGACGGTCTTCCCCTTCTTCTGGGGCATCATAACCTCCTTTAAGTCCCCAGGGGAACAGTACACTACCGCTTTTTTGCCCGTCGTGCAATTCAAGCCCTCCACCTATGCCTGGCAGGTGGTTTTGGGAGAAGCGGAAGGGGAAAGGACCCGTCAGGGCTTGCGCAATAGTGTCCTTGTTTCTTCTTCGAGCTCTCTCCTCGTCCTCTTTCTCGGGTCTTTTGCCGGATATGCTCTCACCCGCTTTCGTTTTCACCGCTGGAAAAACAGGAATATTGCTTCCTGGATTCTCTCAAACCGTATGTTTCCCCCCATCGCCGTAGCCATTCCTTTCTTCCTTATCATGCGTACGCTGCGTCTCCTTGACACCCTTCCTGCCATCGTCATGGCCCATACGGTCTACAACCTTCCCCTGGCCGTATGGCTCATGATGGACTTCTTCCAGGAACTCCCGGAAGAAGTGGAAGAAGCGGCACTCATTGATGGGTGTTCTCCCCTACAGGCTTTCTTCCGCATTGCCTTCCCCCTTTCTCTCCCCGGAGTCATTGCCGTGTACATCCTCTGCTTCATCTTTTCCTGGAATGAGTTCCTCTTCGTCGTCACTCTCTCCTATCGAAAGACGATGACCATGCCAGTCATCATCGCCGGCACTCTCACCGTACGGGGTCTCGACTTCTGGAAAGTTTCGGCGCTGTCCCTCCTTGCCATAACCCCACCGGTTATCCTTGCTGCCCTGACTTCCCGTTTCCTTATTCGTGGACTCACTCTTGGTGCCATTAAGGAGTGATGTGTGAAACAATGGTGAAAATGAAGGAGGTGAAAATATGAATATACAGCGCATTCTTGTTCCGACCGATTTCTCCCCCTTCTCGGATCTCGCCATTCAGACAGCCTCTTTTCTGCGGGAGAGATTCGATGCCGAGATTCTGGTGCTCCATGTTCTCACCCCTCTTGAGGCAGATGCTCTAACCTCACAACCGGGAAATCCCTGGGAAAATGTGGTGCTCCGCATTCAAAATGACATGGTCCAAGAAGTCGAGAAGAACTCCTCCTCTCCCCTTCCTTGGGACAGGGTAACCCTTGAAGTCACTGTCGGAGAGCCGGCCGAGGAGATCGTGCGATTTGCCAAGGAGAGCGGAGTAGACCTCATCGTCATGGGAACACACGGGAGAACGGGCCTGGCAAGCATTCTCTTAGGAAGTGTAACCGTAGGGGTCATCAGAAGGACCTGCATCCCTGTCATGGTGGTGAAATGCCCCGAAGAACTTAAGTAAACAAAAAGGCCAGGTATCTCCAAAGACGCCTGGCCTTGAAATCAAGCAAAATTCTTGAGCTCTTTCTTAAAGATTCCTATGAGCTCGTTTTCTTCAAAGACGTTCTTTCTGTTTGGAAGACGCTTGAGAATCTTCTCCTCGTAAGTGGCTCTCGAATCTCTATAGAAGACTCCTAGGGGGATTTTCTCCCCCCACTCAAGACTTCTTCGAAAAGCCTCTATTTGATCCTCAGGATTGTGATCGTCGAGGTAGTACACCCTCTCTTTGTACCAAGAATAGGTATTGATGCGGTTGAAGGTGACACAGGGCTGGAGAATGTCGACAAGAGAAAATCCTTTGAACTGAAAGGCCTCTTTGAGAATGCCCTTCAGCCCCTCTATGTCTCCCGCAAACCCTCGGGCCACAAAGCCTGCCCCCTGAGAGATAGCAAGACTCAGAGGGTTTAAGGGCCTCGAAAGGCTTCCCCAGGGTTGGGCCTTGGATGCAAACCCTTCCTCAGAAGTGGGAGAGGCCTGCCCCTTGGTAAGGCCATAGACCTGGTTGTCGTGTACAAGAACGGTGATGTCAGGATTACGGCGAATAGCATGAATGAGATGATTTCCTCCCTCCCCATACATACAGCCATCCCCCGACTCGGCAATAACCAGGAGTTCAGGACGAGTAGCCTTAATGGCAAAGGCCACAGGTATGCTCCTTCCATGGAGGCCGTTGAAGACATTAGCCTGAAGGTAATGAGGAGCTTTGGCGGCCTGTCCTATACCTGAGACAATGACCACCTCCTGGGGACGATATCCAAGTTCATGAAGGGCCTCCTTGAGGGCATGAAGGATGCCAAAATTACCACACCCCGGGCACCAGGCAATCGCCGCATCAGGAAAATCGAAGGGATTGTGAGGCGTCATGAAAGTACCTCCTCTACCTTCTCCACAAGCTCTTCTACCAGAAAGGGTCGTCCATCGTAGCGGCGAATTCTCCTTGCAAAGGGTAAGAGTGTTTCCCGCTTCAGGTGCTCAGCGAGCTGGCCGGTGAAATTGTGCTCCACCACAATCGGCTCAGGGAAACGAAGGAGGAACTCCCGAAGTCCCTGAGGGAGAGGATAAAGGTCGGTGAAATGCACAACGCCCACATCCTTTCCTTTCTTCATCAACTCTTTCCTTGTTTCAAGGAGAATCCCCCAGGTGGATCCCCAGCCAACCAGAGTCGCGTCTTTTCCTTCGGCCGTGAAAGGCAGATGCATTTCTCTCTTCATACATTCAAGTTTTTCCATTCTCTTTTCGTGCATCTTCTTGCGGATTTCAAGGTCTTCCGTGAGGTGTCCAAACTCGTCATGCTCGTCGCTGTCGGCAACCACCAGAGCCTCTCCTTCGCCAGGAAAAAGGCGAGGAGACACACCGCCTGGAGTGAAAGCATACCTCTTGTAAGGGAGGGAGCCACGAAAAGTATAGGAAGGCCGGGTTGGTCGTTCTTCAAGGGGAAAGTGACTGTAGGACCACTTCGTATCAGCTAAGTACTGATCACTGAGGATGATGACTGGAACCTGGTACTCCTCGGCAAGGTTGAAAGCCCGAATGACCGTGCTCAGAGCATCTTGAGGGTCGCGAGGGGCAAAGACAAACCGGGGAAATTCGTCATGGGAGGCATGAACGACAAAAAGAAGATCGCCCTGTGCCGTTCGGGTGGGAAGACCTGTACTTGGCCCAGGCCGCTGGGCATCGATGACCACGATGGGAGTCTCAGTCATGCCAGCAAGCCCCAATCCCTCACACATGAGGCAGAACCCCCCACCGGAAGTAGCGGTCATGGCCCTCACCCCGGCATAGGAAGCCCCCAGAGCCATATTGACGGCTGCGATTTCGTCTTCAGCCTGTTCTACGACTATTCCATACTCCTCTGCTCTGGAAGAAAGGAAATTGAGGATGCCCGTTGACGGTGTCATAGGGTAGGCACTGTAGAAAGCGCATCCTCCAAGGAGAGCTCCAAGGCCAAGGGCTTCATTGCCGCTCACAAGATAACGGGGAGAATTTTCCAAGGATTGAACCTTAGGGAGGCTGAAAAGAGGTCCTAAGGGTGTAACAGCTCGGATTCCTTCCTCAAGGGCACTTTCGTTCTTAGCCACAACCTCCTCTCCCTTTTTAGAGAAAATCTCTCGAATATAAGTCCTTACTCGTTCGAGGGGCATACCCAAAATTCCAAGCACCGCCCCGGTAGCCACCATGTTCGCAAAAACTTGGTGTCCTAATCCTTTGGCGACTTCTTCAAAGTCTATGAAAAGCACACGGATTCCTTCTCTTCCCTCTTGTGTGTCGACTCTTCCTACGACTACTCCACCCTTTTTGACCTCACCAACGTGCAGGTGATACGTCTCTTCATCAAGACACACCAGAATGTCGACTTCCCCCCGCATCCCAGAAACCCAGGAATCGGCACAACGGATAGAGGTGAAAGTGTGTCCTCCCCGAATCCGGGATTGGTAATCTTCAATGGTGAAAACAAAGTATCCGCTACGCAGAGAGAGGAGCGACAGCACCTCCGATACCGTCTGTACCCCTTGCCCGGCTGCTCCACCTACCTTGATGACCCAATCCATTCCCTATCTCTCCCTCCGTTTTCTTTCCTAATCAGCGCTCCAGCAGAACGACGTATTTGGGGTAGGGAATTTCTATCTCCTCAGCGTCGAAAGCTTTCTTGACATAATAGAGGAGGTCTCGTTCGATTTCCCAATGTTTTTGCGGAACGACCCTTGCCACCACCCTCAAAACCACTCCCGAGTTTTCAAGGCGAACGATGCGTTGCACTGTGGGTTCTTCAAGGATTAAGTCTGGATGGTTCCTGCGATAGTCTCGAGCAACGTTCTCAAGCACCGCCACCGCTTTGTCCACGTCGGCTTCATAGGCTACGCTGACCTCGATCACCGCTTTGGTGAACCCTCGATTGTAATTCGTGATACGAACAATCTCTCCATTGGGTATGGTGACAAGAGCTCCTGAGAAAGTGCGGATTCTTGTAATTCGAAGACCAATTTCTTCCACTGTTCCTGTCACGTCCCCAATCTGCACCACGTCCCCCACAGAGATGCTGTCCTCAAAAACAAGGAAAAGTCCGGTCAGAATATCACGAATGAGTGTCTGAGCACCGAAGCCCACGGCAATACCCACCACTCCTGCACCAGCAAGAAGGGCCGTGGCATCAACACCAGCTTCCCGGAGGACGAGAATAAGGGCAAAGAAAGCTACAAGGTAGGTAATAACGCTTTGAAGAAGTGGAAGAAAGGTGTCGATTTTTCGGGAGACCTCTGCCCTGGTTCGAGGAGTTTTTGCCCTCTTTAAGAGGAGACGTCGAAATACGAATCGACCCGCATACGCGATGAGAAAAGAGGTAGAAAAGATTATGGCAATTCGGATAACTCTTTCAAGAAGACTCGCCAAGAGCAACCATCTCCTTGGCTACACGAAGGTGGAGAACCATTCCAAGGCGGTCTTGTACCTCCTTGTGGTACTCCTGAATCGACCTTATAGTCATCTTCCCAACTTTGAGCCTCTCGATGGCGTAGACTGTGGCTTCCGCACCGGAAAGAGTAGTAACGCAGGGAATGTCCCGTATGATGGCTTCCTTACGAATGACACTGCTCTCCTTCTGTGCCTTGCCTCCAGAGGGAGTGTTGATGACGAGATGGATCTCCCGATTCTTGATCATATCCACGATGTTGGGGCGGCCTTCACCGACCTTCTGGACTATTTCCACCGGGATACCGTTGTTGCTCAGCACTTTTGCCGTTCCCCTCGTGGCCACGATACGAAAGCCGAGGTCCCAGAGTTTTTTGGCCAGGAAGATGACCCCCCGCTTATCCTTATTCTTCACGCTTATGAACACCGTTCCTTCAAGGGGCAGGTACGACTGGGCAGCAATCTGAGATTTGGCAAAGGCCATGCCAAAATCTACATCGATACCCATGACCTCGCCGGTGGAACGCATTTCAGGACCCAAAACTGGGTCGACCCCTGGAAAACGGCGGAAGGGGAAAACGGATTCCTTCACCGCAAAGTAAGGAATTTCCACCTCTCGGGTGAGGCCAATATCTCTGAGTTTTCTCCCCGCCATGACTTGAGAAGCAAGGCGGGCAAAGGGAACTCCTGTAGCCTTGCTCACGAAGGGAACAGTCCGGGAAGCCCGAGGATTGACTTCAAGAACATACACTTCGTCGTCTTTTACTGCGTACTGCACGTTCATGAGCCCTATAACTTTGAGTTCTCGGGCCAAGGCGTATGTGTATTTCTTCACCCGCTCAATGATTTCATCGCTCAAGGAAAAAGGGGGGAGCACACAGGCACTATCTCCAGAGTGGATTCCGGCCTCCTCAATGTGCTCCATAATGCCTGCCACGATAGTCGTTTCTCCATCACTTATGGCATCCACGTCGATTTCTATAGCGTCTTCGAGAAATTCGTCAATAAGCACCGGGCGCCCCGGGGAAACCTCAACTGCCTGAGAAATGAATTCCTCAAGCTCCTCCTCGCTGTATATGATGCGCATGGCTCTCCCCCCCAGAACATAGGAGGGACGAACCATAACAGGGTACCCAATGTACTGAGCGACTTGCTTTGCCTCCTCGAAGGAGGTTGCCACTCCATTTCTCGGTTGCTTGAGACCCAAAACCTGCACGAGATCCTTAAAACGGTCTCGGTCCTCGGCAATATCAATGCTTTCTGGGGAAGTTCCCAAAATCGGAACCCCTGCTCGCTCCAGGTCTTTGGCAAGATTCAGGGGAGTCTGCCCTCCCAGCTGTAGTATGACTCCTTCGGGGCGTTCCTTCTCAACCACGTTGAGAACATCCTCAATGTAGAGGGGTTCAAAGAAGAGTTTATCGGAAGTATCGTAATCTGTACTCACGGTTTCAGGGTTACTGTTGATCATTATGGTCTCGTATCCCATGTCCCGCAGACCCCAAGTAGCATGGACACAGCAGTAATCGAACTCTATCCCCTGTCCGATGCGATTGGGCCCAGCTCCAAGGATGACTACTTTCCGCCGGTCGGTAGGGTTTGCTTCACACTCTTCTTCATAGGTTGAGTAATAGTAGGGAGTCTCTGCCTCAAACTCAGCAGCGCAGGTGTCCACCTGCTTGTACACCGCTTCAACACCCAGGGACTTGCGAAAATGACGGACTTCCCACTCATTAGTGCCGAAGATACGGGCAATCTGTCGATCGGAAAATCCAAACTCTTTTGCCCGACGAAGAAGTTCCCTATCGACACTCTTCAAAGAGGGGACCTTTTTCAGCTCTTCTTCCATTTCTACGATTTCCTGAATCTGGCGGATGAACCAGAGGTCAATTTTAGACCACTCCTGTATCTCGTGGACGCTCATGCCCTCTTTCAGAGCCATTTTAATGTAGAAAATACGGTCGGGATTTGGTCGGGTGAGCTTCTCATACAGGAGTTCCTTTCTCCTTGATGAGGGTATCTCTTCCCACCTCTTGACATCCTCAAGACCACACTTTCCAATCTCTAAGGAACGCAACCCCTTCTGTAGGGCCTCTTTGAAATTCCTCCCAATGGCCATCGTTTCCCCCACACTTTTCATGGAAATACCAAGGTAGGGTTCGGCTTCGGGAAACTTCTCGAAGGTGAAACGTGGAATCTTGACCACACAGTAATCCAGAGCCGGTTCAAAGGAGGCAGGAGTCTTGCGGGTTATGTCGTTGGGAATCTCATCAAGGGTGTATCCCACAGCAAGTCTAGCAGCAATTTTTGCAATGGGGAATCCAGTAGCCTTAGAAGCTAAAGCAGAACTCCGGGATACCCGAGGATTGATTTCGATGATGACCATTCGACCGCTTGTAGGATGTACTGCAAACTGGATATTACATCCTCCGGTATCCACTCCAATCTCTCGAATGGCCCGGATGGCAAAATCTCTCATTTTTTGATACTCTTCGTCAGTAAGGGTTTGAGCCGGAGCCACGGTAATGCTGTCCCCGGTATGGATGCCCATAGGGTCAAGGTTTTCGATGGAACAGATGATGACCACGTTGTCTTTTCCGTCTCGCATGACCTCAAGTTCGTATTCTTTCCAACCGATAACCGACTCTTCAATGAGGATTTCCCGAATCATGCTGCTTTCAAGAGCCCTTTGGGCGAGTTCCTCAAACTCCTCGATGTTGTAAGCGATGGCTCCTCCCGTTCCCCCCAGGGTGAAACTCGGCCGAATCACAAGGGGAAAACCTATCTCCCGGGCAACTTCAAGGGCTTCCCTCAAGTTGTACGCCTGGCCGCTTCGGGGAACATCAAGGCCAATCCTGAGCATTGCCTCTTTGAAGAGTTTTCGGTCTTCCGCCTTCTCGATGGCTTCCGGTGAAGCCCCCAGAACCTCCACTCCGAATCGCTCAAGGGTGCCCCGCTTTTTAAGCTGAATGGTAAGATTCAGAGCCGTTTGTCCCCCCAGGGTGGGCAAAAGGGCGTCAGGCCGTTCCCGGGCGATGATATGTTCAAGAACTTCCGGAACCAAGGGCTCAATGTAGGTTCGATCTGCCATCTCTGGATCAGTCATGATGGTGGCAGGATTACTGTTGACGAGAACCACTTCATACCCCTCACTCTTTAGGGCCTTGCAACCCTGAGTCCCAGAATAATCGAATTCACAGGCCTGCCCAATCACAATGGGGCCGGAGCCAACAATGAGAATCCTCTTTATGTCCGTTCGCTTAGGCACAGTACTCCCCCACCATCTTTATGAAATGGTCGAAGAGGTACGTTGTGTCGTGAGGTCCGGGACGGGCCTCGGGATGGAACTGCACCGAGAAAAGGGGTAATTCCTTGTGGACCATTCCTTCCAAAGTGTAGTCGTTGAGATTGAGGTGTGTGATTTCCACCTCTTGCGACAGGGTATCGATGTCCACACTGAAACCATGATTCTGGGTGGTTATGGCTACCCAGCCGGTTCGTAAATCCTTCACCGGGTGATTGCCGCCATGGTGACCAAACTTGAGTTTGAAGGTCTTGCCTCCCAAGGCCTGGGCTATGACCTGATGACCAAGGCATATGCCGAAAACCGGGACTCTCCCGATGACCTGGCGGGCAAATTCTACTACATAGGACAAAGCTGCCGGGTCCCCCGGGCCATTGGAGAGGAGAACACCATCGGGCTTGGTTGAAAGTACCTCCTCGGCGAGAGTAAAGGCAGGATACACGACGACCCTGCAATTTCGGCGGCCCAGCTCTCGCAGGATTCCGAATTTGACCCCACAGTCCAAAACAGCAATGGTATAGTCCCCTTCTTCTCTCCACACGTAAGGCTCTCTGGTGGTAACTTTCTGTACCAGGTCCTGTCCAGCCATCTCCGGTATCTGCCGGGCCTTCTCCACCAAAGATTCAGGATCCAGATCAAGACAAGACATGACCGCTCTCATGGCTCCCTTTTCTCGTATGTGACGGGTAAGGGCACGAGTATCGATACGCTCAAGCCCCATAATCCCGTGACGCTTAAGGTAATTCTCGAGGCTCTCTTCCGCTCTCCAGTTGCTGTAGAGGGAACTCTTTTCCCGAATGATAAAACCTTCGACCTGGGGTTTTACCGATTCCACGTCTTCTGCATTCACCCCGTAGTTACCGATAAGCGGGTAGGTCATGGTGACAATCTGACCCTTGTAGGAGGGATCGGTGAGGATTTCCTGGTAGCCAGTCATGCTGGTATTGAAAACCACTTCTCCGCTTACTTCGCCAGGAGCTCCGAAGGCGTAACCCCAAAAGACCCTTCCATCCTCTAAAGCAAGCAGCGCCTTCACAGCAACACCCTCTGCCTAATATACCATACCTGTCAAGAGGCACCCTCGAACCCTGGAACGACCTTAGGATGGGAGGCTACCCAATGGTAGTAGAGACTGGCAGGAAGGAAGTACTGAAGGTAACGACGGTTACGCCACAGACGTCTGACAATTCGGGGAATAGAATAAAACTCTCGAAAGACAAAATTGTATCCTTCTTGAAGCTCTTCAGGAGTCATCCTTGCCGGGTAGTACACTACATGGGCAAAGTCGTACTTGGACCAATCGAAAGAAAAGATTCGTCCCTGGGATTTCAACTGCTCAAAAACTTCTGTCCCCGGAAGAGGTGTAAGGACCGAAAACTGGGCAAAATCAATCTGTGCTTCCTCTATGAATTGAAGGGTACGGGAGAAAACACTTGGGTCGTCCTCGTCAAATCCAAAAACAAAGGAACCAATAACCATAATGTCGTACTCGTGGAAGCGTTCCACAAGCCTTCGGTACTGGTGAACCTTGTGGAAGGACTTGTGCATGAGTTCGAGGTTCTCCTCGTTCACCGACTCAAAGCCCACGAAGAGAGCAATACACCCACTCTGAGCAGCCAGCTTCAAAAGTTCTTCATCCTCGGCCATGCGGAGTGTCCCCTGGCTCACCCACCTCCGCTGAAGAGGGACGAGAACCCGAAAGAGTTCCTTGGAATACGCCGGATTACCAACAATGTTGTCGTCGAGAAAACCAATGAATCGAGAAGAGTACCTCTGTATCTCCTCCACAACCTCCTCCACCGGGCGGTGACGATACTTCCGACCCATGAATTTCGAGACTGAACAGAAGCCACATCCGTGGGGACAACCCCGGGTGGTTTGAAAAACATGCTTTAAGAGGTACCTGCCTCGAAGAAGATCAAGGCGTGAATGGGGAAGCCCTGAAAGCGAAGGAAGGCTCTCCCTTCGGTAAAAGGCTTGGAGTCTTCCCTGTTCACAATCCTCAAGGACTTTCTCCCACAGTCCTTCCGCTTCTCCTATGACCACACTATCGGCATGCTCCTTGGCTTCTTCTGGCAAAGCGGTGGGGTGAATGCCCCCGAGAACAACCTTCACGCCTCTTCTGCGAAACTCCTCAGCGATCTCGTACGCCCGAACAGCCGTGGCACTCATGACCGTTATGCCTACAAGATCATACGGCTCATTAAAGTTTACGTCCTCAATCCGCTCGTCGACAATGCGCACCTCGTGATGCGGAGGTGTTAAAGCAGCGATAAGCGGAAGGCTGGCCTGAGGAAAAGGAACGTACCTTACCTTTTTTCGCTTCGGGACACCTGGCCCTGGTGCCACAAGAAGAATTCTCAAAAGTTCAACCTTCTTTCCCGTAGTTCTCCTGCCATTATACACTATCACCCGCATGCTGAGAATTGTGCTACAATAAAAGTGTGAGGAAAGAACTGTTGGTGTTGCTTTTTCTATGGTGCTTGCTCATAATAACCCGCTCTGCCTCGGCTGGGGAAACAATTCTTGGAGGTAAAATCCATGGAATTATCACCCCGGTTATGGAAGGGTTCGTGCATCGCGTCCTCACCGAGGCCTGCAGAGAGGAAGCCTGGGGGGTTCTCTTTCTTCTCGATACCCCTGGAGGCCTTGAGGAATCAATGCGGACAATAGTCCGAGAGATACTGCAGTCCCCGGTACCGGTTGTGGTGTACGTTTACCCCCAAGGAGCACGAGCAGCTTCAGCGGGAAGCTTTATCGCCATCTCGGCCCATTTTACCTTCATGAGTCCAAATACCACCATAGGAGCCGCCCACCCTGTGACTGTCGAAGGCCAAGCCGTTAGTGAAAAGATAGTAAATGATGCTGCTTCCTTCATGCGTTCTCTGGCCGAGAGCAGAAACCGTAATCCTGATGTGGCTGAGAAGATGGTCCGAGAAAGCCTATCCCTTACGGAGAAAGAAGCTCTGACGAAGAGTCTCATCAATGGAGTGTGTGTCTCCTTAAAGGAAGTTTTTGAGACTCTTTCAATTCCCGAAGCCTCGGTACGCTGGGTAGAGATGTCGGGAAGGGAGAAGTTCTTGCAATTCCTTGTGAATCCCAACCTGGCTTATATCTTCCTCGTTCTTGGAGTTCTTGGACTTATCTTTGAACTCTCCAATCCTGGAGCGGTAGCCCCTGGGGTCTTTGGGGGCATTCTTCTTCTCTTTGCTCTCTACGCTCTCTCTCTTTTGCCTACCAACTGGAGCGGGGTGGTCCTCCTTCTTCTGGGATTCCTCTTCCTCTTTCTTGATCTTTTTGTGACCCCAGGTATCGGAGTCCTAACCGCGGGAGGTGTTGTTTCCCTCCTTCTTGGCTCTCTCATGGTCTTTGATCCTCAAAGCACCTTCCGCATACCCTTAGGACTGGTTGTGGCAGTGGTGGGGAGTATCACTGCCTTTTTCACATTTGCCCTTACCCTGGCCTTCAGGGCTTTACGCAAAAGGGCAACCACCGGCATAGAGTCCCTACGGGGGAAAATCGGCACTGCTCGGGATGATCTCTCTCCCGAAGGGTTTATTGTAGTGGAGGGTGAGCTCTGGTGGGCTAGAGCGTCTGAGCCTGTCAAGAAAGGTGAAAAAGTGGTCGTCCTTTGCAAAGAGGGACAGACCCTTATCGTCGATAAAAAGGAGGGATGAATATGGCAGTCCTTGGAACCATCATCGTCATTGCGATTATCTTCCTTCTTGCCTCTATTCGGGTCGTTCGGGAATACGAGCGAGGGGTTATCTTTCGCCTCGGCCGTCTGGTGGGAGCAAAAGGACCGGGGCTCTTTTTCATCATTCCCTTCATCGACCAGCTGGTGCGAATCGGTCTGCGAGTCGTCACCATGGACGTACCCAAGCAGGAACTCATCACCCGGGATAACGTTCCGGTTACCGTGGACGCAGTGGTCTACTTTCGAGTCATAAGCCCGGAAGACGCGGTAACAAAAGTAGAAAACTACATCACCGCCACTTCCCTTATCTCGCAAACTACCCTACGCAGCGTCGTTGGTCAATCAGAACTCGACGAACTCCTCATTCACCGGGACAAAATCAACGAATCCTTGCAGAAAATCATCGATGAAAAGACCGACCCTTGGGGCATTAAGGTCTCTGCAGTGGAAATCAAAGAAGTTGTTCTCCCTGAAGAGCTCAAGCGCGCCATGGCCAGACAGGCTGAGACCGAGAGAGAACGACGGGCCAAAATCATCAACGCCGAGGGAGAATTCCAGGCGGCAGAGAAGCTCTCCCAGGCAGCACACATCATCGCTGAGAATCCCATTGCCCTTCAACTTCGCTACCTCCAGACCCTGGGCGACATTTCGGCAGAGAACGCTACGACCATCGTCTTCCCCTTACCGCTGGAGCTCTTGCAATTCCTCAAGAGTAAAGAGCAGTGAAGAGCTTCTACTTTGTGTGCTTCCACGCAGCCTGGACTTCTCCAAAGTAGATGGTGTGGTAATCATCCTGAGGATAGTACATTTCCCTGATAGAGGGAAGGAGAGAGTCTGACTCGACGTGAGATTTCTCCACCACGACGCATTGAATCGAAGCGATGCATTCCACAATCGAGGGAACCGGGAACCCCTCAAGGTACAAGGGAGTTAACCCACAGAGGGCAAACTTGTCCGTATCTCTTCCCGAACGCTTTCCGCACTCTTCCACAGCTCGCGAAAGAGACGGAGAGGGAATGTTCACGGTGAAGGCAGGCTGTTCCTCAAGGAGTACATGGGTGAAGCGGGAAGGACGAACAAAGACAGCAATTTCAGGTCGCCCCCACACAGTTCCGAAAAGAACCCACCCGATAGTCATAACGTTAGGGGTGGAGTTCCTTTTCCCCTGGGTGACGAGGAGAAGTCCACCCACTTCCTCGATGGTCTGCCAGGCCAAAGGGCCCAATTCTTTCCAAGACACCTTTTCAAAATGCATTGTCCCACCTCCTGAAAGGAGAAACTTTCATGCGAATTCTTCGCCTCTTCGACCCTTGGAAGGATGAACTCTGTACTTGCCCTCCCAAGTACACCCTCAATCCCTACACGGGGTGTGCCCATCAATGCCTTTACTGCTACATTTCCTCCTTTATTTCCCACGCCTTCGAGCTCCGTGAGAAGCCCCCTTTCTTGCATCTCTTAGCCCGAGATCTCGAAGAGCGAGACCCAGGGCTCTATCTCTCCCTCTCTAATTCCTCCGACCCTTACCCCCCACTGGAGGGAGAGAAGCAGCTTACCCGAAAGATTCTGTCTCTCTGTGCCGAAAAGGATATGCCGGTACTTATCCTCACCAAATCCTCTCTCGTGGTGCGTGACGCGGATCTTTTGTCCTCCATGAAAGCCGTGGTGAGCATAACCATTACCACTCCAGACGATGCCAAAGCCAGGGTCCTCGAACCCCACGCCCCATCCCCCAAAGAACGCATCAAGGCCATAGTAGAACTTGGCAGAAGGGGTATTCCCGTTGTCCTGCGCATCGACCCCATTATCCCGGGAATCACCGATTCCTTCAGAGAGTGGTACCCGGTCTTCGAAAAAGTGGCCCCCTTTCTCAAACAGGTCGTTGTCTCCACCCTGAAGCTTCGGCCGGACACCTGGCGGAGAATGGTCTCCGCTTTCCCTGAAATCTGCCATCTCCACCACCTGTATTCTGAAAGGAGGAAAAACAGCCTTTATCTCTCTTGCAAGATACGCTCTGGGCTTCTTGCAGAAATGCGAGACCTCGTTCACGCTTTCGGCCTTCCTCTCTCTACCTGCCGTGAGAACCTTTCAGAATACAACGACCTTACCTGTGACGGGAGTTTTTTCCTCAACCGGGGAGGTTCTTGAATACATAAAAATTGTTCCCTCGGAATCGACGCCAGGAAAGCAGGATAACAACCGCTCTAACTGTAGGCAACCTACAAGGACCAGAACCGTCACTCCTTCCAGATTTTTGCAGACGAGATTCCCATTGTCTTTCCGTGCATTTTTGTCTATTATACTGTCAAAGGGAGTGTGAAGAAAGAGACCTTGGTGAACTGGCGAGAGGACCTGAAAGAGGTTAAGGTTCCGCTTTTTATTCTCCCGGCCCGGCTCGTGGGGTGGTACGAGGAGGGGGCTTGGGTGGCGTGTTCCTCAGAGAGTCTTTCAGAAATAAGTACCAGATTCCGAGGTGCCTCGTCCTTCCTGCTTCACTTTGAGGTCTATTCCCCTTCGTCCCCTTTCCCCCTCAGCGAAGGAGAGATGGAGAGCGTCCTTGCCCGTTTTGAAGGCATGATCGACGAGTTTCTCTACTCTCTTTCTCTCTACGAAAAGCTGGGATGGAACTACCGTTTCGGGTTCTCTGTGTGCCTGGTAGCTTATATCATCGGGCTTTTCAGCGTTAATACCTGGTGGTTCATATGGTTTCGTCAGCCCTATCTTGCCCTCACAGGAATAGACAACTGGTGGAAGAAGAAGCGTCTTCGGGGTCTTGCAAGATGCAAAGCCTGGAGCATCTCCTGGGGAGAAGACGAAAGACGACAAGAAGCTTTGGATGAACTCTACCGTTTCTATGTCACTATTCCTCAGGGAGACCCAAACTATCTCGAGTGGGTTATTCGCTTCCTTGAGGAACGGAAGAGGTATAACCGGGCTTTTCTCGAAATACAAAAGGCCTATACCCTGCTCCAAAAGAGGGAAAAAGAAGAAAGCTATCTCCTCAGGCGGATAGCTCACACCACCTGGACAAAAATCAAACGATTCTTCTTGGGAGACCTTCTCCTCATCCCGGAGGTCTTCGTGCCACACCTTTGTGTTCCTGTTCGGGACCTCTCTTTCATCCCCTCCCAAGAGAAGGAGGAGGAAGATGCCCAAAATCGAACTCTACAAGCTCTTTGATAAGAGAGGATATACCCTCTTCTCTCCCCGTCATCCTTTCTTCGTGGAGGAACGTTTCGCCCGATATCTCAAGGCCTCCAAAGGAGAAAGGACGGAAATCCTGCTCCACGTGGAAGACAAAGAGAAGGAAGCCTTCCTACTCTCCTTACCTGAGGGCTTCCTCCGGGTTCAGGAAAACCGAGAGGGATATACCGTCGCCCCTCGAAAATCCGCGGAAGAAGTCCTCGAATACTTAAAGGGTGCTTTCTTCGACACCCTCCGCAAGGAAGATACCCTCCTTCTTGAGGGGACCAAAAACCGTGATCTCTTCTATCACTACGGGCGCTTCCGCTTTAGAGGTTTTTATGGCATCATCCACCGTCTCTTTCCCATCCTTTTCATCATGCATGGAATCCCTGGTTTCCAGCCTATGGCCTGGGACATGATCATCGGCGACCCTTACTTTGAGGACCGCAACTCCCTTGAATTGTTACACCACTACCGGAGTATTTCCTGGGGTATCGAGCGGGCCTTTGAAGATGTAACTTTGCGAGTAGTGGAAAACGGAGCCCTTCGGATACTCAACGACATTGTACGGGAGGACAAAGGTGGAGAGGGATTTGCCCAGGCCTTCAGAGTCTGTACAAAACTCGGCCTTGGTTTTCTCAAGGACTTCCTCTGGCCGGCCACTCAGGCTACCGAGCACAGCGAATGGACGAAGTTCATGCGTCCGCCTGTCCCCCTTTTTCCTTGGAGAGAACCACAATGAGGGATACAAGTCTCAAAGACACCGGTATCATCGACTACACTCTTCCCGGTCAATATCTTTCCCTCCTTGAGGAAGGGTACGAAGATTTTATAAGGTGTATGGAGGAGGCTTCGCAACAGGCACTTTCTGAGGGTACCTTCCCCGGGAAGTTCTCTTTTCTCCCCGACGAGGAAGAAAGAGAGTTTACCACTGATTGGGGTAGAAAGATTCCCGTCCTGGAAATTGGCAACCCCGGGAAGCGTGAGAATACCTTTGTTTTTGAAGCCACATGTCATGGAGGAGAAAAGGTTCACTCTCTCACGCTCTTTGCCGCTTTCCTCTCCCTCTGCCGGGAGGGAAAGGAACGGGAATCTCTTCTTGAAGAGGGCTATTACATATTTCTCCCGGTTATCGACCCCGACGGATGGCACAAGGAAACCCGTGCCTACGTTGACCACAGTGGAGAAGAAGTACGCACCCCGGTAGTAGTCAGTATGGACCACATCCGAAACTTCTTCGGTTGGGAAGATGCTAACGCTGCCTTTGGAAGGAAGACGGAATCCCTGCGGGGACGCAGAATCCTGGCTCTCCAGAAGTACCTCCTCTCTCAGCCTGGAAACATCAAAGTTTACTCCAGCCTCCATGAGACGGTGACTATGGTAAGCGAGTACGTGTACAAGAATGCCGGCGTTATGCTCTTGCTCCATGAACAGTTTCTTCCCGAGGATTACGAGCGTCTCTTCCGCTTGCGGTATCCCCTCTCTCCCCTCGAGAAGATCGAGTACTCTTTGAGAAGGCGCTTCCCCTTTCTCCCTCCCAAATACCGCGGTGAGGCACTCTTAAGGTACCCTTCCATTCGGAGGGCCGTCGCTATACGGAACTTCATAAAAAAAATGGGGTTCTCGATTTTCCAGGATGTCTTTGAAGTAGCCTTCCGGGGGATTCCACTCTTCGTCGAGCGGGATCTGCCGGTTTTTGAGGGAATCTATCTTGTGGGACCAATCTTTCAGAAAGCGGGAATATTCCTTGCCCCAGACTTTTATCGGTACCGTACAGGGTGTGTGGGGCGAACCATCGAGACCTTTGCCCAGCAGAGAGTAGCACGCATTCTCCAGGGATTGGCCTTTGTCGAGGGAACACTGAGAGTCGAAGTGAAAGGAGAAGAGTACTGAGTGAGGCCCGAACGAATCTTTCTTGCCGAAATTCCCCACCCTTTTGACCCTGAGAAGAAAGTCATCGTGGGATCGGAGTCCCTCCTCAAGGTACACTACCAGAAGGTCTTCGCTCTTTTGGGTTCTCTCAAAGCTCCTCTTCTCTCCTACCAGGTACAGAGTTACGCTCCTGACGGGAAGACCAGAGAGCGGGTACTTTCCTATGAGAGGAACCTTTTCGAAAAGTGGCAGAAGGAATACCAGAGTTCCTTAGGTAGGGATATCCTCACCCTCGTCTTTTTTGTCCTCCTATCGTACGCCATCTGGAACATAGGCTTTATCTTCAAGGCGGTGGATGCACTCTTCATGCTCGCCGGAGATTACCTAAATCCCTATGCCCGGGTGGTCCTTATCCTCGCCCCCCTCATCTATGTTCTCTACCACAAGTTCCTTGTGGGCGACACCATTTTCGCCAAAAGGAGAAGTTTTGCCTTTTTGAGGCTCATTCCATGGCTTGAGAAATCCCTCAAAGCCGACTTTGCCAAAGACCTTGAATGCTTTGCCCGGAAAAGTCGGGGACCCCAGAGGGAGTTCCTCCTTTCCCTTCTTCAAGCCCTGAAGAACAACGACTACGACATGCTCCGTAACGTTCCCCTTGAGGTACACAAGTTGTCCCTCTCTCTGGGTGAAGCGCTTCGTTTCGCATCGCTGTGTGAGGAACTCGACTACCTTCTACAGAGTAACTTTTCTCCTCGAATATACCACCTTGAGGAGTCCCAAAAGCTCCACGAATTTTTCTTCTCTCCTGCCTACCTGGTCCTCAGCGAAAAGGTGAGACAACTCTTTCTGGACCTTCCCCGATCTTCTTCTGCCCTTTGGGTAGCACTCTCCGACCTTGAACAGATAACGGTGCGGAATTTGCGAGGAGAAGTAGAGGAAGCATACCTTGAGGCTATTCTTGAATACTACCGAGGCCTCCAAAATGCCTTCCTTTCTCCTTCCCGGGAAAATTCCCCCCTTACCTTGGAATTTCCCCAGAAAAATCGTTTCCTTCTTTCGCCCCTCAAAACCCTCCTTTTGAGTCTCCTTATGATAGGGATAAGCTTTTTCCTCTTCAGCATGCACCTTATCAACGATGAGGATTTTCTCATTGTGCGGAGTTTTGTGCCTGGTTGGCAGGGCATAATAGGAGAGCAGCTCACCATCGTCGAAAAAGGACTACCTGTAATAGAGGGAAAGAAATTCCTCTTTACCATTCCGAGACCTTTTGCATTCACCCACCGAGCTACTCGTCAACCTCAAACTGTGGATGCCCTACTCATCCTCCGAGAGGTCGAACCCTCTCCTCAGGGGGGTATTCTCGGAACTTTGCGATATCTCTGGGACAAGGGAATGTCCTTCTTCAAGGAGGGATACGGCAATGACTTTGTGGTGCTCCGCTTTTCCTTTACTTTCCAGGTGGAGGATCCAGAACGCTGGAAGCAATACGATTTTGATGGGAGGGGTATAGAGCGACTCTCCCGGGACATCGAGAGCTATCTCCTCTCGTACACCGACAGAGTCAGAGAAAAATATCGCCAAGCCTTCTTTGAGGAAGGCTACGAGCAGGCCAGAGCAAAACTTGAGGAGGTCTCCAAGAGCAGGACCTTCCGGGAATGGGTTCGGCGATTCCTCTACCCTTCACCTCTTGATACCTACCGAGTAGGGTCGGTATACGACATGTATATTCTGGGACTTGAGTGGTTGAAAAATCATCCTCATATGGAAAACGACCCCCAGTGGAAGGAGTTCGTGGACCATGAAATAAAGCTCATCCGAGAAAAGATGCAGAGAGAACATGATGATCTCATCGCTAATCCCTTTCGGGTAAGGGATATGGTTCGCAATCCAAGTGTTTTTGCCTTCTCCGAATACCCGGGTCTCTACCAGACACTCCTTGTCATGGCCCTGAATGAAATCATAACCGGCCGATTTTTGGAAGACCTCAAGGACGAGAAAAAACAGAAGGAGTTTCAGGAGGAATCTTTGGAATATCTCAAAAAGGAAGGAGCGCTTTTCTCCAATATAGGTGTCGTCCTCCTCTCTTCCCGTGCCTCCCTGGAACGGGTCTCATATCTCTACTATTTACGGCTCCTCCAGAAAAGACAGAACCTTCTCTAAGAGAGGAGAGAAAACGTGATTGGGAAGAGGGTTCTTGCCATTTTAGGTTACTGGCTTCTGGGACTGGTTCTCTTTGCCCTTTGTGGGTTTCTCTTGGCTTTTCTTTTGGCCTGTCGCCACGTGATTCCACCGCAAAGCGTGGCCATCGTTCGGGAAGTGTGGACCAGGGAAGGGGCACTCTTTGGGCCTACAGCATTGCCCTTCCGAATACGAATCGTAAAGAACACCCAGGATTCTCCCATGCGCTTTTTCATCCAGCCCCCTCCCTTTGGAGTGGTAGAGGAAGTACTCTCCCTTGAGGAAGAACTTTCTCTCTCCTTTCAAATCCCTTTCTGGCGAAAGGACCTTGTGACCGGAAATCCCTATGATGGGAGCATTGCCCGGCTGGGAGAGATAGAGGCTCGTTTTGCCGTTCAAAACCACGAGCGCTTTGCTAAAAGACTTGACCCCCTGCTTCTCCGCTATATTGGTCCAGGACAAGCCTATCCCTCCCTGTCTGGTGCGGAGCTCCTCCCTAAGACCCGCAAGGAACTCCTTCGAGAAATGCTTCGTGCCGATTTTATCCAGCGCTTCATAGGAGAGCTGGGAAGATTTTCTCAAAGTATCCACTTCAAGTTCTACTTCGCCCAAAAAGTGCTCGAGGACTCCTCTTCCCTCCTCTCTCCGTCGGAACGGAAGATCACCATCTGGAAGAATCTTGAAAAATACCCTTGGTACAAGCTGGAACCCCAGGAAATGGGAAAGATAGTGGAAGAAAATGCCCAGCTTTTCGAGAAAATCCTGACCTATGTCCGTAAAGAGGCTCAACCTGACGAGGAATTTGCCCAGCTTCGGGATGAGATACAAAAATATTTTTCAGAGTACATCGCCAAAAACCCTCAAAGCTACTCTCGGGAACTCTGGAATTATGCCATTGAAAAAACCTCTCAAAACCCTTCCCTGTCTATAACTCCGGAGATAATCCGTTCTTTCACCTATCAGTACCTCGAGGAACACCTTGCCCTTCTTGAGAACCTACTGCACAACGAAGACTACACAAAAACCCTTCTCAATCAATACGGTGTGGAGATGAAAAGCCTTACCATTCAGATGAAAGAAGATTTAAGTTCTCGGTATCCGGATCTTCTCAAATAGGAGTGGTGCAACATGGTGCTTCAGGACATTAAGGTCTTTCTTTCCGACATGGACGGAACCTTCTACCTTGGAAATCGTCCCCTCCGAGGAGCCTTGAAATTTGCCGAGATACTCAAGGAACAGGGAAAGAAACTCTACTTCCTCACCAATAATTCCTCCCATAGGGCTGCTTTCTATGCCGAAAAACTCCAGAGCATGGGGCTTCCCCACTGTGTCCCCGAACACATCATAACTTCCACTGACTCCTGCATCTTCCACCTTCAAAAGACCTGGCCCGGTGCCCGGGTGTTCCTTTTGAGTACCAGAGAGGTTTCCATAGATTTCCTCCGGGCAGGATTCACCGTTGTGGAGGAAAATCCTGATGTGGTGGTTTTATGCTTTGATACCACCCTTACCTATGAGAAACTGGCAAAGGCTTGTAACTTTATAAGAAGGGGCGTGCCCTTTTTCGCCACCCATCCTGATTTTAACTGCCCCACAGAGAGTGACCCACTCATCGACATGGGGTCAATCATTGAGGCCATCAAAGCCTCCACAGAAAGAGTCCCCCGACATTTTGGGAAACCCTGTCCGGAAATGGTTGAGTATGCACTGTGGCGCACAAAGGCAAAAAAAGAGGAAATGGCCATGATAGGCGATCGTCTCTATACGGACATCGCCATGGGAAAACAGGCCGGTGTCACCACCATTCTTCTTCTCACTGGAGAAACAAAAAGAGAAGACCTTGAACATTCCCCGTGGCAGCCGGATCTGGTCTTTTCCTCTCTTGAAGAACTCGCTGATGCCCTTAGGGGGTGAAAAAATTGCAGGAAGACGTCACATCTTGGGCCGGTAAAACCTTCGAGTGTACCTGCGGCAGAACTCATCGAGTACATACTCGAAGAATTCTTGTGGGAGAAGATGTCCTCTCCCAAATTCCCAAAGTTTTGGAGGAGTTCAATGTACGGGGGAAAGCCCTGGTGCTCTTTGATGAGAACACCTACAAGGCTGCGGGAGAAGAGGTGGAGCACGTCCTTCAAAAGGGAGGTTTCTCAGTCATCTCTGGCCTTCTCTCCAAAGAAGGAAACATCCCTTTCCTTGAGCCTGACGAGCGGGCACGAAGTCAAGTTGGAGAATACCTCTTCTATCAGCCGGATTTCATCGTAGCCGTGGGAGGAGGAGTCATCAACGACCTGGCCAAGTTTGTAGCCTACAGGGTGAAGTTACCCTACATTTCGGTGGCCACTGCTCCTTCTATGGACGGATACGTCTCTCCAGGAGCACCAATGCTTGTTGGAGGATATAAAGTAACCTATGATGCCACTCCACCCCTTGCCTGCTTCGTAGACCTGAGGGTAGTATCCTCTGCTCCTCTTCCCCTTCTCCAGGCTGGGTTTGCCGACCTCTTAGGGAAGATTACTGCCAATGCCGATTGGGCACTCCGTCACGCAGTCTGGGGAGAGGATTTCTGTGAGTTCCTCTGGAAGCACACCGCTTCCTTTCTTAAGGCCCTCGACGCACAGGCTGAGGAGATTCCCAAACGTAACAGAAGGACCGTGGCCCTTCTCTCTCACGCCCTCCTTTTTTCCGGGCTGAGCATGGACATGATTGGTGATTCTCGTCCGGCTTCGGGGGCAGAGCATCTCATTGCCCACTACCTCGAAATCATGGCCCTCCGGCAGGGTATGCATCCCTCTCTCCACGGTCTTCGAGTGGGCGCAGCCACGGTAATAGTCTGGCACCTCTACCGGATGCTCTTCGAGAGAGGGGAAGAGATCTTTGCCAATCCCTCCAAGGACACGGAGAGCTTGAGTGAAGTTAAGGTTCGGTTTGGTCCTCTCTTCCCCTTCGTGGAACAGGAAATTCAGAAAAAAATGCACCTTTCCTGGTCCCGTCCATCCTTGTCGCTCATCAAAGAAGCGACTGAAGGAAAAACCTTCCTTCTCCCCAACCCTATTGCCACCTTAAAGCGGGCCGGCATTCCTCCGGACTTCCGAGCTTTGGGCTTTCCCCTTCCCGTGGTCAAAGAGGCCTGTCTCTTCGCTCGCTTTGTCCGGAGTCGAATAACTATCTTAGATCTTTTCGCCCGCTTCGGTTTCCTTGAAGAACTTGTGGAAGAAGCTCTCAGGGAGATTACAGAAGCCCCGCAACCCGGGCGTCAAGATAACTGAAAGAGGTCTCCCCCTGAATGATTTCCCGTATATTGCCCTTTGCGTCCACCAGAGCGATTTTTGGAACACCGGTACCCACAAGGGTTCTCTGAACTCTCCCTAAGTCATCTACGAGCACGGGAAAGGTCCACCCGTAGGGTAAGACGAACTCCTGGCGGACTTTTTCGACGTATTGGGCAAAGGGGGCGATGGGAGTACCCGAAGTACCGCTCTCATTCACCGCAATACCGAGAACCACAAGTGAACCGCTGTATTTTCGGGCGATGGACTCCACGGCCTGGGCTTCTGCCCGACAATGAGGGCAATAGGTTTTAAAAAACATCAGGAGTGCCGGTGTCCCCCGAAAAGACCGAAAAGAAACCATCTCTCCGGAGAGATCGGGAAGGATGAAATCTATCCCTCCATCGTCAACGTTTCCCGGGGTTTCAGAAGGAGAAGGGGTAATAGAAGGAGAAGGAGTAATGGTACCCGGAGGAGAAGAACACCCAAAAACAAAAAGAAGACTAAAAAGATAAAGACTCAAAACAAAACTTTTCCAAGGCATTGTTTTCACCTCGTTCTGTATCTCAGAGCTTACCAGGAAAGCGAATGATGCAGGATGGGCACTCTTCTGATTCCTTCTTTTTACTCTTTGTCTCTCTCTTCCTCCAAAGGCCGAGACCCTCCCTTTCTGCCTCTTCCTGCATACCCACAAGATACCCAAGCATGTTTCGTCCCACTGTCTTTTCGTCGAGAGTAACCAGGCCCTCTCGTACAAGAAGAGCGTTGACCACGATGGTTTCCTCTTGGGAGGGTTCCCCAAGATACACGTATCCTACCCAAGGGGATTCCCAAGGAGAATATCCCAGGGCAAAATCGAAGTACACACTCCTCCCCTTGGTGAGCTCACACAAACGCACAAGAGCCTGCCGGTAAATACCCTCATCCTCCAGGGGAAGGGAAATCCCAGCAAGCTTCACCCTCACCCCTCGGGATTCTTCCTCTCCCAGAATTCTGGCCACCACAAGGTTCGGTCGCACACACTTCACAATCTGGAGTTCATAAAGCCCCTGGGATTCTCTCCCCAAGGCCAAAGAGGGAGAGAAAAAAAAGAAGAAGACGAGAAAGACAAATACCGGCCCCTTAAGTCCCTTGTGCATTCTCCATCCTCCCCTCAACGCCAAAACAATCGGCCCGTTCCACCACTACCGGAACAATTCTCCCCACCGAGTCTTCCCCCACGCCTTTCACCCTCACCAATATGTAGTTTTCCGAATGTCCCACGCCCATACCGTTTTCCAGAAATTCCACGAGGACTTTGAGCCTCCTTCCCAAGAAGGAGCGGTGGTACTTTTCTGCCAAAATCCCCGCTACCTCAAGGAGATGATGCACCCTTTTCTGCTTTTCTCTTTTGGGTATACCCTCTTCTCTCTCCCAGGCAAAGGCAGATGTACCGGGACGGGGAGAAAAAGCAAAAACGTGTATCCGTGAAAAGGCAACACGTTCACACAGAAACACCGTCTCGAGAAATTCCCTCTCCGTTTCTCCCGGAAAGCCTACAATGACATCGGTCGTTATAGCCGTATGGGGCGATAAATGCCTTGCTTTGTTCACCAGGTCCTCGTAGTGCCTGGCCGAGTACCCCCTTTGCATCTTTTCCAATATCCTATCACTCCCACTTTGAAGAGGCAAGTGAAGATGCGAACAGACCCTGTCTCCAAGGGCAAAGTATCGGGAGAGGAAAACCTCGGACACAAGGTACGGTTCAAGGGAACTCAGGCGGAAGCGTGCCCTCCGGGTTTTCTCCACAAGGAGTTCCAAAAGGTCGACCAAGGTGATCGAAGAGAGGTCTCGTCCAAAATATCCCAGATTCGTACCACAGAGAACAATCTCCTCCACACCCCGGCTCTCAAGGTACAGTACCTCTTCAAGAACTAGCAAAGGGTCTTTACTCCTTACACCTCTTCTCAAATGGGGTACCAGGCAGAAACTGCAAAAGTGGTCGCATCCATCCTCGATTTTCACCCAGGCACGGGCCCGTGGAGGAGAGGGGAAAGGAGGAAGAGAAAGGGGAACCCCCCACGTTCTCTCTATAAAGTGGCATACTGCTTCCTCTTTGGAGTCGGAAGAAATAACAACTACCCTTCTCTCGGGAAAAGACGAATCCTTGCCCTGCCAGGCCTTAGCACAGCATCCTATCAAAAGCACGGTAGCCTCCGGGTTTTTCCGAAGGGCGCGGCGAATGTATTGACGCGTCTTGCGTTCCGCCTCTTCAGTCACCGCACAGCTGTTGACGATGTAGCAATCGGCGACCTCATCGAAACCAACGACCTCAATGTTTCTCCCCACAAAGGCAGTATAAAGGAGGTCGCTTTCTGCCTGGTTTACCTTACACCCCAAGGTCTTTATTCCTACCCGCATGGTGAACCTCCATAAAGGCCACGAGGATTGAGGCCCCAAAAATTGCAGCGGTCTCACTACGAAGAATCGTTCTACAGAGACGAAGAGACCATATCCTCCCTGCCTCAAAAATTTCTCGTTTCTCCTCCTCGGTAAAATCTCCCTCCGGACCGACAATCAGGACAACACTGCTTGAGAACCTTTGGACCCCCAGAACCTCAGCAATGCTTTTCTCCCCCAGGGGATCGGCAAGGATAACATCGCCCCTGAAGGACAAAAGACGGTGGAGAAGCTCTCTCCACGAAGATACACTCACAACCTTTGGAAACCAAAGCCTTCCCGATTGCTTGCAGGCACTGAGAGCAATCCTCTCCCATCGTCGGAGACGTTTCCTGCTGCATCCCTCTCTCAAAGACCGCTCAGCAGGAAAAAAGACGATCTCGGTGGCTCCTATTTCGGTTAACTTCTCCACCAACCAATCCATTCGGGAGGGGCTTTTCAAAAGACTCTGCCACACGGAAAGAAAAAAGGGAGGGGTTTCCTCTTTCACCTTTTCTTCTATGAGGACTTGAACCCTCTCCTCCCCAAGAAGCCTTCCCCGATAAAGTCTACCCCTTCCATCACTCACAAGAAGGCTATCTCCCGGAGCGAAACGCTGAACGGAAACATGACGTGACTCTTCCTCAGGAAGTGAAAGCACCTTACCGACTTCAGGAGCAGGATGGAAAACAAAGCGAGCCATGACGTTATTCTTCCGGATGAGTAAAGACTCCCCTCAGGCGATCGAAGAAGCTCCCCTTCTTACCCTCTCCGGGACCACCTTTTTGATACTCTCCCCGCTCTATCTCTAAGAGTTGTTCCAGAAGCTTCCGGTGTTCTCCGTTGACGACCCGGGGGACGTAGAGCCGTACCCGGATAACCTCGTCACCCCGGGATCCCGTTCGGGGGTCGGGAAGTCCTCTCCCTCGCAGCCGCAAGAGCACACCGCTTTCGGTTCCTGAGGGGATTTGAATCTTTTCACTACCATGGAGCGTGGGGACCTCTACTTCATCGCCCAGGACGAGTTGAGAATAGGTTACAAAAAGGTCATAGTAGAGATCCTGGCCCTTTCTCTCCAAGAACCGGTGGGGTTTTACCTTGACGAGGACATAGAGGTCTCCAGGAGGACCCCCGTTTTTCCCTGCTCCCCCTTCACCGGAAATTCTCAGTCTGTACCCGGTGTCTACCCCTGCCGGAATCCTCACATTGATTTTTTTCTCTCTCTGTACCTTGCCCCGACCACGACAGGTGGGGCAAACCTCTTCTACTACCCAACCCTTGCCCTGACAATAAGAACAGGGTCGAGAGGTGACGATGGAACCAAAAAAGGAGGTCTGGGTGTGACGTATTTCTCCAGTCCCATGGCAGTTTCCACAGGATACCTTTTTCTTCCCCCCTATGCCCTTACATTCCGGACACTCTTCGAAACGTCGAAAGGAAATCTCTTTTTCTACTCCAAAAGCTGCTTCTTCGAATTCGAGTACCACTTCAGCAGTTATGTCTTCACCCCTTACCGGTCGTGCTGCCCGTTCCTGTCGGTGAGTCTGCGTACCGGAGCCGAAGAAAAAGTCGAAGAGGTCTCCAAAGCCAGTGAACTCTCGGAAAATGTCGAAATCCGGCCCAAATCCTCCATAACCGCTTTGAGCCTCCCCCCCGAAAGCACTGTGCCCAAACCGATCGTACATAGCCCGCTTTTCAGGATCCGAGAGAACCTGATAGGCCTCGTTTATCTCTTTAAAGCGTTCAGCAGCCTCCTTATCCCCCGGATTGACATCAGGATGATACTGGCGGGCCAGACGACGATATGCTCTTTTGATCTCCTCTTGGGTAGCGTTCTGGTTGACTCCCAAGACCTCGTAGTAATCTCGTTTCATCGTTCTCTATCTCCACCAAAGTTTACCACACCCGGCAAATAAAAAAAGGCCCATACCCAGGGTATGGGCCTTTTTGGCATTACTTACCTTCATCGTCTACCACGCGGTAGTCGGCATCGACTACGTTGTCCCTGTCACCGCCTGATGCTCCACCACCGGCAGAGTAACCGCCCGATGAGCTGCTCTGAGCAGTTCTCTGGTAAAGCTCCTGAGCCATGGCATGAGACGCCGCCTGTAGATCGTCCATCTTCCTCCTTATGTCTGCTATGTCCGTGCCCTTGAGAGACTCTTTCAGGGCACCCAAGGCACCCTCCACTCTTGAGCGCACACCGGAAGAGAGCCTATCTCCGGATTCCCGGAGGGTCTTCTCCGCAGTGTAGATGAGATTATCGGCTTGGTTGCGAAGCTCCGCCTCTTCCCTCTTGCGCCGGTCTTCTTCGGCATGAAGTTCCGCTTCTTTAATCATCCGCTCAATCTCTTCCTTGGTGAGACCGCTTGAGGCCTTAATGGTTATGGCCTGTTCCCTTCCGGTAGCCAGGTCTTTGGCCGAAACGTGAAGGATACCATCGGCATCGATATCGAATTTTACCTCGATTTGTGGTATACCCCGTGGGGCTGGTGGAATGCCGGTGAGCTGGAATCGGCCAAGAGAGAAGTTGTCTCTGGCCATAGGCCGTTCACCCTGCAAAACATGGATTTCCACGGTTGTCTGATTATCCGCTGCAGTGGTAAAGATCTGGCTCCTCGATACAGGAATAGTGGTGTTCCGCTCGATGATCTTGGTGAAAACCCCACCCAAGGTCTCGATACCCAGAGAAAGCGGTGTAACGTCAAGGAGCAAAACGTCCTTAACCTCGCCTTTCAGAACTCCAGCCTGTATCGCCGCACCCATGGCCACAACCTCGTCGGGGTTGACTCCACGGCGTGGTTCCTGCTTAAAGACCTTTTCCACAATTTCCTGAACCTTAGGCATCCTTGTCATACCACCCACAAGAATGACAGCATCGATGTCTTCGGGTTTCAGACCGGCATCGCGCATCGCCTGCTCACACGGACCGATGGTCCGCTCGATGAGGTCCATGGTCAACTGCTCGAGCTTTGCCCGGGTTATCGTCATGACCAAGTGCTTCGGACCGGTGGCATCAGCAGTGATGAAGGGAAGATTGATCTCCGTCTGCAAGGCTGTGGAGAGCTCACACTTGGCCTTCTCGGCAGCCTCCTTCAGGCGCTGCAGGGCCATCTGGTCTCCCCGAAGATCAATGCCCTGGTCTTTGCGGAATTCCTCGATAATGTAGTCCATGAGCCGACGATCGAAGTCATCCCCACCCAGGAAGGTGTCCCCTGCTGTAGCCTTCACCTCAAAAACACCATCGCCAATTTCAAGAATCGAGATGTCGAAGGTTCCTCCCCCAAGGTCGTACACTGCTATGATCTCTTCTTTGCCCTTGCCAAGGCCGTACGCCAAAGCAGCAGCAGTAGGCTCATTGATGATTCGCTTCACATCGAGTCCGGCAATCCTTCCAGCGTCCTTTGTGGCTTGTCTCTGGCTGTCATTGAAGTACGCTGGAACGGTGATGACCGCCTCCTGAATCTTCTCTCCAAGATACTCTTCGGCGTCTTCTTTGAGCTTTCGAAGAATCATGGCCGAAATTTCAGGAGGAGTGTACACGCGGTCTCCCATCTTGACACAGGCTTCGCCGTGCTTCCCCGGAACGATCTCATAAGGAAGAACCTTTCGAGCTTTCTCGACCTCCGGGTCGTCATAGCGACGCCCCATAAGACGCTTGATAGAAAAGATAGTATTCTTGGGGTTGGTGATAGCCTGTCTTTTGGCCAGCTGCCCCACAAGAATTTCACCCTGTTTGGCAAAAGCCACCACAGAAGGGGTAAGTCGGGAACCTTCTTTGTTGGGGATAACAACTGGTTGTCCGCCTTCCAGGTAAGCCACCACAGAGTTTGTCGTTCCCAAGTCTATACCAATGACCTTAGGCATTGCCCTCAACCTCCTTCTACGCCATCGTATCCTGACCGATTCGATTGACTCTTACCTGCGCCGGGCGCAAGACTTCATCATGATAGAGATACCCCCGCCGCACCTCCTCGACGATATCGAAATCTTCTCGATCGGGGAGAAAGACCGTGGCCAGAGCTTCATGGTACTTAGGGTCGAACTTCTTTCCTTCCACCTCTATGGGTCGCACACCCTCCATCCCCAGGATATCGAGGAATTTTTTATAGATGAGTTCAACCCCCAAAAGGAAGGACTCGTTGATTTCGCCTTTCTTACCCTCCCTTAGGGCTTTCTCTAAGTCATCAAGAACCGGAAGAATTTTGAGGATCAAATCCCGGTTGGCAGTTCGAACAAACTGCTGACGATAGAGCATTTCTCGTTTCCTGAAGTTGTCAAACTCGGCTTTCACTCTCTTGAGATCGTTGAGGTATTCACTGGCCAGCTGCTCCTTCTCAAGAACTTTCTGCTTTTCCTCCTCAAGGGCAGCCTTGAGTCTTTCCACTTCTTCCTTTAAAAAGCGAGGTGTTTCCTTTTGAGTTTCCAGAACCTCGCTCTCTTTCTCTGCTGCGTTGAGCAGCTCTTCGTTCCTCTCCATGTCAGCACCTCCCTTCTTTTTACCTTCTTCGACTAATCACAGTTTAACGGCCGACTCCTCTTTTGTCAAGTAAGGTCAAAAAATTTTCTCCCAAAAAAGAAAGGGCCCTGGAACTCCAGGACCCTAAGGACAACGACCCTCAGGACCTACTTTTCCTAAACTATGTAAGGTTCGAGGAGTTTTTTAGCCAGAAGAATTCCCCGAAGTTTGCTCTCAGTATCTTTTTCAAAACTCCGGTCCTCATGCTCAATGCTCACAACATAGTCATATCCCACCTCATGGAGCGCTGTGATGAAAGACGACCAGTCGATGTCTCCCGTTCCGGCTACCTTATCCGCGTACCAGCCAAAGCCGAAGATCCCCACCTCGTAGAGCTTGTCCCAGAGAATTTTAGTGTCTTTGGCGTGTACGTGGAAGATACGATCCTTGAACTCGTAAACAGCACGTACGTAGTCGATTTGCTGCCAGACGAGGTGTGAGGGATCGAAATTCAGCCCAAAATAGGGGGAAGGAATGGCCTCAAACATTCGTTCCCAGATGGAGGGTGTAGTAGCGAGATTTGTTCCTCCCGGCCAGCGGTCGATGCTGTAGAGCATAGGGCAGTTCTCGATGGCCAACTTCACTCCGTGGTCCTCGGCAAACTTGACAAGATCCGGAAACACCCGGCGGAACTCGGCAAAGGCCTCTTCTACGTTCATCCTGGGGTCTCTTCCCACAAAGGTCCCCACCACCGAAACCTGAAGCATCTGTGCTGCCCTGATCACCTTTTTGAGGTGCTCGTGGTAGAAACGGCGGTTCTCAAGATCAGGGTCGAGGTTATTGGGATAGTACCCCAGAGAGGATATCGCCATGTTGTGCTGGGCAAAGAGTTCACCAATGCGAGCTGCCTCCTCCTCGGTGAGATTCTCCACATCGATGTGCTGCGTTCCGGCATATCTCCTCTTCTCATAGACCCTGGGCCAGCAGGCCACCTCAAGCATAGAAAAGCCGTTTTTGCTTGCCCACTGCACGAGCTCTTCAAGCGTCATCTCTGGAAGACAAGCAGTCATAAAACCGAGCTTCATGTTCTCCATCCTCCCTATTGGACTTTCACCCACTGCCCCTTTTGGGCGCTTTCAAGAATTGCCTCACACAGCACCACTTCCCGCAACCCATCAACAAAAGTGGGAAAACCCCACTCTTGGCAAGGTTTTGCCTCTAAGATTGCCTCGTACACTTTTTTGAAAAAGTGTTTTGAGGTGTCTGGGAAACCTTCGTTGTGTCCTCCGGGGAAAGAAATGATGCTTCGGGTTGCCTCACTGACCAGGGAGGGGTCTTTCATCAAAACCTCATTGGCTTTATCTCTTCTTCCAATCCAGAGTTCATTCGGCCGCTCCGAATCCCAGGCCAGAGCACAGGAAGAACCGTCGATTTCATAGAAGATTCTATTTTTCCGTCCTGCCGCCACCTGGTTCACCGTCATGACTCCCTGCGCACCTCCATCAAAGTGCAAAAGGACACTGGCATAGTCCTCAGTGTTAATGGAAATAGGAGCGTAATCTTCAGGTCTGATAATCTTCCCCGCATAGGTCTCCACAGGCTTCAAAGGCTTTTTGCGAGTCTTATGGAAGGTGGCAAAATCGGCGAAAACTTCCATCACTTTCTGCCCGGTGATGTACTCCACAAGATCAAGCCAGTGAGAACCGATATCCGCCACAGCCCGCGATAATCCGCTGAGCTCCGGCTCCAAGCGCCAGTTGTAATCCGTCTCGTAGAAGAGCCAGTCCTGAAGGTATGAGCCGTGAACGGCAAAGACTTTCCCCACGGCACCGCTGTGAACAAGTTCCCGGGCTTCCTGGGCCAGAGGATAGAAGCGAACGTTGAAATGGACAGCGTGGACCCTTCCCGTCTTTTCAGCCAATTCTACAAGTTCTTCCGCCTCTTTGCGGTTCATCGCCAAAGGCTTCTCGCAGACCACGTGTTTTCCCGCAAGTAAGGCGTCCTTCGTCATTTGGTAGTGAAGGTAATTCGGCGTGCAGATATGAACCACATCGATGTCGTCACTCTGAAGCAGCCTGCGATAATCTCCGAAATATTTCCCTATTGCCAGTTGCTCTGCCTTGCAACGGGCTGTTGCTTCATCCACATCGGCCACACTCACGACCTCAGCAAGGAAAGTCCTCCGCGCCGCCTCAACATGAGCAGGACCGATGAATCCGGTTCCTACGACTCCGACCCTCAAGAGACGCTTCATCCTATAACCCCCTTCTCCAAACGTTCCTTAGCCCAGGTTGCTGTCCCCACGACTCCGGCATCAAGACCGAGCTCTGCCAGAACGAATTTCATAGTGTCAACCGGTACCATAAAGAGCCGCTCCCGCAAACCTTTGCGTATACTCTCAAAAAGAAGTTCTCCCGCTTGGGCCACTCCTCCTCCGATGACGATCATTTCCGGATTTACCACCACACAAATGCAGGAAAGAGCCTGCCCGATGTAAGCGCCGCTTCTCTCGATGATCTCTAAGGCAACAGAATCGCCCATCTTTGCCGCTTCCGCAATGACCTTGGGGGTAACCCGTGCTAGATCGTCTCCTACAAGATCCCGAATAATGGTGTCGTTCTGCTGTACTAAAGCTCGCAGAGCCTGAGCTACCATGGCTGGCCCGGAAGCATAGGCCTCAAGGCACCCACGATTGCCACATCCGCAACGGACCCCACTCGGCTCTACGGTGATGTGTCCAAACTCGCCCGCACTCCCGTCCTTGCCGATATAGAGCTCTCCGTCGATAACCACCCCCCCGCCGATACCGGTCCCAATGGCTACCATGACTAAGTTTTGGACATCCTTTCCCGCTCCAAAGCGTTTCTCGGCAAGGGTTATGGCCCGGACATCGTTGATGACCGCCACGGGAACTTCCAGGCGTTTCTCAAGCCATCCTTTGACCGGGACACCATGCCACTTACCGGGGAAGTTGGGAAGAAGAATTCCCACCCCCGTTTTCCAGTCGATGAGACCCGGAACTCCAATACCTGCCGCCGAAATCTTAAATCCTCTCGCCTCAAACCTCTGACGAAGCTGTATCGCCTCACGGGCAATATCGTCAAGCACCTCTTCGGCGTCTCGCATAGCCTTCGTGGGAATGACGCTACGCTCAAGAATGGCACCCTCACCGTCTACCAGAGCAATTTTGGTGTTCGTCCCACCCAAGTCAATGCCGATAAAGAGGGCCTTAGCTGCCATCATCATCATAACCTCCTAAACTTCCACCTCACGGCGGATCTGTGCTTGGTCTGCTATGAGAAGTACTGTAAAGCGAAGACGATCCCCCCGGGCTACCGATTTTGTCAGCTCTACCGGGATCTCGTTGCGAAGGTACGTCACCCGCTCGATGACGAAAGCAGGCAATCCGGACCGACACTCCAGGTGCTGTGCTTCTTCCTTTCGAACCTTGCCTACTTCGTACGTTTCGTAGGCATGGTCAAGGAGAAGGCCGTACTTGTCCCTCAAGATGGCGTACAGTGAACCTTTCTCAAGGTCTTCTTCGATCAACCCCGGGCAGAGGTACAACGGAATAAAGGTCGTTTCGATGAGAATGGGTTCATCATTTGCACACCGCACCCGAACGACTCGGTTCACCTTCTCTTCCCCGGGAGGGAGTTTGAGGATTTCCCGCATTTTCCTATCCGCCGTGATCACCTCATAGGCCAGGACTCTGGAACTTGGTCGCAGTCCAAGCTCGAGCATGTCCTCGGTGAAACTGTAGAGTTTCGGGAGTCGTCTCCGAAGCTTTGGAGAGGTGACAAACGTTCCCTTACCCTGCTTGCGATAGAGAAAACCCTCTTCCACAAGGCTGTGAATGGCCTGTCGAACTGTTATGCGACTCACACCGTACTTGGCACAGAGATCGGTTTCAGGGAGAATTTTATCTCCCGGTTTCAGTATACCGCTGAGAATCTGGCCTTTGAGGATATTCTTGAGCTGCTGATACAGAGGAACACCACTCTCTTCAAGAATCTCAGGCATCCCCTCACTCTCCTTTTCGAAAAGACTCTGTTATGTTCCTCTCCTGCTCGACTTAAGGAGCCGAACAGGAGAAAGAACTCTGCGCTCTCCAAGTATACTCCATCTTTCTCTCTCCGGCCATCTTCCCAGCTCATTTCCAAACCTCAGGCGTGCTTCACCTCGGTGGGAAGAGAGGCAATAAGGGCGAGATTCCCGTTCAATACTACATCTTCTTCAAGAAGTAAACCAATATTTGCCCCATCAGTGACGGCTCCACGGAGGTTTCGCACCTCCCGGGCATCACCGATTTTGCCCACCAAAAGCCCTGCCTCAAGGAGGCTTTGGTAAAGGTCATCATTGGGTACTACCTTGGCCAGAACGACGTTATCCACCTTGATAGTTTTCCGGCAAAACTCACTATCCTGGAGGACAACCTCTCCGGTCTCCTTGATCTCAAGAACCGTAGTCTGAGGAAAAATCGTCACCGGGTACTTGTAGGGCCGAAGAGTCAAAGCTTCGCCGTTTCCACCGGCAAATCGTTTTATCATGACATCCCGGTGACAGGGTTCCATCCAAGAAGCAAATTCCTTGTTCTCGGTAACAATATAGACCTTCTTGCCTTCGAACCCGAGTTTTTCAGCCGTATCTGCCGCTCCAAAGTGGTCTCCCCAGATGAGGACGACGTCTCCGCAGGAATAGGGTTCCGGTCTATCGTCCGGATAGTAGGCACACCCCTTCGCCTTACAGCGTAAAACGTCCTCGAAGGAAACCACAAAAGGCAGATTGACACCGGGAATATCAGGACGCGCCACTTTGCTCCCCGAGGCCACGAGAACCACATCGAAGGCCTTGAGTTCAGCCACCTGGGGAACGGTCCGATACTTCACGGTGACCCCGAGTTTGGCAATCTCTTCCCGCAACCAGTCGGCATACCAGCGCATCTTGGTCTTTCCGGGAACGGTGCAGCAATAGAGGATGGCTCCACCAAGCTCTCCGGTTTTCTCAAAAACCGTCACCTCGTGTCCACGGAGGGTAGCCACTCTTGCTGCTTCAAGACCACCCGGTCCTCCACCCACAATGGCCACCCGGAGAGACTTCTTGGCCTTAGGGAGATGAATAAACCGCTCATCTCCCATGGCCGGATTGACGGTACAACGACACTCCCTCTTGACCATGAGAGATTCCTGCCAACAACCCACAAGGCAGGAAATGCACTTCCGGATTTCCTTGACCTTCCCCTCCTTGGCCTTGTTTGCCCAGTAGGGGTCGGCAATGAGCTGCCGCGAGAGACCCACCATGTCTGTCTTACCCTCGGCAAGAATCCGCTCGCAGTACTCAGGATCCCTGAGAGTGTGACTGGTGATAACCGGAATTTTCACATGCTTTTTGATCTCTTCTGCGGTGTACGTGTTCCATCCCTGGGGATAGTACATGGGGTCCATGGTGGGTCCAGGAACCTCAAATATTCCCGCGCTGATATCGAGAAAGGCTACACCGCTCTCTTCCATGAGCCTGGCAACCTTGATACTCTCATCAAGCGTTCTTCCTCCCTCAATCCACTCTTCCCCAGAGTAACGGATACCGATGGGGAAATTCTTCCCGCATTTCCGCTTGATACGGTCGACGATTTCAAGAACGAATCGCATTCGGTTGATGAAACTCCCTCCGAAGCGGTCGTTCCGACGGTTGACATACGGACTCATGAACTGGGCGATGAGGTAACCATGGGCTCCATGGAGTTCCACAGCATCAAAGCCCGCCTGTTGTACCCTCCAGGCTGCCTCGGCGAACTTCTCGATGAGCTCATAGATTTCCTCCACAGTCATGGCCCGGATAGACTTACCCTTGGCGCCCATCTCCTCCGCGTAGACTATCTCGTGTCCCGCCGAGCCGGGGAGAGAGACCACCATGTCGGTGGCAGAAAAAAGGTCCTTCCGGGGCCAGGCTGCTTGTCTTCCGGGATGTTGAAGCTGTACTGCACACCTTGCCCCATACCGGTGCATGGCCTCGGCAAGGCGGGCAAGTCCGGGTATCATGGGATCTTCATCCGCAGCAAGACACGTCACCGTCGGTCTTCCGGTGGTCTTGTCGGGTGTGGTAGCTCCCACGACGATGAAACCACAGCCTCCTTTGGCAATCTCTTCGTGATACCGAATGACCCGCTCATTCACCGACCCATCGGCATTGGCCGAGCTTATATCCGTCGGCACATGACAAATGCGATTCGGCACCACAAAGTTCCCAATCTCGATGGGTGAAAAAAGATAAGGGAAATAAGGATTCTTCAAGAAAAACTCCTCCTTCCTTGAAAAGGGCTTCAGCAACAACCTTCTTTTCCTTTCCTCCGATAACACTCTTCCATAATCTCCTCAGTCTTTGTTGCCCCAAATCGTGTAGCTCCCACCTCTCTGACCCTTAAAGCCGCATCGAGGTCTCTCACTCCTCCGGCAGCCTTCACCTGTACCCGTTCTGAAACAGACTGCCGCATGAGGATGAGATCCTCGATGGTCGCACCCCCCGGACCAAAGCCCGTGGAGGTCTTGACGAAGTCGGCGCCAGCCTCCTCGGCAAGTTTGCATCCGATGCGCTTTTCTTCATCCGTGAGATAGCAGTTCTCAAGGATCACCTTCACGATGACCCCATGTCGATGAGCCACCTCGACCACCGCCTGAATGTCCCTCTTGACGTATTCAAAGTCCCGGGAACGAAGCTTCCCGATGTGGATTACCATATCAAGTTCATCAGCCCCGTCCCGAATAGCCTGTTCCGCCTCAAAAACCTTGGTTTCAGTCCGGTGGGAACCGTGGGGAAAGCCCACTACGGCCCCTATCTTGACCTCACTCCCGGCCAGGAGTTTTTTGGCCAAAACAACGTCTGAAGGCCGGCAGCAGACCGAAGCGACATTATACTGCTTGGCAATTTCGCATCCCTGGATAATGTCTTCGTCGGTAAGCTCGGGACGGAGGAGAGAATGGTCGATCATTTTAGCAATATCACGACAGCTGTACTCCACCGCTCTACCTCCTTTGTCATAACAAAATAAAAACATGATATCATCGTTCATTGTAAAAGGAGCCTGGAGTTCTGTCAAGGGCATATCCGGGAAGGCGGCAGAAATTTCAGCTTTTCTTCTTCTCTCCCCAGAGGAGATCGAGGCGTTCTCCTAAGATCTTTTCATAACCCCGATTCGTGGGACGATAGTAGACCCTTCTCCCCAAAGGAGTGGGGAAATAGTCCTGGGAAACGAACCCCTCGGGGAAATCATGGACATACTGATAATCCTTGGCATATCCCATCTTCCGCAAAAGGGAAGTAGGAGCGTTGCGGAGGTGCAGAGGGACAGGAAGGGACCCGTGTTTCTTCACGTCTTCTGTAGCCCCCTGAAGGGCCTGGTAGGAAGCGTTACTTTTGGGAGCAAGGGCTACATAAATTGTAGCCTGTGCCAGAGCTAATCTCCCCTCCGGCTCCCCCAGAAAGTCGAAAGCCTCTAGGGCAGCCAAAGCTACAAGAAGAGCCTGAGGGTCGGCGTTGCCCACATCTTCTGAGGCACAGGCAACGAGTCGTCGCAGGATAGCGTGAGGGTTTTCTCCTGCCTCAAGCATTCGCACCAGCCAATACAAAGCTGCATCCGGGTCACTTCCCCTGAGACTCTTGTGGTATGCCGAGAGAAGATTGTAGTGTTCCTCCCCTGACTTATCATAGAGGTAAGAAACCTTCTGGAAAATCCCTTCTAAGAAGGCCACATCTATGCATCCTTTCCCCTCCTTCTGGGCAAGCAGGAAAGAAGCCTCAAGCATATTCAATGCCCGACGGGCATCACCATCGGCAAAATGCGCAATCCACTCTAATGCTTCCTCTTCGAAGGGAGGACCTTTCCCCCTCAGGCCTTGATCGTCTTCGATAGCCCTCTTAAGCAGAACCATAAGATCTTCGAAAGGAACTTCCCGAAAGACCACCACCTGGGTACGGGACAAAAGAGGAGCGATAATCTCAAAAGAGGGGTTTTCGGTAGTGGAACCGATGAGGGTAACAATTCCCTCTTCTACGTAAGGCAAAAGAAGGCTCTGCTGTCCTTTGTGGAAGCGATGCACCTCATCGATGAAAAACACCGTCTTTTTCCCACTGAGTTTTAAGGCATTCTCGGCATCCTGCACCGCTTCCCTAATTTCCTTCACTCCTGAGGCAACAGCACTGAGAGGGATTATACGATATCCACAGGCCTTGGCCAGAATAAAGGCAACCGAGGTTTTCCCCGTGCCCGGAGGACCCCAGAAAATAAGGGAGGGCAGAAACTGGGCTTCCACCATCCGCCGCAAGATTCCCCCAGGACCGGTCAAATGAGGTTGTCCCACGACTTCATCAAGAGTTTGCGGGCGCATGCGGAAGGCCAGGGGTTTTGTATCCCCTCGTATCTTAAAGAGCTCTTCCTCTTTGAAAACCAACGTTCTCCCCCTTCTTAGAACTTTTGTTCTATGAGTAAATTATATCTTCTCTTCGCAAGGAAAACAAGCACAGTCAAAGCCCAGTAACATGCCCACCCTACTTTTTCACTACTTCTTTAATCTTTTCGATGGCAAAGAGGATGTCATCCCGCACCACCTGCCGGGAGGTAACAAAGCGGACTACGTCACTCGAAGCAGCAGTGGCCAACACTCCCTCCTCCCGCAAAAGCTCGACAAACCGTCGAGCCGTAAGACCAGGTTTTCTGAGTTTAAGGAGTACAAAATTTGTCTGTACCTTAGAAAGGTCTATAGAAAGTTCCTCAACATCCCGCAGGCCTAAAGCAAGGAGACGGGCATTCTTGTGATCTTCCTCTAAGAGAGCGATGTTTTCAGGAGAGAGTGCCACAATACCACAAGCACAGAGCCAACCTGTCTGGCGCATGCCTCCCCCGAGCATCTTTCGATATCTCTTTGCCTCCTCGATGACGTCTCGGGGTCCGGCAAGGAGCGACCCTATCGGGGCGCCGAGTCCCTTGGAAAGAGAAACCATGACGGTGTCAGCACAGGAGGCAATGTCCCGAGCCGGAATTCCAAGATATACCGCGGCATTGAAAAGCCGTGCCCCGTCAAGGTGTACTCCCAATCCCTCTTCTTCGGCAACTTTTTTTATGGCCCTGAGCTTTTCCAAAGGAGGGACAATACCTCCATAGCGATAGTGGGTGTTCTCAAGGCATATAAGGCGAGTGCGGGGGTAGTGAATATCCCGGGGACGAACGGCCCGTCGAACATCATCGGGGTCCGGTGCTCCATCTTCTCCCGGGATGGTTCGAACCATAAGACCGGCAACTGCCCCAATACCACCGGTCTCTGAAGTCCTGATATGGGCATTCTCCTCAAGGATAACCTCATCCCCCCGGTTAGTGTGGACAAGCAGGGCCACCAGGTTCCCCATGGTCCCACTGGGGAGGAAGATGCTCGCCTCCTTCCCGAGGATTGAGGCAGCAAGCTCCTCAAGCTCATTCTGCATGGGGTCCTCCCCATACACCGAGTCCCCGAGAGGCGCTTCAAAAGCGAAGCGCTTCATGGTTTCCGTGGGAAGGGTTATCGTGTCCCGTCGCAAATCTACCACTTTTTTCAAAGGCACCACCTCACATAAGGAAAGCAGTGAGAACTTCCTTGAGAATCTCGCTGTCCTTTTCCGTCACCTTTCTCCCTTCGCGCAACTCCTCCATACAGTATCCCGCAATACTTGAGAGAATCATGCGCAAAAGGGTGTCACCCGCAATGCTTTGCCCTCTCTTTGTGACCACCTCCCCAATCCGCTCAGCGAGTCTTTTGCGGGTTTCCTGAAACTTCGCCACTATCTCTTGAAAGCGCTGACAAGCCTCAGCATGAGCAAGAAGATCAAAAGCGGCACGTTGCAGAACGAAGAAGAGATCGCTTTTCTGGGCAAAAAAGCTACAGTAACAATCGATGAGCTGGCAAAGCGTACTTTTCACATTTCCCGGGACAAAGGTATTCTCCATGGCAGTAGCAAGCTCCTGCAGGACCTCGTGAACTACCTCCATGAGGAGGTCCAGCTTGCTTGTGAAGTAGTAGTAGATGGTAGATTTTTTTACTCCTGAGCGTTCGGCAATATCCTCAAGGGTAGCGTCAAAGAAACTCTTCTCAGCAAAAACCTTTTTCGCTGCCTCGATGATTTTCTGTCGTGTATTTTCCAACCACCCTCACCCTGCTTTTCAGAAACTATACTTCACTTCAAGAGAAAGGCCATCCCCCACATCCAACCTACTTCCCGGAGCACCACTGGAGAAGGAAAGGGCAAAAGAAACACTCCAGTTATCCCTGGGCTTATACTGTGTTCCCACAATGTTCACCATGCTCCCATCTTCAAGACTCAAAAAGGAGTTCACAAAGGGGTTCCACTTTCCGTCATCGTTCTTCCAGTCATAGTGGGCATAGAGGTACGAGGACACATTCTCCCCTTCTTCCCAGGGATTTCCAAAGAGGTAGGCTAGGTTCACGTAGTGGTTCTCCCGGGTATAGTCCACTCCAAGGCTCGCCTTGAGGTAAGGAGCATCAAAGACCGGGATTGTGGTGACCGAGGAAGAAGAAGGACCCTGAACGGTTACAACGTTGGTCCAGGATTCTGAAAATATCGCTGCCACATCACCCCGGAACGTCATCCCTTCGATGCCACTCAGCGTCCCCTGAAATTCAAGACCCAAGATAGAACGCTTGGGGTACCCCAGAGTCACCGAAACTTCTGACGTTCCATCGGGCAAAAAGGTGATTGTCGTCTCCCTGGGAAAGGCCGAGAGAAAGTATCCCTGGTAAAAACTCAAAGCCACGTCTGTACTTCCGATGTTGCCCCTTGCCCGCAGTGCCAATATGGGAGAGAGAAAGCCCACCGAGGGCTCTCCTTTGGTAAGTTCTATCGTAGTTTTAGTCGGATCCACCCCGAAAGGTACGAGGGCAGGAAGGAGCATCTGCTTTTCCACAAATTCCGGGACAAAGTTGGCCACAAAATAGGGTTGATAGAGGAGTTCTAAAGACCAGCTTGAAGAGAAATACCACTCCACATCCAAGGCGGGCACCGGAATTTTATCCTTGAGAGCATCCTCGCCCACACTGCGCGAGAAAGGACGGGGGTTCACCACATCCACCGGACTCATAACATCAGAAGCTCCCCAGGCAAGCGTAAGAAGGCCGATTCTAAAATCCGTTTCCTCCCAGGGAACTTGTATTCCCCGGAGACTCAATTCCTGAATTCGGAACGGGCGGATATTGTTTTCATCCTGATACTTCAAAAGGAACTCAGCATTGAGGAAGTACCCCCTGCCCAGGTCCTGCACGGCCGAGGCATCCACCACAACCTGCCAGTCGAGATCCCCCTCGGTAAGACTGTAGAAACCACTCGTTTTTACATATCCCTGAGTCTCAAGGGCACACGCAATCTGATTGACCACAAGCAACAAGCAACTTGTAACCACGAAAACTATCGCTCCTCTTCTCATTGTCGTCACTCCTACAGGGTGGGCCTTTGAATCGTTCTGACGCTGAAAAAGTCCTGAGGCAGTTCCACGTTTTCCTCAATGGTTTCCATTTCCATGATGGTTTTGTGGCTCTCTTTCACGTCGCTCAAGGACAGTTTGAGAATCTGGACGCTGCTGTCCTCTTTTTCTCGGACCTCATGCACCTCCAAGGTCTTCCAAAGTGTCCCGACAGTATCGAAGAAGTCAATCTTCTTGAAGTAAAACTTCTCTTTGTCCACCACCATGGAGAGCTTTCCGTACTTTGAATCCTCCTTCAAGGGACGGAGGTCCAAGTAGTAATCCTTTTCGTCCTCTCCGGTAAGGGTAGCCTCGTAGTCCTCCCTACCATAGCTCCCCCCGAGATCATCGTAGCTGAAATCTGTGCCCATGAACTTCTCGCTCTTGCTTGAGCCGGCAATGAGACGCACCTTCTTGTATGCCGGCATGTAGAGATAGATCTTCTCTCCACTCTTGATGCTCAGGAGAGTGACGTTCTTGACCTCTGCCGGGCTCAGAAAGCGGAAAATGATAGACGTTTTGTTGTCGCCCTCGTCCTTGGAATACATGATCATCTCTCGAACTTCCTCTTTGCCTGAGGCATCGACCAGGGTAATTTTCCCCAAAACCCTCTGGGTTATGAAACTCGTTCTTCGGGCCTCCATCTCATCGAGAATCTCGTCAGCCGTCAGGGCAAAACCCACCCGACACAAAGCATAAAGCAAGAGGACCAGAATACCAAAAAGAAATACCCGCTTCACTGCTAAAACCTCCTCCCTCTAAGATCTCTCGTTGTTGCTTCCTCTCAGATACTCCTCAAGATGTAAGAGAAGTGCCAGAGCAAAAAAGGTGTAGAAGACTCCCACAAGAAGAACTGTGGCAACAAGGGAGCCAAAAATACGCAGCATACTGATACGGGAAAGGGCAAGAACGTAAAGGCCTCCCGAAACCCCGATGGCGTTGAGAAGAATACCCCTTCCGGTATTCACGAATGTCACCCGGAGGGCATGAATGCCTGAATTATCCGAGTCCATCTCCTTGTACCAGCGGGAGGAAAAGTGGATGGTATAATCTATCCCCGCCCCGATGGCAATGCTCGCTACCATAAGCGTGGCTACATTGAGAGGAATGCGAAACCATCCCATGATGCCAAAAGAGGTAATTACGGTGAGGAGAATGGGTACCATGGCTATGGAGGCCTTTCGGAGAGAACGAAACTGTCCGAGAAGAAGACCAAACACGATCACAAAGGCAAGGACCATGCTCTTGGCCTGCTGGCTGAAGAGCATCTCACTGATGTGGTTGCTGATGATGGGTGTTCCGGTTACCCGGTAGGCGACTGTCACATCTCCATCTTCTGCCTCCATATAGACGGCCTCATCAAGGACTTCATAGAAGACAAAATCCAAGTCCTTTCCCAACTCTTGCCTCAAAAGCTTCTCTATCTCCTTCCGAAAAGCTAAGACCTTCTCTCTTTTGGCCACCCGTTCCAAGGAGGTAGAGAGAACCCCCCCAAGGTACTGAGCCTCTTCTCCATTGATTCCCAGCACTCCCTCCAAAACTTCTTCGAAGGAGACATTTTCTCGGAGAGCGTAAGCAAGGGCTTCCTGTACCCTGTCTGTGCCAAGCCCCAGGTCCTCGATCTCAAGGAGAGCATCCTCGATCACTTCGTTCAAAAAAGAAGCCTCAGGCCGCACAAAATCTTGCCATGGTTTTTCTATGAACTGCAGAGTAGTCCATCGTACGGCTTCGTGATCGAAAGAGGATATCCCAAAGAGCTCAAGGTCCTCCACAATCCACTGGGCAAGGCGTTCCCGGGCTTCTTCACTCTCCAGAGGTATGAGTTTCACCCGCTTGGGCCGGAGAGCAAGAAAGCTATTCGCTTCCTTGACCTCCCTCTTGAGCTCTGCCGAAGTCGTCTCCGAGGCCCGAAACTCTACCAGAGTTTCCCGCTCGTCTTGACTTATGCGTCCTTTGATGTAGTCGCTGTCCCCTACAAAGAACCACAGATTCTCGATTTTCTCCGTTTCCAGGGGGATGGCCTTCCACCCTTCCATTGCCTCATTGAGGTCGAGAACGAAGGAGGCCAAAGAAGAGGGCTCGCCAAAACTCTTGTACCTCCTGAGATACTGAGAGATACGGACTATTTCCCGTAGGACAAAGGGATTCCGCACGTTCTCGGTGGTGACGCAGAGGTAGTTGTAATCGGTACTGCCAAAGCGGTCTTTGAAGTACTCTATAAGCCTCGTTATAGGGTGTTCCGGCCCCATCTGTACCCGTACCGTTGTATCTACATGAATGCTGGGGATGCCCACACAGAGGAAAACAGTTACCCCCACAAGAAGGGTAACGACCACCTTTTTCCGATGGGAGAGCATTCCAGCAAGAAACCGTAGGAATCTGTTGAGATAGTCCCCCCGTCCCTCTTCGCTGTGATGCACGAAGTGATGGGGAGCATGACGAGAGGGGAAAACGGCATAAAATGCTCCCAATCCGAAGGTGGCAAAGACCATGCCAAAAAATACCCCTATTGCCGAGTAGAGACCAAAATCGGAGACCGGGCGAATTTTGGCAGTGAGCAGCGAAAGGAATCCTCCTATGGTCGTCAAGGCACTCAGGAGAATAGGAACGAAAACTCCCTGAAGGGTCTTTTCTGCCACTTTCGGTCCCTCGCCGTACATCCGTTCCTCATAGTAGCGGTTGATGAAATGAATTCCATAGGCAGTAACGAGGGCCAGAAGCAAAACCGGGAGGGCGGCGGTGATGACGGTGAAAGAGCGGCCCAGGGAAACAGCAAATCCCATAGTCCAAAGAGCAGCAAGGAGGGCGACAAATATGGGTAGAAAGACTCCTCGCACACTCCGAAAACCAAAGTAGAGAATGGCAAGGAGCACAAGACCGGCCACGGGCGTGAGAACACGCATGTTCCTCTGGGAGTCTTTTGACATCTCGTCCATGATGACACGCGCTCCAAAAAATGTCGCCCGCACTCGGGAGGGGATAATTTCAGCAACCGCTTTCTTCACCTCTTCAATGGCTTTCCTCTCGTCGACTCCGTTGAAGAAGGCAATAGCCACAATGGTAGCCTTACCGTCCTGGGTAACCATCTTGCCCCACACGAGCTCATTGCCCTGTAAACGTTCTCTGAGACTTTCCGCCTCTTCTTGGGTCTTGGGGAGTTCCTCCACCACCTCTCGTACTTCTATACCGTATTCGGTAGCGACAATCTCGGGCATATTCGTGAGGGCGGTAACACTCTGTACCGAGGGGAGCCCGGAAATCTCTTCCACCACGCTTTGAAGAAGAGAAAGGTTTTCAGGGGTGAAGAGATTCTCGAATTCCAGAGCCACAATCATGCTCTTCTTTTGAAACCCGGAAAACTTCTCCTCCAAGGAGTTATAAAAGGAAACCTCGGGGTCGTCCGCAGGGACGTATTTCGTTACATCATCTTCAAAACGAACACCCCGAATTTCCCAAAAGAAGAAAAGGGAGAAGATGGCCACAATCCCAAGGATGAACCGTGAATATTTTCGGATCCATTGAGCAATTCTTTCCACTGCTTGACACCCCCGGTCTTTCTGACTGACTGTTCAGTCAGGAAGTGTACCACGATAATTTCCTTTCGTATATACTCTGAACAAGGAATTTACAGTTCCTCCCTCTTCCAGGAGTTTTTATAGTTCCCCAGAACCCGCAAAAACGTGGTCCGTGACTTGAGTTCTTCAAGGAGCCCACGATACTTTTCCTCTTTGAGGTTACCCTCCCAGTCGACGTAAAAGAGGTATTCCCAGGGTTTCCCAGGGAAGGGCCGGGATTCAAGCTTTGTGAGGTTCACTCCCCGCTGAGCAAAAATCCCCAGAGCCTCGTACAAGGCTCCCGGATAATTCCCTACGGCAAAGACACACGAGACCTTGTCGTGCTCTCCAAGAGGCTCAAAGCGCTTTGCAACGATGATGAAGCGGGTGAAATTCCGGGGATTGTCCTCAATGTCCTCTTCGGCCTTCTCAAGACCGTACTTGGCAATGGCCTCCTCACTCGATATGCAACCGCCCCCCGGGCCGAATTCGGCCACCCGGCGGGCGGCTTCCTCGGTACTCCCCACATTCATTACTTTGATTCCCCCAAGACTCTCCAGAAACTTCCCACACTGGGCAAAACCCTGGGGATGGGCAAAGAGAATTCGCAAATCCTCCTTTTTCGTTCCTGGATAGAGTCCCAGATGCTGGGAAACACGTATGAATCGCTCCCCAACGATGAATACCCCCTCAAACTCTAAAAGGAGATCGAAATTGTGGTGGATGCTCCCGGTGATGGTATTCTCGATGGGGACAACACCATGTGTCGCCTCCCCCGAGATCACCCGCTCGAAGATTTCACGGAAATTCTGACAAGGGAGCAACTCCACTTCCCCCCCAAAGGAACGCCTGGCCACCTGAGAACTGAAAGACCCCTGCTCTCCCAGGAAGGCCACCCGGGGTATCGAGAAAACGTGGCAAGAAGGGCTCTCCTCAGAAATCGGCACCTCCTGCACCCTCTTGTGCTGCAGTTCCCTTCCTACCAAGACGCTTATCACCTCAAGGTCCTGCATGAGTTTTCGGAATTGCTCCAGACGGAGACTCTGTGGCCCATCGGAAAGTGCCCGCTCGGGATCAGGGTGAATCTCCACCATAACCCCATCAGCCCCGCAGGCAACGGCCGCCCTGGCCATGGGAATCACTTTCTCCCGAAGCCCGGTTCCATGGCTTGGATCGACGATGATAGGAAGATGGGAGAGTTCCTTGACCAGGGGGATGGCCGTGAGGTCGAGGGTATTCCGCGTGAGCCGCTCGATTGTGCGAATGCCCCTCTCACAAAAAACCACCTGAAAGTTCCCCAAGCTCAGGATGTATTCTGCAGCCAAAAGAAGGTCCTCGACCGTGGCCGACATGCCCCGCTTCAAAAGAACTGGCTTTTTAAGCATTCCTACTCGTTTGAGAAGCTCAAAGTTCTGCATGTTGCGTGCCCCGATTTGGATCATGTCGGCATACGCTGCCACAAGATCGGCGTTCTCTGGGCTCGTTGCCTCGGTAACCACGGGCAACCCGAAACGTTCCCGGGCCTCAGCAAGGATTTCAAGACCTTCCTTCCCCAGCCCCTGAAAACTGTAGGGCGAGGTGCGAGGCTTGAAGGCCCCTCCCCGGAGGATGTGTCCCCCAAAGCGCAGAACCGCCTCCGCCGTCCTGAAAAGTTGCTCTCGGGATTCCACAGCGCAGGGGCCGGCAATGACCACCACCGTCTCTCCCCCGATCTCCACACCTCCAACCCGCACTATGGTTCCCTGAGGTAGAAAAAGACGGTGTACCAGTTGAAAGGAAGTTTCAAGATCGATTACCCGATCAACCAGAGTAGCAGGGATGAACTCTGAAAAGGGGAAACTCCTCTCACTCACTACAGCCGTCTTGGTCTCTCCGATATCCACAAAATGGACCCCAAAACCCTTTTTCTGGAGTTCTTCTTTCAACTCTTCTTTTTCCCGATCCCCGAGCATCCGAGAGCATACTACGATCAAGCACCATCACCCCGCAAAAAAGATTCCCCCCGAGTCCGAACCTCTCTGGCACAGGCTTCGCATGCCCCGATACTGGGGGCATCAAAACCACGGAAGAATAATCCTCCCCGATAGGCACACCCAAAGGCATCGAAGAAATACCTTATCGTGAGGGTAACTCCTTCAAAGAGCCGCTTTCCCTTGGTTGCCCCCACGGCCAAAAGAAAACCGTCTTTGGATTTCATTCTTTCTCCAAGGACGTATCGCCTTGCCCAGAGCACCTGCATCCGGTCCACAAGGGCTTTCAGAGAAGCAGGCAGACCGTAAAAGAAAACGGGGGTACTCACCACCACCCGGTCCGCCTCAAGGAGGACCGGCAAAATCCAAGTCATATCGTCATCGATGACACAACGCCCGGTCCCCTCACAGTAACGGCAACCCTGGCAGAAATGTATGGAAAGCTGTGAAGGGGTGAGTACCTCCACATCGTGCGTCCCGGAACAGGAAAGGAACCACGAAAGGAGAACATCACTATTCCCACCTCTCCTTGGGCTTCCTCTGATCCCCACAATCCTCATTGCTCTCCCATTCTACACGATTTTCTGGATAAATGCTTCCTCTTCTTGTCTAACTGCGAAAGCAAGAAGCTCTTCTCCCAAGGGCCAGGATGGGAAAGTGCTCGACTTTCACGGGTTATGCAGAGTCTGTAGGAAAACGATGAGTTTCCCCATCTTTTGAAGATGGGGAAACTCATCGACTGCGTCGGTTACTGGCGTACACACTCAGCATGGCAAAGAGGATGATACCAAATCCCAACCACTTCCCGGCGTCACCCAGTCCAAAGGCGGTGAGAAGATTCGTGAGGGTCTGGAGGAATATGGATCCAAGAATCACACCAAAGTAACTCCCTCCCCCTCCCGCCAGAGGCACGCCCCCCACGACCACTGCAGCGATACTCGGCATCACGTAGTTAGAGCCCATATCCTTAAAGGCAATACCCATGTTACCGAGAAGTAAAAGACCGATGAGACTCGAAAACACACTGCTCAGAGTAAAGGTCAAAAACCGTACCCTCTTCACGTTGACTCCGCAAAGGTAGGCAGTACGCTCGTTGGCCCCTACTCCAAAAAGTACTTGTCCCCACTTGGTTTTTTCAAAGACAAAGGTAGCAAAGAGAGCCACCGGAATAAGTACAAAGAGAATATTGGGGAACCTCCCGGTGAGCTTCGCAGCCAAAATCACAAGAAAGGGTGAAGGCCTTCCGGTTATGGCCTTTCCCGCCACGTAGGCGTTGACGATTCCCTGGAGTATGTCGGCCATGGCCAAGGTTACGACAAGAGGCGGTAACTTAAGATAGGATGTTAAAACGCCGTTCGTCAAACCTACAAGGATACCGAGAACCAGTGCTATGAGGAAAGCCATCCACAGACGGTCGTTTTGTCCGTTCATGACGCTGGCAGTGAGAACCGCAGTGAGAGTAGCCGTGTAACCCACCGAGAGATCGAGACCACTCCCTCCGGCAGCGATGACGATCATCTGACACAGTCCAAAGAGGGCCACAAAGGCAGAGAGTTTCAAGGTGAGAAAAACCTGCTCCAGGCTTAAAAAGCCGGGGACCATTATTCCCCCAAACACAAAGAGAACAACCGTCAAAAGGAGCACCGTAATGATCTTACCATACTGGACAAAGAGCTTCCGCCAAAGCATTCGTCCGTATGAGATTGCCTCGTGCTCCTTCACAAGGGTTTCCATTCCCACGTCCCTTCTCCCTCAGTGCCACTCCCTCTTGAGAGCAGCATAAGCCGGCCCGGCAATGGCAGCAATAACAATAATTCCCGAAGTTAAGGTCTGGTAGGCATTGGGGATATTGGCGAAAAAGATAATCTTACTCACGAAACTCAAAATGAGAGCTCCTGCCAAGGCCAGGTACACACTCCCCCGTCCCCCGGTGAGGGCTATTCCCCCCACCACCACTGCAGCAATGGACTTCAGGGTGAGAGGACCCCCCATTCGGGCGTCCCCCGATTGATTCTGGCCGACAAAAAAGAGGGCGGCTAAAAATATGAAAATGGCGTTGAGAACACAGGCAAGCATCTGAGTTCTTCCGGTGTCGATTCCACTGACATAGGCACTTTCGATGTTGCTCCCCACTGCGTAGATGTAGCGGCCGGTTCGTGTCCGACTTACAATGTACCACAAAAGACAGCCCACAAGGACGAGGACCAAAGCCGGAGGAATGTAGCTCCCCACGAGTTTTACACTGTCTGGAAGCCCTTCCACAGCACGGACATTGTAGAAGATCTTGAACCAGTCGACACACTCTCCCCCCGGTGTGGGCCGCAAGAAAAGTGCAATACCCAACCAGGCATAGGAGGTGGCAAAGGTTACAATGACCGGCGGTATCCGCAGGTACCCGATGCCTATTCCGTTCACTACACCTGTACCCAGGGCCACAAGGAAAGTGACCACCAGGGCATACACTCCGGTAATAGGGTCGCCCTTTCTCATGACCGTAGTGAGCACGCAGGTGAAAAGGGACAGAGCCGTACCAGAAGAGAGGTCCAGTCCTCCAGAGATGATGACGATGGCCTGCCCCATGGCCAGAAGAATGAGCGGAGCAAAAGAATTGATGTTCCGGGTGATGGACTTTACCTCAAAGAAGTTCTTCTGCAGGACAGCAGTGATGACAAAGAGCACAAAGAGCATGAAGAGGCTTGATGTTTCGGGTTGAAGGAAAGCGTTCTTGAGAAAAGCTAGAGGAAAAACCCTTTCTCTTTTCACAACATCCATTGCTCCACCTTCCAATCAGCGCACCCGCATAGAAACGGCCGTGATGGTATCGTCGTTGATTTCCCCTCTGTGAAGAGTAGCCACAATCTGCCCCTCGTACATGACGAGGAGTCGGTCGGCATATTGCACGAGCTCTTCATTGTCACTGGCATAGAGCACAATGCCGACTCCCTGCTCCCGCGCCAGGCGCACGATGTACTCGTAGAGGTCTCTCTTGGCCCCAATATCGACCCCCTTGGCCGGATCGGCCAAAAGGAGAACCTTTACATTAAAGGAGAGCCACTTCCCCACCACCACTTTCTGCTGGTTTCCGCCGGAGAGCGTACTCACCGGAACATCAACACCCGGGGTCTTTATAGAGAGGAGCCTCACGATGCCCTCGCACTCATCCTTATAGCGCTTTTCGGGAATAACCAGGGAGTGTTTTGGAAAACCGAGTTTGGGGAAAACCATATTGCTGTATACCGAGTGCTCTAAGAAGAGTCCTTCCTGTTGTCGGTCTCCGGGAACAAGGAGAATACCTTGCTGTATGGCATCCTGAGGTCTCTGGAGTCGTATGCGCCTCCTCTCAAACTCCACCTCACAGCGAACCCCGGGATAGCTTCCCGCAAGGGCATAGAGCAATTCATTCTGGCCTTGTCCGGCAAGGCCCCCAATACCGAGAATCTCACCCTTCCTCAGTTCAAAGGATGCCTCTTTAAGCTTTCGCTCTCCGCTTCGCATGCTCCTGATCTCTGCTCGAAGAAGGATTTCATCGCATGCCCTTCCCTCGGACATGTACTCCAAGGAAGAGGTCCGTTGTGGCTCACCGGTGATGTAACTCACTATCTTTTCCGGGTCTTTTTCTTCCTCATCGAAATCGATGCAGGCCACAGTGGCTCCGTTTCTGAAGATGGTGACATCGTTACAGATTTCCATAACCTCCCAGAGACGGTGAGAGGTAAAAATAATCGCCACACCCTTCTCCGCCAGAACGCGCATGTATTGAAAAAGGTTTCTCACCTGAGCCTGTTCGAGGGCTGCCGTAGGTTCGTCGAGAATAAGAAGGTCCGGATTCTCGGAGATTGCTTTGGCGATTTCCACAATCTGCATCTCTCCGGGGCTCAGTTCGTACACCTTTCTGTGGATGTCCAGGTCCGGCGAGAGGTCCTGCAAGATCCTTCGGGCGAGATCTTTTGCATCCCGGTCGTCGAGGAAGATTCCCCGATTCTTTTCCGCTCCCAGAACTATGTTTTGCCATACCGTGAGATCAGGTACCAGGCTCAAGTTCTGAAAGACAAGGGCAATCCCGTCTTTTCTCGCCTCACTGGGGTTCCGATAGTGGACAACCCTTCCCTTGTACCATACCTCTCCACCATCAGGTCGATACACACCGGCAATGATTTTGGACATCGTGCTTTTCCCTGAACCGTTGGCACCCAAAAGCCCGGTGATCCTTCCTTGCTGACAGCGGAGATTTCCGTCAGAGAGCGCCACAACTCCTCCGAAGTGTTTTTTGATGTTCTTGGCTTCCAGAACGACCATGGTGTGTCCCTTCTTCTCCCACGGGTTGCACGATGTGCAACCCGTGGGATTTTCCCCAATCACTCAAAGAGCGCCGCTACAGCTTCCTCAGACATGATTTCGCTCAGAAGATAGTCATCGGGTTTGTCTTTGAGGAGTTCCCAACCCTCATCAAAGTTCTCATCGGTGATGAACATGCTCACCTTGTAGTAGTAGGTGTTGTCCTTCAGAACACCGGGCTTAAACTGCTTGCCGTTGTAAAGCTGCAGGGCGATACGGAATGCGGTACCACCAATCCCTGGAGGATTTGGCTGCGTACAGGCTTTGAAATCCGCTCCCATTTCGCGCAGTTTCTTCCACTCTTTGAAAAAGGCCGTCCCCGGATCGCCAAACATGACTTTGGGGAGCTTTCCGGCATCGAGGAAGGCCGAAAGGACACCGTAGGCCTCGCCATCTTGGGTGATGACGCCGTCAATCGGCTGGCCAGAGGCGATGATCTGGGCGGCTACCTCTTTGGCCTTGGTCTGATCCCAGTAACCGGTAGTGTCAGCAATGAGCTTTATATCGGGGTAGTTCTTCAGGACGTCGTACACCGCTCTACGGCGATCGTTGTCCGCAGGGTGTCCCTCAAGACCGTAAATCTGGATCACGTTGCCTTTCTTCAAGGTGGAACAAATCCACTCAGCGTTCTTCTTCATCCAGGCATAGTGATCGAGAGTGACATTGACCACATCCGGTGCGGTAACCGTGGCGTCGAAAGCAACCACAAGGATTCCTTCCTCCTGGGCTTCCTTAATGACACCGTTCAGGGCATCAGGGGAGTTGGGGTTCACGAGGATGATGTCCACTCCCTGAGCGATGAAATCCCGAAGGATGTTCGCCTGCTCGGTGGCATCTCCGTTCACCACGTTGTTGACAATCTTAAAATCGGCGATTTTCCCCGCTGCCTTGTACTCCTTACCTACTTCCTCCAGAGCATTGATCATGATGGTACGCCAGGAGGTACCGGAGGAGCCGGTGGAGATTCCCACAACCGGGAGCTTTTTCGCCGCAAAAGCCTGTATACCAAAAGCCAGGACGAAAACACAAACCAAACTCGCCACAAAAACCATTCGAAGATGAGATTTCCCAAGCATCGCCTTCACGACCTCCCTCATGGATTTTTTCACGGTCTGAATGTAGAGACTTCAGGTCTTCTCCTTTTCTTCCTGTCACCTCCCGTTCTGGAGTTCTTGTAGCTCCTATTCTGCCTTACATTATAACGACATTTTAATATGAATTCAAGGGAGAATTTTCACACCTCGAGGTCCCAGAGGAAGGCATCTCACATCATTTGAAGTCCCTCCAGCAAAAAAATAAAACCTCCCTGCGTTGAGGCGCAGGGAGGTTTTGCCTTCTACTCTTTTTTCTTCGCGGTAGAAGCCCAAATGCCTATAATCCCAAGGATTATTTTCAAAAGAGCATGCCACACCGGCTCCGTCCCCACGTTCAGCCCGGGAATGAGCCCCAAAATCCCCATGACGAGGAGAAGCCAACTGTAAACTGCAAGGAGTATCCGAACCATGAACTCTCCCTCCTTTTATAGGGTGATTGATGGCTCCATTATACCACAAAACCCCCTTTCAACCCCCCTCAAAAATGGGCTTTTCCTCCCCGAAGTGCCACTCTCTGGGATTTCTCAAATACTCATAGGTATTGAAAAGGAGGTTGTAGTGGCGATACTCCTCGGAAGCAAGGAAGTCAAGAAAATTCTGGGCCTCTTTATTCTCGGTTTCTCCTTTTTTCTCTGCATAGAATTTGTGCGCCTTGGACTCAAGGTCCATGGCCATTTTGAGAACGTCAAGCTCTTCGCTTGTGGGCGGAACCAGCTCCTCCATCTGTCTCTTTGCCTCGGTGAACACGTTTTCGAAGTACTCCTGGGTGGACTTTCGAATACCACCCCAGCTTTCAAAGACAAATGTCTCACCCTTTTTTACCCTCTCATACCCTTCCTGGATGCGCTCAATGTGCGTGAGCTCTTCATCCGCTAATCTCTTCAGGACCTCTCTGCTTAAGGCATTCTGTACCCGAGAAACGCCCTCAAGGTAAAAGGCCCGTCCGTCTTCTTCCATCTTGAGCGCAAACTCAAAAATACTCTCCAGCGTCACGTTATTTCCTCCTTTCGCTTGTTTCTTTCTTAAACCACTCAAAAACTTGTCTTATTCACCGCCAGCTGATAGAATATCCCAAAAAGAACTCAGAGGAGGAAGAAATGCAAGAACTCCCTCTCAGATGTAAGAACTGTAAGGCTCTCATCAGCCTTGAAGACGTCACAGAAATCGGTATATACAAAATCCCGGCCTATCGGGGTTCTGCATATATCCGTTACATCTGTCCGTATTGCCGCGACTTCGGTGAAGTTACCTTCAATCTGGAAAAGATCGAGGACGTGGCCAAGATTGTCAGAAAGCGCAGGAGAGAAACACCTCGTGGCCAGATAACCATAGATGAGGTTATCGAGTTCCACAGGGAACTCGAAAAACTCAAGAATGCCGATTTCCTGAAAGATTCCTGAGGTTGGGTGTCATGACGAAGACCAAAGAAGAGCAGAAAAGAATTTTTCAGGAACTCATCGCCCCAGAGCTACCTGCTCTTTTCCGAACCGCTCTCCGTATGACCCGCAATAGGGAAGACGCCGAAGACCTGGTACAGGAGGCCATTACCAAAGCCTTCGCTGCCTTCGAGCGCTTCGAGGAAGGAACCAACTTCCGAGCCTGGATTTTCAAAATCCTCACCAATACTTTCATCAACAATTACTATCGTCTGCGGGATCGGCAGAAACTACCATCTCTTGAGGAGATCGAAGAGGAAACTTCTTTTCAACCACCCTTTGAGGGGGTAACGCCTGAAGAAGCCCTCCTGAACACCCTCACTCGGGAAGACATTCTCCGAGCCATAGAATCACTCCCCCTGGAATTCCGTGCTGTCGTGGTACTCACCCTTGTGGAGGGCTTTTCCTATAAAGAAACTGCCGAAGTCCTTGACATTCCCATCGGCACCGTGATGTCTCGCCTCCATCGGGGACGAAAGCTCCTCCAGAAACTTCTCTGGGAATACTCCACCCGAAAAACCAAAACGGAAAGGAAGAACGAGGAAGGATGGACTGCAAAGACCTGGTAGAAAAACTCTACTTCTACCTCGACCGGGAAGTCCTTACTGAAGAAGAGCGGGCGGCCATCGAAGAACACTTAGCGACATGTAGAAGGTGCTGTGAGCGTTACGAGTTTGAAAGCTTCCTTTGGGGCTTCGTGAAAGTCAACGGCCAGAACGACCATGTTCCTGAAACCCTTCTGGCCCGAATAGAGAGCGTCATCGCCCAGTTCTGAGGTGATACAATGAACGAGTTTCGGAAAATTCCGGTGGAATCCTTAGTCAAAGCCCTTGTGGCGAGCTACAAGAAGACTCCTCGCATCACCTGCGTAGAGGAGAAAGAATTCCCCTCCCGGGAAAACGTCATCCGCATCACCGAAGAGTTGCGGGAGCTCCTCTTTCCGGGATATTTGGGTAATACCCGTCTCTGCTGGACCAACGTAGAGTACTTCGTGGGGCACAAGTTAGACCGTCTCTTCGGGGAATTGAGCAGAGAAATCGCTAAAGCCCTCCGAGGCGATCCCAAAGCCATGGAGGGGGTGTGCCTCTCCTGCGAAGACCAGGCCTGTCAGGAAACGGAGCGCTTTTTCGCCAAACTCCCCCTCATCCGGGAGATGCTTGACGAGGACGTCCAGGCAGCCTTCGACGGAGACCCGGCAGCCAAAAGTATCGAGGAAGTTATTCTGAGTTACCCCTGCATCATAGCGATTTCCATTTACCGCATGGCCCACGAGCTCTTCGTACAGGGCATTCCCCTCATCCCCCGAATGATGACCGAATATGCCCACAGCATCACCGGTATTGACATCCACCCGGGAGCGAAAATTGGCCGGAGCTTCTTCATCGACCACGGCACGGGTGTAGTCATCGGAGAAACCTGCGAAATCGGGGACAACGTCAAAATCTACCAGGGAGTCACTCTGGGAGCTCTCTCCTTCCCCAAGGACGAGCGGGGCAAAATCATCCGGGGAAAGAAGCGACACCCCACCATCGAAAACAACGTCACCATCTATGCCGGGGCCACCATTCTCGGCGGTGACACCACAATCGGCCAAGGAAGCGTCATAGGGGGCAATGTCTGGCTCACACACTCCATACCCTCCAACACCAAAGTTGTCATTGAGGAACCTCGCCTGAAAATCATCGAGAATCGTTCGCAATGAACCTCGTTTTCCACCTTCTCTTCTTCTCTGCCTGGGTGGGGAGTTTGATTCTCTTTCCTTCTCTATCGCGTTATGTTCTCTGGACATGGCTTTCGGTCTTTCTCTTCGTCGCCTTTCAATTCGCCCGCTTTTCCCGAAGAAGAGAGGCCAAAGTCCTACAGGCCACAGGTTATGGTCTTGTGGCCGCCCTCCACTACCCCTGCTTTGTCTGGTATTACAAGGCGCAACTGCGGCTCTCTCCCGAAGAGCAAAAAGAGCTCCTTTCTTGCTCCACCAAGAGGACTCGGGTTTCCCGTCCCAGTTCCCTTCTCTGTCCCTTCTGTCGGGTGGAAATCGAGGGAGTTCTTGTAGCCCTTCCAGGAGGAGGAATAGGGGTGAGAAAAAGACCGGTCCTTTGCCCCCGCTGCCAGACCCGTCTTGACTCTTGCCGGTTCTGCCTTTTCTTTGAACCCGGCCGGGGACCATTTTCCTGGGGAGAGAACACAACGTCGGGGCGCTGCACCGTCCTCAAGAAGCACCAGCCGGTGGAAGAAATCTGTAACCCACAGGTAGCCAAAAAGCTCAAAGAAATGGGATGGCATACCCTCTACGCAGGGCTTGCCATCCCCGATGCTTTCGAACCACCCTCGGCATGCCGCTCTTTCCAGTTCGACGAAAAAAAGACCCTTCTCGAACGCTTACCGTGCATGGGGAGAGAGCGTTTCTTACTTCTCCGCCTCGAAGAGGAACTTCACTCCCAACCCTCTTCGAGTTCCCTTTCTGGCTGAGCAGCTGAGGAGGCGAAATCAAATCCCAAAAGAGAGCTCATCTCGTTGTTGATTTCCTGAAGGAGGGAAACGAGGTGGTCCTGTGCCTGAAAGTAAGCGAGAATAACCGGATGAGCCAGGGCTTTCTGGCGGGCTTTTTCAATGGCCGTGAAATCTTCATCCACAAGATCCCGCTGCAGAGCGAGACGACTCAAAGAGCGCTGCTCTTCCTCTAAGCGTTCAAGAAGCTGTAGAGCCTCGACATTTCGCGAAAGCATGGATCGGGTACTCTCAAAATCCTGAAATGGTTGAGTGTTGGCAATCTGCTCGACGAGCGACCGAATGGCATCCTTCAGGGACTCAGGAAGAGACGTATTCACATGACACCTCCAAATTCTTTTCCTCCAATTATAAAGTCTCTATCTAAAAATTTCCATCGTCCTTTGCGTTTCCTTTGAAAAACCCTGCTTCATGTGGAAATCACCTGAAAAGCCTCAAAACCGCAAAGAAAAAACCCCTGGGGCCTCTTCACCCCAGGGGTTGTGGAAGCTCAGAAGCTCTTTTCTGCCTCGCTGAGGTTATCTTTGGTGATGACTTTGGGCTCGATGTACAACAGAGGCTTCTCGGGCTGGACGTTTTCCCGGAGGTACTTGACGAGAATCTCAAAAGCTGTAGAGGCCTGCCTTCCGGGGAACTGCTCAATCGTGGCATCGAGGATGTCCTCTTCGATGAGCTTCAGCGCCTCAGGAAGGGCGTCAAACCCAACGGTGATGACTTCCTTCACGTCGAACTTACCGCTGGCCTCTATGGCCTGGATGGCTCCGAGAATCATCTCGTCGTTGGCCCCGAAAACGGCGTCAATTTGAGGGGTGCTCATGATGAAGTCTTCCATCACCTTCATGCCATCCTCACGACGGAAGTTGGCCGTCTGGGACTTCACGGTGATATTGGGGTACTGCTTGATAATTTCGTTGAATCCTGCACTACGATCAATGGCCGGACCAGCTCCAGGAGTACCAGTAAGCTCAATGACCACACCTTTGGGTTCACCGTACTTTTCGGTGAGCTTCTCTACAATGAACCTTGCCGCCCTTCTTCCGCCTTCTACGTTGTCGGCACCCACGTGGCAGAGCACCTGAACCGGAGCCCCTTCTTTGATCCGTCGGTCTACGGTTACCACCGGGATATTGGCCTTGTTGAGGGCCTCAACGCCGGGAATAACTGCTTCCACTTCAATGGGGACGAGGAGTACGCCATCAACTCCTTTGATAATCATGTCTTCGATGATGGAGATCTGCTTGGAGACGCTGTTTTCTGCCTCTAAGGAGATGACTTCGATACCGCCGAGCTGTACCGCCTTATCCTTCACCGCTTGTTCCAAAAACGCAAACCAGGCGAAGGAGAGACTGGGGAAAGACAGACCGATGGTGAGGTCTTTCGCCCAGGCCAAAGACCCCAGCACCGAAAACACCACAAACGCCAAAACCACAAACCCCAAAACGAGCTTCTTCATGCACCTCAACCTCCCTCATGGATTATTTTCTCTCGATTCGAAGGATACAAAAACAGAAATTTCCTTTCCTTTCACCTCCCCTCACACGGTTCTGAAGCGACGCTTGATTCGATCAAGGAGCACGGCAAAAATGACGATGACACCTTTGACGATCATCTGCCAGTAGGGCTGTACTCCCAAAAGATTGAGGCCGTTAGACACTACACCGATGAGGAGGGCCCCGATAAGCGTTCCATACACCCCTCCTTCTCCCCCCATAAGGCTCGTTCCCCCAATGACCACCGAAGCAATGACGTCAAGCTCATACCCCTGCCCGGCCACAAGCTCTCCCGAGTTCAGACGGGAAGTGAGAATGAGTCCGCTCAACCCGGCAAGAAAACCGAGAATGGTGAAGGCACTGATTTTGTACCGCTTTACCATGATACCTGAAAGGAGGGCCGCCTCCTCGTTACCACCGATGGCGTAAATGTACCGGCCGAATACGGTGCTTTTGAGGACAATCCCGGCCACCACCACACACCCCAGAAAAAGGATCACCGGAAAGGGTATGGGACCGACCATTCCCGCCCCGATGAAGCGAAAGGCTGGACTCATACCCGAGATGGGTTTCCCTTGGGCCACAAGAAGCGTGGCTCCCCGAAATATGCTCATCATCCCCAGAGTAACGATGAAGGGGTGCAGGCGTCCCTCAGTGGAAATAAAACCGTTGAGAAAGCCGATGCCACCACCGATAAGGAGCGGCACTACCACGCTCAAAAAGAGACTCCCACCCCACTTTACCTGGAAACCGGCGGCGATGATACCGGTGAAGGCCACAATGGAACCCACCGAAAGGTCGATGCCCCCCAGAAGAATGACAAACGTCATACCCACGGCAATGACGCCGATAATGGAGACCTGCCGGATGACGTTGAGAACGTTGAGGGGGTGGAAAAAAACCGGAGTCAAGGCACCGAACATCACGAAAACCACGATGAAGGCCAGGAGAATGCCAACCCTGTCCCAGAAGACGAAAAACTTTTGCAGGACCTGAGAACCCTTTTCTTCAGCTAACACTGGCATACTCTTCTCTCCTTCCCAGAGCCAACCTCAGGACGGCCTCTTTGGTAGCCTCTTCCTTGTACAGCTCGCCGACAATTCTTCCCTCTCGCATGACGAGAATTCGGTCGCTCATGGCCAGAACCTCCGGAAGTTCTGAAGACACCATGATGATGGAGGCCCCCCGCTCCAGGAGGCGGTTCATGAGATGGTAAATCTCCACCTTTGCTCCTACATCGATTCCCCGGGTGGGCTCGTCAAAAAGGTAGATATCACACTTGCGGGCAAACCACTTTCCCAAAACCACCTTCTGCTGGTTGCCCCCCGAAAGGTACATAACCTTCTGATAGAGGGAAGGAGTTTTGATGTTCATATGGCTCACCATGTCTTGGGCAATGGCCCGAAGACGCAGGTCGTTGACGAATCCCCGCACCGAGACCGAGGGAAGAATGGGTAATCCCAGGTTATCCAGAACCGAGAGCAAGAGGACCAGTCCCTGGACCTTTCGCTCCTCGGGGAGAAGGGCTATGCCATGGTTGATGGCATCGAGGGGAGAGCGAATCTCGACCTCCCGGCCCCGGACGTAAATTCTCCCTTCATCAATGGGGTCCACGCCGTATATGGCCCGTAGAAGCTCAGTTCTCCCCGAGCCTACCATTCCCGCGATGCAGAGGATTTCCCCCTTCCTCAGGGTGAAGCTTATGTTCTCAAGCACACCCCTTCGGGTAAGCCCCTCCACCCGCAGGACCTCTTCTCCAGCGGTGTGCACCACCCGGGGAAATTTCTCCACCACTTCTCGCCCTACCATCATCCGGATAAGGTCCTCCATGCTCACATCCTGAACATCTCTTGTAGCGATGTGGTGGCCATCCCGCAAAACCGTCACCCGATCGCAGACCTCATAGATTTCCTCCAAGCGGTGGGAGATGTAGACGATGGTGACACCCTCGCTCTTCAGGAACTTAATGATGCGGAAGAGGCCCTCGATTTCCTTCTGGGCGAGGGTTGCCGTCGGCTCATCCATGATGAGGACCTTCGCCTTGTGGGATAGGGCTTTGGCAATCTCGACCACCTGCTTTTTGGCCACCCCCAGGTCCCGCACCTTGGCATCTACATCGATGTCCACGTCCAAAAAACGCATGAGTTCCTGGGCTTCTTTTCGAACCCGATTCCAGTCTACAAAAACACCCCGTCGCACGAAGTGGTGTCCCATGAAGATGTTCTCTGCCACGGTGAGGGCGGGAATGAGGTTAAACTCCTGATAGATGGCGGCAATGCCATGACGAAGAGCCTCATGAGGGTTCAAAAAGTTGACCGGCTTCCCCTCAAAGAAGACCTCCCCCGAGGTCTTCTGGTACACCCCCGTCACAATCTTGATGAGGGTCGATTTCCCTGCCCCGTTTTCCCCCACCAGGGCGTGCACCTCACCCCGCCGGATGGAGAACGTCACCTCGCTCAGGGCCACAACCCCGGGAAAACGCTTGGTAAGATTCTCGAAATGGAGAATGGGCGTATCTTCCATCAGCTCAAACCCGAGGACCAAAGTGCTTGAGCATCACAAGATTCTCTTTGTCGCTCTCGTTGATGACGGCGACGCCACTCCGTGCCGCCTCACAGGTGACAAAGAGCTCGTCCTTCGTCATCTCTCCAAAGCGAATGAGAGTGGGTGTTTCGATGTCGAGGACTCCGAACTTCCCATGCCCCTGGATGACGATGAGACCATACGGTCCCTCTTCCTTGACGGTGACACGACAGCCGGGAAATACGGTGAGCTCTTTGGCAGCAAAGTCCTCGGAATTATACACCACCCAGTACTCCTCATACCCCTCGGCCCGCATCTCTTCAAGGGACCTCACCGGCTTCGGCTCAAGATAATGGTGGGCGAAGAAATCCGGGTCTACGTTGGCCTCCCAGTCCAAAAGACCCACGATGTACTCCAGGTCGTCTCTGTGCTCGGGGGGAACATCTTTCACCACAAGGTCCCAGGGCATGTACCTGTCCCATACGATATTCTGGAAGGTAGAGAAAACGTCCGAGGCTTTCTGGGGCTCATACGTCAGGAGGGATCCAGGGGCATGGAGGATCCCGGGCTGTACGATCCATCCAGTTCCCAGCTTCAGCTTGTACGCCCGGGAGAGATAGAGGATGCCATTGTCACCCTTGTCCCACATCTCCAAGCATCGGATAATGTCCTCCTTCTTCGTTCCAGGATTGAGCCCGAAAAAGGTATAGGGGAAGTATCCCCCGTGATCGTTGAGCTGTCTGGGAAAGTAGTACCCCTCAGGCTTCCCCACTCTCCCCACCCGCTTGGCCTTGTCGTCGTCATGGTGCAAGTGGTGGAAGAGAGGGTTCATATTGTCGAAGAACTTGGCAAACATCGGCCATCCACCGTGTTTTTCCATCATCGCCTTGCCTACGATGCGGTCTCCCGAAAGTTCTATGGCATCCCGAAGGAGGATTTTCTCTGTCTGCCCTCCATCCTCCACATAGATGTAGCTCAATCCCTCATCAGGAAGGGTCTCCGGACCGTTATCTGCCTGAACGGTGGAGGCAAACCACCGCTCGTCGATACCTCCCCGGTGGACACCGAAAGCGTAGTAGTCGTCGGGATGAAGTTTAAGTCTCCTTCCGGGAATGCAGAACGACCGGGGCACCCAAGTGGGAAAAAGGCGCAAAACTCCCTGTCCCTTGTTGAGAGCAATATCAAGCCACTCTTTCATTGTCCCCATAACTCTATCTCCTTCCTTTCAGGTCTTTGTCAAAAAGCATATCGCAAAGCTGACGAAAAATCCATTGATAACGTTTGCCTTAAAACTATCACACGGTGTTACCTCTGTCAACGGTGGTCTTTTCGTCATCAAAGTGCTATAATTTCCGTAGTTTTAGAAAACGTTGCCAAAGGAGCGGCCATGGCTTCCATCAGGGATGTGGCAAAATTAGCAGGAGTCTCTATCACCACCGTCTCTCGAGTCATTAACAAACGGGGGAGGATCAGCAAGGAGACAGAGGAAAAAGTCTGGCGGGCCATCGAAGCCCTCCAGTACCAGCCAAATCTTTTAGCCAGAGGCCTGCGCAGTCAGAAAACAAAGCTTTTAGGTCTCCTTCTGCCCGATATCGACAGCCCCTTTTTTGCCCGCCTGGCAAAGTACATCGAAGAGGCAGCCTATCGCAAGGGGTACAATCTCATTCTCTGCAACGTGGGTGAGAACCCCAAAAAAGAAAAGCACTACCTTGAAGTACTTATGCAGCGACAGGTGGAGGGCATCATCTTTCCCCGGGTTTCCGACGAGAGCCTCTTTGTGAGAACTCCCCAACTTTCCAAAATTCCCTATGTGGTCTTAGACCGAACCTTAGAGCGGGAAGAGGCCCCCACCGTGAAACTCAACAACCGCATGGCGGGAAGCCTTGCTGCCTCACACCTTGTAGAGCTTGGCCACCGCAAATTTGCCTGTATCAGTGGGCCGAGAAACATCAACGTGTGCCGGGAACGCCTGGAGGGATTCCTCGAACATCTACAGAGGGAGGGCATTCACCCCGAAGACGTCATCGTGGCCGAGGCTGACTTCAAAATCGAGGGGGGAAGAAAGGCTATGGAGAAAATCCTCTCCCTCCTCTCCCCTCCCTTTGCCCTTTTTTCCATGAATGACATGATGGCCTTTGGGGCCATACAGGTAGCCCGGGAAAAGGAGGTTCAGATTCCCCGGGACGTATCCGTCATCGGTCTGGACAACAATCCCCTTGGGGAGGTTTTCTCCCCTCCTCTCACCACGGTTGCCCAGCCCTTTGACCGCATTGCCAGGGAAGGTATTGCCCTCCTTTGCAAACTCATCGAGGGCAAAAAGGTACGGAAGAAATCCATTGAGGTGCCCCCGTACCTTGTGGTTCGCCAGTCCACCGCCCCTCCCCAGAGGCAGTAGACCAGATTCCAAGCTGCCTCTTTATCCGAGGATGGCCTTGATGTCCTCTTCAGGAGTGGTGATGGGCACAAGGTTGAACTGCTCCTTGAGCACCCGATAGACCGGCTCTTTCACAAAGGCTGGCATGCTTGGCCCAAGGCGCATGTTCTTGATGCCGAGGTGTAGAAGGGTGAGTAAAATCGCCACGGCTTTCTGTTCATACCAGGAGAGGACAAGAGAAAGTGGCAAGCGGCTCACGTCAGTGCTGAACACCTGAGCCAGAGCCAGGGCGATCTGGATGGCCGAGTAGGCGTCGTTGCACTGGCCGACGTCAAGAAGGCGTGGGATTCCCTCGATATCACCAAACTCGAGCTTGTTGAAACGGTACTTCCCGCAGGCTAAAGTGAGAATGAGGCAGTCCTCCGGCACGCTTTGGGCAAACTGGGTGTAGTAATTCCTCCCCGGCTTCGCCCCGTCACATCCCCCGATAAGGAAGAAATGCCGGATTTTGCCTCGCTTGACGAGATTGACGACCTTGTCAGCCGCCCCAAGAACGGCATTCCGAGCAAATCCCACTAGGATAGTTTTCTCGGGTTCATCCTTAAGAAAGCCCTCTTCTTTGAGTGCCGTTTCAATGACCGGAGAGAAATCGCGGTTTCTGATGTGGGTGACACCCGGCCAGGCCACAAGGCCACAGGTGAAGATACGATGCTTGTAGCTCTCTCTGGGCTTCTGGAGACAATTCGTCGTCATGAGGATGGCTCCCGGAAAAAGGTCGAACTCCCTCTGCTGGTCTTGCCAGGCACCGCCGTAGTTCCCCACAAGGTGGGGGTACTTTTTGAGACCAGGATACCCATGGGCTGGAAGCATCTCCCCGTGGGTGTAGACGTTGATGCCGGTGCCCTCCGTCTGCTTCAAGAGTTCCTCAAGGTCTTTGAGATCATGTCCGGAGATGAGAATCGCCTTTCCCTTGACGGGAGTGATGCGAACCGGAGTCGGCACCGGATGGCCAAAGGTTCCGGTATGTCCCCGGTCGAGAAGCTCCATGACCTTGAGGTTATACTTCCCAACTTCAAGAGCCTTGGTAAGGAGCTCCTCCAGGGTGAAGCTTTCCCGGGTGAGGAAGTCAAGGGTCTCGTGGAAGAAGGCATAGATTTCGTCCTCCTCGACCCCCAGAATCTGGGCGTGGTCCGCATAGGCCGCCATTCCCTTGAGTCCGTAGAGAATGAGGTGTTTTGCCCCGGCCACCGTCTCCCCAAACCGCTTGACGTCTTTCTCAAGCGTCACCTCTTCTCCCTGGCGAATGAGCCCATCAAGTTCTGGGGCTGGAATCCACTGAGCAGGGCCGGAAAGCTTCTCGGGAGCAAGGCCCTTCCGAGAACAGGCCTCAAGGTAGAGATCCTTCATCCGTTCCTTGAGGAGATAGGCCCGCTCGATGTATGTTTTGACCCTCTCGGGATCAAAATCTACGTTGGTGACGGTGGTAAAGAGTGCTTCAAGCACAAAGACATCCACTTCCCTCTCCCTTATCCCCAACTCTCGAGCTCTTTTGGCAAACATTGCCAAACCCTGTGTGGCGTAAACGAGGAGGTCCTGGAGGGCTGCCGTTTCCGGGTCCTTCCCGCAAACCCCGAAATTCGTGCAACCCGTGCCCCTGGCCGTCTGTTCGCACTGGTAGCAAAACATTTTCCTTCCCCCTTTTATCCAATTCTGTCATTATGATACCAAAATGTTTATATATGTCAACCTGGCCCGGAGAAAAAGCTCCAAGGCAAAGGTTCCTTGCAAAAGATGCCAAGGCGATGTATAATTCCAAAGAGAGCGCGCCTGTAGCTCAACTGGACAGAGCAATGGACTTCGGATCCATGGGTTGGGGGTTCGACTCCCTTCAGGCGCGCCATTTTCATTTCCAGTACTTAGGGTCTGCGTTCCCGAGGGACTTTCAAGGCTTCTGTACTCACTCTTTGTGCCTTTATAAGCCCATTATAGGGTAGTTATCCCGGGAATTGTGCCTGAAAGAAAGCATGGTAGCCCTCCCGGAAAAGAGAAAGGAGGAAGGCCACCATGCAGACAGTTGTCGAGACATCGCCTTCATCAGTTGAGAAATCTATCCAAAACCCCTGCGATAAATTCACGCCAACGCATGCCCTGCCACAATTCCCTACCGGATCGGCAGTACCTATCCCCAAGGAGTTGGAGTCGGTGACGGGTAAATATCAGAAGGTGCTGTACCGCACGGACCACAGGTAATGGTGACTTGGAAGCAAGCGGTGTTCTCCGTGTAGTGGAAGGTGCCTCCCAAACCAGAGGGGTCGAAGCGCCAGCGACCGGCAAGGGGAGTGCAGTTGGCCGAGCCATCATGTTTGGTGATGTTGAAAAAGATGGGGTTGGAACCGTTCCAGGTGGTTTTCTTACAACTCCAGTTTTCCCAGTATTGTGCAGCTCCAGCACACTGAGCCGACCGAATCCTACCGACGATCAACTTGCTGGAGACACTCTTGGGGTTGATGTCACAGAAGAAACCAATATCGACATTTCCATTGGCAACGATGGTATAGGGTTCTTCACCTTTGATGACTCGAACAAAAATGGACTTTTTGAAGGTACAATCCCCCTGAAATTCAACCTTCCAGTCTCCAGTCGTTTGGGGGGTTACCGTAGCATGTCCTTCGGCAATGGGAAAGTCAAAGGTTTCTCCCCCTGGACCGGTAATATGAACATTGTCGGTTGTAGTCGCATCAGCTTGCCAGTAAAGCTCAATTTGCTCACCATCGCAAATGATCAGGGAGGTAGGGCAGTCTTCAAGAGCCGGTTGCACCGACGAAGGAGCGAGTTCTTTGATGATAGCACAGAACCTGGTGTTGTCAACACAGGACACACTTATCTTCCCCGTATTACAGTCATCAGCACCTAACTAACCCCTCAAAAAACAGGAAAAGGTAAAACCTGTGTTTCAAACTGTTGTTCAGTTACATCAAAAATCGATTCATTGTTCTTGCAACACTAAAATATCCTCTACTTCAATAAAAATTATAGGGACACACTCTGGAACATCGCAGGGAATCTCCACCACTTTCCCCAAAACCTTCAAACGAACACAGCGGGTAAAATGGGTCTCGTAATAACCGTTGAGCATTTCCCGCAAGGTTTCAGTCCCAGCCGGGAACTCCAATGGCACAGTCAAATCGCCTTGCCGAAGCAACACTTTACAATCCCTGGGATACACCGCGTTGGGAATTGTAGGACAGGTAAAATCAAGGCACCCAACAACTCTAATCCGCTCACCTACATAAGAAGGTACATCAGTCAAAGCAATAAGAGGAACTCCCTCCTGGCGCTCACATCCTGAAGCCACCGCTACAAACACAAGGAAAAGGAACACCACGAGCATCCCGCTTGACCAGCGCATAGCTTCACCCTCCTTCCTCAAGAGGATTATA
>CAYRSB010000004.1:0-109085 GCA_964426875.1 uncultured Atribacterota bacterium
ACAATAACAATAAAACCCCTATCACAGTCCTTATCCTCGACAATGGTACAACTGTCATGACCGGGGTCGGAACCATCCAGGAACGGGATGAACCCTTATGGGAAAAGAGACGCATCGCCTGGACACTGCGCAGCTTGCTTGAGCTGTTGGTGTTTCCTTTGTTGCAGTGCTCAACGCCTATGACCCAAAGGAAACTCACGAATCCCTGGAGAGAGCAAAAAAACCTTGCCCAGCCTGCGTTCTTCGTCATTCAGAGTCTGTGCCAGCTCAAAGAGTCGAAATGAATAGCCACTCGCTTTCGCGTTCGGGAAGACTGCTGCCGAAGGTGTTTCATCTGTGTGAGTGCAGGATGTCCTATTCTTGTCAAAAATGAAAAGACCGTGACCATTGTTCCTGAACGATGCAATATCTGCGGGCTCTGTGTGAAACTTTGTCCTTTTGAGGCAATCGAGGAGGAGAGGGCATGAAAGGGAGTATTATTCTTTCTGGCGTCAGAGGAATGGGTATTCCCAGGGCAAGCGACGTCATCGCCCAGGTTGTGTTTCAAGAAGGGCTTTCCGTTCGTCAATCGGAAGTTTACGGCATGGCGCAGCGAGGAGGAAGCGTCGTGGCGCATCTCCGGTATGGTGGGGAAGCTTATGCACCCCTCCTTTTCCGGGGTGAAGCTGATTTTATGATAGCTTTCGAGGAACTCGAAGCCCTTCGATACATTCCTTATCTCAGGCGGGGCGGGATTGTGATTCTCAACCGCCTTGCCATGTGCCCCCCGGGAATTGACCCTTCCCGGTATCCCAAAAATATTTCGGAGGTTTTCAAGGGTTTTGGGTTCACCGTTCTCCCCATCCTGGCTACCGATATTGCTCTCTCCCTTGGGGATATCCGGGTAACAGACTCGGTGCTCCTTGGAGCTCTGAGCCACGTTTTCCCGATAGAGTCAGAAAGGTCCTGGGAAGAGGCATTCCGTAAGGTCTTTCAGGGGAAGAACCTCGAGTGGAATCTTGAAGCTTTCTGGAGGGGAAGGCAGTGAAACGCATCCAGTACATTATCCTAGGTGTTACTCTCCTTCTCTGTCTTGGAACGGTATACTCCTACAGTATCTTTCGAAAGCCAATTGAAGAGACTTTTCAGGTAGGGGCTACCCTGAGCGGGCTTCCGTACATGCTTGCTCTTGCCTTTTATGCCTTTTTCATGCCCCTTGGAGGGAAACTCCTCACCAAATTCCCACCAAGACTTGTTTCCCTTCTTGGGAGCACGATAACAAGCATTGGCTGGATTGGTGCTGGATTCTCTCGATCATATCTGAGTCTTGCTCTTTTCTATGGAGTCCTATGTGGAGCCGGTGTAGGTCTTGCCTATGGGGTTCCTCTGGCCGTCTCAGTAAGCTGGTTCTCGGAAAATCCTGGACTTGCCCTAGGAAGTACGGTAATTGGCTTTGGCCTTTCACCCCTTGTGACTGCTCCATTAGCGCAACGGCTTATAGAGCTTGCTGGTTTTGCTTTCGCCTTTCGTGCTCTTGGGACACTCTTTCTTACCATCACCCTGCCGGTTTCTCTTCTCCTGCGTTTTCCTAAGGGACAGAACAAGTATGCACCCAACTCTCCCGCTTCATCCAGTATGCGTCTCATCCGGCAGGGAAAATTCTGGGCACTGTGGACGAGCTTTTTCATTGGAACTTTTGTTGGCCTCTCGACAATAAGCATTACCGGACCTCTGGCTCAGGAAGTCCTTGGACTTTCACATCGGTCAGCTGCCTTAAGCATCTCCGCTTTTGCCATCTTCAACGGCGCTGGACGACCACTTTTTGGGTACTTTGTAGACCGACGAGGGTTTGTAAATGGAGCCTTTCTTCTGTACGGTTTTGTCATTCTGGCATCGCTCCTTTTCTTTGTTTTTCCTCGCCCAGGTACGTACTTCTTTGCCTTTGCTCTGCTTTGGATGAGCCTGGGAGCATGGCTTTCTACGGCTCCAACGGCCACATACGCCTTTTTCGGTCCAGAAACTTATGCGCAGAATTACGGCATGGTCTTCACCGCCTACGGTGTAGGAGCCATTGCGGGAACTCTCCTCTCGGGAATCCTGCGTGACGCCACGGGAAGTTACCTTACCGTCTTCCCATTGAATGCACTTCTTGCCGGAGCAGGTATAGGAATTGCCTTTGTTCTCAAACACCTGACCCAAAGGAGGGGAAGTGTGTGACGCGAAGCGCCTGGACCGTGGTTTTTGCTGGCCTTGGTGTCAACCTCACCCTGGGCTTTCTGTACGCCTGGGGAGTTATCGCTACAGCGCTTGTGAAGCAATTTGGCTGGGGCGCCACTCAAACACAAATCCCTTACATGCTTGCCTCCCTCATTTTTGCTCTCTCTATGGTCCCCGCAGGAAAGCTTCAGGACCAGAAAGGACCTCGCATGGCTCTGTGGTTTTCAGCACTTTTTGCGGGAATAAGCTTTCTTGGTGCGTCTCTTTCTCTTTCGGTTTTGGGGCTTGCCCTGTTCTTTGGTGTGCTCTTTGGTCTTGCCATGGGTTTTGGTTACACTGCACCCACCCCGGCAGCAGTGAAATGGTTCCACCCGCGGCACCGGGGATTCGTCTCGGGCATTGTGGTGAGCGGGTATGGTATCGCCCCCGTGTACATTGCGCCACTGTCGCACGCCATTATCGAACGGTATGGTCTCGCGCATGCCTTCCTTATTTTTGGCTGTCTCTTTGCAGGAATCATCTTTGCTCTTTCCTTCCTTATCGCCAATCCCCCAACTTCCTGGACTCCTCTTGTCCTTCCCTTTGGGGAAAAGTCTCTTACCTCTCAAGCTGCAAAGGACCTCACCCCAGGGGAAATGGTACGAACACAAAGCTTCAAACTTCTCTGGACTCTCTTTCTCCTTGGGACCTTTGCCGGACTCCTCGTTATCGGGCAGATGCCACGCATTGCTGAGGAAATTGCAGGTCTTGCATACGGTTTTGTTCCTGTCGCTCTGTACGCTGTAGCAAACTTCCTTGGCCGGATGAGCTGGGGATCGCTTTCAGACCGTCTGGGACGGGGGAAAGCGTTAAGCTTTGCCTTCCTAATCCAGACAATCGTCTTCTTTGCCTTTGAGCAACTCACAAATCCAGTGCTTCTCCTTGTGGGTAAAAGCCTTGTGGGTTTCACCTTCGGTGGGATGCTTGCCATGTTTCCTGCACTCTGTGCCGACTTTTTCGGCCTCAAAAACCTTGGGGTCAACTACGGCATCCTCTTCACTGCTTGGGGAGTGGGAGGAATCCTTGGACCCCTTCTTGGAGGTTTGAGTCGGGACCTGACTGGAGGACACACAGTGAGCTTTTTCGTTTCTGGATGTGCAAGTCTTGTCGGAGTTTTTCTGAGTCTTTTCCTGCAGCGAGGGGGAAAACATGGACAGAAAGAAGCTTGAGGAAGTCCTCACGGGCAAGGTCCAGGGTTTTTGCGATTATTGACCCTCATGAGGTTGTCACCGGAGAACGAGTACGCTTAAAGTGCCACTACAGGTGTGATGGTTTTGGTCTTTGTCTTACGTGTCCACCCTACGGTCTTGAGCCCTCCCAGATGAGAAAAATTATTGATTCGTACCAACGGGCGTCCTCTCTCTGGCAACTTGAGACCTGGCACAGTCTGCGGCAGATTTGCACAGAACCCGAGAAAGAGCTTTTTCTTCTTAGGTACTACAAAGCTTTTGCCATGCCCTCAGGCCCCTGTGAGCTCTGTGACCCTTCCCCCCGCATATACCCCCGCCGCCATCCAGAACATGCTCGGCCCTCCATGAAGGCGTGCGGCATCGATGTCTATGCCACAGCACGAAAGTTTGGATTCCCCATTGAGGTGGTTCGCGACCGATCAGAACCCAGGAAAAGCTGCGTATGAGGTAAGGAGGTTGTGTCGATAATCTATTCGAGCCTGCAGAGAAGCAAAAAGCCGAAAGAGAGAGTCATCCTCCTGAAAGAGAGAAAACGGAAGAAGTACAGAAGAGAGTAGAGAGGATACATGAGAAGCCGAAAGCCCTTCTCTATGAAGTCGGAGAAATACTGGGCAAATACCCGCACAAAGAGTTCCATGAATCCCCTTACACATACACGATGTCACCTGGCAGGATTTTCCCGAAGTCCTCGGGCAACACACGTTTTGAGGTTCAGGATAAGGGGAACTTAATAGAGGCCCTGGCCAAGCTGCAACATGCCAGAGACATTTGGAAAAGCAAACCCTTTCCCGTGATAACTGGAGAAAGGGACTGTCAGAAACTCCACCAGCTGGTAGCTCCTTTGCTTTCCGGCACATTCCACCGATTGTCTCGAGAGTTGATTGTTTTAAGTCCAGAGGGTGTGGAAGAGCTCCACGAAGCACTGCAAAAGCAAAGAGAAATACTCAAACACCTCCTGGTGGATTAGCAGCACTTGACAAGGCAGGTTGGGAAATTACCAGATTGAAAAAGTGAAAACCCAAGTATTGTGCCTCCCTTGTCTCTTTACCGTTATTCGGTTGTCTCGGAGTTCGCCTGCCTTTCTTTACCTTTCACCCCCCTTAGCAACATTTGAATCCCCTCCACCTCCAGCCACTTTGTAGCTCGGGGTTTAAAGAACTTTGGCTGACTCTCTCGGAAAAAGTTAACCCTGAGTCTTCCATCCCCTGGAGAGTCCGAATAAGGCAAAGATCACCGCTACTATGAGTATCACCTCTCCTATTGCCATCAGAGGGACGAAGTGGATCCATCCGAAAATCCCGCTCGGAATCGCTCCCACGATCAAAAGCCATCCCAGGGTTTGTTCTTTGTTCTGCTCGTGGACCGAACTTGTCGTATGGCAGAAGTAATGTGGCCGAAAGAATAAGGAAAGCAAAGCATAGAGCGTGGGAATGAGCGACACTTTCCCTTTTCCAGCCTTGCCACACCTCCCAAAATTTTTCTAAATTCCCCCTTAAATCGCCTGGTTGATCGTCTGAGTATACGACCCAGAACCCATACCCATGAGAAGTCCTACTAAACACCAAATGAGCACCCACAGCATGCCGAAGATGAGCAAAGCCTTACGCATCGTTCACCCTCCTTTTGAGTGGTTCCCGTCCAATCAGTAATGATATACGCAAATTCCCCCTTTCTTGTCATCATTTTCCACTCTTTAAACTCTTGAAGAGTCTTTAGTCCTTCACCTTCACCATAAATCAGAAGCGAGGAACACGGTGCAAGGATTTGATCAGAAGAGGCGCCGATTGAGGCTTTGGGGAACTGATACAAAAATTTTTACATGCTCTTCTCTTGCCTTCCTGAGGCCCTTCTGGGTAAAATTGGGCTGAGACCGAGGCATAGAGCAAGTACCGTAAAGATGGAGAAGGGGTCTCGTTTGGGAAGCTCTTTATTCTTTTTCGAAGCTTGAGAAGGGAACTCCTGCCCCCTGATGACGCTGAAGACAGGACAGTGGACCTTGGTACTTTCCTTGAAAGCGGAGCCTGAGCGGGTGGGTGCTTCGATATCTTGAGGGAGGGATAAAAGGAGAGGACAAGAAAGGGAAAGGCGTTATATGGCTGGAGGATTGGCCAAGGAAGCTTTTGAAGGGTTCGAAAGAGAAGGATGGTAGAAAGGAAAGAAAAAACTTCAGGATTTTTACTGCTCGAACTTATATTGGTGCTTTCGTTCGTTACTCTTTTGTGTGCTTTTGCTTTCCCTTCTTTTACCCGTTGTCAGTCAAACCTGGCCCTCCCTGGAGTTGCTCAGAAAGTAGCCAGCACTGTTCGCCTGGCTCGCATAGAGGCTATAGAAGGAAGTGTCAATACCCGCATCATATTTGACGTGGCTGCAAATCGTATTCTTTTCCGGGGGAAGGATGGCAAAACCAAGATTTATTCTCTGCCTGCGAGGGTTACTCTTTACACCACTAACTTTCCCTCTCACACACTCTCTTTCTACCCTCAGGGGACGCCAAGCCGCGGAGGAACAATAGCCCTGAGAACCTCCGAAAGATTTCGGTATGTCATCGTTGCTCCAGTTACGGGAAGGGTGCGGATCAGTGACTCTCCACCTTGAGAAAGACTCGGGGGCGGTGCTCATAGAGGTGATCACGGTTTTGAGTCTTTTTCCATTCTTTCTTGTGCTCGTCGCAGGAGGAATGCAGGCTGTGCGTACCCTGCGTGATACGGCAAACCTCAAAGCTCAGGCCCTCTCCCTTGCTGTAAACACTATGGAGTCCATAAGGGGAGGAGAAAGTCCTCCTCCCAGGGAGGAAAGAGAAGGCTTAATCATTTCCTGGCATGCAGAGGAGTTTAAACCCTCTCTATTTCTTCTTGAAGTATCGGTTACCAAGGATGATGGGCAGGAAATCCTTGTCCTCAGAACACTCAGGAAACAGAGGGTTCTTTCTCCTTGAAGCGCTTTTGAGTGTAATGGTGGGGGCATGCATTAGCTTGGGGATACTGAGCACATTTGCCTCCTATGCAAAGCTCTACTCTCAAACCATCCAATCCATTGAGCGTACAGAACAGGCTCTCTGTGCATGGCATTCTGCTTTTCACTTAGTCCATTACGGCAGGAATGTGAGTCCTGCCAAGGACAACACGAGACTCAACTTTTCCCTCGGTAATAATACCCTTGCCCTCTACGCTCAGAACAATTCCCTTCTCTTAGCCCACAAGGGAACGGCAAATCCTATTGCTGAGGGATGCACAAGAGTGTCCTTTTCTCGTTCCCAGAATCTGGTTACACTCACCTTTTCTTTTGGAGAAAGGGAGCATGTCCTTAAGGTTGTTCCCAGCTATTTTGAGATGCTTAAAGAGTAAAAGGAGAGAAGAACAGGGAAGTACTGGATTGTTTCTTTGTGTTTTCATTGGAATCATTGGAGTCATTGCCTTTCTTATGTTCATCCTCTCCGAAGGGGTACTCACTCATGCACGCTTAGTGGAGGCTTATTTTCAAGAGCTTCAGAGAGAGTACGAGATGGAAGGAGTTCTGGCAGAGGCCGTTGTTCTCCTAGAGGAGAAAGGAAGAGGATATACAATAACCAATGCGGGTTCTTCCTTTTCCCCCTCCTATGCATTCACCATAACTAATGATACAATTACCTTGACAAAGGACGGAAAGACTATGCTGAAGGCCAAAATTGGGTGGGAGGGCGAAAGAGTAGTTGTGGTGTCTGCAGAAAATGACTTCGTGAAACCCTTTGTTCAGTGAGAGGCCATGCTGGGCATTGACGCAGGTTCTTATGCCTTGAAGTTTTGCTTGAGCGAAAAAAGAGGAGAATCATTTGCCATCCTGAGAGTGGGAGAACTTGTTCTTGTCAGGGAAGAAAATCTTCCCAAGAGAATGACCACACTTCAGGAGAATCTCCGCCTCTTCCTTCAGCGAAATCGACTTCCCAAGGAAGCAGTGCTCTCCTTCTCACACCCTCAGATAGTGTTCCAGCGAATCAACCTCCCCGAAATGTCCCAAGAGGAGCTTGGCAATGCTCTCCAGTGGGAAGCTCATTCTCTCATTCCTGGGGAAGAAAGCTTCCAGGTCGGCTGGAGCATCCTTGAGAAAAATGGAGAGAAGATGGATGTCCTTTTTTCGGCGGTTCCCTCACCGGTGATAGAGGAATTCGTTGAAACTTTTGACCAGACCGGGATATGGATAGAGGCCGTGGAGCCACACCCAATAAGCCTTATGCGGGGTTTTTTGAGCCTACATCCAGAACTTTTTGAAGCCTCTTTCACGCTGGTTGACATCGGCTTTGAGAAGACAGTCGTGATCTGCTTTGGAAACCGCAATGTTTTCCTCTCCCGGCATCTAAGCTGGGGAATGAAAAGAGTACAGGGCGTTCTCCAGGAAAAATTTCGTCTTTCTCTTCCTGAGGCAATTGAAGTTGTGAAACGGGGAGAAAATAGGGAAGGGTTTCCGAATCAACTCGAGGAAGCAGTTCTCTCCATTTCTCAGGACCTTGTCCTTGAGCTCAAACGTTCTTTCACTTTCTTTCAGACCGAATTCGGTCCTCGAGTGCTTGAGAAAATTTTTTTTTCTGGTGGGGGAGCGCTCTGCCAGCCTCTCAGGTCGTATATATCCCAGAGCCTTTCCATCTCTCCCGAGAACACCAGTCCCCTTGTTTTGAGGAAGCGGGAGTCTCTCCCCTCAGAAAGGTTTTTGGCTGCGGTGGGGGCATCCTTATGGAAGTGAAAGTTCCCTATCGAGTTGCCATCAACCTTCTACCCCGAAAGTACATTGCCAGGAGAACCCCAAACTGGATACGTCTTCTCTTCCTTGTCCTGCTCTTGGGTTTCTCGGTTCTCTACTTTTTCTCCTACAGTGTCCTGAACTTCAAGACGAGGTCTTTGACTCAGGAGGTGGCTAATCTCAAACTTCAGGTTGACCGTCTGCGAGAGGAGGAGAGAAGGCTCAAGGGGATACAGAACGAAGTAGCAAAGATTGAGAAAAGAGTGACCCTTTTGAAGTCACTGATTCAAAAAGAAAAGGATTGGCTTCGAGTTTTTGTTGTCTTTGGAGAAAACATGCCGCAGGACCTTGCACTCCTTGACATGCGCTGTTCTCCGGAGAAGATTGAGTGTCGAGGAAAGGCAGGAAGTGTCACAAGCATCGCCGAGTTCATTGGTAATCTCTCCCAGTACAATGAACTCTTTAATTCCGTGGATTTTACCTCCCTAGCCCTTGGGGCAGATAACCTCTACGAATTTGGACTTCTTCTGGAGTTGAGGAGCTCATGAAGTCTGAGAAACACTGGTCGATGTATCTTTTTTTGTGGGCAGGATGCCTCTTCACTCTCTTCTTCTTTGTACTCTCTCCGACTCTTCAGAAAATCGAGTCACTCGAAAAGGAGAAGGAGAGACTTGGGCAGGAGATCACCGTTCTTCAAAAAAAGGTGGCAGACTTAAAGAAGCTTGAAGAACGCCTCAAAGAGCTGGAGGACCTCTCCCAAACTCTCTCCAGACGTCTCCCCGAGGAAAAAGACGTTCCTGATCTGCTCATCACCATCGAAGATGCGGCGTTTCTCTCTCGTCTTGAGCTCTTGTCCTTGAAGCCCGAGGGTCTCAAACCTCAGGAAGGGTATGCCGAAATCCCCTTCGCCGGCTCGGTTCGCACCTCCTTTCGGAGCTTTCTCTCTTTTCTCAATTATCTTCGCCAGTCTCCCCGACTCATCCAGGTCCAGGGCTTTTCCTTGCGGGAAGAGCAGAAACTCTTCCGGGTTGATTTTTCCCTTTCTACCTATCTCCTTGGGAGTGAAAAGAAGAAATGAAACAAGCAGATACGGTTCTCATTTTCCTTCTGGCTTTGTCCTTGGCACTCCTGGCCTTTCTGAGCATGGATATTTTTGAGCACGTTGCTTCTTCATCCTTTGCTTCCACACCCCAGGAACAGGGCTTGCGCTTTCCTGTTCTAAGGCAAAGCAATGAACGCAGTGAAGTTCCCCCGAAGGAAGATGTCTTTCTCACTCCTCTTGGAGAGGGGGACATCGGAAGGTTGCGAGACGTCTTTGCCTTTGTGAAACCGCCTCCGGTTCCTGTGGCACAGGCATCCCCTCCCTCCAAAGAAACACCCCCTAAGGAGGCACCGATACCAGTGCAAAAGGAAGTTTCACCCTCGATAACCCTAAAGGGTGTAGTGACTTCTGCCACGAAGCAGGTTGTGGTCGTTGAAGTGGATGGCAAAATTTATTTCCTCACCCCACAAAAACCCTTGTTAGGAAAGCTTAAATTGGTTAAAGTAGGCAAAAAAGAAGTGATAATTGCATACGAGGGGAGGGAACTCACATTTCCGCTCGAAAAAAGGTAGGGATTTGTATTTTCCTCCTTCTTTTCGGTGTGCTTGCTACCCCGGTCTTTGCCCTTGGACTCAAGGACTTCTTCTTTCGAGCCGATAATCTGCGGATAAAGCTCACTTTTAAATTCGACGCTCCATGCACTTGGGAGGACGTCTCTCCGGATTCTCAACACATTGTTCTCGATGTCCCGGGTGCTACCCGAATCCTTCCTTACGAGGAGCGCTCAATGAACGTTGGACCGGTGCAAAGAATCTCTTTCCGAGAGGAGGAAGGAGCTCTTCGTATAGGGATTGAACTCAAAAGCCCGGTGTCTTACGAAGTCTACGATGAGGCCGGAGGTCGCTTGGTAAGCGTTATTCTCAAGGGGCCTTTCGCCATAGAAGGAAAGAAGGGGGAAGGAGGGGAAGAGCTTCTCTCGTTTGAGTTTTATGAGGCAGATATAAGGGATGTTCTTCTGGCCCTGGCCAGGGCCAGAGGTGTAAACATTGTGGTGGATGATTCTGTTCAGGGGACCATCACGTTCTCTTTTGAAAATCTCACCTTTGACCAGGCCCTGGGGTATATCCTCAAAATGAGGGGGCTGGGGTACATACGCATGGCCAACAACATCATCGTGGCAGAGAAGGGGAAATTGGAGGAGAATTTCGGTCTTCTGGATATTCGGCGCTTCCCCCTCAAGAATATTTCCCCCGACAAGGCGAAGGAAATCGTGAGCCTTGTCATCCCCCCTGAAAGGATTGCCACAGATAGTGCAGGACGTGCTCTTGTCGTTCGGGGGAGGGAAGAGGAATTTCAAAAGGTTGAAGAGATTCTCAAGAAAACAGACATAACCTTGGAAACAAAAACCTTTTACCTTTCTAACAATATTTATGAGAAAGATGAACAGTTAGCAAAATTCCGAGAACTTTTGAAGATCGTCATCCCTGAAGAAGAACGGGTGAACTATGACTTTACCCAAAAGGCTTTTGTGGTTCGGGGAACAAAGGAAGAAATGGAAGCAGTGGGGCAACTCATCTCTAACCTTGATCGAAAATTGCCACAGATTATGGTGGATGCAAAGTTTGTGGAGGTCAACCGGGAAAAAGTCAAAGACCTGGGAGTCAAATGGACCGTAGGAGGAAAAGAAGGGGGAATCACCTTCGGAGAACTCTCTCTTGGGGGAACCTTAGAGCGCCAGAGTCTTGTAGAGATGACGATTAAAGCTTTGGAGACAAAGAACCTTGCCCGATTGGTGGGCAATCCGAGAATTTTGACCCTAAGTGGCAAAAAAGCAGAGATAAAAGTTACTGATAAAATCCCTTACATTGAAGCTCGCTCAACTGTCGATGAAAAGGGCCAGGTTCAGTACACCTATGGAGTATCTGAAAAGGAAGTGGGTGTAACGCTGACTGTTACCCCGGTTTTGACTGCCGATGGTGAAGTGTTGGTGCACGTAGTACCGAGTGTGAGCACTGGCAAGGTGGTCGAAATTAAAGCTGAGGGTTTAAGTTGGAGTGTTCCTCAAACCTCGGAGAAGAAAGCCGATACTACCGCTCGTCTTCGTCCTGGAGAAACCCTGGTCATTGGGGGGCTGATACGGAGTGAGGATATCGAGAATATCACCAGGATTCCGATTTTGAGTGAAATTCCTATCTTGGGTGAACTTTTTACACTCCGGAGCAGAACCCACAAGGAGACAGAGCTTATTGTCTTTCTTACCCCCTATGTTGTCGAGTACTGAGGAGGGAGAGGAATGAAAACAAAATTTTTATGGGTGGCGGCCTTGGGGACAGTATGTCTTTTTCCTTTTGCCGGATGCTGCCGATGGTTTGCCGATAACCCCATGTTTCCCACGGCAAAAGTGGCCATTACATTTCAGGTTTTAAGTGAGGGTGGTGAGGCAGTTCCTACAAATCAACTGGGTATCCTGCCTGTTACGGAGATAAACCAGAGCAGCTCAGAGAGTGGCTCCACAAACATAGTGCAAGATACAGTTCAAGAAACTACCATAGTTCAAATTACTTCGCAGACCGCTTCAGAAACTATCACAGAGACTCAGTACATACAAAGTCTAACTGTCACAAACACCTATTCTTCTGAGGATACTGTTGATACTGACACAAACATCACCTTTGCCCGTTCTGTAAAGTTCACCTTCAACCCCCGGAATGCCGTAGGAGGACAGATTGAGAAGTGCACCATCGAGTACTATGACGATCAGGGGAGCCTCATTCCCACGCTTAAAAAGGTTCTTGCTATTTTTGTGGAAATTCCGGCAGATATCTCAAAAAGCGCTACGGTAACTCTTGAAATTTTTGACAAGGGAGTCGAGGATCACTACCTCAGTCACAACCTCATTTCCGGTTATGCAGTGGTGAAGTTTGAGGGAACAGATTATGCTGGTCACTACATGGCCTTCAAGACATCCGTACCTATTTCAGTGTACCTTCCGGAGGTAGAGATCGAGAGTATCAACGTAAGTACTATCGGCACGACGGGTGGCACCTGCGCTCCCAGTTACTCCTGCCGCTAAAGGTGTGGGGTTTTCAAACCTTGCCCTTCTCGGCTTCATGGGGTGTGGGAAGAGTACTGCTGGGCAGAGAGTAGCCCGGAGGGTTGGCTGGCGTTTTATAGACAGCGACGAGCTCATCGAGCGCAAAACGGGTCTCACCATTTCTGAGATTTTCTCCCGTTTTGGAGAGGAATATTTCCGGCTTCTTGAAACGAGGACGCTTCTTGAGCTGTCGCAGGAAACTCACATTGTTCTTGCCACCGGGGGAGGGTTGCCCACCAGAGAAGAGAACTGGGTCATCCTCAAGGAGCATTTTCTGACCGTTTTTCTTCGTGTCTCCTTCCCCATCCTTTTCGAGCGCCTGGAGAAGAGTACAAGCCGCCCACTTCTCAAGAAATACCCGAGCTTCTCCGAACTTAAGGCCCTTTACGAGTCAAGGATTCCCTACTACTCGAGAGCCCATGTTATAATTGATGCGGATTTTTTAACCGAAAGGGAGGTTGCCGAGGAGATCCTGCGTCATGCGCGCGATTGCGGTGTCATTCCGTAGTGGAAGGTCCTATCCCGTTTTTCTGGCAGGCGATCTTTTTCTGCAGGAAGGGTGGCTTGAGAAAGTAGACTTCCCGTCTTGCCGTGGGGCCATCCTCACCAATGATCGAGTGGGAGAGTTGTACGCCGAGAGGGTACGCCAGTTTTTCGAAAAACAAGGCTACTTTTTGGGGATTGTCCTTGTTCCTGATGGAGAAGAGTACAAGAATATAAAAACCGTAGAGGAAGTGTACCACAAACTCCTTGCCCTTGATCTTGACCGCAAATCTTTCCTCCTCGCCCTGGGAGGAGGAGTGATCACAGACCTTGCCGGCTTTGTGGCATCGACCTTTCTGCGGGGCATTGCCTACTACCAGATTCCCACAAGCCTTCTTGCCCAGGTTGATAGTTCTATTGGAGGGAAAACGGGGGTGAATCTCGAAGAAGGGAAAAATCTGGTGGGGACTTTCTATCAACCCTCTGGGGTCTTTATAGACCTGGGCTTTCTCGACACCCTTCCCGCGCGGGAGTACTGCGAGGGGCTGGCCGAGGTGGCAAAAGCTGCTTTCCTCGAAGGAGAAACATTTGTGAACTTCCTTCTTGAACACACCTCAGAAATCCTGCAGAGAAAGAAAGACGTTCTTGAGGAGATTGTTGCTCGGGCCATCCTTTTCAAGAAGGGAATCGTGGAGAGAGACGAAAAGGAAGAAAACCTGCGAGGTATCCTCAACTACGGGCACACCATTGGCCATGCCCTGGAGCGGGCTCTGGGGTATGGTGTTTTGCGCCATGGAGAGGCGGTGAGCATGGGGATGATGGGCGAGGCTCTCCTTGGAAAGAAACTGGGGATGAGCAAAGAGAGGGTCGTGCAAGTACAGAGGGAGCTTCTGAGCAAATTCGGCCTTCCTCTTTCGATTTCCCAAAGGGTGAAGCTCTCTGAATTTTTTCCCGCTCTTTACAAGGACAAGAAGAAACAGGCTGGGAGAATTCGTTTCGTCTTCCTTGAGGACCTGGGTCGGCCGATCATAGGGGTGGAAGTGGGGGAGGAAGAGATATCCAGGGTGCTTGGGGAAATCTGTGAGGTGGAAGAAGCATGAGAATTCTCTGCATTTTCGGGCCAAATTTGAACCTCCTTGGGGAACGGGAGAAGGACATTTATGGGACACTGACTTTTGAAGAGATTCGAGGGCTCCTCTGCGAAGAGGCACAAAAGCAAGGAATTCTTCTTGAAACGTTTCAGTCAAACCACGAAGGCGCTATAATCGACACAATCCATGAAGCAAGGGGCAGGTACGACGGTATCATCATAAATCCGGGAGCCTATACGCACTACAGCATTGCCATAAGGGATGCCCTGAAAGCGGTGGGTATTCCCACTATCGAAGTCCATATGTCCAATATTTATGCCCGGGAAGAGTTCCGCCACCGCTCGGTCATTGCTCCGGTTTGCTGGGGGCAGATTTCGGGCCTCGGATACTTGGGATACCTTCTTGCGCTTCAAGCCTTCGTCCTGAGGGGGAAAGAAAATGAATTTTAAGGAACGTCTGGAGAAGCTGAAACGGCAACTCGAAGGCCCCCTCCTTGTAGTCTCGCAGAGTAACCTTTTCTATCTCTCGGGATTCAGGGGGTCCCTGGGCTTTCTCCTTGTTTTTCCCGAAAGAGAGCCCTTTTTCTTTTGCGATGGACGGTATACTCTTCAAAGTCGGGAGGAACTCTCCATAGAGGCAGAGATTGTGGAATTCGATCAGGACGCTGTGGGTTCTATTTGCAAGGTATTCTTTGATGTCTGTGGAGACCGCCTTCTGGTGGAGGATGTGGCAAGCGCGGGCCTTGTTCGGCGCCTCGAGGAGAAGGGGTGTTCGATTGTACCATGTCCTTCTCCGGTGAATGTTCTGCGAATGGTGAAGGATGAGGAGGAAATCACCCTCCTTAAGAAGGCTATCACTGTGACCGAGGAAGCTTTTCGAGACACTCTTCCTCTTGTGGTTCAAGGGGCAAAAGAGAGGGACATTGCCATAGAGCTTGAATACTCCATGCGGCAGCTGGGGGGAGAGGCTGTGGCTTTCCCCACCATTGTGGCAGCGGGGGAGCGAAGCGCTCTTCCTCATGCCCGTCCAGGTTACCATGAGGCCCAGAGAGGGGAATGGGTCTTGATCGATTGGGGTGCAAAAGTAGAAGGGTACTGTGCTGACCTCACAAGGGTTATCCCGGTGGGAGAGATCAAAGACCCTCGCTTTAGAGAATTTTTGGGCATTCTTAGGGAAACGCAAAATGTGGCTCAAGAGCATATCCGGGAAGGAGTAAAGGCTCAGGAAGTAGATTTTGCTGCCAGAGAACTCCTGAAAAAACGGGGATTGGCAAAGTATTTTACCCATGGCCTTGGCCATGGGGTGGGTATAGAGGTGCACGAAGAGCCAAGGCTGAGTTCCCAGGGGGAGACTGTTTTACAGCGTGGCATGGTGGTGACGGTAGAGCCGGGGGTGTATCTCCCTGGATGGGGAGGACTGCGTCTTGAACATATGGTACTTGTTGGAGAGAGAGGGTGTACGGTACTTGACTCTCTTCCAGAAACTTTTTGAGAAAGGAGGCAAAGAACGTGCCCGATTTCATTTCAAGCAATGATCTCCGCGTGGGAACATGCATTGAAGTGGATGGGACACTCTATGTGGTTACCGCCTTCCAGCATACCAAGTTTGGAAAATGGGGAGCTATCATTAAAGCCAAACTCAAGGACCTCAACACCGGTCTTGTGGTAGAAAAAAGCTTCAGAGCTGGAGAGAAAGTGGCGCGGGCAGTCCTTGAAGGGAAAAGGGCGCAGTTCATGTATCGGTCCGGTTCTGACTTCCATTTCCTGAATCTGGAGACCTACGAAGAGATAGTTCTTCCGGAAGAAGTCATAGGGGACAGTCAGGATTTTCTGGTGGAGAACCTCGAGGTGGAGCTTCTGACGTACGAAGGGAGGTACATCACCATTACCATCCCTCCCTTTGTCGATCTTGAGGTGGTTGATACCCCTCCGGGGATACGGGGAGATACAGCCTCGGGAGGGTCTAAGCCGGCCACCCTTGAGACCGGCCTCACCATCCAAGTTCCCCTCTTCGTTAATCGGGGGGATAAGGTCCGCATTGATACCAGAACGCGAGAATACCTTGAACGAGTGTAAGGAGTTCGAGCCTTGAGGTACTGCGAAGTTGCTCTGGAGGGAGGGAAAGTTCTTTATTCACCCAGGGTAATACAAAGAATCGTGGAACGCCTCATAAAAGGCGTTCCAGGGATCGGCTCTCTTGAAAAGAGTAAGGGAGAGGGCATCCGCCTTGATGGTCGGAAGGACGTCGTGTCTTTAAACGTCTTTCTTATTCTCACCTTGGAGCGAAGAGTCCCGGAGACAGCGTGGGAGCTTCAAAAAAAGGTTAAAGAGAAAATTGAGCGAGAATTGTCCTTGAAGGTGGAGCAAGTCAATATTTACGTCCAGGGCTTTCAGATAGGAAACATTCCTTCTCTCTCATTGCAAGAAGCAGGAAAGATATGAGAAGAAAGGCTCGGGAATTGGCCCTGCAGGTTCTCTTTCAGAAAGACCTTCGGCGAAAAAGGGTAGACGATATCCTTACCCTTGTCTCTTCACCTACCCTCTGGGATGAAGACACCCGGAACTTCTTTTTTACCCTTGTGAGAGGGGTGGAAGAAAAGGAAGAGATTGTGGATCGCTTGATTACGGAAGTAGCCGAGGGATGGACACTTCACCGCATGGCCAATATAGACCGCAACATCCTTCGTATAGCGGCATACGAGATCGTCTTCCTTCCCGAGGTGCCAGCAAGTGTCTCTATCAACGAAGCGGTGGAGCTGGGGAAAAAATACGGTACAGAGGAATCGGGGCGGTTCATAAACGGGGTTCTGGGACGGCTTCTGCGATATCTCGAGAAGCAAGGAAATCTTGAGGAGGCTCAAAAGGATGTTCGTTGAGGAAATTCTTGAGAAAAATGCCCAACTCATTGAAAATTTCATGGTAAACCACCTCACCAAAGAGGGAGTACCACCCATTCTCTGGGAATCCGTAATCTATGGGGCCATGGGAGGGAAAAAGCTCCGGGCTTCTCTCCTTTTCGCCACTGCAGGAGCATACCGTATAGAGGAAGAACGCGTTCTTCCTCTGGCGGCAGGCATTGAAATGATACATTCCTTCTCTCTGGTGCACGATGACCTCCCTTGCATAGACAACGACGACTTCCGGAGGGGGAAGCCAAGTCTTCACCGCGCCTTTGGAGAGGCTATGGGTGTTTTGGCTGGAGATGCCCTTCTTGTCGAAGGATTGCGAATGTTTGTGGAAAATGAGGAATTCCTGAGAAACTTTGGCTGGCGAAAGACTGTCGCTGTTATGCAAGTACTCCTTAGGGCCTTAGGAAACCAGGGCATGGTGGGGGGACAGGTCCTCGATCTTCTGTATCAGGGAAAAGAAGGAGTACAAGAGGAGGACATCCTGGACATGTACCGTCGAAAAACCGCCTTTTTCATCCAGGCTCCCATCCTCTGCGGAAGTATTCTGGGCGATGCTTCGAAGAAGGAACAAAAAGTCCTGGCTCAGTTTGGTCTCCTGGTTGGAGAGTGCTTCCAGATCAAAGACGACATCCTCGATGTGATTCAAGAGAGCACCCGCTTGGGAAAGACTGCCGGGAAGGACCTTGCTCAGGGCAAGGCTACTCTCGTTCGGGTGAGGGGAACACAAGAAGCGGAAAAGATCATGCAGGATAAGTTTCAGACAGCCTACCGTATTCTTGAGTCCCTCTCTCGGGACTTCTCCCTTCTTCTTGCCCTTTCTCACTTTGTGGTGACTCGAGAATATTGAGGATGAAAAGAATCCGCCTCGATATCCTTTTGGTAGAAAGGGGACTCTGCGAAAGCAGAGAAAAGGCTCAACGCCTCATTCTTGAAGGCAGGGTCAGAGTTGAGGGGATTCAAAACATTCTCAAGCCCTCTCTCCTTCTTCCCCGGGATGCTAACCTCTCCATCCTTGAGCTCCCTAAGTATGTGAGTCGGGGTGGAGAGAAACTGGAGTGGGCCCTCCGAGAATTCTCCTTCAACCCCTCGGGTCTTGTCTTTGCTGATATTGGAGCCTCCACCGGGGGATTTACCGACTGTCTCCTCAAGCATGGAGCTTCAAAGGTCTATGCCATCGACGTGGGGAGAGGACAGCTCCATGAGAAGCTTCGTTCCTCCCCTCAGGTTGTAGTGATGGAAAAGGTCAACGCCCGCTATCTTTCCTCTGCGCAACTCGGAGAGCAGGTTGACGGAGTAACAGTGGATGTTTCTTTCATATCTCTCAAACTCCTCTGGGAAGCAATCTTTGGAATTCTGAAAGAGGAGGGGAAGGTCATCGCTCTGGTAAAGCCCCAATTCGAGGCCGGAAGAGAAAAGGTGAAAAAGGGTGTAGTTAAGGACCCTAAGGTTCATGAGGAAGTCCTTGAGGGAGTTCTCAAGGCTGCCGAAAGAAAAGGATTTGCGCTCTTGGGACTCACTTTTTCACCCCTCCTTGGCCCGGAAGGCAATACGGAGTTCTTCGCTTATCTTGGGAGGCGAGGGCCATCCTTAACGGAGATGGAAAGAAGAAGTATAATACTTAGAGTGGTGGAAAGGGCTCACGAGTTTTTTAGGGATTGGAGAGAGAGCTAAGGGATGATTCTTGTGCTTCTTGCCGTTGTTGCTGCGGTTACCGTCTTAGTCACTCTTTCTGTTTGGACATGGCTGAGGAAGAGAAAATTCAAGAGTGTAATGCGTCGGGCACGCCTTTTGGAAAAGAGAGCCTTAGGATTCCTTGAAGAGAAGGGTTTTCAGTATCTGGGGGAACAGGTGGAGCGAGCCTCTTTCTTTTTCCTTAACGGGAAGAGGGTACCATTCCGGGTTCGGGCTGATTACCTTCTTAAGCGACGGGGAAGAAAGTATATCGTTGAGATAAAGACGGGGAAACAAAGCGAAAGCCCTGAAAACCCTAACGTTCGGAGGCAACTCCTTGAGTATGCTTTGCTTTTTGCTCCGTGGCCGGTACTCCTGGTCGACGGGGAAAAGCAGAGAGTGTATGAAGTGCGCTTCCCCAGGGTGGCTTCCCTGAAGGACCGTTGGGTGTGGGCTCTCTTGTTTCTCCTGGGATTCGTGGTGGGACGATGGAGCAAAGGCCTATAAAGGACGTCCACATTTTTGTGAAGAAAGGAAACGGCGCGGTTCTTGCGGAAGCTCAGAGAATCGTGACGCTTCTTACTTTGAGGGGAGTCAAGACCCGTATCATAGACGAAGGTGGGGACAAAGGCTTTCCCCCTGACCTTGTTTTCGTGGTGGGAGGAGACGGCACCTTCCTTTCTGCCTGTCACCTCTATGCCCCTCTTCGGGTGCCTCTTCTTGGAGTAGACATGGGGGGGCTGGGGTTTCTTGCCGAAGTCAACGTGGATGAGGTAGAAGAAACAATACAGAGGGTCGCAGAGGGGAGTTTCACCGTTGAGGAACGGATGATGGCCCATTGCCGGGTGGTACACGAAGATGGAAGAGAAGAAGAGGACTTTGCCCTCAACGATGTTGTGATTTATCGCGGTCCATTTGCCCAGATGATTCGCCTCTCTACCTACATCGATGAAGAATTCCTGGCTTCTTTCCCCGCTGACGGTCTCATTGTGGCCACACCCACCGGATCGAGTGCCTATTCCCTCTCTGCCGGGGGACCGGTGGTTTTCCCTGGGCTTGAACTCTTTATCGTTACCCCAATATGTGCTCACACCCTGTATGCTCGTTCCATCGTGGTTCCGCCCTCCTCCTGTATCCGAGTGGTGCTTGAGTCGGTGAAGGAAGGAACCATGGTGACCCTTGACGGACAGCGGGGGTATGTCCTCAAGAGGGGGGAATACATCATGGTTTATCGATCGCCCTTTTCAGCCTTTTTGGTCCGTCTCTCCCCGGAACGGCCGTTCTATGCCCTTCTGCGGAGCAAGCTCTCCTGGGGAATGGACATCCGAAAGAGAGTGGAAAGGGAATGCTAAAGACGCTCGTTATCCGTGACTTCATCATTGTGGACTATCAGGAGATCTCTTTCGCCCCGGGTTTTAACGTTATCACCGGAGAAACAGGGACGGGAAAGTCTCTCCTGGTCAATGCCCTTTCTTTTCTCTTCGGCCTCAAAGGGAAGGAGGAGTGGATCCGGCCGGGAAGTCCAAGAACCCTTGTCGAAGGACTTTTCTCCTTAGAGGGACTGCCAGAGCTCAGAGAGCGAGTTACAAAACTCGGTGTGCCCCCTGAGAGGGGAAACCTGGTTGTTCTTTCGCGAGAATTGGTCAGAGGAGGTAGGAGCAAGGCCCGGATTAATGGAAGAAATGTTTCTCTGTCTCTTCTGAAGGATGTGGCAACAAGCCTCCTTGACATTTGTGGGCAGAGGGAGCACTCCGCTTTCTTCACTTCGGAGAACATCCTCCAGATTCTCGATTACTTCCTCTCTCCCGAAGGAAGGAAAATCAAAGAAGAGTATCGTCGCTGTTTCGAGGCTGCAAAGGCTTTGAAAGAAGAACTTCTTTCTCTCGAACGTGGACAGGAGAAAGAAGTAGAGGATATCCGGGAGGTCCTCGAAGAAACAAAGTTTGCCGGCTTAACCCCTGAGAACATCCTTTGCTTTGAAGAAGAATTCGGCAGGATCTCTCAGGCCCAGCAATACCTTAAAGTGATCCAAGCATTCTATGAGTGTACGACGGGCGAAGAGAGCATACGCCGAAAAATTTCCCGCCTCAAGATGCTCTTCCGAGAGCTGGGAGAAGGTGACAGTATTCCCTCAGTCTTGCCTATCGTTGAGGCCCTGGAAAGGGCAGAGCTTGAACTCGAGGAGGCTGCACTTTTGGTACACAGGGTCGAAGAGGCTTTCTCCTTTTCTCCTGAAAGGGTGGAAGAAATTGAAGGAAAAGTTGCCGAGATAGAGCGCCTCAAAAGGAAGTATCATTTCCTTACTACCCGTGAATTTGTATCCTTCCTTAAGGGTCTGGAAGGAAGAAAGAAGATCCTGGAAGAGGAAATACGGAGGAAGGAACAGGTGAAGGAACGTACAGAAAGTCTCAAGAAGGAGCTCATGTCCTTGGGTGAAGCGCTCTCTAAAGAGCGCAAAGAGGCCTTTCAGATTCTGAAAGAGAAAATAGAGAAAGAGCTGGAAACACTGGCCTTCCCGAGTGTGGTTTTTGACCTTCTCTTGAGGAGGCGACCGGACCCTGGTCCTCAGGGACTTGAAGAAGCCTCGTTTCTCGTATCTTTGAACCCCGGAATGTCTCTTCTTCCTGTAGAAGAAACTGCCTCGGGAGGAGAATTGTCTCGAATTGTTTTGGCCCTCAAGAGTATTGCCTCTGCCCTTCTGGGAACACCGGTTCTCGTTTTTGACGAAATTGACCAGGGCATCGGAGGTGTCACCGCTTTGGGAGTTGGAGACAAGCTGAAGAGGCTTGCCCGAACACACCAGGTTATCTGCATCACCCATCTTCCCCAGATTGCAAGTTTTGCCGACCACCACCTTAAGGTGGAGAAGCGCTACACCGAGGATCGGGTTTGGGCAAGGGTAGTCCCTCTTCTGTCCCGGGAGGAACGGGTGAAGGAAATCGCCCGAATGATGGGAGACGAAAAGGAGGAAGCTCCAACCCTCGAATATGCAGAAATCCTTATGAGGAGAGCCCGCAATGGAGATTTTACAGCTCAGTGATACCTTCAGCCGGACTATAGAAGAGAGCGAAATCTTTGTTTTTTCTGGGCCGGGGGGAACGGGAAAAAGCGAAATTGCAGCGAATACCGCTGCCTTTCTTCGTGCCCAAGACATTCCCTGTGCCGTTATCGACCTTGATTTTGGAAAATCCGATTTCACCCTCCGGAGCCAGCGTTTCGCCCTCGAGGAATTCTTCTTTCCTCAGAAGAAGACCCCTTTCAGCGAAGCACCAATTGTGGAAAGAGGGCTCGTTACCCTTTTCCGGGAAGTGGGGAGTCAATTTCGCCTTGTCGTCGATCTCGGGGGAGATCAAAAAGGGCTTCGAGTCTTCCGCAGTCTCAAACCTTTCTGGGAGGGAAAAAAGGTAGAGATGGCTCTCGTGGTCAACTTTGCTCGCCCTTTCTTTGAGAGCCCCAAGGATTACATGACATTTTTCCAGGAAATAGAGGAGCGCTTTGGAATTAGTTTTTCCTCTTTGGTGGCCAACACCCATCTCATGCACGAAACAGACCAAGCTCTCCTTGCCGAGAGCTTGAAAAAAACGCAATGTCTTGAAAGAGAGCTGAGGGTCCCGGTGCTTTTTGCAAGCCTCTGGGAAAAGAAAAAAGCCCTGTATCCCTTCATCAACTGGGGCAGGAACACCGTAGTAAGCATTTCGAGATTTGCCAGGCTTCCTTGGAGAGAGGAGGACTGAAATGGTTAAGGCTAAAGTTGTGATCGATCGGGAGTTCTGTAAAGGATGTACTCTCTGCACCTATGTTTGTCCGAAGGGAATCCTCAGAGTCTCTTCCTGTTTTAATTCCCGGGGGTATTACCCGGTAGAAGTGTACAACGAAGAGGAGTGCATAGGCTGTGGATTTTGCGCCCAGGTTTGTCCGGACGTAGCAATCGCTGTCTACAGGGAGTGAGAATCATGGAGAAAGTTCTCGCGAGAGGCAACGAAGCAGTGGCAGAGGCAGCTGTCCGAGCAGGGTGTCGCCTGTATTTTGGTTACCCCATAACTCCCCAGAATGAGGTTAGTGAGTATCTCTCTTTTCGTCTCCCTCAGGTGGGAGGAGTGTTCTTGCAGGCAGAGAGCGAGGTGGCAGCCATACACATGGTGTACGGGGCAGCTGCAACCGGTGTCCGAGTTATGACCTCTTCCTCTGGTCCAGGTATAAGTCTCATGCAGGAAGGGCTGTCCTCCCTTGCAGCGGCAGAACTCCCTTGCGTCGTAGTAAATATGAGCCGAGGGGGCCCCGGGGTGGGGAATATCCAACCTGCTCAGAGTGATTACTTTCAAGCAGTTAAGGGTGGAGGGCACGGGGATTACAAGCTCATTGTTCTTGCTCCGTCTTCGGTACAGGAGCTTGTGGACCTTACCTATCGGGCTTTCTATCTGGCGGATAAATACCGAAACCCGGTAGAAATCCTGGGAGACGGGATGCTTGGGCAGATGATGGAGCCGGTAGTCTTCAGAGAGCCGGAGCTTCCTCCTTTGCCTCCCAAAGACTGGGCTGTCCGAGGGAAAGGAGATAACCCAAGAAAGTGGATTGTGTGCTTTGACCTTGATCCCAGAGGCCTTGAGGAGTTCAACCTGAAACTCCAGAAAAAGTATCGCCTTTTGGAAGAACAGGAAGCAATGTACGACTTTTTCGGCCATACCGAGCCGGAGTTTCTCCTCGTGGGTTTTGGAACTACAGGACGCATATTGAAAAGCGTTGTCCGGGAGGCAGCAAAGAGGGGCTGGAAGTTGGCCCTCTTTCGGCCGGTGACTCTCTTCCCCTTTCCCAAAGAAGCACTCAGGGAAGCGGCACTAAACGCACGGGGAGTTCTCGTAGTGGAGATGAACCTGGGACAGATGCTCGAGGATGTGCAGCTTGCCCTTGAAGGAAGAGTGCCGGTGTTTTTCCTGGGCCATACCGGGGGGGTCATACCCACGGTGGAGGAAATCATAGGGTATGTCCACCAGTTCCTCCGAAAGGAAGTGAGGGTATGAAGGCGGTCTTTGAGAGACCTAGAACGCTTTTGAGCAAGCCCTTTACCTATTGTCCAGGGTGCCATCACGGTCTGGTGCAGCGTCTCATCGCCGAAGTGATTGACGAGCTTGGGATTGCCAACCAGACCATCGGTGTGGGACCCATCGGGTGTGCTGTGTATATTTACGAGTTCCTTGACGTAGATTTTGTAGTGGCCTCCCACGGGAGAGCGCCAGCCGTAGCTACAGGGATAAAGAGATCCCTACCAGATTGTGTTGTTTTCTCCTATCAGGGAGATGGGGATATTGCTGCCATTGGTACTTCCGAAATCGTTCACGCCGCGAACCGTGGAGAATGCATTACTGCTTTTTTTGTCAACAATGCGGTTTTTGGGATGACAGGAGGACAGATGGCTCCCACAACCCTGCTGGGACAGAAGACCAAAACCACTCCTCAAGGAAGAATTCCACAGGTTCATGGATTTCCCTTTCGTCTGGGAGAGTTCTTGAGTGTTGCCGAGGGCAGCGCCTATATCGCCAGAGTTGCCCTCACAAAGCCTTTCTTGGTCCAACAGGCCAAGGAATGTTTTAAGAAGGCCTTCCTTACCCAGATGGATAAGAAGGGATTCTCCCTTATCGAAGTCCTCTCTCCCTGTCCCACAAACTGGGGCCTCTCCCCAAGGGAGGCGGTGGAATGGCTTGAGAAGATGATGATTCCCTACTTCCCCCTTGGAGAGCTCAAGGTGAAAGAAGGTGTATTCTGTGAAACACCATGAAATACTTGTTGCCGGTTTTGGAGGACAGGGGATTCTTTTTCTGGGGAGGGTCTTGGCCATTGCAGGAATGTTTGAGGGGTATGAGGTGAGCTGGTATCCATCCTATGGGCCGGAGATGCGGGGGGGAACGGCTAACTGTACGGTCATCGTCTCGGAGGAAGAAATCGGTGCTACGATTTCTGACTATCCCGATATTTGCATTGTTATGAACGAACCCTCCTTTCACCGCTTTACCCCCGTTGTTCGTTCTGGGGGTCTTCTTGTGGTGAATGCCTCTCTGGTTCGTCCGCAATGCGGACGAAAGGATGTAGAAGTGCTCTCTGTCCCGGCCAACGATCTTGCCCGGATTCACCTTGAGGGTGCTGAGGTTGCGAACACCATCGTTCTTGGCGCTCTCCTGGCCCGGAAGCCCATCGTTCGTGAAGAGAATGTTCAAAAAGCCCTTTCAGAGTGTCTGCGAGGCAAAAAAGCGCACATTCTTACTCTCAACTTCAGGGCACTCGAGGTGGGGAGGGAATTCATTGAGAAAGGGGCGGAAAGCTATGCTTGTGAGAGACCGAATGAGTAAGGAGGTTGTGACCATTCCAAGTTCCACCACAATCCTCGAAGCGCAAAGGATCATGAGGGAGAGCCGGGTACGAAGGCTCCCCGTGGTCGACGAAGGGAAACTCGTGGGTATTGTCACTTACAATGATCTTCTTGAGGCTTCTCCATCAAAGGCTACGACCTTAAGTCGCTTTGAACTCACCTATCTTTTGAGCAAGATGACGGTAGCCGAAATCATGACCCGAGAGGTCATCACCGTTTCTCCCGACGTTCCCATCGAAGAGGCAGCCTTAATCATGCAGAGGAACCAGATTGGAGGCTTGCCGGTTATGAAGGAGGGGAGAGTAGTAGGAATCATAACTGAGTCGGACATTTTTGAAGTGTTCGTTGAAACTCTGGGAGTGAGAGAGGGAGGGACAAGAATTACTCTCGAACTTCCTCAAAAGCCGGGGGTACTCCACGAGGTGACCGAGGTCATCAAGGAGTACGGCATCAACATCCTGAGCCTGGCGACCTTCTACGAGGAGGGGAAACCGGGGTACCGCTACGTGGTGGTACGGATCAATACCCTCAATCCTTCGGAGATCGTGACAAAGCTTAGGGAAAGGGGCGTGACGGTGACGCACGTTTGGGTGGCACCGGAGGGAGAAGACGGCCATGTTCTTTCCATATGACGGAGAAAATACACAGTTTGAAGAACCCAAGGTAGAAAGGGAAAGTATTCTCCTTGAAACCAGCATCTTTAGGGTCGTGCGAAAGGTATACCGGGGTGGCATGGAGAGGATTTTCGTGCAGCACCGAGGAGCAGTGACGGTAGTTGCCACCACTCCTCAAGACCGACTTCTCCTCGTCAAGCAATTTCGGGCTCCGATAGGGGAGTGGCTCTGGGAGATACCCGCCGGAACCCTTGAGAAGAATGAAGATCCTCTCCTCTGTGCCCAGCGAGAACTCGAGGAGGAAACAGGGTTTACCTCAGGGGAGTGGTCGTACCTTTTCCCGGTCTGTCTTGCCCCGGGGTACAGCAGTGAAGTCATCCACTTTTTCCGGGCCAAGAACGTGCAACCCATCAGTGGAAATGCAAAAGAGGGTGATGCCGATGAACTCATATACTACCTCGCTGTGGAGAAAACCGAGGCACTGACCATGCTCAGGGAGGGTACTGTCAAAGATGCTAAAACCATAATCGGCATACAGTATTGGCTTGAGGAGAGGAGATAATGAGGGTCTTCATTGCGCTCCTTGACGGGGTGGGGGTGGGAGAACTCCCTGACGCCTATATCTTTGGAGATGAGGGAAGTCACACCCTGGGAAACACGGCACGTTTTACGGGGGGTCTTGACCTTCCAAACCTTGAGCGTCTGGGTCTTGGCCTTATAGATGACATACCCGGAGTGGCAGAAGTGCCTGCGCCCCTTGGACACTATGGGAAAATGGCTGAGCAATCTCCAGGAAAGGACACAACCAGCGGTCACTGGGAGATCGCTGGCCTTATCCTCGAAAAGCCTTTTCCCCTCTATCCTCAGGGGTTTCCGCAAGAGATTGTAAAAAAAATCGAGCAGGCCATCGGTCGACCAATTTTGGGGAACAAGCCGGCTTCAGGAACAATTATCATTGAAGAGTTGGGAAAAAAGCACCTTGAAACTGGATTTCCCATTGTGTACACTTCCGCAGATAGTGTTCTTCAGGTCGCTGCCCACGAAGAAGTCATACCTCTTCAGAAGCTCTACGAAATGTGCGAAAAAATACGAGTGGTGATGACAGGGGAGCACGCCGTTGCTCGAGTCATCGCTCGACCCTTCAGAGGAGAACCGGGCTCTTTCTACCGCACCCCCTATCGCCGTGATTTTTCCCTTCCTCCTCCCCGCACAACCATTCTTGACGTGCTCCTCGAGAGGGGAAAAAAGATTGTGGGAGTGGGGAAGATCTATGATATTTTCGCCGGGCGGGGCATACAGGAGAGTGTTCCTGCCAAGGGAAACAGGGAGACTTTCTCCACCTTCCTGACAATGACCGAAAGAGATGTGGACCTTGTATGGGCCAACTTTAACGACTTCGATACTCTCTATGGTCATCGCAATGATCCCGAGGGCTTCGCCAGAGCCTTAAGAGAGTGGGACGACACACTCGAGGCATTCTTACTTGCCTTGCGCGAGGATGACGTCCTCATCATCACCAGCGACCATGGTTGCGATCCCACAACTCCAAGTACCGACCACTCTCGAGAGTACGCACTTCTCATCGTCTTCTTTCCTAGGATCGGTCGTGGCTATTCCCTTGGAAAGCGGGAGACATTTGCCGATATTGCCGCAACCCTATCCGAACTTTTTGGAGTGGAATGGCATGGACCAGGAAGGAGCTTTGCTCGAGAGATTGTATCCTGAAAAAATTCTCAGATGCCTGCGGGAAGTTGCCCTCTCTATCCCGCAAAAACCTTCTCTTGCTTTCGTGGCCGGTTCAGGGTGGAACGGATGTATAGAGGGTGAAGTGGAACGTGTTGTGCATTTTACTGAAATTGAGGAATCGCTGAAAAGCGGAGTGGCAGGGCACAAGGGTGTCGTAAAGATCACGCGCCTTGGAGGAGAGTACCTCCTTGCCATGGAGGGGCGATTACATCTCTATGAGGGATACAACCTCTCTCAGATTCTTGCTCCTGTCGGTTTGGCCCATCTTCTGGGGGTTCAGACCATCATCTTCACCAACGCCTCGGGGAGCCTTTCTCCCTTCCTTCCTCCGGGAAGTATCCTTGTGCTTGCCGACCAGATTGACTGGACCTTTATTCCCGATGTCTTTCCTCCCAAACGCTTCCTTTTTGACGAGGAGCTCCAGAAACTTGCCTTATTTCTGGCTTCCTTGAAAAACCTTGAAGCACTTCGGGGGGTATACGTGGGAGTGCTTGGCCCCTCCTACGAGACAAAGGCGGAAATACGAATGCTGGCCCTCTCAGGGGGAAATGCCGTGGGGATGTCTACAGTGAAGGAGGCAAAATGCGCCTCGTATTTGGGCATGCGGGTTTTGGGGTTGTCTCTGGTCACAAACTGGGGAACCGGCCTTTCTCCTTATCCTCTATCCCACGAAGATGTCCTTCTCCTTGCCCAGAAACGACAACCGATCCTGCGAGACTTTGTGCAGGACCTTGTGAGGGTAATACTCGATGAAAATCGTCGTAAGTCATGAGGGAACAGATTTCGATGCCTTTGCCTCTATGTTTGCAGTGACCAAGATATTCCCGGGTACACAGGTCGTTCTCTGGGGAACGGTCAACCACAATGTCCGGCATTTCCTCTCTCTCTACGGCAGTTTTTTTCCCTGCCTCAGCGAGAGAGATGTTGATTGGAATGCCGTAACCACAATCTACGTGGCCGATACTTCGTACCTTGAGCGACTGAGCAAAGCCGGACATCTCATAAAGCAGGGGAGAGTCGAGTACTTCATCTTTGACCATCATCCTCAGGAGGAGCTTCTCCCCAATTCTCTGGTAAAGGTTTGCGGAGCCTGTACCACCATCCTGGTCGAAAAAATCAAGGAATTGGCCATCCCCCTTTCTTCCCTCGAGGCCACGCTGCTTCTCCTTGGTCTCTACGAGGATACCGGGTTTTTCACCTTCCCCACTACTACTGCCTCTGACCTTGAAGCCGCCTCCTTTTTACTTTCTCAGGGGGGTATGGTGAACTATGTCCCCCGCTTTGCCCGGGTCGTTCTCTCCCCCGAGGAGGAAGCACTCCTCAAGGAAATGCTCAAAGCCCTCAGTGTTGAGGACATAAATGGTGTCCCGGTACACTTCTGTATGCTTCGTTTTTCAGAGTACATGGAGGGAATATCGCTCCTCGTGCACAAGCTCATGGAGATGGAGGACATAGAGGTGTTCTTCGGTATATTCTCTATGGAGAACAAGGTGCATGTCATCGCTCGGAGTAGACTCGAAGAGGTCAACCTTAACGACATATTGGGAAAGATGGGGGGCGGAGGCCACAAGAGTGCAGCCTCAGCTACTTTTCGAAACAGAAGCCCAGAGGAGGTTAAGGAGGAAATCCGCGTTCTTCTACGCCAATCCATCTCCTTCACCCGGGCCTGGGAAATTATGTCTCACCCTGTGAAGACGGTCTCTCCTGAGGCAACCGTTGAGGAGGCTTCCCTTCTCCTCATGCGCTTCAGCTTTTCAGGGCTTCCGGTGGTGGATGGGGATGGAAAGCTTGTGGGACTCATTGCCCGACGGGATGTGGAAAAGGCCATGCGCCATGGACTGAAGAACGCCCCGGTACGAAGCTTTATGTCTACCCAACCCATCACGGTGGAACCCGATGAATCGATAGTGAAGGTGCGAAACCTCATGGTGGAGAAGGACGTGGGAAGAATCCCTGTGGTCAAGGGGGGGAGAATTCTTGGCATCATAACCCGTAGCGATGTGCTGCGGGCCATTCATCAGAAGGAGAACGTCCTTTTGCAAAAGATGGCCCGCCTCAATCTGGCAGAGAAACTCTATCTCCACTTCGGTCCTGAGAACCTCTCCCTTCTCCAGGCTGTTGCCGAAACAGCAAAACGGACCGGTGTCTCGATATACCTTGTGGGTGGGGTAGTGCGGGATATCATCCTTGGCGTGCCCAACGAGGACCTCGACGTTGTCGTTGAGGGGGACGCCATAGAGTTTGCCCACACCCTCGGACGTCACCTGCGGGGGAAGGTAGTTCCCTATCCCCCCTTTGGAACGGCCATACTCTTTTTGTCGGATGGAAGGCGAATCGATTTGGCCTCGGCCCGACATGAGTTTTACCCCTCCCCGGGAGCTGCACCACAGGTAGAGTACAGCAACCTCCGACGGGACCTTTTTCGGAGGGATTTCACGGTCAATGCCATGGCAGTGAGCATCCACCCAGACAGCTGGGGGGAACTCTTCGATTTCTTTGGAGGGTTGCGAGACCTGGAGAGGAAGGTCCTTCGGGTTCTTCATCCTTTGAGTTTCGTGGAGGACCCCGCCCGGGCCATACGGGCTTTACGCTTTGAGGGAAAGTACAGGTTTTCTATTGAGCCCTTCACCATGAGTCTCCTCAAGCAGACCGTGCGGGAGAGCTTCCTTCAAAAAATCAAACCTGATCGCCTCAAGGAAGAGTTACACCTTATCCTCGCCCTTCCCGATTTCCCCCGCTACCTCTACCGTATGTACCAGCTTGACATGTTTCCCTCTATCCTCCCGGGATGTGTGTGGAAAGGAGAGTTTGAGGAGATCTATGGTAAGCTCTTCGCAACCCTTAAGACATACGATATTTCTTCTTGTGACCCTTTCCTCCTTAAGCTATCACCCCTTTTTGGTTTCATGGACCCTCGCTTTCTCGAACAGCTCAAAGAAAGGCTTGCTCTCTCCCGGAAGACCGTCCAGAAAATAGCCACCTATGTAAGGGAAAAGGAGAATCTTTTGAGGAAGCTATCCCAAAGGAACCTCAAAAATTCGGAAGCCTACCTTCTTTGCTCTGTCATACCCCTTGAGTTCCTTCTTCTTTCCTACGCTTCTTGGGAGGGCACACCAAGAGAGCGGATACAGCGTTACCTTGAAGAATGGAGGGCAACGAAGCCTCTCTTCGACGGTTCCTTTTTGCAGGCCCTTGGGATTCCTGAAGGGCCGGTATATGGTAGAATTCTCCATGAACTCTTTCTTGCTCAAATCGACGGAGAGGTCAAGACGAAAGAAGAGGGAGTACAATGGATACGCTCTTTTATGGAGAGGATGAACAATGAGGGAAAGAATATTTAGCGGTATGCGCCCCACAGGAAGAATGCACGTCGGGCACTACTTCGGGGTTCTTAAAAACTGGATTCAGCTCCAGGACGAGTACGACTGTATTTTCGGTGTGGCCGACTGGCATGCTCTGACCACAGCCTTTGAGGATACTGAAGACCTGGAAAATCACATTATCGATATGGTTACCGACTGGTTGAGCGTGGGGATTGACCCCAGAAAGTGCCTTTTGATAGTTCAGTCTCTGGTTCCGGAGCACGCCGAGTTGCACCTTCTCTTTTCCATGATTACTCCCGTCGGATGGCTGGAGCGCAACCCGGTTCTCAAACAGCAATTGCAGGATATGGGTTTAAAGGAAGCGGTAGGGTATGGTCACCTGGGATACCCGGTTCTCATGGCCTCAGACATCCTCATCTACAAAGCCAGTAAGGTTCCGGTGGGAGAAGACCAGGTCCCTCACATCGAAATCACCCGGGAAATTGCTCGGAGGTTTAATGCCCTCTATGACTCTATCTTTCCGGAGCCCCAAGCCCTGCTCACCGAGTCTCCCAGAATTCTCGGAATAGATGGACGGAAGATGAGTAAAAGCCTTGGAAACCAGATCAACCTCTCCGAGCCAAAAGAGGAGCTTCACCGCAAGGTCATGTCTATGTTCACAGACCCGGAGAAAATCCGCAAAAGCGACCCGGGGCATCCCGAGCGCTGCAACGTCTTCTCCTTCCACAAAGAAGTGGGGAATGAAAGGATTTCAGAAATCGAAAGGGATTGCAAAGCAGGGTACTTAGGTTGCGTGTCCTGCAAGGGGGAGCTTGCCGGGAAGCTTGCTGTATTCCTTGAGACGATCACTCCTTACCGGGAGACCTATGAAGGGAAGAGGAAGCTGGTGCAAGATATTCTCTTTGAGGGCAGCAAGAAAGCCCGTACCCTTGCCCGAGAGACCGTTGAAGAGGCCCGGAAGGTGATGAAAATTTACTATGGAGTCCCGCGATAAGGCATATTGGGAAAACCTCTTTTTGCAATGCTCCTCCTTTGAAGAAAAGGTGACAGTTTTGAGGGAACTCTTAACCTTCATCGAGGAGGAATTCTCTGCCCTTCTTGGTGAGGAAGAGAATCCCCAAAAAGAAGAGGAGAACATTGAAGAGGAAAAGGACGATTTCTTTGAATTCTTCGTAGAAGCCCTTGATGCACTGAGGAGGAGAGAGGAGAACACTCTCAAAGCGCCGAAAATCCGGCAGAAAACCCTGGCCATTAGGAAAGAGAACATTGAGAAGCTGAGTCTTGAGAGTCTCCTTGAACTCTATGCTTTCTATCTCCAGGGAAATACCCCAAGAACAATCATTCCCGACCGTGAATTTGAACGTCTTCTTGAGGAAAGGCGAAAAAGAATTCTCAATCTCTGCGAAGGCTCTACCTCCCTACCCATGCAGCATTTTTTCGGTGATTGCTCAACGCGAAGAGCGATAATTGCCACCTTCCTTGTGCTCCTTGACCTTGTCTTCAGAAATATCCTCTTCATGCAGAGGGGAGAGGAGGGAGAAATTCTCCTTGGAAGAGCAGAGCAAAAGGTATCTTCAGAATCTTCTTGAAGGACTCCTCTTTTCCTCTCCTCGTCCAATGAGTCTTGAAGAGATGGAAAAAGTTACCGGACAAAAAGGAGAAGATATTCTCCAACGTCTTGAGGACCTGAAAAGAGAATACGAGGAGCGGGAAGGGGCACTCTTCATTCGACGGGTCCATGGAAAATGGCAGATGGCCGTACGACCCCAGTATGGAGAAATTCTACGGGAATGTCTGCATTCCAGCAATTCTAAAGTCATTTCCCGGAGCGCCCTTGAGACCCTTGCACTCGTGTCCTTGTATCAGCCGGTGACGAAAGCAGAGATTGACCTCAGGAGGGGGGTGGATTCAGCTCAAGCTCTGCGAACCCTCCTTGGTATGGGTCTTGTAACGGTCTGTGGTCGGAGTGATACCCCCGGCCGTCCTTTCCTCTATCGGGTGACAGGGAAGTTCTTCGAGGTCTTTGGGCTCGAGGGCGAAGAAGAACTAGAAAAATTGAAGCGTCTCTTCACTGAGAGAAGTCATGGAGCGATTGAATAAGTTTCTGGCACAAGCGGGGATAGCCTCCCGGAGGAAGTGTGACCAACTCATTGCCGAGGGAAGGGTTAAGGTCAATGGGGTGGTGGTAACCAATCCCGCTACACGCGTTTTGGAGAGCGACGTTGTCCTCGTGGACGATGTCCCTGTTCAAGGTGTCTCTGGGTCCGTCTACATCATGTTCCATAAACCCCGGGGATACATCACCACTCTGAAAGACCCCTATGGACGAAAGACTATTGCCGAACTCATGGGTGACATCCCCTCCCGGGTCTTTCCGGTTGGTCGTTTAGACCGGGAAAGTGAGGGGCTTTTACTTTTGACAAATGACGGAGTTTTCGCCTACGTCTTTACTCACCCCAGGTTTCAGGTTGAAAGGCGGTACCTCGTTTATGCCAGGGGGCAGGTAAGGGAAGAAGAACTCCTTAGATTAAGGGAGGGCATTTTGTGGCGGGGAGAACTCTATCGTATCAATTCCGGTCGGGTTCTCGAAGTATTCTGGGATTGTTCCCTGGTGGAGGTTACTCTCACCGAGGGGAAAAAGCACGAAGTCCGCATCTTGTTTGATTCGATCGTTCATCCCGTGGTAAGATTGGTGCGTATGGCCATGGGTCCCGTTGTTCTTGACCCGGAATTGCCTCCCGGGAAGTGGAGATACCTGAAGAAAGAAGAGAAAGAGAAACTGAGGATTTACCTTGCAGAACGAAGAGAACATGAATGAGGCGAAAGGTCTGGTTGAGGTCTTCTTTGGAGACGGGAAGGGAAAAACTTCTGCCTCCTTAGGGGTGCTCTTGCGGGCCGTAGGGCACGGAAAAAGAGTGCTCTTCCTCCAGTTCTTTAAGAGAAGACTAACTGGAGAAATTGTTTCTTTGCAGTTCCTCCCCGGGGTAGAGTGTTACCGCTTTGGAACCGAGAACTTTGCAAGAGGAGAGGCCACCACTGCCGCACAAAGGAAAGAATTCCTCCTGGGATGGCATATTGCCTGTTTCGCCCTCTTGGAGGGGAGGTACGATCTTGTCATACTTGACGAGTTCACCTATGGTCTCCTCTGGGGACTTTTGCCTTGGAGAGAGCTCCAAGAAGTTCTTATGCAACGCAAACCCTGGGTAGAAGTTATCTTCACAGGGAGAAGGGCTCCTCAAGAACTCCTTGAATTTGCCGATCTTGTGTCTGAAATTCGAAATGTGAAGCATCCCTTTGAGAAAGGAATTCCTGCCCGAAAGGGGTTTGAATATTGATGAGAATACTGCGCGGTATCCGCGGTGCCACGACTGTAGAACGGGATGAAAGGGAAGAGGTACGAAACGCAAGCTTTGAACTCTTCACCCGAATGCTCTCCGAAAACGACCTCTCTCCCGATGACATTGCCGGAGTCCTCATCACGGCCACACCGGACATCCGCTCCACCTTCCCTGCCGAGGTAATACGGGAGAGGGAAGATTTCCGCTATATTCCCATTCTCTGTGCCCAGGAAATGGAGGTCGAAGGGGCTCCAGCAAGATGCATAAGGATGCTCATTTTGGCCTATACCATGCAGAGACCCAAGGAAATCCATCATGTATACCTGCGGGGAGCGCAATCTCTTCGCAGGGATTTGATGGGAGGGGAAGAAGGATGAAGAGGGTCTTCGTTTACCCCTTCCGGGATGAACTTGAGGGTACCATTTACTGTCCTCGGGATAAGTCACTAAGCCACCGTGCTGCCTTTATCGGAGCTCTGAGTAAAGGAGAGACAATCATCACCGGATTTTCCTTCTGCCGTGACTGTCTGGCAACCCTCTCGTGCATCAAGGCCTTGGGTCCTGAGGTCTTTCCTTTTCCTGAGGAGGAAAAGGTCGTTATCCGAAGCGAGGGCCTTTCGGGTCTCAGAGAGCCGAAAGACGTTCTCAACGCCGAGAACTCCGGTACCACGATCCGCCTCATGGCGGGGATTGCCTCCGGCATTGAAGGCTTAACGATTCTCACCGGGGACGAGAGCCTCCGGAGAAGGCCGATGAGGCGGGTTATTGAACCTCTCAAAAAAGCCGGGGTGGAAATCGGGGGAAGAGATGGCGACCGTTTCCCACCCCTTTTCATCAGGGGAAGAGGAAAGATTTCTCCTCTGTATCATGTACTTGAGGTTCCGAGCGCTCAGGTCAAGTCTGCTCTTATTTTCGCTGCCCTCTGGGGGGAAGGCAAATCGGTAATCGTCGAGCCACTTCCCTCTCGGGATCACACTGAAAACATGCTTCGCTACGTGGGGGTTACCCTCCACAGAGAGGAGAAGAGCATCGTGGTCGAACCCTCGCAGAAACTCAAAGCCCTTCCTTTCCATCTCCCTGGAGACATGTCCTCGGCCGCATTCCTCATGAGTCTTGCGCTCTGTCTCCCCCGTGCACACCTTGTCATCAAGGATGTAGGACTCAACCCCACGCGCACCGGTTTCCTTGTGTGTCTCGAACGGATGGGGGGGAAGTACCGTATTCTCTCCCGGTGGGAGACCTTTGGAGAACCTCGGGGGGACATCGAGGTAGAGGCTTCAGAACTCTCTGCTACCTCCATCGGGCCAGAGGAAGTACCCCTACTCATTGATGAAATTCCTATACTCTCTATTCTTGCTGCCCGAGCTCGGGGAACAACCACCATATCAGGGGCAGGGGAGCTTCGGGTGAAAGAAAGCGATAGACTCCAGGCCGTTGCCCGAGGACTAACCGCTTTGGGCGTGAAGGTAGAAGAAAAGGAAGACGGTCTCATCATCCATGGACCCTCCGCCTTTCGGCGGGGAGTGGTGCAAAGCTTTGGGGATCACCGTATTGCCATGAGCTTCGTTGTAGCTGGACTTTTGAGCGAAGAAGGAATCGTAGTCGAGGATGTCGATTGTGTGGATGTGAGCTATCCTACCTTTTTCTCTGACCTTAAAAAACTCGGTATTCCAGGCATGGTGTTTGAGGAGTCGTGAAAAAGCACATAGCCATTGACGGACCAGCAGGATCTGGGAAAAGTACGGTTGCCCGAATCGTGGCCAAAAGACTCAGTTACCTCTATCTTGACACCGGTTCCCTCTATCGGGCCGTGACTTTGTATTTTATAGAACTCGGTATTGCCAAGGAGGATATAGAAAAGAGGATTTTGGAATTCTTGAAGGGTGTGAGGATAGCCGTCAGGGGAGGAGAAAGGATGCACGTCTTTGTCAACGGCAGAGACGTCACCGAAGACATCCGTAAACCCCAAGTTGACGCTCTGGTATCCTATGTGGCCAGGATACCGGAGGTGCGAGCCTTTCTCCGGGACTTACAAAGGCGCATTGCCCTTTCCCATCCCTCGGTGGTGGAAGGACGGGACATCGGAACAGTTATCCTTCCCGAAGCAGACCTCAAGATTTTCCTCACCGCCTCCCCCGAGATTCGGGCTCAGAGAAGATGGAAAGAAATGAAGCTTAAGGGGAACAACGTAGACTACAAGGTGGTTTTAAAGAATGTTCTGGAGAGAGATACCATCGATTCCCAGAGAGAACATGCTCCTTTGAGGAAGGCAGAGGACGCTGTGCTCATCGACTCTTCTTTTCTTACCATTGAAGAAGTAGTGAGGAAAATTCACGCGCTTGCGGTGGAGGGAGACTGTGCGGGTGAGTATCGCCCCCTCGGTGGGCTTCTGTAAGGGAGTAAAGAGAGCTTTTGCTCTGGCAGAAAAAGCCATAAAGGAGAATCCTGGATCGGTATATCTTCTGGGGGAACTCATCCACAACCACGAGGCTATGAACATGCTCCTTTCCCGAGGAGCCCGGGTGGTTGAGGATCCTCGAGAAATTTCCCGGGAGGCCACGGTCGTAACTCGATCCCACGGAATCAAGAAGGACCTTTGGGAAGAGCTGGAAATGAGGGACCTTCAGGTTGTGGACACCACCTGTCCCCGGGTTAAAAAGTTGCAGATACTCTCCCAGGGTCTCGAAAGAGAGGGCTATAGAATCTTTCTTTTGGGAAAGGAAGAGCATCCCGAAATTCAGGCTCTTTTGAGTTATCTTTCCGGCAAGGCCTGGGTTCTCTCCGGGACAGAGGAGTGGTCGACCGCTCCCTTTTCCAATGCTTCTGTTCCCTGTGCCGTCCTCGCTCAAACGACTTTCCCCAGTCATGCCTTCACGCGATTTGTGGAGTGGGTGAGGGAAAAGAAACTTCCCCACGTCCACATTTTCCGAACTCTCTGTGGAGAAACCGAAGCACGCCAAAAGGAACTCGAGAAAGCCATTGAGGAAGGGACACAGGACCTTGTGGTGGTTGTGGGGGGGAAACACAGTGCCAATACCCGCTCTCTCTTTGAAATAGCCCAAAAAAGAGTACCCACCCTCTGGGTGGAAAATGCAGGAGAGCTTGAAGGTCTTTCTCTTGCCGCCTTCGAGCACGCCTTTGTTACAAGCGGTACCTCGACTCCTGATGCCATCGTTCTTGAGGTTTCTGCATATCTTAAGTCTCTGAAGGGAGGCCGAGAGCGGTGAGAGACCATCTCCCCCTTTGTGTCATCGTAGGAAGGACGAACGTGGGGAAATCTACGCTCTTCAACTCCCTGGCAAAGGAACGGGTGGCCATAGTTGATTCGGCTCCAGGAGTCACAAGGGACTGGATAGAGCGGGTGGTATCTCTAAAAGGTCTTAAGGTCCGCCTTGTGGACACAGGGGGGTTGCTTCTTGACAGAAAAAGTGGAGACATCCAGAAAAAGGTGGAAGAGAAGGTATGGCAACTCCTTGAGAAAGCCCAGCTGATTCTTTTTTTGGTGGATGGGAAAGCCCCTCTCACCGCGGTAGAGCTTGAGACAGCCCATACTCTCCACAAAAGAAACCTCCCTTTCTTCCTCGTGGTGAACAAAAGAGAGGGAGCAACCCATGAATCCCTCCCACCCGATATCACTCGAATTGGTGCAGAGAAAACCTTTCAAATCTCGGCCAAACATGGCGACGGAATATCCTGTCTCAAGGAAGCCATCGTCCAGGAGCTCTGGGAGTGGAAGAGTGCCCTGCCCTTGAAAGACTCCTCTTGGAGTGGTATTCCGGTAGTCATCGTAGGAAAGCCAAACGTGGGGAAATCTACTCTCTTCAACAGTCTCTTGGGCGAGGAACGAGCCATAGTCAGTCCTATTCCCGAAACCACCCGAGATGCTATCGAGAGTCCTCTTTGGAGCACGTACGGGCACTACCTCCTTGTGGATACTGCCGGCTTGCCCCGACGGAAGAACACCAAAGACCGAGTGGCTTTCTATGCTACTCTGAGAACGGAGGGGAAAATCGAGGAGGCACAACTCTGCCTTCTGGTCGTTGACCCCCTTCAGGGGGTCACAAGACAAGACAAAAAAATCGCCCGAAAAATCCAGAGCTTTGGCAAGTGCTGCATTGTCTTTGTGAACAAAGTGGATCTTGTTCGAAAGAAAAACCCGTCTCTTCCCCTTGAGAAGCTCTGCGAGAGGGCAAAAATGGACCTTCCCCCATTGCACTATGCGGCTTTTCTTGTCGGATCGGCCCTTGATACCTTTGGAGTGCGGGAGACACTCCTTCCCCTTATGGCCGGGGTCATCACCCGTTTTCACCAAACCGTATACCAGAACATGCTCAATGGGAAGATCCGGGAAAAGATAAACCGTCGCTTCTCTTCGCTTCCCGGAGAAAGGAAGTGGCAAGTGGTTGCTATTCTGCAAAAAGGCATAGCTCCCCCTCTTTTTCTGGTGGTGGTGGAAGGGGTGAGGGAGAGAAAGGAAGAAGAACAATGTATCCGCATCGTAGAGAAAGTGCTACGAGAGGAGATTGATTGGGAAGGTGTTCCCCTTCGAATCGAATTGCAACGAAAAGGAGAAAGAGTGCCTCAGGGCGTACTGGAATTATCTTGAGAAGGAACGACGTTCATCCCCTCATACTGTCGAAAATTATTTCCGGGTGATCGTCCAGTTTATAGAGTTTCTGAGGACGGAAAAGGAAGGGAAAGACCTCCTTTTTGCTACCTCGCAGGATGTTAGGGATTTCTTCGTGTATCTCAAGGTTCACCGTCAACTCAAAAGGATTTCTCAGGTTCACCGTGCCTCGGCCCTGCGAGGCTTCTATCGCTTCCTCCGCCGGCGGGGCTTCATCACGCTCAGCCCCTGTGACACCATTGGACGATTGCGGGTAGAAAAAAAACTCCCTCAATTTCTGACCTCTCAAGAGATTTTTCGGATTCTTGAAACCCTCAAAGGGAAGGGAAGGGAAAACCCTGAAGATTTTAAGGCCTTGCGAAACTGGGCGCTCCTTGAGACCCTCTACGCCAGCGGGATGCGCGTGAGCGAGATTGCTTCTCTTAAGGTAAAAGACGTAGATTTCTCGAAGATGATGATTCGCGTTAGGGGTAAGGGAGGAAAAGAACGCCTCGTTCCCTTCAACGAAGCGAGTAAAGAAGCCCTCCTTGCTTACCTCAAGGTACGCAGTGCCGTTTTTCCTGAGTCCCCCTTCCTCTTCCTGAACTCCAGGGGGAACCCCCTCACTCCTCGAGGGATAAGAAAAATTGTCGATGACAGCACACTCCTTGCCGGGATAGAGGGGAAAAAGGTGTTTCCGCACATCTTCCGCCACAGTTTTGCCACGCATTTTCTCTCAGGGGGAGGGGAATTACGGGTAATTCAGGAAGCCCTTGGGCACTCCAGTCTCTCCACCACGCAGATGTACACGCATCTTGATTGGGATAAAATGAGAAAGGTGTATGACAGTACTCATCCTCACGCTGTAAAGAAGGTGAAAAGAGAAGATGATACGTGCAACGACGGTGATCGCCGTTCTTAAAGACGGTCAGGGGGCAATGGCCTGTGACGGCCAGGTGACCATGAATGAAGCCGTTTTGAAGCATGGTGCCCGGAAAATCAGGCGTCTCTATCAGGACCGGGTCTTGGCCGGCTTTGCCGGAAGCGGGGCCGACTGCCTGACGCTCCTTGAGCGGCTTGAAGAGAAGCTCAACATGTACGGTGGGAATTTGCCCCGGGCAGCCATAGAGCTTGCCAAGACGTGGCGGACGGATAAAATTCTGAGACAACTCGACGCTCTCCTTTTGGCCATGGATTCTTCCCACATCTTCATCATTTCCGGCCGGGGAGATGTCATAGAACCAGACGAACCGGTGGCTGCCATCGGTTCGGGGGGAAATTATGCCCTGGCAGCAGCAAAGGCCCTTCTGCGTCACACAGACCTCAGTGCCAGCGGTGTGGCCCGTACTGCCCTGGAAATTGCTTCAGAAATCTGCATTTACACCAACAGCAACATTCTTCTTGAAACCCTACAGGAGGAAAAGAAATGATAGAAGATAGCCTTACACCTGAAGAAATTGTGAAAGAACTCGACAAGTATATCGTGGGTCAGAAAGAGGCTAAAAAGTGTGTGGCTGTAGCTCTGCGGAACAGGATACGTCGGAGAATGCTTCCCCCGGAGATAGCAGAAGAGATCATTCCCAAAAACATCATTATGATCGGCCCCACCGGAGTAGGCAAGACCGAAATCGCCCGTCGTATCGCCAAGCTGACCAACGCACCGTTTCTTAAGGTGGAGGCTACAAAGTTCACCGAAGTTGGATATGTGGGAAAGGACGTGGAGTCCATCATTCGGGACCTTACAGAGCTCGCCATTCGAATGGTAAAGAACGAGAGGATCAAAACCCAGGAGGAGAAGATGCAGGAGATCGTAGAAGAACGGATTCTCGACGCCCTTCTCTCGCGGGACGCCCCTAAGGAGGAGGATACGTCTTCTGAAGATTCTCCCCGGGTTGACATCGTTTGGCCGACCGTCTCCCCATCTCTCTCCCGCACCCGGGAGAAGTTGCGGGAAAAACTCAAGAGGGGGGAGATCGAAGAACGGTTCATCGAAATAGAAGTGGAAGAGAGTTCCGTCCCCATGGAAATCGTCACCGCAGGTGGCATGGAAGGCTTAGGGATAGACCTTCGTGAAGTCTTTGGGGGTCTCTTCCCGCCGCGAAAAAAGCGCAAAAGAATAAAGGTAAAAGATGCCCGGGAAGTGCTCTTCAACCAGGAAGTACAGAAGACCATCGACATGGACGAAGTAGTTCAGGAAGCAATCAAAAGAGTGGAAGAAACTGGTATCGTGTTCATCGATGAAATCGATAAGATTGTTTCCCCTCCCGGCGGGAGCTATGGACCGGACGTTTCAAGAGGCGGAGTGCAACGAGACCTTCTCCCCATTGTGGAGGGTTCGACAGTGCTCACCAAGCACGGTCCGGTACGGACGAATCACATCCTTTTTATTGCTGCTGGGGCCTTTTCCCAGTCAAAACCTTCTGACCTCCTGCCGGAACTCCAGGGTCGTTTCCCCATTCGAGTAGAGCTTGCGCCCCTCTCCGAGGAGGACCTCTATCGAATTCTGGTTGAGCCTTACAACTCACTGGTGAAACAATACAAGGCCCTTCTTTTGACTGAAGGAGTGTCCATCGAGTTTGCCGAAGGCGCCCTGAGAGAGATTGCCCATATAGCCTATTCTCTTAACGAGAGAATGGAGAACATCGGAGCTCGCCGGCTCTACACGGTAGTGGAAAGAGTTCTCCAGGACATTTCTTTCAGCGCTCCCAGCCTTAAGGGACAGCACATAACCATTGACCGAGATTACGTCCGCAAGCAGCTTCAGGATATCCTCAAAGATGAAGATGTTACTCGATACATTCTCTGATTGGTTGCATTCTTTTTTTCTTTCATGGTATACTTACCCGGGTTTTAAGCACGCATGCGGGGACCGTCCGGTGCCCGACAAGGGCCTTCCCCGCAGAGGAAAAACCGGAAGGAGGAAAAGGCATGGCCGTTGTCACGATGAAACAGCTTCTTGAAGCAGGGGTCCATTTCGGTCACCAAACGAGAAGATGGAACCCCAAAATGAAACCCTACATTTTCACCGAGCGGAACAACATCTACATCATCGACCTTCAGAAGACCGTTGAACTTACGGAGAAAGCTTACAGCTTTGTGAAGGAGCTCGCCCGCCAAGGCGGCACGGTCCTCTTTGTAGGAACCAAAAAACAGGCACAGGAGGCCATACAACAGGAAGCCTTACGGTGTGGCATGTTCTATGTGAACCAGAGATGGTTGGGAGGTATGCTCACAAACTTTTCTACCATTCGCAAGAGCGTTGAGGGTTTAAAAACCATCGAGGCTATGGAGGCAAGGGGCCTTCTGGAGCGACTTCCTAAAAAGGAAGTCATGCAGATTCGTAAAAGAAAGGCCCGCCTCGAGAAGTACCTAAGCGGCATACGAGATATGGAGAGATTGCCCGACTGCGTCTTCATCGTTGACCCTCGCAGAGAACGCAACGCCGTTCTCGAATCCCACCGGCTGGGAATTCCTACTGTGGCCATTGTGGACACAAACTGCGACCCGGACGAAATCGATTATGTCATCCCGGGGAATGATGATGCCATCCGGGCCATTCGTCTCTTTGCCTCTATCATCGCCGATGCGGTGATTGAAGGACGACGCTTGGCTACCGAGGGTGCCGAATTTGTACCTACCACCGGCGTGGCAATACCCGAAGAGGCCCTGAAAGAGGAAGAACCGCCGGAACCGACAACAATTCTTGAAGAACTTGAAGAGCTTGAAGAAATAGAGGAGGAAAAGTGATGGACGTTACTGTCAAGAACATCATGGAACTTCGCAGTCGTACCGGTGCAGGGGTCATGGACTGCAAGAAAGCTCTTCTCGAGGCCGAGGGCAATCTCGAGAGAGCCTGCGAGATTCTGCGCCGTAAGGGTATTGAGACGGCAACCAAAAAGCAGAAGCGTGTTGCCAGGGAAGGGCTCATCGGTTCCTATGTCCATACCGACGGAAAGATAGGAGTGCTCGTTGAGGTTAACTGTGAAACTGACTTTGTAGCCCGTACCGAAGAGTTCAAGTACCTTGTGAAGGAGCTCACCCTCCAAATCGCAGCTCAGGCTCCCCGCTGGGTTTCTCCGGAGGATGTTCCTGAAGAGGTCCGGGAAAGAGAAGAGCGTTTCTTCTGGGAAGAACTCGCAGAGAGCAACAAACCCGAAGAAATCAAGCGCAAAATTGTGGAAGGAAAAATAAAGAAGTTCTACGAAGAGAATTGTCTTCTCGAGCAAGAGTATATCCGTGACCCGGAGAAAAGGGTGAGAGACCTCCTTGTGGAGACCATAGCAAAGCTTGGGGAGAACATCGTCGTACGTCGGTTTATCCGCTTCAAGTTGGGTGAAGGAGATGACGAGTGATTCACTACGTTTCAAGAGGGTGCTCCTGAAACTTTCGGGAGAGGCTCTTCGGGGGTCTCTCCCTTCAGGGATTGACACCAGTGTCCTGGCGTATCTTGCCGAAGAGATCGCCAACATCAGGGTCCTGGGGGTTGAAGTGGCCATCGTGGTTGGGGGAGGGAATATCTTCCGGGGAAGAAATGCTCAGGAAAAGGGGATAAGCAGAGTCACTGCAGATTACATGGGAATGCTTGCCACCGTTATCAACGCCTTGGCTCTTCAGGACTTTCTTGAGGAACGCGGTATCCCCACTCGGGTCCAAACTGCCATTGAGATGCGAGAAATAGCAGAGCCCTACATTCGCCGAAGGGCCATCCGGCATCTCGAGAAGGGCAGGGTGGTGATTTTTGCCGGAGGAACGGGGAACCCCTATTTCACTACGGATACCGCTGCGGCCCTGCGGGCTGCAGAGATCAAGGCAGAAGCCCTCTTGAAGGCTACAAAAGTGGACGGGGTATATGAAGCCGATCCTACCATCCACAAAGAAGCAACAAAATTCGAGACCCTGGATTACCTCGAAGTACTTAACAAGGGACTGAAGGTTATGGATTCTACTGCTGTCTCTCTCTGCATGGAAAATCACATTCCCATCGTCATTTTTAACATAAACCAGGCAGGGAATCTGTACAGGATCGTTACCGGACAAAAGATTGGAACTCTCGTGGGGAGGGAAAAGCATGAATGAACTTTTAAAACCGCTCCTGAGGGACATCGAAAAGCGAATGAAACAGGCCGTGAATGTCGTTCGGGACGAATTGTCGCACGTGCGCACCGGGCGAGCCTCTCCAGCCCTGGTAGAGAATCTCGAAGTGGATTATTACGGGACGATGGTACAGCTCAAACAAATCGCTTCCATCACCACGCCCGATGCCCGTACAATTCTCATCCAGCCCTGGGACAGGAATGTCATTCCTCTCATCGAGAAAGCCATATGGAAGTCGGACCTCGGTTTTAACCCTGCGGTCGATGCCACCGTCATCCGAGTGAATTTGCCGCCCCTTACCGAGGAGCGAAGAAGGGAAATCGCAAAGATGGCGAAGAAGATTGTAGAGGAAGGGAAAGTGGCGGTGAGGAATCTTCGCCGGGAGGCTAACGAAGAAGTGCGAAAAATGGAAAAGGAGGGCAAGATCTCCGAGGACGAGGGGAAGTGGGCTCAGGCAGAGATTCAGAAAGTGACCGACGAGCACATCAACGAACTTGACGGTCTATGGGAGAAGAAAGAAAGGGAGATTATGAGCGTATAGGCTCGGCCCTCAAACACGTTGCCATCATCATGGATGGCAACGGGCGATGGGCAGAGCAAAGAGGACTTCCACGCCTTGAAGGACACAGAAAGGGCGTTGAAACAGTACGGGTCATCGTAGAAGAGAGTGGCCGCTTAGGTATTTCTTTTCTCACCCTGTACTCTTTCTCCACCGAAAACTGGAAAAGGCCGCTTGCAGAGATTCAGGGACTCATGGAACTCTTTGAAGAGGCCATTAATCACTATAAAGAGGAGCTTAAAAAGAACAACGTGCGGGTCATTTTTATAGGGCGAAGAGAGGGGATACCGGGGAAGCTCAGGGAAGCCATGGAGAACCTTGAGAAGGAGACTGCAAACAACAAGGGCCTTACTCTGAACCTCGCCCTGAACTATGGGGGGAGAGACGAGATTCTGCGAGCGATACAACGTGTTGCAGAAAAGGACGAAAATTTCTCCTCCCTCAACGAGGAGAAATTCCGCCTTTTCCTTGACACCAGAGATCAACCCGACCCAGATCTCCTCATCCGTACCGGTGGGGAGAAGCGAATCAGCAACTTCCTGCTCTGGCAGGTTGCCTATACTGAACTCTGGTTTACGGACGTCCTCTGGCCGGACTTCACGGCAATCGAGTTTCACAAAGCCCTCGAGGATTTTATTCAACGAAGGAGAAAATTTGGAGGTCTTCTTTGAAGGAAGAAGAGGTAAGGAGTGACCTTAGAACCCGAATGATAACCATTGCTCTTTTTCTTCCTTTATTTATCATTCTTGTCTTTTTGAGTCGATGGACCCTCATAGCACTCTTTGTGGCCCTTTCCTTTCTGGCATTTCAGGAGTACTGGAGAATCGCCACCGGAGAGACAAAGCCCGTGGTCCTTGTCCTCTCCGGGGTGGTGCTCTTCTGGACGTACGCTTCTCTCTGGATAGGAGAAGGGGAGAAAGCTCTGGGTTGGTATGGTCTTCTCCTTGCCGTACTTTTTTGGGCCATGAAGAATCCCAGGGAAGCCCTGGACCGGGTGAGCCTCTTTCTTTTGGGCTCTCTCTACTGTATTTTCCTACCCATCTTTTGGGTGAAGACCGGTCTTGAGTTTTCTCCGAAGATTTTGTTCTTTTTTGCTCTCCTCGTGTGGATGAATGACATCCTTGCCTATCTTTTAGGGAGAAAGTGGGGAAGGCACAAAATCATCCCCCTTGTGAGCCCGGGAAAAAGCTGGGAGGGTTTCTTTGGGGGGATGGGGGGTGCAATCCTTTGTAGCATCCTTTTGGGTACTCTGTGGGTTGGCCTTCCCCTGAAGCGGTGCCTGATCTTTGGGATAGTACTTCCTCCTGTGGCCTTTCTGGGTGATATTTTTGAGTCGGCTCTGAAAAGGAGGATTGGGGCCAAGGACTCGGGGAAATTCTTTCCCGGGCATGGAGGAATCCTCGATCGTTTTGATTCTTTCTTTTTAGCAGGACCCTTAGTGTATCTTTTGGTCTCGTTGGGAAAGGGATGAAACATGCGCGTTGCCATTCTCGGTTCTACAGGCTTCTTAGGGGAACAGATTCTTGAGGTCCTCGCAAGGGTAGACGATTTCGAGATCGTGCTCCTTGGAGGATTCAAAAACACCATGAAGCTTATAAAACAGGCAGAACTCTTCAATCCCCGGTATGTGTACAGTCCCTTCTTGCCCGAGGAGGCTTCCCCCCCCTTTCGCCCACTCCTTTCTACGAATCACCTTGAAGAAGTTCTCCTCTCGGAGGAAGTGGAGGGCGTCTTCTTTGCCGTAAGTGGTGTCGCCTTTTTGGGGCTCTTTCTGAAGCTTCTGGAAAGGGGAAAGACCCTGTGGGGAGGCAGCAAAGAAGTCATGATACTCCTGGGAGATCTTGAGGGAGAGGGTTTGCTCTCAAGATACTCAAACCTCATCCCCCTTGACAGTGAGCACAATGCCTTGTGGCAGCTTCTCAAAACTTTCCCGAAAGAAGAGATAGAGAAGGTGTACCTCACCGCTTCGGGGGGACCTTTCTATGAGTGGCAGGGGTCATGGAGTGACATTACTCCCGAGATGGCCCTTGCTCACCCCAACTGGAAGATGGGGACAAAGATCACCGTAGATTCTGCCAACCTTGTGAACAAGGGTCTTGAGGTTATGGAGGCCTTTTTTCTCTTTGGCCTTCCTCCCGAAAAAATCGACGTACTTATCCAACGGGAGAGTTACATTCATGCCCTGGTGGAGACAAAGGACGGCTTTGTCTTTGCCGTTCTTGCCCCTCCGGACATGCATCTTGTCATTCAAAGCGCCATTTCCCGTACCAGGGGAGAGAACCTCTTTCGGAGAATGGATTTTAGAGAATTTAAGACTCTTCACTTTGATTACCCCGTTCCGGAGCGATTCGAGGGTTTCCACCTCGCCCTGCGAGCCTTGCAGAAGGGCAGGGGATATCCCACCCTCTTTTGCGGAGCGGATGAAGCTCTCGTCGACCGCTTCCTCTCTCGAGAAATCTCCTTTGATGAAATTCCACCGCTTTTGGAAAAGGTCATCGAGCGAAATATCCATCCTCCCCGGAAAGTTTCCGAAAGTGAACATCTTTTTCGACTCGGGTTTTCCATCGCTGAGGACCTGGTGCGGCAGAGGAGCACCCTTGGATGATCACGATTTTAGCCTTTGTCTTTGTTCTGAGTCTCCTCGTTCTTGCCCATGAGTTTGGTCATTTCATCCTTGCCCGCCTTTTCGGAGTAAGAGTTTTGAATTTCTCCCTGGGTTATGGGCCAAGCATCCTGTCGTTCATGTGGGGAAACGTAGAATTCTCTGTGCGTCTTCTGCCTCTTGGGGGATATGTGCGAATGGCCGGAATGGAGGGCAACATTATTGAGGGTTACCGGGAAACCCAGGTTCCCCCCTCCGAACGTTTTGACCACAAGCCCCTCTGGCAGAGAAGTCTCATCGTCCTTGCCGGCCCGTTGATGAATCTCGTGCTCTCGGTTGTTCTCCTCTTCTTCGTTTTTGGTGTTTCTGGGATTCCCACAGGCAGAATCGCGGTGCTCGATGTACTCCCCGGTGGTCCTGCAGAACGAAGTGGAATCCGAAAGGGGGACGTCCTCCTTGCCATAAATGGGAAGACGGTGGAGCGAATTGAGGAAGTCACCCAGACCATTGCACAAAGCCCTGGAAAGGAGATAACTCTGACTTTGGAGCGGAAAGGAGAAAGGCTGCAGGTGGTGGTAATTCCCGAATGGAATGAAGAAGAAAAACGAGCCCTCATCCGGGTAATCTTTGGAGGAGAACACCAACGCTATGGTCCCCTCGTAACTCTGGCCAGAAGTGCTACCACCGTAGGGAGCTGGTTCATTCTAAGCCTCCTTGGGGTACTGTATACCATAACCGGAAAAATTCCTCTCGAGGTGACCGGTCCCTTGGGGATAGCCCAGATGGCCGGGCAGGCAGCAACCTTTGGTTTTATCAACCTTCTGGCCTTCGCCGCCACGATCAGTATCTTTTTAGCCCTTTTCAACCTATTTCCTATCCCGGTCCTTGATGGCGGTCATCTTCTTCTCTTCCTTTACGAAAAGGTAAGGGGTAAGCCTCTCGAAGAGGAGAAAAAGGGGTTAATCTATCTCGTTGGCATTATCTTCATTTTTCTCCTTTCCATCTTTGTCACCTATCAGGACGTCTTGAGGATAGTGATACGGAAATGAGGCGAAAAAGAACACATGAAGTTCCCCTGGGTTCCCTTACCGTTGGAGGGGGACATCCTATTTGGGTGGAGGCAATGGGAAGAACCCATCCGGGGGAATGGAAAAGATGTTTTGAGGAGATGGAGAAAGCGGTCTCCTCAGGCTGTGAAATCTTTCGGGTGGCCGTCTTTGATAAGGAGGCCATTGAAGGTCTCAAGGTCATAAAGAGCCAAAAAGGAGATATTCCCATCGTGGCTGACATTCACTTTGATCTCTCCCTTGCCTTTTTGGCCATTGAAGCTGGAGTAGATGCGATACGGATAAACCCTGGAACGGCGAAAAACAAAAACGCAGTGAAATCACTCATCGACTTTGCACGAGATCGAAATGTTGTCCTCCGTCTGGGGGCAAATACCGGCTCTCTTCCTCCATGTCTCAAAGGGGAGAAGAGGAGTGACGCTCTCTTTGAGAGTGTAAGCGAATACGTGGAGCTTGCCCGAGCACGGGGTATGGAAAACCTCATTCTCTCGGCGAAATCCATCGAGGTGGAAGAGACTGTCGAGGTATATCGAAGGCTCAGCGAAACTTTTCCCTATCCTCTTCACATCGGGCTCACCGAAGCAGGGGGAGGAATTCAGGGAATCGTGAAATCAGCAGTGTCCTTGGGAATACTCCTTTTCGAGGGTATAGGCGATACTCTGAGGGTGTCCCTAACCTCAAGGAGCCCTGTTCTCGAGACAGAGGTAGCCTGGAAAATCCTTGAATCCTTAGGCATAAGGTCAAAAGATATTACCCTCATCTCCTGTCCCACCTGTGCTCGGAGAAGGGGAGACGTGGTATCATTTGTCCAGAGATTTCGGCAAAAGATGGCAGAGTTTAAAGTACCAAAGGGCGTAGCAACCAAGGTGGCCATAATGGGATGTGAGGTCAACGGCCCGGGAGAAGCCAAGGAAGCCGATTTTGGCCTTGCCCTGGGCAAAGAGGGGAAAGCCGTGCTCTTTGCCCGTGGCAATATCCTCGAGGTTGTGCCTCAGGAGGAAGGGATAGAAAAACTCTTGACCATGGTGAAAGAAGCTCTTAACAAGGAGGAGAGGAAGTAAATGAGGATGTCTGGACTCTTTGCGCCAACCATGAGGGAAGACCCTCAGGAAGCAGAAGTGGTGAGTCACTGCCTAATGTTGCGGGCCGGGTTCATACGCCAACTCTCGGCGGGAATATACACCTTTTTGCCTTTGGGATGGCGGACACTGGAAAAAATCGTTCGCATCGTGAGGGAAGAAATGAACCGGGCTGGGGGCCAGGAAGTCCTTATGCCGGCCATGCAACCAGCCGAAATATGGAAGGAGACAGGGAGATGGGACATTTACGGGTCGGAACTCGTCCGCTTTCAGGATCGGCGAGGAAGGGATTTTTGCCTCGGACCCACTCATGAAGAAGTCATAACTGATCTTGCCCGGAGGGAGATTCGTTCTTATCGCCAACTTCCTCTTTTGCTCTATCAGATCCAAACGAAATTCAGGGATGAAATACGGCCGCGTTTTGGTATCATGCGGGCAAGAGAATTCCTCATGAAAGACCTCTATAGTTTTGACAGAGACGAGGAAGGGCTCAAGGTGAGTTATCAGAAGATGTACGAAGCATACTGCCGGATTTTCGGTCGTTGTGGTCTTGAGTACATTGCCGTTCCGGCAGAGAGTGGGGTCATCGGGGGAGATGTCTCTCACGAGTTCTTGATCATTGCCGAATCGGGAGAGGAAAAAGTCTTCGTGTGCACGACCTGCGGCCTTGCCAGAACGGGAGAAGCGGAACGGTGTTCCCGGTGTGGAGGCTCTCTCGAGGAGAAACGAGGCATTGAGGTTGGCCACATTTTCCAGCTGGGAACAAAATACAGCGAACCCATGAAGGCGTATTTTGTAGACCGGGATGGGAAAGAAAAACCTCTGATTATGGGTTGTTATGGTATAGGTATTGGACGTACTATGGCGGCAGCAATTGAGGCCAGCTATGACGACAAGGGCATTCGATGGCCTCTCTCCATAGCTCCGTATGAGGTTGTCGTCATCCCGGTCAACATGAAGAAGGATGCGCACCGGGAGGAAGCAGAGAGAATCTATGGGGAACTCCTCCGGGGGGGGTTCGAGGTCGTCATCGATGACCGAGAAGAGAGTGCAGGGTATAAATTCAACGAAGCCGACCTCATCGGTTTTCCCATTCAAGTCATTGTGGGAGAGAAAACGGAAAGGAAAGGAACTGTTGAGATGAAACTCCGTCGAGATGGCGAACGTATCGAGATGAAGAAGGAGGATGTTCTTGAGACTCTGGGAAGAATTCGAGGAGAGCTTGCCTGAGGGAGAGGAGTCCCTTCTGAGAAGATGAAGACAACGGCAATTATCGCGGCGTACAATGAAGAGAAAACCATTGGCCCTATCCTTGACGTTCTCAAGGAGAGTCCCCTTATTGACCAAATCGTTGTAGTGAGCGATGGTTCCACAGATAGAACTGTGGAAATCGCACGAAACAAGGGAGCAGAAGTCGTGGAACTTTTACATAATGTGGGGAAGGGTGGAGCACTGTATCATGGATTGGGGTACATTCGAAGCGATATCGTCCTTCTTCTTGATGCCGACCTTATCGGGCTTACTTCCGAGCACGTCGAAGCTTTGGTCGGGCCGGTGATGAAGGGAGAAGCGGATATAGCCATTGGAGTGTTTGAAGAAGGGAGACTCGCCACAGATCTTGCCCAAAAAATTGCCCCTTTCCTTTCCGGGCAGAGGGCAATAAAAACTGATATACTCCAGAACATCCCGGACATGGAAGTCACCCGTTATGGGGTTGAGGTGGCCATAAATCGCTATGTCAGGAAAAACGGAGTGCAGGTGAAACTCGTAAAACTTCTGGGGCTTACCCACGTCATGAAGGAGGAAAAATTCGGCCTGGTGAAAGGCCTGCGGGAAAGGGTAAGGATGTATTGGGAAATCTTCAAAAATATGTACCGGAGGGTGGATAAAGAAGAGAAATGAAAACCGAGGAAAAAGGTCTTCTTGTTTTTGTGGAGTGTCCTCCTTTTTCCGCCTCTTCAGACCTTCTGAAAAGAGAAATTCTTGAAATTGCCCATAGCGCTGGAAGAAATACCCCTCTTTCAGTCTCCTGCCGAGTCAAAAATCCTTTCCCTCGATACTATCTTGGCAGAGGAAAGGTAGAAGAAATCAGAAGGCTTGTGGAGGAACAGTCCCTCAACTTTGTGCTCATCAATGTAGAAATTACCCCTTCTCAGCAACGCAATTTAGAGGAAGTTTGGGGCGTTCCGGTGTACACAAAGTATGCCGTGGTGCATGAGATTTTTGCAAAACGGGCAAGAACTGCCCAGGGAAAGATTAAGGTGGAGTTGGCCCGCCTCCGATACGAGTTAAGCCGCCTCACAGGCAAGGGCGAGAATCTCTCACGTCTTGGAGGGGGAATCGGAACCCGCGGTCCGGGGGAACAGAAAATCGAAGTGGAAAGGAGAAAAATCAAAAACCATATTGCTTCTCTCGCCCGGGAACTCAAAAGAATCGAACGGCAGACCCTGACTCAGCGGGCATCCCGTAAGAAATCGGGTGTTCTCCAGATAGCGGTCGTGGGATACACAAATGCCGGGAAATCCACCCTCCTTAACGCTCTCACTAGGGCAAAGACATATGTTGAAGAGAGAATGTTTGCCACTTTAGACCCTACGGCGCGGAGGCTCTTTGTGCCTGAAGTGGGAGAGGTTGTCATTGTGGACACCGTGGGGTTTATCCGGGAGATGCCCGGGACCATCAAGGAAGCTTTCTTCAGTACCCTTGAGGAAGTGAAAGAAGCCGACCTCGTCCTTGAAGTTTTAGATATCTCCGACCCCGATTACTTGACTCACTTCAGGGTGGTCAATGAGACTCTTGGAGAAATCGGTGCAGAAAATTGTCCCAAGATACTGGTCCTCAACAAAGTCGACCTGCTTGAAGAACTACCCCTTCTTGAGCCTGAGATACGCACAGCCTATCCTTATGTTTTTGTCTCCGCCCTGAAACGATCGGGTCTTAGAGAACTTCTTGAGGCAATTTCCTCTGCCTTGCAACCAAGAGTTACGAAAATCCACTTTGAGATTCCCTTGGAAAAACTTCATTCTGTAAGACAACAGATACGCTTTAGGGGTTACATCAAAGACCTGAGACCTCTTGAGGATGGAAAGATTGCTCTCGACTGTGTGATCCAGCGGGAACTCTTGGGAAGGATTTCTTCCTTTGTGTCCTCTTCCTGTTAGTTCCCATAATGTATATTATGTAAAATAGGATTGCCACAAGCTAGATAGACTTGTGGCAATCCTACCCTTTGAGGACTCCTTTCTTTCCTCCTATCCTTTCGCCAGCTCTCTCATTTTCTCCACGAAGTTGAGCTGGAGGTTAGCAAGGTGTGTCTCGAGTTCTCGCAGCTCATCTCGGTCAAATTCCTTCTTCAGAGTGTCGAGAACCACCGAGAAAAGGTCAATGGCCTTGCGAGCCTCGTCAAGATCCACAAGGATCTGTCCGTTTTCCGGGTGCACCATAAGCCCCAGATACTGCCAGGCTTTAGCCGAGAGGAGGTTGAGGAAATAGTACCCCAAGTCCCTGATCTTTCCCGGCTGGGTGGTTGTTTCTCCCCTTTTTTCCTCCATTTCTATCCCTCCAGGATTTTCTCGCGCACAATATGATACATTCTCACCGCCACTTGGGAAAGATCTCCATACTCAGGATTACACCAGAGAATGGGCATTTTGCGGAACCAATTCATTTGCCTCTTGACAAAAAGGAGTGTTCCCTTTACGATTTCCTCTTTGGCTTCTTCAAGGGAGAGGCGACCCTCAAGGAGGGCCACCACCGGGCGGTATGTGAAGTTCTCAAGGGCTGGAAGGGGCATTCGGTATCCGAGAGAAAAGAGGTATCGTACCTCCTCCACAATCCCCTGACGGAACATCCCCTCCACCCGCTCACGTACCCTCTTTTCGAGTTCTTCCCTATCCCATGAAATGCCCAAAAGAAGATACCGGAGATTTTCCCTTTCTTGAAAAGCGCCTCTTTTTTCCGAAGGCGGATGGTGGGTGAGAAAGAATATCTCCAGAGCCCTGATGAGTCTCTTGCGGTCGTTTTTACCAACTTTCTCTGCCCGATAGGGGTCGATGCTCTTAAGGAGGGCAAAGAGTTTCTCGGTCCTCATCCGCTCCAAGACAAGGCGAAGACGCTTGCTTCGAGGAGCACCCGAAAAGGGGATTCCCTGAAAGAGGACATGAAGGTAGAAGGCCGTACCTCCCACCACTACCGGAGTGTTCCCTCGAGAGGAAATTTCCCCAAAAAGGCGTTGGGCCTCGCGACGGAAGTCGTAGGCACTCCATTGCTTGGAAGGCTCGAGAAAATCTACAAGATGGTGGGGGATCTGCGCCCGTACCTCTCTGGGTGGTTTTGCCGTTCCCACATCAAGGTATTTATACACCGCCAGGGAATCGGCAGAGATAATCTCCACATTCCCCAAAAGCTCAGAAAGTGCAAGAGAAACGGCAGTCTTTCCACTGGCAGTGGGACCTACAAGGCAAAGAACCTGTGACATTCCTACCCCGACACCCTGTGACCCAGAAGCCTTCCCCCAGGTATCACCTCAAGTTCCACCTGGAGGAATTGCCCTTCCTTAACCTTAGAATCCTCAAAAAGAACCCTCAGGTTCTCCTTGGTTTTTCCCACAAGCTTCCCGTTCTCCTGGAAGACGAGGACCTCCGTTCTTCTACCCTCGTGGCAACGAAGCCTTTTGAGGTATCCTTCCTTGAGGATCTTGCTCAGAACCTCAAGGCGCTCCTTTTTAGTCCTCTCAGGAACGTTGTCTTCAAGTTCGGCCGCCTTCGTACGGGGACGAAGGGAATAGACATAGGTGTAAGCAATCTCAAACTCAACTTTTTGCACTACTTCGAGGGTCTCTTCAAAATCTCTGTCACTTTCTGTGGGAAAGCCCACGATGATGTCCGTGCCGATGGCAGCCTTGGGGATTCTTTCCCGAATGAAAGAAGCTAAATCGAGATACTGAGATTTCGTATACCCACGGTTCATAAGGGAGAGGATTCGATCAGACCCCGCCTGGAGTGGCAGGTGGAAGTAAGGACACAAAAGAGTACTTTCCTGGACAATCTCTACCACTTCTTTTCTCATATCCCGGGGATGAGAGGTAATGAAACGGACCCAAAGAGGCGTTCCCCGGAAGGATTGCTCGATGCTCATCAAAAGATCCTCAAAAGCCTGGGGGCAACCAAAGTCTTTTCCGTAACTGTTCACATTTTGTCCCAAAAGGGTGACTTCCCGAAAACCCTCTTTGACGATGGCTTCAAGCTCTTCAAGAATAAGCTCTTTGGGTTTGCTCCTTTGAGGGCCGGTGGTGTACGGCACAACACAGTAGCTACAGAAGTTGTCGCATCCAAAAGTGATGGGAAGGTATGTGGATGTTCCCCCCTCCCGCTTGTAACCCTGCTCCAAGAAAGGAGGAGGAGAAGGAGGAGAAAAAAGGACACATCGCTTGTTGTCGGTGTAAGCTTCCCAAACCAGGCGGGGCAAGACTTCGAAATCCTGGGTACCCACAAGGACATTGATGTAAGGCAGTTTTTTCAGGAGTTCTTCCCTCAGAAGCTCGCTCATGCAACCACACAGAACAAGAATTGGAGGAACTCCTCTCTTTTTGAGAGCACTTCTGTAGAGGTTTGCAATGACTCCTAAGGCCCTCTGCACCGCGTGTTCTCGAACTGCACAGGTGTTGAAGACTAAAACATCCGCTTCCTCTTCCCTCTCAGCTTGAGAAAAACCATCCTGAAGGAAGAGGTACCGAAGATGTTCAGAGCGGCTCTTGTTCATCTGGCAACCGAAGGTACAAAGAGCGAAAGAAAGCTGACCTCTCATTTTCCTCTCCAGAGGAGAAAAAACACAAGCTCCTTTCCTGAAATTCCCCAAAGAAAGAAAAAGAGGACCCCTTTACGGAGTCCCCTCTTTCTTTCAGTCATTACGGGGCTTTACGATGAGTTTAATAGCGGTGCGTTCCTCGCCGTCGATGTTCACATCGGTAAAGGCAGGAATGCACACAAGGTCTACACCGCTTGGGGCGACATAGCCCCGGGCAATGGCAATGGCTTTGATTGCCTGGTTTACCGCTCCTGCCCCGATAGCCTGTATCTCTGCCACACCTTTTTCTCGGATTGCACCTGCCAGAGCACCAGCGACCGCATTAGGATTTGACTTTGAAGATACCTTGAGAACGTCCATTCTCGACTCCCCCTTGTCCAAAGCATTGAACATTCAATTTCTCTTCCACATCTCATATCCCTAAACGTTGTCCAAGAGAGGCACAGAAATACGGAAAATGTCTCGAGCCTTACCTGTTTCGTCATCCACCTCCACAACGATTCCATTGAGTTTCACATTCTCTTTGGCCACCCGATACCTTATCGGCATTTGCGTGAGGAATCTTCCAACGATGTCTGCCACTTCAATGCCGATGACTGAATCATGAGCACCCGTCATTCCAATATCGGTGATGTATGCCGTTCCCTGGGGAAGAATGCGTTCGTCTGCAGTCACCACATGCGTGTGTGTCCCGAAAATGCAAGACACTCTCCCGTCAAGGAACCAGCCCATTGCTATTTTCTCTGACGAAGCCTCAGCATGAAAGTCCACCAGGATTATCTTTGTCCGTTCTCGAAGGTGAGTCAACTCTTTTTCAATGCTATGGAAAGGACAATCCAAAGGAGACATAAACACACGGCCGCTGAGGTTGACAATGGCCCAAGTTTTCCCCTCCCTCTCAAGAACGAGTGAGCCTCTTCCCGGAACACCATCCGGGTAATTCAGGGGACGAAGCAGGCGGGGCTGACGCGCGACGTAGTCAAGGATTTCCTTCTTGTCCCAGATGTGGTTTCCCGTTGTGACCACATCCACCCCGCACCTTAGAATTTCCTCGCACACCTCGGGCGTTATCCCCAGACCTCCTGCAGCATTTTCTCCGTTCACTATCACCGCATCGGTGCGGAATTCCTCTCTCAGGGAGGGAAGCTTCTCCCCGAGGATTCTCCTTCCTGGTTTCCCTACAATGTCCCCTACGATGAGAAATCGCAATGCTTTATCCTCCTTGGGTCATTTTGCGTACTCGGTGGCCCGTGTTTCTCGGATGACCGTTACTTTGATCTGTCCGGGGTATTCGAGCTCTTTCTCAATTTTCTTCACCACGTCCCGGGCGAGTTTTGCCGCCTGAGCATCATCGATCTGGTCAGGCTTCACAATAATTCGCACCTCACGCCCCGCCTGGATGGCATAGGCTTTCTCCACACCCTCAAAAGAGTCGGCAATCTTTTCAAGGCGTTCGAGCCTTTTAATGTACGCCTCGAGGCTTTCCCTCCGTGCCCCTGGACGGGATGCCGAAACGGCATCCGCTGCCTGCACTAAAACTGCCTCGAGGGTCTGAGGCTCAACATCACTGTGATGGGCTTCAACGGCATGAATGACTTCCCACTTCTCCCCATACCTTCCGAGGAGCTCTGCACCGATTTTCGCATGGGGTCCTTCCACTTCGTGGTCCAAAGCTTTTCCGATGTCATGAAGTAACCCTGCCCTCTTGGCCACAAGAACACTGGCTCCCAATTCGCTTGCCATCACAGCAGCAAAGTGAGCCACTTCCTTGGCGTGCTGGAGAACATTCTGACCGTAGCTCGTCCGGAAATAGAGCTTGCCCAGGAGTTTCACGAGTTCCGGATTCATGTTTTTGATTCCTGTGTCAAAGAGTGCCTGTTCTCCTTCTTGGACGATTTTTTCCTCCACCTGGGCTTTGGCCTTTTCGATAAGTTCCTCGATACGAGCAGGATGGATGCGCCCGTCTACGATGAGCCTTTCCAAAGCAATGCGGGCAACTTCCCGCCGTATCGGATCGAAACACGATATGATGACAGCCTCCGGTGTATCGTCGATGATGAGGTCCACTCCGGTCATCATTTCAAAGGTCCGGATGTTTCTCCCTTCCCGGCCGATGATTCTTCCCTTCATCTCGTCATTGGGCAGAATTACCACTGAAACGGTGTTCTCTACGGTAAAATCTGCTGCATACCGCTGTATGGCCTGTCCAACGACATCTCGGGCTATTTTCTCTGCTTCCTTTTTCGCCCGCTCCTCAGCCTCTTTGATACGCAAGCCTATCTCGTGCTCCATGGTCTTCTCGACTCTGTTGAGGATTTCCTGGCGCGCTTCTTCAACCGAGAGCCCCGCAATGCGGGAGAGTTCCTGAATCTCCCGGGCCTTCATAGTCTCGACTTCTTTTTTGGCCTTCTCTATTTCCTCCTGTGTTTTTCGTAGCGCATTTTCCGACCGCTCAAGCTGCTCCATCCGGCGCTCGAGCATCTCTTCCCGTCGCAGGAGGCGACTCTCCAGATTCTGCAGTTCTCTCCTCTTCTTCTGGATTTCTTCCTCAAGAGCCTGTTTCTCCTGAAGAACTTCTTCCTTGGCAGATAAAAGCGCTTCCTTTTTAAGGCTTTCGGCCTGACGAGCAGCTTCTTCCACAATCTTTCGAGCTTCAAGCTGCGCACGTTCCGTGCGCCTTTGAAGCTGCAGGGTGACAAAGAACATCCCTGCTACGAATCCTATTGCTATTCCTAAGAAAATGTATATCGGCCCCATAGGCTGGATTCACCCCTTATTCACTTTTCAATGTACGGTCTGGACTTGGAAATATTCTAATCGCACAGGAAGGGCAAGTCAAGGATGATGGCCTTGAGTAAAAAGTGACCATCCCCACTCGATCGCCTCTTCGGCAAAGCCCCTCGTTCGTAGACGTCGCCAGAGATTCTCCCTCTCTACTCCCCTCCCCTCCCACAAGGAGAGGAGCCCCAGAACATCTCCTGCCTCTGCTTCAAGGGGGTACATTTCCCGAAGACTTTCAAGGAGAGAGGAGGAAACGCCCTTCATCTTGAGTTCATGGCGTAGGGCAAAGTACCCCCGGGGGTTGACTTGGCGCCGTTCCTCAATGTAGGCCTTCATGTAAGCCTCATCGTCCAGGTATCCCTGCTCAAGGAGAAGGGCAACGGCTTCCTGCACCACTTCCCGGGGAAAACCTCGACGCTCCAGGGTTTTCGCGAGTTCCCAGGTAGTATACATTCTCTTTGCCAGACACCTGAGACCTTCCTGAAAGGCATTTTCAATCGTTAAGGGCGATTTTGGGGTCAACACCTATCTTCTCCAAAGCGGCGAGGAGTATTCTCTTTGCGATATCAGGATTTTCCTGGAGAAACTGCCGGGATCCTTCTTTTCCCTGTCCCAGGCGATATTCCGAAAAGGAATACCAGCTTCCCGAGCGTTTGACTACTCCGGCTTCCTCTCCCAGGTCGAGAATCTCTCCTTCTTTGGAAATTCCCTCTCCGTAAAAGAGCTCAAGCTCTGCCTCCTTGAAGGGGGAGGCAAGCTTGTTCTTCACCACCCGTATCTTGGTGCGGGCCCCTACGATTTGTTCGCTGTTGCCGGCCCGAATGTAATCCTTCCTTCGGACATCGAGACGAACCGAGGCATAGAACTTCAGCGCCCTTCCCCCGGGTGTCGTCTCGGTCGGTCCGTAGTTCATTCCGATTTTTTCTCGGAGCTGATTGACGAAAATGGCCACGGTTTTGGTTTTGCTGATGTAGCCTGTAAGCCTGCGAAGAGCCTGAGACATGAGCCTTGCCTGGAGCCCCACCGTGGGCTCCCCGATTCCCCCCTCAAGCTCCATTTTGGGCACCAGGGCAGCAACGGAATCGAGTACCACAACATCGATACTGCCACTACGAATCAGGGTATCCACAATGTCCAGGGCTTCCTCAGCCGTGGAGGGTTGAGAAATGAGGAGATGGTCCACCTGAACCCCTATCTTTGCAGCATAAACAGGATCGAGGGCGTGCTCAGCATCGACAAAGGCGGCAAGTCCTCCCTTTCTCTGGGCTTCCGCTATGGCATGAAGGGCGATGGTGGTTTTCCCCGAGGCCTCGGGCCCAAATATCTCCACTACTCTCCCCCGGGGGAATCCCCCCACACCCAGGGCAATGTTGAGAAGGACCGACCCGGTTTTGATTACCTCCACATCGGTGGCAAGAACGTTCTGGGAGAGAAACATTATGGCCCCCTTGCCGTACCTTCTCTCTATGATACTCATTGCCTGCTTGAGGGTCTCTTCCTTAGAATTCTTTGTCGCTTTCTCTTCGTTCACGCTTTTCACCTCTTCAAAAGGACACTCACAATCTCTTCGTATATCGGACCGGAGGGGGTAAGGGTACTTTTGAAAAGAACCAGTTTCTCGATACGGACGGGAAGCGGTGACCATTCGGAAAACGCCGAATCCTTAAGAGGCACGGGAGAACGAAAACGAGCAAGGGTGATATGAGGAACAAAATCTCGTTCTTCCTCGATCTCGATCCCCTCCTTCTTCAATCCCTCAAAGAGAACTTTGGCAACCTTCCCTGTGCACACCTTTCCCTCCTCATCAAAGCCCATCCAGAGTACTCTTGCCCTCTGCCAGGAGGGGAATGCTCCCACCCCCCTGAGGATAGCATAATACGGGGAAAAGGAAGAGGCAATATGGGCCATGATGTTCTGGACTTTCACCACCGAGTTCACAGGGAGAGCGGGAAAAAAGGAAAGGGTCACGTGGAGATGTTCCCTTTTGACCCATTTGACACCGGGATAGAGCTTTCTCTTCTTCTCCACAAAAGCAAAAAGAGGATTCTTTGCCTCCTCGGGAAGGTCTAAGGCCACGAAACTCCGTATCGTTTCAGTGTCCTTCATATTTTTTCTCTCCTTGCAGGAAGACAAAAAGCGTGGTCAGAGCTGCCTGGGAGAAAAAGCGTTTGTTCATCATCCGATCACCACCAAACTGAAACCTCTGAACGTCCAATCTCTTTCCATCGCTCACCCCGATGTACACCAGCCCCGCCGGTTTTTCTGGAGTTCCTCCTCCCGGTCCGGCAATACCGGTTATTCCAAGACCCACATCTACCTTTGCCTTTCTTCGAACACCTTCGGCGAGCTCTCTTGCCGTCTCCTCACTCACCGCCCCGTGTTTCTTTATGATTTCCTCTGGTACCTCCACATCCTCGACCTTGGCCTTATTACTGTACACGACGTATCCCCGTTCGAAGTAATGGGAACTTCCCGGAATATTGGTGAGGCGATCCCCGACAAGTCCTCCGGTACAGGACTCGGCCACTGCAAGACGTAACCCCCGTGCACGGAGAATCTTACCCACTGCCTCTTCGAGTGTCTCTCCGTATGGCGAGAAGAGATTGACCAAGAAGGTTTCTTTGATTCGGGTGATAATCTGAGCAACCTTCTCCCTTGCACCGTGGGGAACATCCTGGCCGTGGAAGAAGAACCAGACTTCACCATAGTTAGGAAGAAAAGAGAAGCGCAAACCCGAAGGCACATCAGAAAGAAGTGGCAAAACTTGCCTCTCAAGTTGCGACTCTCCAATACCACAGAATTTCAAAATCTCACTCCGATACACCCCTGAGGGGGAAAAGGGGAATTCCCCCTCCAGGCGACGCCAGAAGGACTCCACCTCCCTGGGAACACCAGGGAGAACAAAGATTTTAGTACCCTCCTCTTCCAGAATGAAGGCCGGAGCGGTACCGACTTCGTTGGGTATGAATCGGGCTCCCTGGGGGAAAAGAGCCTGTTTTTTATTGTTTTCAGGAGGTTCGGTGCCCCGGATACGAAGGTAAAAGCGGCGAATCCCTTCCCAGGCTTCTTCCACAAAGACAAGGGGTTTTCCCAAAGCCTGGGCCACCGCTTCCCGGGTGAAATCGTCCACCGTTGGCCCCAGCCCTCCACAGATAAAGAGGATCCCCACTCCCTGAGAAAGGAGGAAACGGACTCCTGAGACGATTTCTTCCATGCCATCGGGCACGAACATAACCCACTTGGGAAAGACCCCTCTCTCAAGGAGTTTGTAGGTCAAAAAAGAGGCATTCACATCCTTGATCATCCCGGTGACAAGCTCTGTACCCACACAGAGGATGGCTGCATTCACAGAACTTCTCCCCCCAGTTCATAGGCGTCTGTAGAGGTGATACGTACCGGAATCTTCATCCCCGGTTTGAAAAGCCCTTTCCTGATCCGTACTTTCACTCGACAGTCCACTTCCGGAGCGTCTCCCTGGGTTCTTCCCCAGAAAAACTTCTCCCTTCCGTGGCATAGCTCTTCGTCAAGGATGACCGTAAGGACCTTCCCCTTGAGTCCTCGATGGACCTCTTCAATGACCTCTTTTTGGATCTCCATAAGGAGAGCGTAACGCTCTCTTTTGACCTCCTCCGGTACTTTCGGTTGCAAGAGGAAGGCTTCTGTCCCCTCTTCGTCGGAGTACATGAAGGCCCCCATCCGCTCAAAGCGGAACTCTTTCACAAACTGCACAAGACGTTCAAAATGTCCTTCCTCTTCACCCGGGAAACCCACCATGAAAGTGGTGCGGAAGAAAATTTGAGGAATACGCCTCCTTATTGATACGAGCCTCTCTTTGATATGCTCGAAGACAAATGGACGACCCATTCGCTGAAGGATCCAGGGGTCCACATGCTGCAAGGGTACGTCAAGGTATTTCACCACTTGGGGAACCGAAGCTAAAGCTTCAGCCAGAGCCTCATCAACTCCTTCCGGGGCGAGATACAAGAGTCGCACCCAGACATTTTCTGGAAGAACTTTGCCTAATTCCCGAAGGAGAGAGGGAAGGCTCCTTGTCCCGTAGAAGTCAAGACCATATGCAGTGAGATCCTGAGCAACAAGGATAATCTCAGAAACTCCTCTCTCTGCAAGGCGACGGGTTTCCTCGACGATTGAGTCGATAGGTCTGCTCCGTAGAGGACCCCGCAGGGCAGGAATGAGGCAGAAACTACAGCGATGCGAGCACCCTTCGGCGATTTTCACGTACGCATAGTGGGGAGGAGTGGACAAAACCCTGGGGTCATCGTGATGGTACACAGAGGGAGAAGAACTCAGAAATACTCCCCTCCGACTTTTATCAAGAATATCCACGAGACGGGGAAGGTTGTGAACTCCAATCCAGTAGTCTACGTCCCTGTACCTTGAGGCAGCCTTTTCCCGGAAGCGTTCCACGTAACATCCCAGAACCACGATCTTTTTGCGAGGGTCCTTCCTTTTGAGACGAACAAACTTTTGTATCCACTCCTCTGTTTCCTGACAGGAAGGACGTATGAAGGCACAGGTATTCAGAAAAACCCACTCCGCTTCTTCCGGAGAAACTATAGCGTTGTACCCCCGCAGAAGCAAAGATCCCAAAGCCAGTTCTGAGTCCACAAGGTTCTTGTCACAGCCCAGGCTCACAAAGGCAATGCGCTTCACGGCACGAAAACCTCTTGAAAGGAACCGGAATCCCCCGCGAGGTACCCTGCTTCCCTCTCGTTCACCCAGGCCCGGATTCTGTTTCCGTTCTCTCCAGCAACTTCTACAGGCCCATCGCTGCGGAAAACGTAGGTCTTTCCAGGAACAAGAACCCCCGAAAACATCATCGCTCCCAGAGAGGACACTTCAACCCAGGCCACGTCCTCTGCCTCAAGACGAAGGACAACGGCGAAGGTTGCCTTAGGTATCTCGGGAGAGGGGGAGGGCTCAAGAACGGCAGGAGTAACAACCTCGCTCGACAGCGATGAAGAATTCCCTCCTCTCTGCAAGGAAAGGAGAGAGGGAAAGGCAAGAAAGACCAAAAGCACTCCACAAAGGGCCACAAAGAGGCCAAGGAGAATAAAAAGCACCTTTTTTCTCTTGTTCTTTGACTTTTTGAAAGGAACTCCTGACACTCCTTGTCCCTTTTCCTCCCTTCGCCCCTCTTCTCCATAGGCCTTGTAGAAGAGTTCGAGAATCTCCTCCTGATCAAGACCCAGAAAACGGGTGTATATCTTAAGATACCCGAGGGCATAGGCCCTTCCTGGGAGCTTCTCCCACTCCCCCTCCTCAAGGGCAGAAAGGAACCGCTCGGAAACAAAAGTTGCCGTTCCCACCTGCCCCAGGGTCAAGCCTTTCTCCTCCCTGGCTCGGCGCAACGTCTCTCCTACTTGCTTTGCCAGTTCTGGGTTAAGCCCCACTTTTGTCCCCCCGTTTCACAATAACCTTTCGAGGTTTGCTTCCTTCATAAGGACCGACGACACCATCTCTCTCCATCCGTTCGATGAGTCTCGCTGCCCGGTTAAACCCTATGCGGAGCCTCCGCTGTAAAAGAGAGGTTGAAGCCTTTCCGGTCTCAATTACTATCCTCACTGCCTCCCGGTACAGTTCGTCATCCTCTTCCTCCTCTTTCGTCTCGACCTCCTCCTGAACGACAAACTCCAGAGGATAGGGGATCTCACCCCTCTGGTTCATCCAGTGCTCGACGATTCTCTTGGTCTCTTCCGTACGGATGAAGGCACCCTGGCCACGGATGGGTTTGCCCACCCCCATGGGAGAAAAGAGCATATCGCCATTGCCCAAAAGCTTCTCTGCTCCGGGACCGTCGAGGATGGTTCGAGAATCTGCCTGTGAAGAGACGGCAAAGGCCAGACGTGATGGAAAGTTTGCTTTGATGAGCCCGGTGATGACATCAACCGAGGGCCTCTGGGTGGCAACGATGAGATGAATCCCAACCGCCCTGGCCATCTGTGCCAGCCGACAGACGTAAGTCTCCACGTCCCCAGGGGAGGTCATCATGAGGTCGGCAAGCTCATCGATTACCACAACAATGTACGGAAGTATTTCCTTTTCCTCGGCCATCTGATTGTACTCTTCGATGTTACGACAGGAGAGCTCCGAGAGGAGTTCATAACGGCTGTCCATTTCCCGACAGAGCCATTTCAAAAATCGCACCACCCACCGTACATCTGAAAGGACCGGAGCGCAGAGATGGGGCACTCCTGAATAGAGGGAGAGCTCTACCCTCTTGGGGTCGATAAGAGCTATACGGAGTTTTGCAGGGTCGGCACGATAGAGCAAACTGGCAAGGAGGGCATTGATACACACACTCTTTCCAGACCCGGTAGCACCGGCGATAAGAAGATGTGGCATGTCCCGAAGGTCCCAGAAGAGAGGTTTCCCCCCGACGTCCTTTCCCAGCGCCAGAAGGAGCGGCGAGGAATGGTTTTGGAACTCCTCCATCTCGAGAAGCTCCCGCAACATCACGATTTCTTTGTGCCGATTGGGTATCTCGATTCCTACCGCCGCCCGGCCGGGGATGGGTGCCTCAATTCTCACTGCCGCCACAGCAAAGGCCAGGGCAATGTCGTTGGAGAGCCCCACAATTTTACTGACCTTTATGCCCGGAGAGGGTTGAAACTCGTAACGCGTCACCGTGGGGCCGACCTGAACGTGGAGAACCCTGCCCGTAACTCCAAACTCAGAGAGAGTTTGCTCGAGTCTCGCAATCTCTTCTTCAATTTCCCGACGGCTCTTTTCCCCTCTCTGCAAGGGAGGAGGATTGAGAATCTTCAAGGGGGGCAGAACCCAAGCACTCTCCTTAGGGAAAGATTCTTTGAGCTTTGTCTTCGGGATGGTTACCTTTTCCTTGGGCGGCTCCTTCAGCGAAGAAGGACTAAACTTCTCCACAATCTCCGGCCGCTTCTCTTGCCTCCCTACTGAGGGTTGAGTTCTCTTCGACTTCAAGGAGGAAGTGGTATCAAAACTGACCCTCTTTCTCAAAAGACGAGGAAGCGCTGCCATCTTCCGAAGAAGCTTGCCTTCACTGATGAGATAGGTACCAAAGAGTGCCATGAAAAAGAGCACCAGGAGAGTTCCCGCCTCTCCGAAATAGCGGTCGAAGAAACGGTACACCATAGCACCCACCTCTCCTCCTACCTCCCCGGTGGGTAGGGTCAGCCCCTTCTTTGTGGCTTCTCGCTCGCTCAAGGTGAGGAAAACCGAAAGCCAGAGAGAAACGCCGATGATATTTCCGGCAAAACGGTACTTACCCGAAGGATGGCAAACAGAGAGTTCATAGGCTATGAAACCGAGGAGAAAGGGAAGAACATAAGCTCCAAGACCAAAAGTCCAGAAAACTCCTCGGCGGATGAGCCCTCCAACCTCCCCCGTCCGGGGAGAGAGGAGGGCTACAAAAAGGTAGACTGCTGTAAGACTCAGTATGGAGAGGGTAAAGAATTTCCTCTTCGTCTCCACGACTCAAGCCCGTCTCTTGGGCTCACTTCTTACGCTGCTGGATTCTGGTGTCCTTAGGAGGAGAAACAGCTGCAATGGCTTCTTTGTGGCTTAGGGTGATACGGCCCAAGGAGTCTATGCCGATCACTTTCACCAAGAGATCTTCCCCCGGTTTCACAAAATCCTCCACCTTCCGGACTCGCTCGAAGGAGAGCTGGGAAATGTGACATAAACCTTCCCTCCCGGGGAAAATCTCCACAAAAGCACCGAAGTCAGCGATGCGTGTTACCTTACCGAGGTAGATCTTCCCGACTTCCACGTCCTGGGTCACGTTACGGATCATCTCTATGGCTTTCTCTTTTCCTTCCTCCGTCCGGGAGAAGATCAGGACTTTCCCATTCTCTTTTATATCGATGGTGACGCCTGCTTCTTCCACAATTCGCTTGATGATCTTCCCACCCGGACCGATGAGGGCACCGATGCGATCGGGGTTAATCTCCACGATGCCGATTCTCGGAGCATAGGGAGAGATAGAGCTTCGCGGCCGATCGAGCACCGAATCCATGAGGTCGAGGATGTGCATTCGCCCCTCTCTGGCTTCTCGCAGAGCTTCAGAGAGTATGGAAGCGTCGAGGCCTTTGTTCTTCACATCGAGTTGGATTGCCGTTATGCCTCTCCGGCTTCCCGCCACCTTAAAGTCCATCTCTCCGTAGTGGTCCTCTGAGCCTACGATGTCCCGCAAAAGAACCTTTTTGTCCCCCGACATGAGGAGGCCGATGGAGAGCCCGGCACAGGACGACCTTATGGGGACTCCAGCATCCATCAAAGAGAGGCTTCCTCCACACACAGTAGCCATAGAGGAAGAACCATTCGATTCAAGGATTTCCGACACTACCCGAATGGTATAGGGAAACTCATCCTCAGAGGGGATGAAGCACTCCAGAGCCCTCTCAGCAAGTGCTCCGTGACCGATTTCTCTTCTGCTCGGTCCCCGCATGGGACGAACCTCTCCGGTACTGTAGGGAGGGAAATTGTAGTGGAGCATGAAGCGCTTGGCTTCCTCTTCCTGAAGGCCGTCCACCTTCTGTTCTTCACTCGCAGCCCCGAGGGTGGTGATGACCAGAGCCTGTGTCTGCCCCCGCACGAAGAGGCTCGAACCATGCGTTCGGGGAAGACATCCAACCTCGCAGTGAATGGGACGAATCTCCTGAGGAGTTCTGCCATCCTGCCGGCGGCCGGTGGTGAAGACGAGGCGCTCCACTTCCTCTTTCACCACCTCATCCCAGACCAGGGTGAGGAAAGAACTGTTGCCGAATTTCGCTTCGGCCTCCTCCTTAGCCTTTGTGAAGAGAGTATTCATCTCCTTTTCCCGGGCTTTCTTCTCGGGAATGGCAACAAGCTGGGCAATGGCCCCTCGATACCCCTCATCGACAAAAGCCTTCAGGGCATCGAAGGAAGGAGGAATGGAGACCTCTCTCTTGGGTTGGCCAAAATGGGCGAAGATGTCTTTCTGAGCAGCGATCATCCTGAGGATTTCCTGATGGCCAAGTGCCAGAGCAGCAACGACCTTCTCCTCACTCACCTCTTTGGCCCCAGCCTCGATCATGGCCACACCGTATTCGGATCCAGCCACCACGAGATCAAGAGTACTTGCGGCAAGCTCCTCAAGAGTGGGATTTACCACCAATTCATCGCCTACGAGGCCTATACGACAGGCACCGATAGGACCTTCAAAGGGGATTTCCGAGAGTCCCAGGGCAAAGGAAGCCCCCACTATGGAAATCACATCCGGTGGATGGTTCTCATCAACAGAGAGAACCGTAACCACTACCTGGATATCGTTGTAGAGAAATTTGGGAAAGAAAGGACGGATGGAACGGTCGATGAGACGCGCGCTCAATATCGCCGGGACTCGTGGTCTCCCCTCCCGCTTGACAAACCCCCCAGGGATTTTACCTGCCGCGTAGAAACGCTCTTCAAAATCCACAACTAGGGGAGTAAAATCAACGTCTTCCCGAACCTCATCGGACATCGTGGCCGTTACAAGAACCACTGTGTCCCCATAACGAACAGTTACGGCTCCATGAGCCTGCTGGGCAAGCTTTCCTGTTTCAACAAGCAATGTCTCTTTTCCAAAGTTCACTTCCCACTTGTTCAGCACAATAACACCTTACCTCCTCAACCCGAGTTTTTCGATGAGTACGTAGTATCTGTCCACATGGTATTTCCGAAGGTAATTGAGCAGTCTTCTCCTCCGACCCACCATAATGAAAAGGCCCCTCCGGGAATGGAAATCTTTGGGGTGCTGTCTCAGGTGTTCGGTGAGTTCACGAATCCTCTCCGTAAGAAGGGCAATCTGCACTTCTGGGGAACCGGTGTCGAATCCGTGGATTTTAAATTGTTCTATGATTTCCTTCTTCCGTTCTTTTGTGAGAGCCAACTTCACTCCACCTCCGATTTTTGCGTTCAAGGACACTCAAAGAGTAGTTTACCACAGAGGTATAGCGCTGTAAACTCTACGCCTCCCTTACCGATCCAGGGTGCGCCCCGGAAGAGTACTGCCAGAAAACTTCAAGGTCTTTCTGAACCTGCTCCTGCAGTGCCCCGGGAGACGGAAAAATCATCTCCTCCCGCACAAATTGCTCAAAGGAAACGCAGACCCGCTCTCCGTAAATCTCGGGAAGGGTGAGAGAGGGAACGAAAACCTCCACAACGGTTCTCCTTGTGTCCTGGAAAGTGGGTCTTTTTCCCGTATACATGAGGGCTTGTATTTCCTCTTTGGGTCTTCTGTCCCAAACTACGCTTCCCAGGTACACTCCCGGTGGGGGAAGGAGCTTTTTTGAGGAAGGGTAGAGATTCAAAGTGGGAAAACCGAGGGACCTCCCCATTCTTCTTCCCCTTCGCACTCTCCCCATGACTGGAAAAGGAAAACCTAAGAGGTCCTTCGTCTCCTGTAGCGCTCCGGCATGTACGAGCTCCCGGATGCGGGAACTCGAGACCGCTCTCCTCCCCTCCCGCAGAGAGGGGACAACAAACACCTCGATGCCCTGAGAAGAAAAGTACTCTCTGAGGAGCTCACTGTCTCCCAGTCTCTTGAAACCGAAACGGAAATTTTCTCCCACGAAGACGGCCTGAGGGACAAGAGTCTTTTCCATCATCTCGAGAAAATCCTGGGCAGAAGTCCTCTGGAGAATACGGTTGAACCGAAGGAAGGAGACAAAGACTCCGGGATAGAAACGCTGCAGAAGGAGGTACTTCTCGCCGTAGGTGGTGATGTACTTCAGGGGCCTCCCTGGAGAGACGAGAAACTGCGGATGGGGGTAAAATGTCACCACCTCAAAAGGCACTCCCAGGGAAAGCGCCCTTTGAGAAGCCCCTTTCAGAACCGCTTGATGTCCCCGGTGTAAACCATCGAAAAAGCCTATGGCAACGACACCTTTCTGGAGGGAAATTCGAAAGCCCCTTTCAAGCAACATGGCAGGACTCGGAAAGAACGATTTTAGGATAAAGCATCGAGGAATCGCAGTAGGCAAGGCCGAGGAGAGTGCCCCCATGGAGTACTTTGACCATTCCCGATTGTCCGAGAACAAGAGGAGAGACGAAAGGAGTCCCGTGGAGGAAAAGGCGGGCCTCCTCTTCACGGATCTCCACCCCCTCCAGGAAGTAGAGTGCCTGGTGGGGAGGTATGGCGTGCTCAAGGAGGAATCCCTTTGTTACTCCTTCCTGCATCACGTCAACGCTGTCCCTGAGACGGAATTCTCCCACCTTCTCCCGGAGGAGGGAGAACACATAAGCTCCAAGGCCGAGCTTCTCTCCCAAATCGTGAGCCAGACTCCTCACGTACATTCCCCCGGAGCAGTGAATAAGAATTTCTGCCTCCCCAAAGAGCCCTTCTTGGCAGTCGAGCAACTCAATATCGTGGATGGTTGTTTCTCGCTCAAGAACGATGCGCTTCCCCCGGCGGGCGTACTTGTAAAGAGGTTTCCCCCGGTACTTGCAGGCAGAGAAAGGTGGAACCTTTTGAGAAAAGGTTCCTCTAAAAGAAGAAAGGGCCTTAAGGAGTTCTTCCCTCCTGAGTTCCCGAAAGGAGAAAGAGGTGAGTTTCCCGGTCACATCGTAGGTGTCTGTGGTAAGGCCAAAACGAAGACGTGCCCAGTACACTTTGTCAAGTTCCTGAAAAAAAGAAACGAGGCGGGTCGCCCTGCCGAAACACACTACCACCACACCTCGGGCGAAGGGGTCGAGGGTTCCGGTATGTCCAGCCTTCACCTGCATGATTTCCCCCACCCGCTCCACAAGGGCCCGAGAGGTTACACCCACCGGCTTATAGAGATTCAGGACTCCCCCCAGCATTGCTTTCCTCCCCTACTTTAAGGGAAAGTACACCGCCTGCAGTGGAACTTATGTACTCCAGAACGGTGCGGTACACGGAGGAAAGAGTCCCTGCCATTTTGAATCCCGCCGCCTTTCTATGTCCTCCTCCTCCAAAGTGATGGGCCACTGCGAGGACGTCAAAGTCCCCCCGGGAACGAAGACTCACTTTGTACACCTCTGGCTCTACCTCTTTGAGAAAAATGGACACCTCCGCTTCCGGGATGTAGAGACCATAGTCCACAACCCCTTCGGCATCTTCTTCCTTTGCTTCACACTCTCTGAAGTCCTCACGAGTGAGGTACGTGATGGCACAGGAAGAGGACGGCTCGAAAACGAGACGTTCCAGAGCCCGGCTTAGAAGTCTCAGGGCTTCCAGGCGGCGGTAGCGAAAGGCATAGCGCATGATGCAAGATAAAGAGGCACCAGAGGCCACAAGTTCCCCCACAACGCGGAACATAGAAGGATCGAGCTCGGCAAACTGAAAACCCCCAGTGTCGGTGACAAGACCGGTAAGAATGTTTGTAGCCATCTCTGCATCAAGGGGAACTTCCATCCCGCAAACCAGGTCATAGACAAGGAGAGCCGAGGCAGGAGAGGAAGAGTCTATGAAGTTTGCGTGTCCGAAAAGGACGTTGTCAGGATGGTGGTCGATGTTTACCACAAAAGGATTCCACTTCTTCTCGAGTTCCCCGACCCTCCCCAATCGGGAGAGATTGGAACAATCGACGACGATGAGGACCTCAAGCAATTTATCGCCAAGAGATTGAAACTCGTCGAAGGAGAGAACCCTTTCTGCTCCAGGCAAGAAACGGTAAAAATAGGGGACCCTTCCATCGTACACCACAAGGGCTTCTTTCCCTATTCTCTGAAGGAGAAAATACATGGCCAGTGCCGACCCCAGGCCGTCCCCATCGATGTTCTGGTGCGATGTGACCACAAAACGGGAATAGTGTTTTAAGACATTGTAGATTTTCTTTCTCTCGCCCTTCATTGGGTTGCTTTTTCCATGTGACTCAGGAGTTCAACCACCTTTATGGCCTTCTCCAGAGTTGGATCGGCTACAAACACGATTTCAGGCATGAATTTGATACGAATTCGGGAGGCCAGCTCTCCCTTGATGAATTTCGTGGCCTTTTTCAGAGCCTCGTACTTTTCTCCTTCTTTTTCCTGACCCCCAAAGCTCACGAAAATCTTGGCCAGCTTGAGATCAGGAGACATCTCAACCCTGGTTATGGTAAAGCCTCGCAGACGAGGATCCCGGATCTCAGAGAGAAGGATCCGGGAAACTTCCCTTTTGATCAGTTCGGCCACACGGAGGGGCCTCTGTTCCTTCATGTCTCCACCTCTCAGTAAATCTCAAAGAGCCAGTCCGTTACTTCAATCCGGTCATCATTTCCGATGAACTCGAGAATCTGATGAAGAGTGGACTGGACGGATTGCTCATCCTTTGCCACACAGGAAATCCCGAGACTTCCCCTCTTCCATTGAGTGTCTTTGGAAACTTCTGCTACCGAAACGTTGAAACGATTCCGAAGACGCTCTTTCACCGAATTGACAATTCGTCTCCGATCCTTAAGGGAAAAACTCCCGTTGATAAAGAGCTCAACGCGGCACACTCCAACCCTCATCGCTCTTCCCTGATGACGTACGCCTCAAAAATATCTTTTTCCTGAAAATCTTCGAAGCCCTCAAGACCTATACCACACTCATACCCCTGGGCTACTTCCCTCACATCCTCTTTGAAGCGCTTGAGAGAGGCAATTTTTATCCTATCCCCTATGACTTCACCTCTTCGAATCACCCGTACGAGGGCTGATCGCTCGATCCTTCCTTCAAGGACAGAACACCCGGCAATGGTCCCCACCCGAGGAATCTTGAAGAGCGCCCGCACCTCAGCCCTTCCGATTACCTCCTCCACCTTCCTGGGCTCAAGGAGACCCTGAACGGCCCGCTTCATATCCTCTACTACATCATATATGACGCGGTAAAGACGCACTTCCACTCCTTCCTGTTTTGCTATCTTGGCCACATCGTTAGGGAGTTTCACGTTGAATCCGATGACTACCCCCGAAGAAGCTGAGGCAAGCATCACATCAGCCTCACTGATATTCCCCACCCCACGGAATACAACGTTGATCCTTACATTTTCATTTCCCAGCCGAGATATGGCTCGCTCCAGAGCCTCCAGGGAGCCCTGGTAGTCTGCCTTGAGCACGAGGTGTAGCTCCTTCACTTTTCCCTCTTCCGGGGCGAGGAGCTCCTCAAGGGAAATCGTTCGGCTTCCCGTTTCGTGGAATGCTCGCTCCCGTGCTCTTTCTCTCCGCCGCTCGGCAATGAGGGTGGCCATTTTTTCCTCTTCAACCACCACGAGTTTTGTTCCTGCCGGAGGGAGCTCTGCAAAGCCTACGACCTCAACCGGCGTTGCGGGGGTGGCCTCTTTGAGAGGTTTCCCCAAATCATCGAAGAGCGACCGCACTCTCCCCCAGGTCGTCCCTGCCACAAAGAAATCCCCCACCCGAAGCGTGCCTTCCTGGACTATGACCGTGGCCACCGCTCCTTTACCCCGGTCAAGACGAGACTCAATAATGACTCCGACGGCCGGGCCAGAGTATCGAGCCCGTAACTCCAGGAGGTCGGCTTGAAGCAGAAGCATGTCGAGGAGTTCCTGAATCCCCTTCCGCTGCAAGGCCGAGATGGCCACAAAAATAGTGTTTCCTCCCCACTCCTCGGGGACAAGACCATGGTCGGCAAGCTGTTGCTTGACTCTTTCGGGACTAGCACCGGGCTTGTCGATTTTGTTGATGGCCACAACGATGGGAACATCAGCCGCTCTGGCATGCTGAATGGCCTCCACCGTCTGAGGCATCACCCCGTCATCGGCAGCCACGACAAGAACGGCAACGTCCGTCACCTGTGCTCCCCGCGCCCTCATGGTGGTGAAGGCTTCGTGTCCCGGGGTATCGATAAAGGTGATTTTCCTTCCCCCCACGTCTACCTGGTAAGCCCCGATTTTCTGCGTGATGCCCCCGAATTCCGATTCGGCCATCCGTGAGCGGCGAATGGCGTCAAGAAGTGTGGTCTTCCCATGGTCCACGTGTCCCAGGATTGTCACCACCGGGGGACGAGGGAGTCTCTCGACCTCAAGAGATTTCAAAACCTCTTCACGGATGTTCTCCTTCCACTCCACCTCTAACCCTCTCTCCCGGAGCAAACGCTCCACCACCAGGGGAGGGAGGGGTTTTCTGAAACGGGGAATGATGTTGAAGTCAGCAAGGCGAAGGAGAACCTCTTCCTCCTCTTCCTGAAGAAGTCGGGAAAGTTCCCGCAATGTCGGAAAATTCTCGAGAACAACGGTCTGTTCCTTCTTTTTGCGAACCTCTTCCTCTTTCTTCTTGCGGTATTCTACCTCTTCTTCAAGGAGTTCTATCAAGTCTTCGTCGATGCTACTCATGTGGTTCTTAACATCTGCTCCGAGCTCCCTCAGCATGTCCATAACCTCATGCGTCGGCATACCCAATTGCTCGGCAACCTTATACACCCTTACTTTTGTCATCCTGAACCTCCTTCATGTGCGTCTTGAGGTAGGTGCGCAGGGCCTCTTTCAAAAGCGTCGCCTCTTTCTCGCTCACCTCTACACGAAAGGCAAAGGAGAAGTCTTTCCGACCAAGATTTTCCACACACTCCCAGGACGGACAGACATAAGCACCCCTTCCAGCCTTTTTACCCGTGGGATCAACCTCAAAAATCCCCTGTGTCGTCCGCACGATGCGGATGAGCGCCTTTTTTTCTTTTCGTTCCCGACAGCTCAAACACATCCTCAGCGGAATCTTCTTCATGGCTGCCCTTTCTTCCCACTCCCCTTAATGTCGATTCTCCAGCCGCTGAGCCTTGCCGCCAGGCGAACGTTTTGCCCATCCCGTCCTATGGCGAGAGAAAGCTGATCCTCGGGAACGGTTACCTGTGCCGTTTTGGTCTCCTCATCGAGTTTCACCTCAAGAACCTGTGCCGGGCTCAGGGCTTCTTTGATGAGCATCTCCGGGTCGTTACTCCAGCGGATGATGTCCACCTTCTCCCCCCGTAGCTCATCGGTGATATTTTTTACCCTCGTGCCGCGGTTTCCGATGCACGCTCCCACCGGATCGATTTTCTCATTCCGGCTCTCTACGGCCACCTTCGTGCGCACTCCCGGCTCACGGGTGATGGCCTTGATGTCCACCCAGCCCTCGTGGACCTCCGGAACCTCAAGTTCAAGGAGCCTCCGCACAAGACCGGGATGGGTTCGGGAGAGGATGATTCGGGGACCCTTGGTGGTCTTCTTCACCTCCACGATGAAGAACTTCATCCGAGCACCGGGACGATAGTCCTCGGTCCCCACCTGCTCATCGGGGGGGAGAATTCCCTCCGTCCTCCCCAAATCTATGATGACGTTACGACCTTCCCGATGGGCTATAACTCCGGTGATAACCTCGCCTTCTTTCTCAAGGAATTCCTCGTAGATTCTGTCTCGTTCCGCTTCTCGCAACCGTTGCACGATTACCTGTTTGGCCGTTTGCGCCGCAATCCTTCCAAAGTCCCTGGGAGTCACCTCTATTTCAACCCATTCTCCCACGTTGGCATGGAAGCCCATCCGCTCTGCTTCTTCTTTGAGGATTTCGGTAGTGGAGTCCCGCAGTTTCTCCACCACCATTTTGTGCGCCAGGACCTTGATTGCTCCGGTCTCGGAGTCAAGAACTACTGAAACCCCTTTGTGAGAAGTCTTGAAGTTCTTCCTGTACGCCGAAAGAAGCGCGGCCTCAATAGCCTGCTTGAGGGTATCCCTTGGGATACCCTTGGCCTTCTCTATCTGCTCAATCACCACTAAGATATCCTTGCTCATCAGGTCTCCTTTCGAAAACACCACCATAAACGACAAAGAGTGGGCAAGCCCCACTCTTTGTCATAACCCAAATAATTTTACCTGAATTCCAGAGTAATTGCAAACAATTTTCAACAATGACGGTGCTCTCGTGGACTGCCTCTCAGTCCGGGCGTCCCTGCTTCAGCACCCTGCCACGCATGATGAGGGCACCAAGGTACCCCACAAAAACTCCTGAGGGAACGGAGAGCAAAAGGAGGAACGGTAGGTACCACAGAAGCCCCCGGCTCTGGATATAGAGGAAGGCCACCATCCACTGCCCGAGGTTGTGAAAGAGGGCTCCCCCCATACTCACCCAGAGAGGCGAAGAGGTGTGCTTGTGAACATACCACATCGCCACGAGGCTGTTCAGCCCCCCGCCGAGGCTCAAGAAAAAGGAGACACCGAGAAGCGTTCCCGAGAGAAGGTTCCCCAAAACGACCCTCAGAACGACTACGAAGAGCGCCTCTTTCTCTCCCCACAGGAAAAGAGCCACCAGGGTGGCCACGTTCGCCAAACCCACCTTAACTCCAGGAAGAGGCAAGGGGGGTGGGAAAAGCCCCTCCACGAAGTGAAACACGATACCCAGCGCAGCGCAAAGACCAATCTCTGCCAAGAACCGCGGTCTTGATATTTTTCATCAAGCCTCCTTCTCTGGGAATACTCTTATATAATACTTAAAAGACGAGAGAAAGGAGAGAACGGTGTTGCAAAAATCCCGCCGGAATATCCTCATCACCGGGATGACGTCGCTTCTCACCGATGTGAGCACCGAAATGGTGTACCCAATTTTGGCCCTCTACCTCCGGGCTCTGGGAGGAGGTGTTCTGGCTCTTGGTGCAATCGAAGGAGTGGCCGAATCCATCGCCTCAATCCTTCGGGTCTTTTCGGGGGCTCTGGCCGACTGGATGGGCAAGAGAAAACCCCTGGCCATCTCGGGGTATGCCCTCTCAACCCTGGGGAAAATCCTCTTTTACTTTGCCTCTGGGTGGACCACAGTGTTTCTTGGGCGATTTGCCGACCGTTTCGGAAAAGGAATTCGTACTGCTCCCCGAGACGCCATGATCGCCGAATCAACGGATATGGCTCACAAAGGGAGGGCCTTCGGTCTCCACCGCACTCTCGATACCTTGGGAGCTACCCTGGGTATTGCCATAACCTACCTTCTCATCGCCCGTATCCGGGAAGAAGCGGAAAAAGCTCAGGACCTTCGCCTTTATCTCCCTACCTTTAGGTTCATTATTCTTGTGAGCATTATCCCGGCAGTCCTTGGGGTCCTCATCCTCTTTTTGAGCGTCGAAACCGGAAAGGGGAAGGCAAGGCGCCCTCTTCCCTTAAACTTTGCAGTAATACAGAGCCTTGACCCTCGCCTGAAGCTCTTTCTCTTTGCCACCCTTCTCTTCACCCTGGGAAATTCTTCCAACCAGTTTATCCTTCTCCGGGCTACCGAAAAGGACATAGGTTTCTCCCCCTCCGGCGTCACCCTTCTTTACCTCCTCTACAACATCATCTACACTCTCACCTCTTACCCTGCAGGGTGGCTTTCAGACCGTATCGGTCGAAAGGGAATTCTCGTTGCAGGATTCCTCCTCTATGCCCTTTCCTATTACCTTATAGGACTTTGGCCCTCTTCAATCGTCTTCGCTATGTTGCCCTACGGCTTCTACAGTGGGATGACGGAAGGAATTTCACGAGCTTTAGTGTCTGACCTCTCTCCTGAAGACAAGCGGGCCACGATTTTGGGGCTTCACGCCGCCCTTTTGGGAATCGGCCTCTTTCCGGCTTCCTTTATTGCTGGAATACTCTGGAGTACCTTGGGTTCAGGAAGCCCTTTTATTTTCGGTGGAACGCTAAGCCTCATTGCTGCCCTGTGCATTGCCTTTCTGTGAGGACACAAAGAACATGCGGCTGGTTGTTCTTCTCACCGACTGGGGGACAAAAAGCTACTACCAGGGTGTGGTGAAAGGGGTTATAAAACGCATTGCTCCTGAGGTGGAGATTATCGACCTCACCCACGAGGTTGAGCCCTTCAACGTCCGGGAAGCCATGCACGTTCTCCATCGGGCCTACCGCGACTTTCCCAAGGGAACAGTCTTTTGCTGCGTGGTAGACTATGGAGTGGGGACGGAGAGAAAAGCCATTGCCTTTGAGACGGAAAGTCATTACTTCTTCGTGGGGCCGGACAACGGCCTTTTCACCCTGGTGGTAGAAGAAGAGGCAATCCGCCAAATCGTGGAGCTCAAAAACTCAAAGTACTTCTACCGCCAGGTACCTTCTTCCACTTTCCACGGAAGGGACATCTTCGCCCCGGTGAGTGCCCACATTGCCCGAGGTGTCAATCTCGGTGAGCTTGGGGAGAGAATTGACACCCTTGCTCTTCTTCCCTACGAGAGGGCAAGAAAAGAGGAAAACGCCGTCTTCGGAGAGGTGGCCTACTTCGATCGCTTTGGGAACGTTGAAACAAATATTCCCGGATTTTTTCTCGAAGGCCTAAAGTTATACAGTGAGGTGACGATATATATAGAGGGAAAGAGAATCAAAGCAATTTACTCCAGAACATACGGCGATGTTCCGCAGAGGACATTCCTTATCCATACCGACAGCTCCGGCTTTCTGGAAATCGCGGTGAATCAGGGAAACGCCAGAGAACAACTCTCCCTTCAAGGGGGCGAAAAAATCTGTATTTCCTTTTAGAAAAAGACAGAAAAGAACGCCTTTCCCTGGAAGAGGGAATGAGTCTCATTGAAGTCATCGTGCTTTTCGTGGCCCTTGGGTTTTTTATAGTGGCTGCAGCTCCACTTTTTTCGCGCTTTCTTGCTACCCGTGCCAGTATGGACTATACTCTCCGTGCTACTCTTCTTGCTCAAGACATTATGGAGAGGGTTCGGGGGAAATCTTTTGAAGACCTTAAGAACAAGGAAAGTACCAGTCCGCTATCGTGGGATGACATCAAAGCCTTCCTATACCCAAGCGGAAATTTCCCCCCTCTTCCTCCAGGGTCGGAAATTTTCTTAAATATTCAGCCAGAAGGAAGCGATCTCCTTATTGTAGAGGTAGAAATCAAGTGGAAGGAAATACTAAGACCTGTCTCGTCTGCGAGTTCTCCAAACCCTCAAGAGCGTTCCTACCGGGTAGCCACATATGTTTATAGATACGGCGTTTGGGAGCTCCGTGGAGGCGGTGGGTAGTGAGGATAAGAAAAGGACACCCTAACCAGGAGGGAGCAACCCTTGTTGAGATTATCGTGGTAGTTGCCATCCTTGGCTTTTTTGCCGTAGCTCTTAGTGGGCTTTTGCGCGTCATCACGGTAGCGGGACGAAACTCGCCTAATTCTGGACAAGTTCAAACCTACCAGCAGGTTGTGGACCAAATAAACATCTTTCTCATCAATCTCTCGCGAGACGCACGGGAGGCCAAAAGACTCGAGGTTAAGAATGGCCCTTTCTGTCCTTGTGCTGATACTGGGTGCTCTGAATGCCTTCTGATATATAGAGACGAAGGTGCTTTTGTTACCTACGGATACTGGGAGAGCGAAAAAGTGTTGAAAAGAGAAGAAAAGGTCATGCTCAAGGAAGTTTATAAGGAGGATCCCCCAATCTTCCAGGTAGTGAGCGACTCCTCAGTTATCCTTACCTTACCGGTGAAATGCCTTTCCCAGACCGAGAGAGGAAGTGATGTTTTGGAAACACGTGTTTTTTCCTTCACCGTTGAGAGGCGATTATCCCCACTGCCATCGCCTTCACCTTAAGAAGGAGGGACAAGAGTGGCTCAGAAAGAGGAGAAAGACTACAAGAGGGGTTCAATTCTCGTCACCTTTCTCATCATAACAAGTGTTTTTGTTCTAATTCTTGGAGCCGGTATCAGTCTCATGATAGGAGGATATAAGAGGACTTCCTCCGTAGCCTGGAGAAATCAAGCGTACTACCTTGCGGAAGCAGGGGTTGAGAAAGCATTGAAAGACCTCCAATCAGGGTGCAGATCTATAACATCCCCAACCTCGGTTTCTTTTCCTCCCTCTTCTCCTGTTGGGACGTACAAGTACTCTGTGGATCATACCCTCCCAAATACGGTGACCATTACATCGACAGGAACAACATCTTCAGGAAAGAAAGTCACCCTTACAGTTGATGTGCGGTGTGCGCCTCCCCCAACACCTTCTCCTACACCTACACCTTCTCCGACACCGACACCAATCCCAACTCTTCCACCTCTCGATATGGCTTTGTTCGCCAACGGAAACATCAGTCTTCGAGGAAATATAGAAATCAACGGCAACGTGGGAAGTAATGGAACGGTTGAGCTTAGAGGAAGCGCCCGGATCGAGGGCGAAACTCGCGAAAACCTTGGTTACACGTATCCCCTTCCTTCTTTCACCCCTCCTCCAAATCTTCCCTCAAGGGGTAGCCTCAATGTTGGGAAGAAGGGAAGCGTCACGATTCCTGGAAATGCCTACTATGAATCCATTGGTGTTGACAACAATGCAACCCTTACCGTGAATGTTGGAAGTGGGACACAGACTCTCTGGGTAAAAAGCCTTGCTGTCGACGGAAAATTGCAAATCCAAGGAACTGGAACGCTTATCCTTTATGTGGAGTCGCTTGCAGTAGGAAACAAAGCTGAGTTTAACACTCAAACTAGCAGCAGTGCGCGGTCCCTTGTCCTGTACTACGCTGGCATGCAATCAGTAACCATAGACAATCAGGCCGTCATTAAGGGGTTAGTCCTTGTTCCCGGTGAAACAGTCATTACAATTAAGGGAACTATCCTAGGGTTACTCTACGCTCCTGTAGCCCGGGTGAACTTGGGAGGAAACGGGGAGATGCTGAATGGAGCAATCATCGTCCAAACACTTGCAGAAGATAAAGAGGCTGGGACTCAGAGAATCGTCTATGCTCCACCATCCTCTGAGCTCCAGAGTTTGCTCCAAACGTTCGTTTTCCCTTCAACGCTTCCCCCAACTCCAGAACCAACACCGACTCCGGAACCGACATCAACACCTACCCCAACACTAACTCCAGAACCAACTCCAACACCCTCGGGGGAATCAGGGCCACCGGTATCCATCGTAGGGTGGAAAGAAAAGTAAGACATAGCTTTTGACAAAAATCGGGCACAATTTCTCGTAAACTTCTACTTTTTCTTCCTGCAGTACGAATCAATCTTCAACTTTGCCCAGAAGTCACCCTTCGCTCCACCACCAATAAGGCGCATGCTTTCGATTCTCAGTCCCTGCTCCCGGAAGGCATCGAGAATAATCCGGAGGTTCAGGCTCACCCCCTCAAGAACTGCTCGAGGTTATCTTGCACGCTTCTTTTAGGCACACACCTCTTAGGTACCCTTTATAGAGAAAGAGAGGCCCTCAAAAGGACTCCTCTTTCTCTGTGCCCGTTCTCTATCGGGCTCTCTCTTTCAGTATTTTCTCCAGAGACTTCCTGGTCTCTTCTCCGTACACTGCCTCAAGGTACGGGATGGTATTTTCCGGGGAAATCACCGTAGACAGAAGACGGAGCTTCCCTTGAAACTCTCTTTCCTCCATGATGAGCCACAAGGGCTTTTCCGTTTCCCCGACAAAGGTATCAAAAATGACAAAACTCTCTCCCCGTAGAATCACTATGTCTTCAAAATCACTTGCCATATCCTCAAGAACCACGCCACTTTCTTCTGCCGCCACTACCCCAACTACATAAGTGAGATCACCGGCCTCTCCCGGAACATACACGAAGTAAGCGTGGCTCAATTCATCACTGCCTTCAATCACGTAAACCTCTACCGGAGAGGGGAAACCGACCATGGTTTCCACGCTGTCGGGTTGACCTAACTTTTCCAAGACCAGACTCTTTGCCAGAGGCAAAGACTTAACGTCCCCAATAAGAGCCCCAACCGTATCATAATCTGTTCGGGCCAGCCCTATGGAAGTGAGACAAAAACAGAAAATTCCTATTCCCAGCAAGACAATCGCGCTCTTTCGCATTCCTCATTCCCCTCCTTTTTCGTATTTGCCCTAAGGGGCATAAAAGTAGAAAGAGGATGCTCTATTATACCACGGGGTATTGTGGAGTTTGGGAAAGGCCTTCTCTCGGAAGCTGCTTCTCTCCCCTGGCTGGGGATGTGAGTTGAGAGTTAAAGGGGAAGCCGTAACATTTTTGGTGGAGAACCGTGCGCGTAGGAAATTTCTCTGCTCGAAGGTAAGGAGGAAAAAGGACAGGTCACCTGCCCGCCAAGTTCTCGAAAACTTCTTGAAGGGAGAGATAGCTTTTGACAAAAATCGGGTACAATTTCTTGTAAACTTCTACTTCCTCTTCCTGCGGTACAAATCGATCCCTAATCCCCACCAGTTCCTTTGCCACCTCTATCCCCCGGTACAATCCTATCCCTACCCCTCCACAGATGGCTGCCCCAAGGGATGTGGCTTCTTCAAGGTACACAGGGCGCAGGACCTCCATTCCATAGACCTGAGCAAGCATTTTTGCCCAAAAGTCACTCTTCGCTCCACCACCAATAAGGCGCATGCTTTCGATTCTCAGTCCCTGCTCCCGGAAGGCATCGAGAATAATCCGGAGGTTCAGGCTCACCCCCTCAAGAACTGCTCGAATCATGTGGGCTTTTTGGTGCCGTGGTGTAAGCCCTATGAACACTCCCCGGGCATGGGGGTTCCACCAGGGAGCTCGCTCTCCCAGAAGGTAGGGAAGGAAAAGGAGACTTTCGCTCCCCGCAGGGATTCTCTCTGCCTCAAGGTCCATAAGGAGATAGGGACTGAGACCAAGAGCCTGAGCTTTTTTGACCTCTTCCCTGCAGAGGGCGTCCCGGCACCACTGATACGACCCTCCCGCGGCCTGCATGGTGCCGGTGGGCATGAAAAGCCCCGGCGCAAGGTGGTGGAAGGTGAAAGTGCGCATCTTGGCGTCGTAGAAGGGATTCCGTGAGGCCAGGGCAATCCACGAGGAGGACCCCAGGTAGTTGTAGGCCTGTCCCTCCTCTACTACTCCAGCCCCACAGGCGGCACACGCTCCGTCCCCTCCCCCGATGACCACCGGTGTTCCCGGCAAAAGCCCCACCTCTTCTGCTGCCTTTTGGGTTATTTCCCCTACTACCATAAAGGAAGGAAAGACCGGAGGAAGCTTTTCCCACTCAATGCCTGTTGCCTCAAGAATCCGTGAGGACCACTCTTCCTTGAGGATGTCAAAGAGATTTGTTCCCGAGGCGTCGGAGAAATCCGTGGCCCATTTTCCAGTGAGCTTAAAAACCACAAAGTCTTTGGCCAGAAGGAACTTGTGGGCCTTGCGGTACACATCGGGGTGGTGGTTGCGGAGCCAGAGGATTTTGGCCAGGGAGTAGTTGGGACTCAGGCGGTGTCCAGTAATCCGATAAATATCTTCGTCGGAGATCTTTTCTCGTACCCATTCTGCTTCCCATACCGCCCGCCGATCGGCCCAAATGATGATGCGGTAGAGAGGGCTACCCGAGGCGTCCACTGGCAAGGCCCCCATCATTTGACCGGAGAAGGAAACAACCCCAACGTCCTCCTTTGCGACCTTGGCTCTCTCAAGGAGACTTCGGGTGGAAAAAACCACTGCTCTCCAGTAATCCTGCGGCTCCTGCTCTACCGATAGGGCATCGGGATAGAAAGTATCATATCCAAAAAAGGAGCTTGCCAGACACCGTCCTTCCGGGTCGAAGAGGGTTGCCTTGTTCCCTGTTGTCCCTAAATCATGAGCTATAATGAGTCTCCCCACTCTCTTCCTCTCCCTTCTCCTCTACTATGAGTCTGAGGGTGACAATTCTTCTTCCTCTCATGCGTTCCACTTTGAGCCTATACCCGTCTACCTGTATCACTTCGCCTCCTTCGGGGATTTTTCCCAGAAGCTCCATGACCAGCCCACCGATAGTCTCGGATTCCTCGCTCTCAGGAATTTGCACTCCTAAGGACTCGTTCACCTGCTCGATGGGCAGCGAAGCGTCTACTAAGTATTCATTGTCGCTGATTTTGCGATAAGGAGGGACTTCCCGGTCGTGCTCGTCCCGAATCTCCCCGACAATCTCCTCAAGGAGGTCCTCAATGGTCACAAGTCCTGCCGTCCCTCCATACTCATCAAGGACGATGGCCATGTGGATTCGTCTTTGCTGGAGTTCTCGCAGAAGCTCTACCACCTTCTTGGTGGAGGGCACGAAGTGGATAGGACGCAGAATTTCTCGCACAGACCTTTCCAGATTTCCCTCTTTGAGGGCAGGGAGTATATCCTTTATGTGGACGAAACCAATGACGTTGTCGATGTCCTCCCGGTACACTGGAAGGCGGGAGAAATGGCTTTTTAGAGAGAGGTCGAGGGCTTCCCCCAGCGTGGCGTTTTCCTCGATGCACACCATGTCCGTTCGGGGCGTCATCACCTCATAGGCTAAGGTGTCCCCGAACTCAAAAACCTCGCTGATGAGCCGCCGCTCCTCCACAGGGAGAGTCCGTTGCTCGCTGATGAAGAGCTTCAATTCCTCATCGCTTAGGGAACTCGCCGCTTCATGCGTTACACCGAAAAGACGGGAAATAAAGTCGGTTGATGCCGAAAGGGCCACCACTATCGGTCGCAGGGCATGGGAGAGGAAAAGGATGAGTCTTGAGGACAAAAGCGCAAGCCTCTCTGGGTGCGCCATGGCCAAGCGTTTCGGTACCAGTTCCCCAAGAACGAGGGTGACGAAGGAAATAAGAACGGTGATAAGAACTACGGCGATCTCCTGCCCAAGACTTGAAAGAATGGGAATGCCACTCTCCTCCCACCGCCTCCCCAGGCTATGGGCTAAGGATATGGCTCCTGTGGCACTGGCAAAAAACCCGGCCATGGTAACCCCGATTTGAATGGTGGCAAGAAACTCACTCGGATTATCCACAAGATGTCGGAGGGCTGCAAACTGCTTCTCCGTGCCCCTACCCCTGGCAAGATGCAGCTGGCTCCGCCTCGTGGAAATGAGGGCAATTTCCGAAGCAGCAAAGAAAGCATTAATGGCTACAAGGAGAAGGATGAGGAGAATTGTTCCCAAATACTCCACTTACATCATCCTCCAGGACACGCGAGCAAAAAAAGCGGCACCGTTGCGGAAATTACAAGGGCACAAGGGGAAGAAAAACCGCTCGTCCGAATCTTCACTTTCAGACACTGCTTCCGATATCCCTCTTCCTCTCTTTGGTGTCTCTTATCTTACCATATTCTGAAAAAAATCGCCACTATAGCCTTTCCTGTAGTATCTTTTTCTTACATCCACTGCTATTGGAGACCAAGGGAAAGCCCTGTCTTTACGCCTTCGAAGGAGTGCGAAGGGGCTTTGCCATTTCAGCTCTTAACATGGAGTACTATGGGGAATGAAAAACAGATAGTCAGAACATTCTGAACTACCATTTCGACGGCACGATAAAGAAGGGGCCAAAGTAGTGGAAGAAGGATAGGACTTACCTTAGGACCCGGATTCTCCTGGCAGAAATATGGTGCAAGTTGGCCGTCCACCACAGGAGTATCACCAACAGGACGTCGAGTAGTCCCGTCAACACCCAGGTACCAGAGAAACTAGTGCGTTTTGTGAAAAGAGGGGAAAACCAAGGCTGAGACCAGGATACCGTAGCGCCATCTTTAACACTCCTCAAAGGTCGAACCTCTTTATATCAAGGCTTCCAGCTGTAGAAGAGTATCTGTCTCCCCTTCTTGTTTTCCAAAGCTCAACGGAGTGGTGGAGAAGTTAAACTGACCCTTTGGGAAGAATTTTGGGCTCATCACGGCAACAACATCGACCTTGAAAGCCTGCGATTTCGTCTCATTACACAGTTTTCCTTCCTTTTCGCCAGGACTTCTCAAGGTAATAGGCAGGGACGGCAAAGAGGCCAATGATTGACATATGGGTTGTGAAAGTGACCACAGCGGTTTCAAGGAAATTGTCCTGTACTCTTAAGCGTCTCCCTGGATTGAAAGTTTCCTTTTCCACTCCTCTCTCTCGACCATTGGAGAGTTCACCGTACCCGGAGGACTGACCGCTTCTTAAGGAAGTGTATCCTTTAGGCTGGGTTTCTATTCCGAAAGGAATGGCCAGCCACCTGGGGAGGTTGCTCAGAGTCAAGTGATAAAGACCCAAGACAAGAAGGAGAACTACCAATCCCACCTGCAGAGGTCTGGCAATCTTCTGAGGAAGATGAACTATTCCCTTGAGGAAGCTGGCAACAAAGCTCCAGTGAAGTCCAAGGTGAACCCCAGCCAGAATCAGAGAAACACTGGAGGAAAAGAGATGCAATTCCCTCCAGAACGGGTCTCGAGAACCTGAAAGGAGCACTCTGGAAATCCGCATACCACTCAGAGAAGCAATCACAAAAGATGCCATGAGCAGCATGTCAAGGAGGTAGATGTATCGGGTTTTCGATGGAAGAACTTTTTGCAGCAATCTTGCTGTTACCCCACAGATCCATTTCCAGTTCAAAAACACATGGAAGCCAACAAGTCCCAGGATACAAAGTCCGGCAACTTCATGAAATGCAAGACCTAAGGCTTTCCATCCACAGAGTAAAGGCAAAAGAAGAAACATCGCCATGTCGACAAGGATTTTACTCGTTCTTCGAGACACAGTCATCAATCCTTTTCAGCATCCTTTCCAATAGTCTCGCGGATGCAGATTGCTCTCTGCCCCATCGTACATCGTACAACTCAACTTTGAACTTTTTGTGGGGGATTTTCGGCAGATCTGTGAATTATCGTCCACCTATCAGGAATCTTAAGGAATTCATCTTTGCAAGAAAGAAGCTTGATACGAAAATATACTTCACTGAGCACCGTCAATCTCACTCAGCAGAACATCCAAGATTTCTTCACAGGCTCAACTTAGGATTTCGGGGCTTCACAGTACTTTTTCAATCAAGAGAGTTTCCCCTTTTCCTGGCAGCACGACTTTGTAAAGTCCTTCAAATCGCTGGAAAAATTCTCTCTTCAAGGTGTGAACTGGTGTCAGCATTCTCGGCTTTATAATTTCCACTGCTTCTTCTATTCCTGGAACGTTGATATGTCCGCTGGTATGAAAAGTAGACTTCTCCCTGTCCTTCTCCAAGATTCCGTAAAGCTCGAAAAAGAAGTAATGAACCCGGTTCCGGATTGAACGGGTTAGAAGCATTCTCTTGCCCGAAAGGCTTTGAGGAGGGACGTCTCTTGTGGTCAACACTCGCCTCCAAAACTAAGGAGAAGGGGGTCTCCTCTGAGGGCTTTCCTGTGTACGCTTCAACACGAATGGTCTCACTTTTGTCGAGGCTTGATATCGTTCGGTAACTAATCCAAAGCTTTCTGTTCCTCTCCTCCAGACTGGTCAAGGTCGCTGGTATCCCTCTTTTGACGCTGAAAGCCTGCCCCAAGCAAAGCTGAAGGGTTTTCCTCCAGTAACTCCTCAAAACGGCTTGGTCCCTTCTCTATCGTTACAACACTCAGCACAGATGAGTGGTTAGCCCTCACTCAATGGAGACTTGCATTCCATAAGAAGTACTGAGTTTACTTGGTGCATTAAAGACCAGCATATAAGCCGCCCGCAGAGCACAAGTGAGGCGGGTCAGCTTATACGCAAGTTAGCCGCATATTAAATTAACCTGTGGCCGTAGTTCTTTTGTAACCAATACGCATGCCTATCGTAATCACCAGCGCAGGAAAGAAACCCATCAAGATGGCAAGGGGTAATGGCATCGGTGATAGGAAAATCAATTGGTAGACCAGCGGTACCACTGTGTCAACGAGCCAGAAAAGTAGAAAAACCTGCCACAATGTGATTCTATAGGCAATCCATCTCTTAGACACAGGCAATATGAGAATGACATTGACAACAAAAGCCACGACAAACATTATTTGCGTCTTCCAGTCGGAAGCAGCGGCTTCCATGTCAATGTTCACTCTCGCAATAATAGCACTCAGAATGCTGCCGACGGCGTAACCCATATAGGCAAAACAGGCTACCATCACAGCCTTCAGGATGTCAGCCCATAGTGCGCTTTTATCAACAGGTTGGCCTGGCTGATATCGTCCTCTTTCCCACCAGACCAGTATGAGAGAGAAGGTCAACGTCTGTAATAAGATTTCCGGCAATCCAATTAAATGGTACCAGGGTGGTAACTTGGAGTAAATTAAACCTTCCAGTGAGGATGGGGCAGCAGCAGGAGTACCCAGAATGCCAAACATAACAAATATGCCCCACAAAATGAGCCACCCACGCTTGCTCCCCATGATTGTTCTGCGGATAGGCCACAACCCAAGAGCAAATAGAAGCCCCCTTATGGGTTGCACCAGAGGCCCAAGAAACACTAAGGGAGAATCAATAGGACGCATAAAGTCCCTGATTATCTCCTGCTGAAAGAGCTTCCCATAGTCAAACAGGTTGGACATGACAAGACCAAACACGAAATAGGTAACGGTATGCACAAGTACTACCTTCCCCGCAAAGATCAGAAACTCTCTCAGATGACCTTCTTCCATTTGCTGCTTCATCTTGATTCCTCCTTAGATAGAAACACAGGGATGTACGGCTAACAAGTTGTGGCTAAGCCACGTACTGGGCAGAGTTCTCTACTCGAACAGCAAAAACTGGGCAATACCCTTTTCCCCTGCAGAAACTATGAACGGCCCTCCGGTCGGTGCCGGACCCACTGCTTACAAGTTATGCCATGGATGCTCGTTTGTCAAATTTCGGCGCTTGAGGTTTGGACAAAGATATAACTTGTGACCTTCGTGCTCCTCATCCCAGGGGATGTCTACTCTCACCCTGCCGAGGGCGAGCAAGAGTTGGAGAAGCAGGGCTTATCCCTCCCGGGTAGATTATGGGAGAAGAGAATAAAAGTGTAACTTTGCCCTTCAGCCGTTCCTTGAACACACGTTTCCCTTGGCAGAAGGAAAACACCACCCAGGGAAAACGTCTTCCAGAACAAAATAGCCCAGGATGGAGACTTCCATCCTGGGCTACCACTATTGCGTGACATACTATTAGAAGAAGCTATTTGATGGTTATAGCTTCTACCCGGAGGATTAATTGTTGCATACCCCCGAGAGTTATATCCGGTTGTGCAAATAAGGTTCGTACCTCTCTCCGGGCAAGATCCCTAACCTGTATAACACTCTCTCTTACCCCCTCTGCGCCAGGACTTCCTTGACCCCCGAAGAATTGTGAGTATGGTGCGATTAGCTTCAGTTCTGCAATGGCAATCGGTGCCTTTCCAGAGTTCTTCACCGGGAAAGAAATTCCATAAAAGCCTACTTGAGGAGCCCCAATGGTGAGTTCCTTTCCTCCCATCGTAATCACCATAGAGAAGAGCTCTGCAGAAGCTAAATTGTTTGGCGAGGCCTTTAAACCCCTGGTCAAAACTACACCTATCACTGCACCCCCAACCAAAAGAACAACAGCCAGAAAAACCCATATACGCTTCATACTTACCCCTTCTTTTCGTTTCCCATCACATGCCCGCACACCGAACTAACACGACACTGAGCCAGCGCATGCTTTTCGGTTTTGCCTGATTTACCATTCCAACATTCCCAACCTTTCCTCGATGGACACCCCCTTTGACTCTTCCTGAGTTCTCAGTCTTAGGAGAGAATTCTGACAGTACACTGTCAATGTGAGGATGATTTTCGCACTTTGGGAAAGTGGTCTGGGTGACGAAGAAATTCAGGTAATGTGTCGGAAAGTAAAGGAGCTATCAACTGGCAGATTTTCTGGCAGTCTCTTTCTCCGGTTACCACAAGAAAGGGCTATGTATCCCTGTCAGCCCCTTTCCTTGTAACCGGCCCTACCGTCTCCAACACCGCAGCGGTTGCAAAAGCTCGAACTGAAAACCCTGAGAATACTCAAAGCCAGGTGGTTACAGAAAAACCCACCGATTTTTTCTAAAAAGGAGACTACGGAATAGTGAACATTACTCTTAGAAAAGTATACACCGTGAAAGGAAGACCGTCCATAATTGGTTAAGGAAAAACCTGGAGCGTCAAATTTATTAAAATTCCCAAACTTCCTTTTTGGACGACATCAGGAGACTCAAAGATTCTCGGGGCACTTTGAAAGATCTATAAATTCGCAGTTTTTCTTGCTTCTCCTACACCAATTTCCGGAGGATGGTAAACGAAAAAGGCGGAGGAAGTGTACATCAGAAAAACCTGTACATCCTACCCTCCTTCACCTACGCCTTCATTACCTTTTGTACTTTCTTTGAGGAGCGAGCATGTCAGTTGAGAACTCCCTAACTTCGGGAGATGCCAACTTTATCGCTTGAGCACTCATCGTGGGGGAAATTCCCTGTTTTCTCAAAAACCCCAAAGGAAGTCCACTTTAAATCCTGGCGCCCCCAAGCGGATTTGAACCGCTGCCGTCGCCTTGAAAGGGCGATGTCCTAACCTGGCTAGACGATGGGGGCGCAGGCAAGCCCTATTGTATAAAAACGTGGCTTGAAAGGCAAGCGCCGGAAGGAATTTCCAAGCCTTACTCTTTAATAATGGCGCTTGTGGGACAGGAGTCGATAGCCTCATCCACACAACTTGCGCTCGTATCGGCTCCGCTTTTGATCACGCTCTTCCCATTGGCGTTCATCTCAAATACATCCGGGCAAATCTGAACACAGAGTTCACAACCGATGCAGAGTTCTTCGTCCACTTTAAGAACCATGGCGTATCTCCTCCCTCAAGCCAGATTCAAACCGAAAGAATTATAACAAACCATGCCCACTTTTTCTACAAGCCCAGGGCGATTCTCTTTCCGGCTTCAACGGCAAAAATTCTTTCCACTGGGGAACAAGAGGGGTTCTGCTACCCTCCCCTTCAAGGCAAACGAAGACACCGTTGCCAACCCCAGCAATCGTGGTGTGAGATCCTCTTGTGACAGAAAGCCGAAAAGAGAGTTCTTTTTTCCCGCCATCCTGTTATGGCTGGATACCCCTTTTAGCCCAGAAGGCGGGCAAGGTCTTCCTCACCAAAGCCAAAGTAGTGCCCTATTTCATGAAGGATAACCTCTTTCACCTTTTGCCGAAATTCTGCATCCTGGGGCGCTACTCTCCGAATATTCTGGACATAGATCACGATTCGATCCGGCAGAGTGAAGGTGTATCCCAAGCCTCTTTTGGGGAGTGGTACTCCGTGGTAGAGCCCAAGGATAAACCTTTGATAGCCTTCTGCTCTCTCCTGGACGATAAACTCCACATTCTCGAGCTTCTCCCGTAAATGCGGGGGAAGGACGTCGAGGACTTCCTGTAGAACCGAAGCGATGATTTCCTCTTCTTTCACTATTCCCTGCCCCCATGTCGGTTTTAAACTATTACAAGAATCCTCTAAAGTTCAATAATTTCACTCGGGACGTCCGAGAACACCTCGCATCCATCCTCGGTGACCTGGAAGCCAACCTCCCAGCGGAAACCATACCCTTAGCAGTGAAGAAGGTGTCTGCCATGAAGGCCATATTCTTCTTGGGCTGATACTTTGAGTTTCTCTCCACCCAGGGCTTTTCCACCTCCAGTATCCCGGTACCATGGCAGGGCCCGTAGAGGTAGTTTGCTGCATATCCATGGTCTTTGAAGTACTCGTAGAACTTTATGGCGATGTTCCCTGCCTCCTCCCCTTCCCGAATCCACTCCAAGGTTTTGCGATGGGCATCAAGACCAAACTGGATTCTCCTCCTCAGCTCGCCGGGCATCTTTCCGAAAAACACCGGTCGACCGATGGAGGAGGCATACCCTCCAAACCTGGCTCCCACACAGAGCTGGATCACTTCGCCTTCCTTGAGCCTCTCACTTCTGGCCCGGTTGATGGCACTCTTTGTCTTTCTTCCTCCAAAGACGTAGTTGGGGAAAGCTTCCGACTCTGCCCCATAGCGGTACATGGCTTCATGGAGTACACCCACGACTTCGGTCTCCCTCATTCCGGGCTTCATGACCTTGAGGGCGTCCTCTAGGGCTAGGGCACTGATGCGATTGGCCTCCCTCATGAGGGCAATCTCATCCTCAGATTTTATCATCCTCGTTTCGGCGATGATCCACTCCGCCCGGACGATTTCTCCTTTGGGACCCAGAGCCTCTCTGATACCCTCAAAGACCGGCATGGGGAGAATGGCATAATCGCCAAGGGTAAGCCTTGCGATTCCCTTTCCCCTGGAGACCTCATCGAAAACATCCCTGAAGGTGAAGAGCCCAGGCTCTGGGTACTCCGGTTCGGCCGATTCCCGATAGGCAAGGAGCTTTCGGATATTTTTGATCTTACTCCTCTCTCGGGCAAAGGGCTCCGACTCAGGACCGATGAGGAGTACAGGCTCATCCTCTCTGGGAATGAGAACTCCGGCGCTCTCAAAGACCGGCCAGTAGTCACTGAGATAGCGTACGTTGCCCTGGTCTGCTTCGTTGGAGTACACAAGATAAGCATCAAAGTTGTGCTCAATCAACTTCTCCTGGATTTTTCTGACCCTCTCTTGGAACTCACTTTGTGGTATCCCCCTGGGCACAACATTTCTGCCACGAGACCTTACACCTCCTCCGGGTGCTCTTGTAGTACAATACCCACTTTACCACATTTCTGACTGTGAAGCTCTCTCAAAAACCGCTTGCAAATCCCCGGCTGACAGAGGGATTTCGGAAACAGGCAAGTACACCCTGCAGTGATAAATAAGTACGTTGCTCTTACCCGTAGCTGAGTTTTCCGGCAAGCGCAAAGGAGAGTTTCATCCTGAGATGGTTCAAAAACAAAAGCCCTGCAGGACCAAGATCCTGAAGGACACCTGCAGGGCCTGGGGTTCGTCCTATGGCAGTATCGCCCTGACGCCGGTTATTTCGCAAAAGTCCACCAAGGTTGGGTAGAGATCCTCTCCATAGCCGAGACAGGCATATTCGTTGGTCCATGCCTGTAAGAGTTTTTCTATGTCTCCATGCACTGTCACAAAACCGTGGGGCCAGAATGGAATCCCACACTCTTCCAGTCTCGACTGGATTTGCCCCGCAGGGGGTTCAAAGATCGAGACTCTTGCTATAACCATGATAAATTCTCCGTTTACCCTTCCAAGCCAGGCGATGACCCCCTCACCCACCTTACATACCGCCCTCACCGCGAGGCCACCTGTCTTCCCCTCAGTGGGGATTCCGTGCTGGGCAAACCCGGCAGGACCGACCTTGCCTGCCAGGGACGGAGGAATAGCACCATCTCCTATGATTTTGATCTCCTTGTTCTTTTTGTCCACATGCTGAAGATCGCCGTAGTATACCCTTTCCTTGCTGAGTTTCGTGAGGAGAAAAGTGGTCAATGCGGTATTAAAATCACCCAGCGTCGAAGTGGGAATGCCGTCCTCCAGCATCATCGACTGGGCGAAGCAGGTAGCGCAGTAGTCGTCCCCCAGTCCCGGGAAAGATTGGATAGTGTAGAAATCCCACTTCTCCTTCTCAACGATTTTTTTAATCGCCAAGTACAACCTCATGGAGCGCTCGTTGGCAATGCTTTCCTCCGGAAGGGTTCCAAATAGCTCCATAAGTCGAGGTTTAAGGGCTTCGATTTCATCTGTAGTGATGCTCTCTGCTGTGCGGATTAATTCGGTCGTATCCCTTGTATCGATGTCAATACCGAATACCCTCATCCACTGGGAAGGATCAGCTACACCCACCGCTTGCCCCATACCTCTTCCGCCAAGTGCCCCGATGGTAGCCATATTCAGCAGGTTTTTGAGGTGTGCCGCCCTGCAGTGGCTCACTATCTTGTCAAGTTCGGCCGAATCATCAGCAGAACCGTAAACAAATCTGTGAGGAATGCCGACCTCCATCATGGCCCCGTGCATAACCAGTCCCCCGACGGTGCGCCAGCCCTGCGACCCAGGATGGGTCCAGAGCAGGATTCCCTTGCCGGTCAGGGAATAGTCGCGGACGGCTGCAATGAGGTGAGCTGCCCAAACCCAGGTCCCTGAGAAGAGAATGACTCCATCGATATCCTCTCAGTGCTTCATCTCCCGCAGGGCTACCTTGGCCTCTTCCTTGGTAGCAATAACGACGGGATACTCTACTAATTCTTATACCTCTTTCCCGCAGGGCCTCCTTTGAACGATTGATAATTGCCTCGTCGATGAAGAGGTTGCCCATAGGATCTCGCAATCCATCCTTGTGGACTCCAAAGACAATAAACCCACAATAAACCCCATTCGAGGAACGATCATGCAACACCTCCGGCTTCTATTTTTACGTGTTTCTTACTCGAAGTGTCGCTTTATGGCCTCATAGAGATCTTTGAGCGCTTGTTCTAGCGTTTTCGCCCCGGAGAGAGCATTTTGAACTTCTATTTGCTGAGCAACTGCCCACTCGTCAAACCAGAGCAGCTTCGGGTGGCCTCTGGCATAGAGGGCCTGCTCTCCAAAGTATTTCCAGTAAGGATACAGAGCCAATAAATCTGGATCGGTGAACAATTCCTTCCATATAGGAAGAACTCCTATTTCCAGACAACGTTACTTTTCCCTTTCGGGAGAAGTCGTGTATTCAATGTATTTCCAGGCTGCTTCCTTGTTCTTGGAAGTAACGGGAATGGCTAAAGCCTCAGGAAGGATGAGAGTTGCTTGAAACTCTTCGCGAGCTGCCGGAATCCATTCGGCTACTTCAACTTCGCCGACTATTTTGGAAACGGAAGGGTCATTCGAATAAGCGTATACACCAGGCCAGGCTTGCAGGAAGAAAGCCGTTTCACCGTTATAAAAGACGTTGGCAGCCATTTCGTAGTTTGCGGTGATCGAGGCAGGGTCAACGGTTTTTTTCCTTGTTGACTGCATCTACCATGAAAGAGAGAGCATCGATCGCAGGCTTTTCGAGAAAGGTCGGTTTCCCGTCCTCGGTGAACAGATTCGATCCAAAGCTATAGCAGAAGAAGGTAAACTCGTTGGTCAACGTCTGACTCTGTTCCCAGGCTCCAATATAGCCATACTTTATGATGTTTGCTGCCTGCATCTTTTTGGTCTGCTCGGTAAACTCATCCCAGGTCTTTGGTGGAGCAGCGATACCGGCCAATTCTAACTTCTTCTTGTTGTACATGAAAAACCTGGTATCGTTATTCCAAACCACTCCGTAAAGATGTCCATCCTTGCTAAAAGTGCTCACAAGCCCAGGTAACATTCTGTCGATGGTTTCTCGATCGATGAATTCATCGAGGGGTATTATCCAGCCAGCGGATAAAAACTTTGCCGGCCAGACATTATCGAATTCTATAACATCGTAAGCACTTCCTCCCGACGCCATTTCCGTCAAAACTTTATCTGCCACTCTTTCCCAGGCCATCTGTATGAGTTCTACCTTGATACCGGTTTCCTTTTCGAACTCTCGGGTCTGTCTCTCCCAAACTCCCTTTATATCCATCTCGTGACGTGGCATAATCACGGTTATCGATTGTTCGGCCCACACCCGGCTCCCAAGAAGGAGCAAGCCGACAAGTACCACTACCCACATTATTCTCCTTTCCATTGCTCTTCCCCCTTTCTTGTTTTTTCTACACTTTGCCTCTCACTGCGGTCACGAACCCTCAAAAAAATCAAATTTTCTTCTCTCACCCCCATTCTTTTCAAACTAACCCTTCACTGCTCCTGCCGTTAGACCCTGCACAATGTATCGCTGGAAGACGAGGGCAAGAACCACGGGGGGTAAACTGGCTAAAACCCCTCCTGCACTCATCAGTACATAGTCTTCCCCGAATTTGCTGCTGAATTCCTCAACCAGAACGGAAAGCGTTTTTGAACTCAAAGTCGAAGAGAAAAATCAGGGCATAGAAGAATTCGTTCCAGGCGATGATAAAGGCAAATATAGAGGTGGCTGCTATGCCGGGAAACACCAAAGGAAGGATTATCCTGAACAGCACTCCTATGCGAGAACAACCGTCGATGCGGGCAGCCTCTTCCAGCTCAACGGGTACAGAACGAAAGTGCCCGATCATAAGCCAGACCACCAGGGGTAAAACAAAGGAGTTATAGGTGAGCACAAGTGCAAGCTTTGTGTCAAGAAGGCCCAATCCTCTAATAATGAGATACAGAGGAATAATAAGGGCAATCGGGGGAAGGAGCTGCGGAATAATAACAAGGAAATTCAGAGATCTCGACCTTCAAATCGAAACCGCGTCAGACTGTATGCAGCAAGAGAACCAACGAAAACCGAAATGAATGCTACCATCAAAGCCACAGCCAGGCTATTTAAGACGGCGAGCTTAAACTGTGAGGCTGCATCGGTCACCCCTACTCCTCCCCTAAAAAGACGGGAGTAACTCTCAAAGGTCGGTTTTGGAGGGAAAAAGGACAATGGTACTTTGGTCAAATCTGCCTTTGTGGAAATACTGGAGATGAACAACCAAAGATACGGAGACAACACTACGGCAACCAGAACGAGAACTGCTATGTAAAGAAGTATCTTAGTCATTGTCCCCCTTCTTCCAGAAAGCACGTGCTTAAACTTCCTCCTCTCGAGGTTGCCTAAAACCTAAAAGATAGGGAATCCCAAGCAAAAGAGCAATCCCTACTATAAGATAAGCTATTGCACTCCCATAACTCATCCGGAAGAACTTGAAGCTGTTCAGGTAAGCGAGGTAGCTCAATACCATAGTCCCTCCTGCGGGACCACCACGAGTGACTATGTATATAAGATCGAACTCCCGAATTGCCCAGACGGTCTTAATGATAAACAAGATAAAAATCATCGGTTTCAAAAGGGGCAAAGTAATATACCTGAACCTCTGCCAAGCGGTAGCGCCGTCTACCGAAGCAGCCTCATAAAGTTCTCCAGGAATTACCTCCAAGGCCGCAAGAAGCATCAGGACACCGACCGGGGTCTCCTTCCATATGTTGGCAAGCATCACAAAATGAAGGGCGCGCCAGGCATCCCCAAGCCAGACCTGGTATTTGTCTATGAGCCCCGTCTTGAAAAGCAAGGCATTCAGTAGTCCGAAATTAGCGTTGTAAATCCACTTCCACATGATTCCGTTGACCACTGTGGGAAGGGCCCAAGGGAGTATGACGATACCCCTTACAAAGCCTCTCCCGTAGAATTTCTGTCTGAGGAGCAGGGCGATTGCCATACCCACCAGAATTTCCACGGATACGGTTAGACCTGCAAAGTAGACAGTTTTCGAAACACTACTCCAGAATTGCCTGTTCACAAGAGCTTCAAGGTAGTTTCCCAGACCCACAAAGGGCCTTGTGCCGGGGCGAGTTAGGTTTAAGTCGAACAGGCTAACGTAGAAGGAATAACCGAGCAGGTACAGCAGAAGTCCAAAAATAAGAACTAAAGCAGGTGCAAGGAGTAGAAAGATAACAACCCCTCTCCCATAAGGAAGAAATCATGGTTTACTTCCTCTAACCGATGCCTCAAGCGAGGGCTTCTTTTGGAATGATAACACAGTAAGGGATTCCCGTCAACGATAGAGGGCTTTTTGACGGCCCAAGCGAGCTCGGAAAAAACGGCAAGTCCGTGGCTCTTAAAAATCCTGGCCAAAGAAGAGGCCTCAAATCCTTGAAAAAACCCTGGCGCGCCCGGCGGGAATCGAACCCACAACCTACGGATTAGAAGTCCGTTGCTCTATCCTATTGAGCTACGGGCGCGCCTGACTGTATTTTACTTACTCCCCCTCTCTTGTGCAATACCTTGGGAAAGAGTAAACCGGGCAAGTATCCTGAGAAACACAAATTTACCGGCTCTGCTTGACTCACCTCTTGTTTCATAGTATATTCTTTTTGCTCGGTGGGCCGTTAGCTCAGCAGGTAGAGCACCGGACTTTTAATCCGGGTGTCGCAGGTTCGATTCCTGCACGGCTCACCAGGAGAAAAACAAGACTTCGAACTGTCTCTCTTTGCTGGGTTTTTCTGAGCTTCCGGATTACCCCTTTTTGTTTCCTCTTTCAATTCTCGAACCTGGTGCCTCATAAAAAGAAATCCCGGGATGGAAATCCACCCTGAAGAGCCATGTGTTGAAGATACGGCATTGCCCAAAGTGTTTTTCTATCGGCAGATAGAGGAGCCTGGGAGTAAGAGAGAAGAAGCATTATGTGTCGAGGAAAAACGTGTTCTAACGAACTTAGAGCTCTTGCGCATCTTGAGGTTCTTTTGTGGATGTTGTGTCTCATCCCCTGGTTATGCTGGTAATAGCTTTTTTGTTGGGCCACTTTTTCTTTGCGCGGGATTTTTACACCCAACTTGGTTTTTTGATTGGTGCGACAGTTCCGGTGGGAGTTGCCTCTATCATTTGGACCTCAGTTACGGGTGGTAATACCGCTTTAGCCTTAGCAACGGTAACCTTAGACACCATCCTTACTCCGCAACTTGCTCTGTAGGGTGACTCTGCCCAGTATTGTGGGTGTGTTTTTGACCAGCTTCATGAACGATGGTTGCCAGTGTTTCGCTCGTTCAAGTGGTGGCCTCACTTTCTAACTAACGCAGCGAGAGTAGCACCTGAAGTGCGATGGGATTTTGGGGTATATTGGTTCTTCGGTATTGCCCAAGCGCGAGTGGGGTACCAGGATAGCTGTAGTCTACAATGTGGGCATGCGCAACCTCAGTTTTGCGCTGGTGCTTGCCATTTCTTATCTTCCTCCTCTTTCGGCTGTGCCTTTGACCCTGCTCATGCTGTATCAACAACCTTTGGCAGCATTTGTGAGTCACCCCATGGCGAAAAACACAGCAAATGGAGTGGCACGATATTCTTTGTACTAACCACGATTTCTTTATGAATCTTGAGTCCCAATCTTGTATGGACGCTCACACATATGGAGAGGAACCCTGAGACGAACCTAACTACCGGAATACCTTTTAGGGTCATGCCCGTCTCAGGGCTCTCCGAGAAAATCGGAAACCCGATCGGCGCTTTCTTGAAGAAGGGCAAGAAGTTTTGGGTAAATACTGGGATTCGCCGCAAGGACATCCCCTAAAAAGAGAGAGAAGGGCTTCCCCGAGGGATGGGTGACTATTGCCCCCGCCTCCCGAGCTATAAGAACCCCTGCCGCCAGGTCCCAAGGTGAGAGGGCATACTCCCAATAACCATCAATAATCCCTGCCGCAAGGTAGCACAGGTTCAGACTCGCACTTCCCAGGACACGGATATCGGTGTGCCGAATGATTACTCTGAGGTCCTCAATCACCCTGGGGAACGTCTTTTGGGCATAGGGAACGCCGGTGACAAGCACGCTTCCCTCAACGGAAACAACATCTGAAACCCAAACCCTCTCGTTATTCCAAAAGGCCCCCTCTCCTGCCCTGGCAGTGAATACATCCTCCCGCAGAGGATCGTACACAACACCCACCCGGGGTCTATCATCCTCCCAGTATCCTAAGGAAACAGCAAAAAGGGGTATACCCCGTGCGAAGTTGAATGTCCCATCAAGGGGGTCTACATAAAAGGCTCTCGAGTGAGACACCAATCTCCCACCCTCTTCCTCTACAATGGGGATATGAGGGAAGGTGCTCTGAAGGACGGAAACGATGGCCTTCTGTGCCTCGTGATCGGCTATTGTTACGAGGTCATAGGAGACACTCTTTTGAACAACCCGAAGGTTTTTACTTCGGAAATATGCCCTGACGACTTTGCCTCCCTCGAGGGCCGCGGAGACCATCGCCTCAAGAAGGTCATTATTCATGTTTCCGAGACCGTAGAGACTTAACCTTCTCCATAAAGGCCTTTACACGTCTCTCATCGACAGGGTTTTCAAAGACCCCGTCATACTTAAAGGTCGTGCCAACAATTGCCCCATCGGCAATGCTCAGTTGCTCTTCTACGTTCTCAAGACGCACACCCGTATTGGCAAAGACAGGGACATCGGACACAGCCTCTTTCACCCGCTTAAGAATCTGGACATCCGTTGCTACACCTGCAATCAAACCCGAAACGCAGAGGGCATCGGGACGGGCATTGAAGACTGTCGATCGGGCAATATCCACAATATCCCGGTCGGCCAAGTACCGTGCTGCCTCCGGCACGATGTTGAAGAAGAGTTTCACCTTCTCTGCGCCTATGGCACACTGATGGCGGACCGTAGCCCCACAGTTTGTGTTCCAGAGACCGAAATCGCTGGCATAGACCCCGGTGAAAATCTCCCGCACGAACTTCGCTCCGGTAGCTGCAGCGAGGTCGAGAGAAGCCACCGGGTCCCAGAGAACGTTCACCCCAAAGGGTACCTTTATGTCATCCATGAGTTCTCCGATGACCCGTGCCATCGCTGCCACGGTAACTGTTTCTACTCGGGTCATGTAAGGGAAACTGAACTCGTTGGAGAACATAACCGCATCGACTCCACCATTCTGGAGAGCCGTAAGATCTCGGCGAGCCTGCTCGATGACTTTGGCCATTCCTCCTTCCCGGTCGTAGCCTGGGTCTCCAGGCAGAGCGCGCAGGTGACACATGGCAATAATAGGTTTCTCATAACCAAAAACGTCCTTCAACCAGCTCGTACTCATAAGATCATTCCTCCTCTTTTCTCACCAGCTCAGAAAGCTTCTCCATGAGAGGCCTATTCACTTCGTAGAGACGGCGAAAGAGCTCATAGTATAGGGCATACTCCTTGTGATTCTCCAAAGAGGGCTCCACGATTTCACGAACACGGACCCAACGGGTTATCTCCTGTAACCCCGAAAAAAACCCAATGCCCACTCCCGCCATGAAGGCATCACCGTAACTGGCCCCTATTTGAGGTTCGGAAACGACGAGGGGCATGTTCGCAATATCGGCGATGATGCGCATCCAAATGGTATTCTTCGTGCCCCCACCCACCGCAAAAACACGTTTGGGGCACACCCCTTCTTCACGCATGGCCTCGAGATTGTGGCGAATGCCGAAACCCACGCTCTCAAGAATGGCCCGGTACACATCACCCCGAGCATGCTCCAAACGCAGCCCAAAGAGCATCCCTACCGCCTGGGGATCGCGAAGAGGTGTCCGCTCGCCGGCAAAGTACGGCAAAGCAATGAGACCTCTTGCCCCTATTGTCGATTGAGATGCAAGTCTGGCCAGGGCTTCATAGGCCGTCTCCCGACCCTCTTTTCCCCCCTCCACCTCAAGAGGGGCAAAGTGGTCTCGAAACCACTTGGTCAGACTCCCGCCGGTGGACATACCCCCAAGGAAGGCGAAAGTGTCGTTCTCAAGGAAGGGAGCACTCCAGAAACGTCTTGTCTTCACAAGCTCTTGAACCTTCACGATGAAGAAGACACTGCTTCCCAACATGAGCATCATGTCCCCAAAGTCCCGCACACCCACACTCACCGACTCCGCCGCAGCATCTGCAGTGCCGGCAACAACTGGTGTTCCCTCGGCTAAGCCCGTTTCCTGGGCTGCCTCTCTTTTGACCTTCCCCACCACCTCGACACTCCAATACACTTGGGGAAGTCTATTCGAAGGAGTGATGTATTCCGCCAGATCTTCCCGCCACAAGAAGCGCTCCAGATCGAAAAGGGGAGCAAAACTTGCAGCGGTGTAGATGTCGATACTGGGAATTCCCGTGAGCTTGTAGACCAGATACCCCTGACTGGTGAGAAACCAACGCGCTCTCCTATAGACCTCGGGCTCATTGTTTCTGATCCATAGAATCTTTGGGCCGGCGGTCTGCGAATCGAGGTACACACCACACCGCTTGAAAATGTTTTCCCTTCCCAAGAGTCCTTCAAGATAGGCAATCTCCTGTGTAGCTCGGGTATCGATGCCGTAGAGGATTGCCCGACGCAAGGGTTTGCCTTCTTCGTCCACCGGTAGCACACAGGGACCGATACCACTTGTTCCTATGCTGAGAATGGACCGCGGGTCTATACCCGTCTGGGCAAGAAGGGAACGAACGATGACTACAAAGTCGTGCCACCACACACCCTCAGCGTCATGCTCGAAATGCCCCGGGCGAGGCATATCGACCTCATGAGAGGTAACCGCACTGGCTACAATGTGGCCCACCTCATCCACCAAAACTCCTTTGGATGAATACGTGCCGATGTCCACCCCTAAAAGGTAACCCTTTCCCATGCCACCCTTCCCCTCAGAGGATCATCTTACCATTCTTGAAGATGAGGACCCCATCAAGGTATACCTCGCCTTCTCGCCTTAAGTCCTTCACCAGGTCCCAGTGGATTGCAGAGGTATTGATTCCTCCTGTTTGGGGATATGCCCTCCCCAAGGCAATGTGAACGGTACCGTCGATCTTCTCGTCAAAGAGAATGTCCTTCGAGAAATGGACAATCTTGGGATTCGTTCCGAAGGCAAATTCCCCGATGCGACTGGCCCCGGAATCGGTCCGGAGAACGGACCACAGGAAATCCTCGTTGGCAGAAGCCAGAGCCTCAACGAGTTCTCCCCTCTCCCAGCGAAGGAAAATATCCTCTACCAGCCTTCCCCCAAGAACTCCAGGAAAATCGAAGGTAATGTAGCCGTCGACACTCTCCTCCACCGGGGCAGTCATAATTTCCCCATCAGGCATGTTAATCTTACCATCGCACACCAGCCACTTCCTGCCCTCCACTGAAAAGCGAAGGTCTGTGCCCTGGCCTACCACCCGTACCATCCTACCGCTACTTAAAGCATCCGCCCAAAAGTGCCATTGTCTGCTCAGGGCAGACCAGTCAAGGAAACACGCCTGGAAGAACATGTCGCAGAGTGTCTCCTCATCCACTCCCGCCTGCTGGGCCATGAGGGCATTCGGAACCCGGACAAGGCACCAGCGAGTCTTCTCCCAGCGCATGGCAGAGAGCTTTCCCAAGGTGTGTCTGAACTTTGAGAGCCGCTCACTCGGTATATCCCAGAAAAGACTCAGATTGTGCGCCCCGCGCAGCCCAAAGTACACATCGGCCCACTCCATGCCGTACGCCTCAAGTTCAGGCACCCAGCTTATATGCTCCTCACTCCCATACTTCAGGAGAATGCGGTTGAGATTTTCGGAAAGGAATTGGACCTGAGGGTAGGCCCTAACCTTTACGCATGCTTCATACACCGCACAGACCAGGGGGAAGGTCTCCACCTCGCCCATGGCAATCAGGACTTTTTCTTTCGGTTGCACACCTGTTGAGTATTCCACAAGGATTTGCCCCAGCTTTTTCCAGGGTTCGTCCAAGGCCTGTCTTACCCCCTTCTCCGCAAGGAACCCACCAGCTGATTCACGACAAGGAAGGCGATAAAAATAGCCCCCCAGGAGAAATCCTTAAAGAAGGCGCTTCCCCTCACTCCTGAGAGAACCATCTGAAAACCGGTGGAGAGGACCTGGAGGATAAGAGTGGCAAGGAACACTCCCAGAACACTCCCAAAGCCTGGAGATGTTCCTCCCAAAACGGAGATGAGGAGCGTAAGGAGGATATAGGTCCTCGTTCCGTACTCGTACGCCACGGAATTGGTACGACTCATGATGATGATTCCCGCAACGGCTCCCAGAAGACCGCTTACAGCATACACCTTGAGAATGACGAGTGCATTACGGATACCCGAAAATTTGGCCGCGAGGTAGTTCGTCCCCACCATGCGAACTTGAAAGCCGAAGGAAGTGTGTTCAAGAACAAGATGGATCACCACACTAACACCGATAAGAAGGAGAAAAGAAACGGGAACACCACCCACTACTCCATGGCCGATAAGGGATAACTCTTCCGGAAACCCAGCGAGACTTTTCCCTCCAGTGATTACCACCGAAATTCCCCGATACAAGGTCAAAGTAGCAAGAGTAACGAGAATGGGGGGTGCGCCCACATATCCAATCAAAAAGCCATTGAGGACCCCACACAGAAACCCCATTGCCAGAGCAATGACTATTCCCGCCCCTACCGAAAGGGCAGTGCTTCCGATAAAAAGCGGAGCCACCCGCAGAAGAAAAAGCCCCGTCATAAGAGCGGAGAGATTGGCTGTATCGTTGATGGAGAGATTTACTCCTCCCACAATCATGGCCAGTGCCATTCCAAGCCCCATGAATCCAATCTCCGGACACTGAAAGGCTATGGAGCTGATACTGAGGGGTGTAAAGAATCGTCGTTCTGCAACGCCAAAAAGAACGATGATCCCTACAAGTAGGACAAGGAGAAGGACAACTCGGTCGCCGAGTCTCAGTCTTACAAGCTTTTTCCCTAAAGCGATGTGTTCCATTCTTCCCACCTCAGAGGGCGACCTGCTTCTTGTATCCTCGCCGCTTCTCCATGAGAACAGGAATGGAAATGAAGACGATCAGAACAAGACCCGTCACCATCCGCTGCCACTCGGCCGAAACACCCATAAAGATCAACCCTCGGGCGAGCACTTGAATGAGGAAAACCCCCAGGATGGTCCCAAGAACCGTTCCTTGACCACCGGTTATGGCTGCTCCTCCAAGCACCACGGCAGCAATGACATCAAGGTCCTGCCCCATGAAGAGAACGGGGTTAAAAGAACGACTGTACGCATTCTGCACAACCCCTGCAATCGCGGCAAGAGCGCCACTGCAGGCCAGGGCAAGTGCGGTAATACGTCGCACATCAAAACCTGCTCGAATCGCCGCCTCCCTGTTCCCCCCCATGGCATACAAACCTCGACCAAAAGCGGTGTAATTGAGAAGCCAGAAGATGAAGAGAGTGATTACCGCAAGGTAGAGTACCGACACATGTAATCCTGACTCCCCAGCGATGGGGTCCTTTACCCGGAAAAGGAATCGAGAGTAGTATCCTACCAATCCTTTGGGAAGTTTGAAGTTGATGTTACGACCCAAGAAGAAGAGGGTAAACCCATACCAGAGGGTCTGATACCCCAGGGATACATAGAAAACGGGGAGCTGGAACCGGGTGGAAATGACCCCCATGAGAAAGCCGATTCCAAATCCCAAGCTCGTGGCCAAAAGAAGGTAGAAGAGAATTCCTCCTTCATAATGGAGGCGGAGAAAGAGCATGTGTGTCGTATAGGAAGTCATCGCGGCAATGGCCACGAAGGAAATGTCCACATTCCCAGAGACGAGAACCATAAGTACCCCAAGGGCCATGATACAGTAGACAATGGAGCCGCGGATGAGGTCAAAAAGAGTAGCCGCCGAAAAGAAGAGCGGGTTTCGAACACCAATGATCATCGAAATGAGAATGAGAATTACAAAGACTACGAATTCCCGTGAGCGGAGGATTCCTCTCATATTTCACTCCCCAGCCACAAGATGTCGGTACAATTCCTCCTCGTTGATTGCTTCCCGGAGGAACTCTCGTACCACTCTTCCCTGCTTCATCAACAGGATACGACGGCACGTAGCCAAAAGTTCAGGAATATCGTCAGAAATGAGGACGACTCCCATCCCCTCCTGGGCCAGATTACGAATAAGCTCATGGATGTACGCCTTTGAGCCCACGTCTACTCCCACCGTCGGACCGTTAAGGATGAGAATTTTGGGGCGTCTGGCCAACCACTTTGCAAGCACAATCCGCTGTTGGTTTCCTCCCGAGAGGCTACCTACCGGGCTCTCCAAGGAGGCGGTTTTCACTTCGAGTCGTTCTACCCATTCCTGAGCTAAGCTTGTCTTTTTTCTCACATCAACAATTCCCCACCGACGGGACAAGTTATCAAGAACGCAAACTGCAACGTTATTGACAATTGACTGAAGAAGGAAAAGGCCCTCGTTCACCCGGTCCTCGGGTACATATCCGATCCCCAAGACCATGGCATCTTGAATACTCCTTATGGAGACCTTTCTTCCCTCTAAGAAAATCTCCCCTGTTTCGGCCGGCAACTCGCCGAAAAGAGAACGGGCGAGCTCCGTTCTCCCCGAACCAAGGAGACCCGTGATGCCGAGAACCTCCCCCCGATGCAGGGTGAATGACACATCGGCAAAACTGTGGGTAAGTGTGAGGTGTCGTACCTCAAGGAGAGGGGAACCTTTTGCCTCCGCCCCATAGGCGTGAAAGGCCTCACCGATGTGCCTACCAGTCATATAGTACTCTATGGTCTGGATGTCGAGGTTTTGAGCCTCCTCATCAAGGACTTTCCTGCCATCACGAAAAACCAGGATGCGGTCAGAGACGGCCTTCACCTCGTTCAGTTTGTGGCTTACAAAGAGGATCGAAATACCCTGTCTCTTGAGTTCGTTGATGATTTGGAAGAGTTGCTGGACCTCACGCCAGGTAAGAGCAGTAGTAGGTTCATCCATGATGATAAGCCGGGCTTCTTCAAGGAGGGCACGAGCTATAGCGATGATTTGTCGATCGGCGGTAGAGAGTTCGCCGACAGGAACCTCAAGGGGAATATCGACACCGATACGGAAGAGGGCCTCTTCGGCCCTCTTCCGCACCTCTTTCCAGTCGACAACGTTCTTCCCCTGGGCGATGACCCGGTTGATACCGATATTCTCGGCAACGGTGAGGTTGGGGAAGAGGAGAAAGTCCTGGTAGATAACCTGGATTCCTTCTCGGATGGCAACAATGGGTGTGAGTCTTTTGTAGTGATGTTGACCGATGTAGACATCACCCCCGTCGGGCTCATATACCCCGGCGATAATCTTGATCATGGTGGACTTTCCCGAACCATTCTCCCCCACAAGGCCCAAAACTTCCCCCTGTCTTATGGCAAAACTTACGTCAGAGAGAGCCTGGACGCCTGAAAAGCGCTTGCTTATGTGTTCGACACGAAGGAATTCCTCACCCATCCCTGTGTGATCCCCAGATCGAGCTTTTGCCCGGCCCTTTCTTAGAATGGATACTGGTCCATATTAGAGGCGTCCATCTTAATCCAGCCCTTACCGTAGATCACCGGGACACCATTCTCGTTGGTAACGATGGTGATGGATTCGTACCCAGGAATGCCGAGATCCGTGCCCTCTTCGATCTTCTCTCCCTTGAGTACCTTATAGGCTACAACATTCGCTGCGTACCCGGCAGTGGCCGGATCCCAGGCCATGGCCAAGTCCACTGCTCCGGTTTTCAGGAGTTCCCCGGCGTAGGAGGGGATGCTTGTGCCCACTACCACGGTTTTGTCGGAGAGGCCCATTTCCTCAAACACCCGTCCGGCTCCGACAACATCAAGGGCAGAAGCCCCCATGACACCTACAAGGTCTGGATGGGCCTTGAGAAGGTCTTTGACGGTGTTGTAGACTACTTCCTGATCTTCCTTGCTCTCATATTTTCCAATGCACTCCATGTTCGGATAGTGTTCCTTTTGATACGCTAAAGCAGCATCCATCCATTCATTATGGGAAGCATTGGTGAGGGATCCTACAAACTGAACATACTTTCCCTTTTCACCCATCCGAGCGGCCAATTCCCGCATCATCTCTTCTCCATACGCTTTGTTATCGAAGGCCTCAAGGTCGTAGTGTGCGTTCTTTACAAAGGAAGCCTCATGGGTTACCACCACGATTCCTGCATCCATCGCCTTCTTCTGGACCGGTTCATGCTCCTCCACTCCATAGGGAACGTTGACGATGGCATCGACCTTTTGAGCAATGAGATTTTCGATGATTGCTACTTGCTGGGCCGAGTCTGCGACTGAAGGTCCTTCCATAAATGCCTTAACGTTGTAATCCTTACCGAATTGAAGAATGCCTTCCTCCATGCGCATGAACCAGTTAAAGGCCACCGATTTCACCACAGTGGCAAAGACAAGTTCTTCCTCGGCCATCCCGACACCAAGAAGCAGGAACCCCACGAGAAGGAAACTCAGAAGCGGTACCCATAACATCTTTTTCATTCTCCAAACCTCCTATCGTTTGTATTGTTTTTCCTCCACTACCAAGAATCACTGTAACTCCATGAAAAACCTTAGGATGTTCTTGCTTTGTGCCTCACCTCCTTCACTTTGCAGGGAAAATCTATGCTCCTTTTATCTTCAGGACTTCTCCAGCCTCCATGGGCGGAGAAGTCTGTATCACGAACGAACCTGCCCGCTTGCCCCATTATATCTTAAAAGGGAGAGCGAAGGTAGTATCTCGGGAATTAATGCCATGGAAGCACGCACCTTGAGGGACGAGGGTATCCTAACAGTACACCTACTCGGGGTGGAAGGCGAAAAAGCCTGGATGAAATGAGAGGGAAGGATCCTCCACAAGCTTGGAGCCCTGCAAGAGTTTCTCTCCGGCTGCAAAGACAAGCTCCTTTTGACCGTGAAGACCGTGGGTAGTTGACACTCCTCGCGGGCGAGATCGAAGAAATAAATAGTTTACACTCAATTTTCTCAACGTATTCAAGGCCAAGCTTGTGGTTGCACCAACAATCTTGTGTCATACATGTCAACTCTCCTCTTTTGCTGTACTGTTTCACCCCTGAAGCTCAAGAGTCCTCCCTCAAGAGAGCAATGAGGGAGTACTCTCCTGGCACACTTCTCGTTCCGTTCTCTACCGACAAGGAAGAAGGGCTTCTCCTTTACTTTAGGATTGGGGGAGACTCTTTGGCTCTGCTTTTCCTTTTCGCTTCCTTGATGGAGCACTTTTCAGGTATTGGGAGTACGAATGGAGCTCTGAAAAACTTGGGTAGAGGAGATGGATGGTGAGGGAGGGAGGGATGGGGTACCATTTGGTGAGTGGTTGTCTTTGCCACTCTTCCCTCTTCTCCTTGACTAAACTCCTCATCCGGGAAAATCCATCCCGGAGAGTGTCTCTCCTTGAAAAGGGCTCTTCACTGTGCGGGCAGTCTCTGGTGGAATACCTGTCTCTACCACAGAGCCAAAATGAGTGCATTCAGAAAGGAGAGGATTGGCTTGTAGGATTCCAAAAAGAGGGGATGGAACCCCTTTTTCCTGTTCTCAGAATGGCGAGGTCTTCGATTTTCCTCATCAGGGCTTCAAGACCCAATCTTTCTTCTCTCCCAGGAAGGCTTCTTGTTCCAGGGAAGTAAATGATCGCTTCCAAGATTTCCTTGACTCTCTTTTTGATTTTTTCCTAAAGGAATGCCCCGAGTGAGTTATGTCCGTCATAGTGTGTGGAAAAGGTGGGATAAGGGAGTAGGAAAGGCCACCTTCCTTCTGGAAATAAAGGGTAAGCAAACAACCTTACCGGGAGGTGTAGCTCTTCGAAATCCAAATTCTCCGCATCCATACATCCTAATAAATAAGTATCCTCACCAGGAGGTTATGGAGGATAGCCCAGCATCAGGTCACCGGAGGCAGCGATATTTTACAAGAGTTATTTTCACAAGATGATGGTTGGTTGAGCTCGACTGTGGGGAGTTTGAACCAGATCCTTGAGGCTCAGGTTACCAAGGGCCTAAGGCAAAGCCTTAGGAATGTACCGAAGAGAAAGGGAACACCAGAATGAACACTGAGAGAAAAAGATGGGATCAAGGTTTGGACAGATTGTCTTTGAGGTCCCCCAAATAGATCTTGGGAACGTTCCCCAGAGATCTCCATGCACCTACCAACGGAGTGAAGAGTACCCTTTTTGGCCATGGTTCATCCAAAAGGAAGGGGTAAGCTTCTGTCTCAGAACTTGCGGAATGGAACTCCCCACATCCACCGTATCGACCTCTTGGAAGGGGTTCATTGAAGGGTACGGGGGTGGAATGCCCCCTTCTTTCGGTCGATGCTCCAGAAATCCAGAGAAGAGGGAGGTAGAGTGAGGTCCTCCCATGTCCTCATGGCAACCAGAGTGAACCAGAATGGATACCAGGAGATCTGAGGACTCATGCTTGGGGCAAGGAGCAGAGGATTTGTGGAAAGAAATCTTCTCTAAGCCCAAGGAGAGAGGCCTTCAGGGAGTAGATCTTGCACTGAGCGATGACCATAGAGGACTGGTAAAGGTCAAAGAAGTATACTTCCAGGGAGTTCCCTGGCAACAACTCAACCCATTGTATTCCAAACATCCTGAGATTCACCTCAAACACTCAAGGGGAACTCCACTTCGATGCCCCAGATATGGAGACAACCAGCTCCTTCTTGAGGAAAAGATAAGTGGCCTTTCCTACCAAACCACCCCAGGCAATAAAGCAACTTGAAGCTCCCTTTGAGAATGTCAGGCAAGAATGGACTTAGCAGGGCGCTACCGAAAACAGCTCTGGATTACCAATGGTGTGGAACGACTCAAATCCTCTCAATGCAAACGTGTATACTAGACTTGAGTGGTTAAAAAAATCTCCTCTCTCGGTACACCAGATTTCTGAATGGCAAATCCTACCCGTTCCTCGTTGTCATAAAATCCAGCCGTGTCAATATGACGGTACCCCAGAGAAAGTGCACTCAGAACTGCCTTTTCTCCTTCCTTACCCCGTATGTCCCAGGTGCCAAAACCAATAACCGGGACCTTTACTCCATAGAGTGCAATATATTCCACCACGTTCGTCTCTCAAAGATTTCCAGTTTAATGTAACGATCTCTGCCCATAGTGGGCATTCTTACCGTGTTTACGGAAATACCGCTTCTCAAGCATCTTGGGAGAAAGTGGTATCGCTTTCGGATTAATCACAAGCGTCAGCCAGTTCATGCGGGCAATTTCTTCTAAGACCACACTGTGAAATACAGCCTCATCGGCATCCTTTCCCCAGGTAAAGGGGCCATGGTAGGCAACCAGAACTCCAGGAACCTCCAAAGGTTTTATACCGACAAAGCGTTCTGCAATCACTTTTCCTGTATCCCCTTCGAATGACCGCTCCACTTCCTCTTCAGAAAGCGGACGTGTGCAGGGAATAGGACCAAAGAAATAGTCAGCGTGAGTCCCTCCAAGGCAGGGAATATCCAAGCAGGCCTGCGCCCAGGCACAGGCATACGTAGAATGGGTGTGGACCACACCCCCAATCTCGGGGAAAAACTTGTAAAGATCAAGGTGAATTTTCGTATCCACCGAAGGGCGCAATTTTCCTTCTACTATCCTCCCATCAAGATCCACAACCACCATGGATTCTGGACGCAATTCTTCATACGGTACCCCACTGGGCTTAATCACCACCAGCCCCTCGTCACGCACGATTTCGCTGGCATTCCCCCAGGTATAGAGCACCAGCCCTTTTTTCTGCAATTCCAGATTTGCCCGCCACACCTTTTCTTTCAGTGCTTCAAGCATACTTCTCACCTCGAACCACTTTCAGATTTACTACTGAAAAAGTGGAAAACTATGGTTAAACGTTTTTAATGA